>NZ_FQZM01000046.1 GCF_900142025.1 Desulfofundulus thermosubterraneus DSM 16057 | reverse complement strand
GCTTTCAATTAAACGGTCGAGGCTACCCGACTGGGCATCTTCAATGCGGCCCAGGTTAGCAACAACTTTCTGGCGTACTTTACCGTTTTCACGAACACCTTCAACTATTTGTAAGTACGTCCTTTTGGTGCCATCTTTATTGGCGAAGGTTTTTGTCCTGACAAACATAGCATAATCATTATAACATGGCAATATTGGATATTTAAAGACAGTAAATGGTATACGTGGCACAACATTTTTTGATAATCCCAATATACATCCTTGATTTTACTGGGTTTTCAAGAGTTGATGGAGCCTAAAACCGGCTTTTACTGTCAAAGTTGAGTTCATCTCCGTCCCGAAGACTTCAATCTTTTCGGCATAGGCAGGAAGAGCGTAAACCAGCGTGAAGATCGAAAACACAAAAAACGATATCCGGGAAAAAGCCCTGCGTACAGCCGGAACACTTTTTTGCAGCACCTCACATACCCCCTTTTTGAACTGTATTTCCCAAATACTGCATCAGCCCGACAAACAGCGGAACCGCATAGAGAAACAGGAGACCTAAAAGCGCAAAAGCTATGCTGGCAATCATCCTCTTTCTCATTTCCGGAAAGAATGCCGCTATTATCAAACACACGGCGGACGCGGCTCCTACGACAAGCGACACCGGGCCTGCTACGTCAAGGAGCAACCTGTGCACCGAAAGTAACACGTCCCATACCCTGCCGGTGAATTCCTGCCCCGCGCCCGGAGAATTCCCGACACCGTAGACCTCAAATCCCATAATTAACTACCTCGTCACGTACTGGGCCAGTCCCTTGACCAGCCCGACGATGTACGGCGCCCCGTAGAACAGCAGTATGCCGAAACCTATGGACAGGACCGCGCCGACAACCTTCTGGAAGAGCTTCATGCCGCTAAAGAGCACCAGTAGCGCGGCCAGCCCTGACACGGCCAGCATAATCTTGGCCACGGCGTCCGCGACAGGCCCGGCGGCCTTGTACGCCGCGTCGATCATGCTGTTGGTCTTCTGGGCGAACTGCTCCGGACTCACCGGCTGGATCCCGGTGGAACCGGCCTGCACCTGCTGCTCATTAGCCAGGACGGGTGCCGCGAGAACCAGTAGCACGGCAACTAGCAGGAAGATGACTCCAGCTTTACCCGGCGACACTTCCACCAGCCCCTTTGTTAATTTCAGCCGTCTTGTAGGCGTCGTAGATGCTTTGACCCAGACCGCAGATCAAAAAACTAAGCACCGCCGCAAGTCCGGGGTTCTTCACAAAAAACAGCTCCTTTCTGTTTGTAGCGCAGCCGGACACGGGGTACAGAAAACGTCCCCCCCTTCCTCCCCGGGAGATTTTCCGGCCGCGCCCGGGTTATACAAAAAAAGCCCGGCACTGAGCCGGGCGAAAGGAAAGGGGAGGAATTTTTGGGGGAAGCCGGCCCGCCGTCCATCCGGGCCGGGGCTTCAGGCCCCGGTTATCCGTCGCGAACGGGCCAGCGAAATCCCTATCCGGCCCACCAGGCCAGCAAACCGCACAAAATCCGACTAGGAAGCGCGTACGCCAGAGCATTTACCCCACCTTCTTCTTAGGAAGCCAAAGCCCGTTTATCGCGCATCTCACCCGTTGCATGGCCCGGTCAAGCATGTCAGCCACCGTGTAAAGCTTATCAACATCGTCCCCGGCCTGCTTAACTTTATTCAGCGCTTCTTTTACCGCGTTGAGCGCCACACTATTTCACCCGCATGGATCTCACAACCGGCCCGTCCGACGCTGTTTTCCCCGGAGTAAACACCACCACCGCCGATGGAAATGGTGCGCTGTTCTCCGCACCACCGAATTTTAACCGGCCTTCAACGAACCTGATCACCACAGCCCGCATGACGTACCGGTGCCACCACCGCGTGTCCGTCCGGGCCGGAAGCAAGGCCACTACGACGGTGCCTCTCCGGGCTTCGTTGCACGCATTTTCTACCCAACGCCCGATTTCCCGGCCATAGGGCGGGTTCATCCAGCAGGTTTCCCCGACCCAGGATTGCTGCAGGCCGTCTTGCTCGGGAGAAAAAACCGGGAGCACTTCGCGTTTTCCGGACGGGCGCAAACATCCAGGGTGAAATGAAATTCGGCATTCAGCGCCTCAAAGAAGGTTTGCGGAGTTTCCCATTCCCCGGTTCGCGAAGAAAACATGCCTTCATTCAGCATCCATGATAACCCTCTCCGACAACTTGCTTGACAAAAAAAGCCCGCGAGAACGCGGGCCGTAAAAACCGGGAGGTACTTCCGCCACCGCCGCCCCTTCCGAAAACGGCGGTTTTTAGCACAAAAACCCAACGTAGCATATTTTTCAGTAAATGCTCCTTTATGCTGAGCCTCCCCATGGCTAAAGCCAGGGGCTACCGTGCCGGAGAAAGAAAAAGAAAAGGTGTAGATACTATGCAAATAAATCATAAACAGATTCTGGTATTGAAATCTGGTGACTAAAAATAACCACTTCTTGTCCCTTATAACATTTGTTAGCACTGTAATTTAAATTATAAATCATCTGTCGATAATTATGATAGAGAGCTTTAATTTCATTAACATTATCATAAGTTATAACCCAAAATTTATCTTCGACCTTAGTTATAAATTCAGCTATTCTTTTATGATCATCATAATTATAGTAATTTAAATATAAATCCTTACCTTTATTAAAATATGGAGGATCAAGATAAATCAAAGTTTTATACGGGGTTGTTGGCAAAATGTCACTTAAAAAGACCATGGCGTCTTTGTTTGCTAAATTTATCCTATCCTTATATAGTGCAATTCTTTCAATTCGTTTGATTAATTCAACCTTATTATACCGTGCGTCAATTTTCCATTTTCCATTTTGTTTTTTTCCGCCAATCACTCCCCCTTTATTCAATATACCAGATCTATTAGTCCTGTTTAGAAAAAAAGTAGCAAAGCCAAGATCAAGTGTTGCTACATTATCTTGATTATAATAAACCATTCTTTGCCTTCTCCACTCATCCATGTTAACTGGAGTATCGTAAATTTTCTTGCATAACTTTTCAGTTTCATTTAATACTGAAAACCAAAATGAATATATTGCCCTATCAATATCATTTATAAAAACCTTTATTACATATTCATTTAATAAAAGATCAAGAGCCACCGAGGCACCACCACAATATGGCTCTATATAATAACCATCACAGAGCATATTTGTTTCACAAAGCAATTTAAAAAAACGTCCTAATTTCGCTTTGCCACCAGGATAACGTAAAGGTGAATAATGGTGCATACTATCATATCCCTTATATCTGATTCCACAATGTTATAATGAATGGTTCAATGTTATCCCACGCTAATTTTAAATCATTTGCAATTGGAGCAAAAAATCTATTATGTACAAAGGAATGAAACGAATTTATTGACATTATACTATTAGGATTAGATACAGAAGTCCTAATACCCTTTAACTTATTTTTATCTAACAAACCATTTTTCTCAAGGTACTCTGAAACTACTTGAACCTTTTTGTATAATTTATCATTATCTACATTTATTGGTAACTTATATTTTTCTATGAAGGCATCAACGGATAATTCAATAAATACTCTAAATAAAACAGCTCCTGCATTACAAAAATTATCCAAATCAAGATCTTTTAGCTCTCGGTAAATATTATTTACTCTTGGGCTACTAATAGGTATTATACAACTTTTAGGTATTAATGTTTTCCTCTTTGTTGATATTGGCTTACTTTTTTGCTTTACTGTAACTTTCTCATCTTTAATTTTATCAAAAGGTGGTGAAGAAATTAATTCCCACTTCTGTTTTAATGTTTTTGTTTTATTAGGTATATCATTTTTTGTAAAACTTTCAATATAATTCAACCTATCATCCTTATAATATATTTGTTTAACAGTAAAATCTTCTCGTAATAAATCATTAATAATTCTTTTTAATGGTTTAATTACTTCATTAGGTTCTAAATTAGTAACTACTTTTCCATTCTCAATTTCTATACCAATCGCCCCTCTTACATCCGGATCAGATAACAGCCTTTGTAGACTCGATAGCGGAACTTCTTTTAGCCGTTTTTTAATATCTTCTTCAACGTTATTTTGATTTTTTAGAAATTCAATTACCTGCAATGAATATTTAGCTTTACCCTCCATTCTTTCTTCAAACCTTGCCTTTTGTTGAGCATCCCAACTCACCGTACCAATTCCATCATTTTCACCTGTATGCTTTAATTTTATCCACTTATAAGATTCTTTTTCATCACTAAATATAATGCAGGGAATTTCAACTATTGGATTTTTAATAAAGATTTCACTTAATTGCTTAAATTTTCTATATAACGATTTGTGCTTCTCTAATATAAGGCTTGGATTGTTTAGCAACTTCAAAGCAACTATTCGCCTATTACCCTCAAGTACAACAAACTGCGATTCATTTTTTTCATAAGGGGTTACCATTATCAAATCGGATGGATTCAATCCATTATTAAGAATATCCTCCGCCAACTTTGCAAGTTTATCTTTTTGATCCTCAATCATGAGCCGTATTGCCTCTTGTTGACTTGAAACCATCTCATACCTTGGATTTTCAGTATTAACTAGCAACGATGTTAATGGTATCAACTTAATCTCCATTTTTTCACCCCTTTTCTTGTGTGCATTAGTAACCGTTAGTTTACTCCCACGCCAACTTTTCTACCGCTCTTTCCAAATCTTTTACACTTGGCCTTGTATATCTCGCTGTCGTGTTTAAATTAGCATGTCCCGCCAGAACCGCCACCCGGTCCAGGGACTCCCCGGCGTCCACCAGCATCTTGCAGAAGGTGTGCCGCAGCTGGTGGGGCGTGACCTCTACGCCAGCCAGCCGGGCGTACTTTTCCAGGATTTTTTCCGCAGCCCGGGCGGTCATGTGTCCCTTTCGCCCGGGAAAGAGCCAGTCACCGCCGGGATGGACGTTCAACCACTCCTGGATTACCCTCCGGGCCGTGACGTTCAACGGCACTTCCCTGCGTTTCCCACCCTTGCCCTCCCGGACAGTCACCCAGCCTGAGCGCTCCCGGATTACCACGTCTCCCACATGCAGCGACACCGCCTCGGAGATCCGCAGGCCGGTGTGCAGCAGGACCGCCAGTAGCGCCCGGTCCCTGGAAATACCGTACTTCTGTACCGCTCTCATCAGTGCTCCCAATTCCTGCCTGGTGAGCCACCTAGGTGCTCCACGCTGTTCCGGAACTCTCCTGACTCCCTCCGCCGGATTGGAGGTGGTCATCCCGCTCGTCGCAGCCCACGAGAAGAAAGACGACAGGGCATCCAGGTGAAGGTTTATTGTGGCCGGCTTGCGATTCCTGTTTAACAGGTGCCGGCGGTAGTCGGCCACATCCAGCGGCGTAACGGAAGCGGGGTCGAACGGACACCCAGTCGTTTCCTCCAGCCACTTTATAAAACTGCGCAGGGCCCCAGTGTACGCTGTCACGGTTCTCCAGGAACAATTACGGCTTTTCAAATGCACGATAAAATCATCCGGCACCAACTACAGTTCCCCCTTGTTGGCACGTGAGAGAAAATCTTCCAGGGATACTACCTCCACCAGGTGCCCATCAGCAAGAACCTTACGGTGATCATTGCGCAGCAAAAAGCTGCGCGCTCCCCCGGAAAAACCGGTCCCGCCCAGAACTACGTAAGCTTTGCGGTACTCGTCCGAATTCCGGATGATGGAAATGAGGCTCGCTATTTCATACAAAAGCTTTTGTTCCGCCGTTCCACGGACCTGCTGCCACTTTGCGCTTACTATAATCCCGCCGGCATCGTCCCGGACGACAAAATCAGCATAATAGGCAGCGCCAAAAAGCTGCCTTCCCACCGGCACGTGGGTTTGAAACCGCCCCGAATAATGTATGTCCAGAACCGGCCTGATGACCAGTTCCCAGAAGGCCCCTGTTTTCGTCCCCTTCCCGCCCGGTGACAATCTCCCCACTCCCGGTTAGCTATAGTTACGGATAACCAGTTCCGATATCGGCCCGCGCTTATCGGCCCGGCAGTTAATGGCTCTTTTTGCGTAAACCACCTGTATATCATAGTTTTTATAAAGCTCGCGAATGAAAGGCGTATCCGAATTGCTTAACATGACAAGACAGCCCCTCCGGTCCAGCTCCCGAAACACTTCAGCCAGGCGCCGCTGGTCGTCTTCTCCAAATGCATCCGGAGTATAGCTGGTGAAATTGGCTGTTTCCGAAAGCGGATGGTAGGGTGGGTCCAGGTAAACGAAAGCTCCCGGATCCGTGCAGTCCAGGACCCGGCTGAAGTCGCCGCAGATTATTTCCGCCCTTTTCAAAGCCTCGCTCACCAGGCGGAGGTTCGGCTCATCCACTATTTTAGGGTTCTTGTAACGCCCGAATGGCACATTGTGCTTACCCTGGCTGTTCACACGCCACAACCCGTTGTAGCCAGTCTTGTTCAGGTAGAGAAATCTTGAGGCCCGCTCCACGGGAGTTAGCTGACCGGGATCAAGGGCGCGGATGCGGTAGTAGTATTCCGCAGTATTTTCATGCCTCCTCAAGTCCTGCAGGAGAGCTTCCAGGTTGTCCCGCACAACCAGGTAGAAATTGATTAACTCATCATTGCTGTCAATCAATACCGCCCTGGGGGGTAGCAGGTGGAAGAAAACCGCCCCGCCGCCGACAAAAGGCTCAATGTAGAGAGTGTACTCTCTTTTGGGAAATAACTGCTCGAACTGGGGTATGAGCTGGGATTTTCCCCCTGCCCACTTGACGGGGGGCCTGGGTTTTTCTTCCTTTATCTGAGCATGATATGTCTCGTACACAACCGTCTCCCCCCTGAGTTAACTTATGCGAACAAAAAATTCGCCCTTAACCGGGCGAACTCCTGCACCTTATGCGAAATTTTCCAGGACATTTTTTCGTATAAGGTTCCTTATGCGAGTTTGTCCAGCCATTCCAGGACCTCCCTGGCCGAAAAGAAACACATTGTTCCACCCTTGACGTGCCCGACCGGTTCGCCGACCGGCGCGCCTGGTACGTTGGCCAACTTCATTTTCTTTTGGCCGCGCCAGATCCGCGGCAGGACAAACCCGACGTCGGCGTCCGGGCCGCAGATTTCTATTTGCTTAAGGCAGTGCCTTCGCATTTCCTCCAGAGTCATTTATATCACTACTCCTGATTGAGAAAATTTTGGTATGTTCTCATTTTAATAAAAAGCCGGGCTTTGTTTATGCCCGGTGTTTTTTTCTAACGAAATGAACTTTCGAATGAACCTGGTGCCTTGGATTTAGGATTAGATAGTGGCTTTGAAAGTTTTAAGCCCGAATTTCTGACGGCTTCGATCTTAGATTCTTTTATGTATTGTTGTTCTTGCACTGTTGATGGTAGGGGTTTTCGTTTTCGGCGGGCACGGTTTCGTTGCTTTTTCCATCTATCTATGTCTCCGAGCCATTTGAGATATTCGATTGCTTGATGGGTTCCCCGCCGTGCCTCATCAGGTAAAATATGCATTACAAGACGAGCAAAAGTAGTCAGACCATCCATACGGCTGTGCAAAAAAACAGTTCGGATAATAGTTTTCTTTTCGTTGATTCCCTGACTGACAGCGAATTGATATGCATATTTTTCGACTTCTTTGTATGTCAGGGTTCTTTCTTTCATGTTAATTCAACCCACCTTTAATTGCGTTCCACGCCTGCCCATCTGCCGCACTCTTCACCTTTCCGGAACTGTTAGTCCACTTCGTCCTTTTGCCGCCGGAGTTTACGATTACCCCGCTCCCGGCTGCCAGCTTCGCGATTTCACCAGCCCCGTCCAGCGGAGAAGGAGGAGGGATCACCGGAGTAACTTTCTGTCCCCGTTCTGCTCTCCGGCGGGCTTTGAGCCAGCTCTTCAAGGAGACCAGCATTTTTTCTGGATTCAACCCCAGGGCAAGGGCTACGGCCTCCACGCCGTGCCTTCCCGCCAGGCCCCATGCCCTGCGTAGGACGGTAAAACGTTCATAGCTATCATGTGAAGCGCGATAAGCCCGGGCCAGCTCAGCTATTGTGCGCATACCCGTATCCGCTCCCTCTCCCTCACGATACAGTACCGGCAGTAATCAACCCAGCGGGAAAACCGTTCCGGTACGGGGTATTCCGCCACCCTGTTTCTTATACCCCACCGCCGAATTGCACGCCGGGCGTAACTTCTTATAGCATCACGGGTTTTGGGACTGCTCGGAACGCGCATAAGCCCACCCCTGTCTGCTGTAAATTTTGGTCGCTCTTCGTCCGGGCTTTTACTATGCCTGGTCCCCGGCCCGCCACGGGGAGGCGGCGACCTTCCGGGCCGGATCTCCCGTGCCCGAAAAAAGAGCACGGGTGCGCCGGATACAGCCTCCTACCCATCACGCCGTCTCCAGGGGGAAAGGGCCGAAACCAGCATGCGGGCTGGGCGTCGTTTCGCCGCAGGCGCAAAAAGGTTAAATTCCTCTTAAAGCTTTTAGCTTTAAGAAAATCGTTTTTGGCTTGTATCCGCTGTCCCCGGTATGTAAAGGGTTAGGCTGCGGGCGCTACCCCGCGCCAGCTTGAGCAGGCTTACCATGCCTGCCGGTCCGGGCTCCCACGGCAAAACCCGTGAGAGTTGTTTCCGCCCCCGGATTAGCGGCCCGGTTGGAATTTGTCGGCATGTAACCGGAAAGCCGGGCCGTCGGGCACCCGGGCACGCCTGCCAGTTTGTCCGTCAGGCCTACCCGTTGACCACGGGGCTGCTCCCGGAGTTGCACCGCACGCCCCCGTCGTCCCGTTACCGAAACCAAGGCCCCGTGCGGCCGTTCCCCGTTCGCCCTCCCCGTGCGCCTCCGTCACGGCAGAGAGGTTATTCCTTCTGCATGCCATCTGGCAAATGGTGTCAGCAGAAGGGCCGTCCCCTCTCCCGAACCGTTACGCTGAAACGGTCCGGGACAAAGGACGATGAATCTTTCAATCAAAACAGGAAAATCGTATTCGATTGGCTAATTATCTAGTTAGAATCGTTATCTTCAAGTAAAACACTGGCAGGGACGTTGAGTGCAGCAGCAAGTTTACGGAGGATTCTTACGGTGGGTTGTTTGGTGCCTGCTTCCAGGTAGGCTATAAATGACTGCGAAACTCCAGATATCTCAGCCAGCTTTGTTTGGCTGAAACCGCGGGCCTGTCGTAATTTTTTGAGCTTTTGGGAAAGCTCCATTGTAACCACTCCATCTACTCAAATTCTATATCTATAGAGCTAATATGTCAACTCTATAGTGATGATTTGATTGTTAAATTTTTGTTCATATTGAGTCCAAAGAACTTTTAGGAGAAATCTTCATGGATATTTCCTCAAGATTGATTGCCTTACGTGAAGCTCGAAAAATGAGTAAAAACCAGTTAGCTCAGAAGTCCGGTCTGGCACAGTCATTTATAAGTGCTATCGAAGCCGGGAAAAAGCAGCCTACTGTTGATTCTCTCTCTCGTATATGCCGCGCCCTCGGCATAACGCTGGCTGATTTTTTTTCTCAGGACTCTCAGGATATTCCCGCTCATCTTTGGCCTTTAATTGAAGCCGCCCGGGACCTCTCCCCGGAACAGGTGGAGGTTCTGGTTCAGGTGGCCAGGCACATGAAGCGGAAGTAGCACTACTTTCGATCCTCATCGGTTATCTCCAGCAGCTCACTTGCGGGAATGCCGAAGAATTTCTCCAGGCGCTGGGCCACCTCCCAGGAGGGGTTTCGGCGACCAGTTTCTATGTGGCTATATGTCTTTTTGCTAATACCAATTACCAAGCTTACTTGTTCTTGGGTTAGCCCCAATTTCTTTCGACTGTTCAATAGGGCTTTCCTCATGATTGCACACTACCTTGTCTCCTATAAGGAGACTTAGCAATTTCATTATAGTCTCCTATAAGGAGACTGTCAAGGATGTTTCCCGATGTTCTCTAAAGAGGTTTTTGGCCAGAGATTGCGCCAACTACGACAAGAAAGTAAGCTATCACTGGAGCAACTCGGTAAGAAAATCGGAGTGGCTAAACAAACTGTTGGCCACTGGGAGACCGGTTACAGGTTACCTCCCTTAGACGTAGCGGTGGTTCTCGCCGACTTCTTCGACGTATCCTTGGACTACCTCGTAGGCCGCTCCGACGACCCGCGCAGGCACTGATTTCTGTTCCCCTGCGACGCGGGCTGTTCAGGCTCTACAGCCAGCAGTTCGCCGACGGGAATGCCGAAGAATCTTTCAAGGCGCTGGGCCACCTCCCAGGACGGGTTGCAACGACAGTTTTCTATAGACACTACCAATGACTTGCTTATTCCTAATTGCTGGGCCAGTTGTCGTAAAGATAAACCTGCATTTTTTCTAGCCTCAATTAAACGAGTCCGTTTCATATGACGCAATCACCACGTTAGGAAGCAGCGGTCAGTGTCACTAACCGCTACCAGTATATATTCTATCGGTTAGTATTACTAACCGTCAAGAGGCATCAACCATGTTCGATAGAAAAATTTTTGCCGCAAGGTTAAGGTATTTACGTGAGCAACACGGTCTTTCCACACAGAAACTTGCAGGTGCTCTTGGTTTAAAGAGCAAGGGAGCTGTTACGCAGTTTGAAAAGGCTGTAATATCCCCTTCCGTGGATACTCTTGTTGCCCTTGCCGACTTCTTCGACGTATCCCTGGACTACTTGGTCGGCCGCTCCGACGACCCGCGCAGGCACTGATCTTCTTGACGCTTCTCCACCGGTATCGAACCGCCGGAGGCATTCCTGGCATACTGGAGCATCTTCAGGAATGCAGCCATACCCTCTTCGTACCTGCGCTCCCAGCCGGGAACAGGCACAAACCTCACATTTATCACATAGGTGGGTGGCTTTCTCAACAGCTATCCCTCCCCGGCCTGCTGGCCTTATTATTAGTCTAGATCAATACTAATAAAAGGTCAAGCCTCTAATTTATTTTACCCCCTGTACTTTCTTTGTTTTTTGGGTTAAACTAATATCGAGCTTATTCTTAATCTAGACCAATTTCTATATGTCAGGAGGTGAGATGTTGTGGACCGCTTTTCTACCTGGGAAGACCTGAAGGGTGTAAAAATTGCTTTCCTGCCCGTGGGGTCCCTGGAGCAGCACGGGCCGCACCTTCCCCTGGGTACCGACGGGATTATCGCGGAGGTGCTGGCCGGCAGGCTGGCCGATATTTTCGCACCGGCCTACCTGCTGCCGCTGCTACCCTTCTCCTCCTCTTTTGAACATGCCGGTTTTCCGGGGAGTGTGTCCCTCAAAGTAACGACCATTGCTTCGGTAATTTCCGACGTGGTAGAGTCCCTCGCCTTTTCCGGCATCGGGAAGCTTGTCATCGTCAGCTGCCACATGGGCAATCACCTCCTGAGAAACGTCGTCCAGGAATTGAATTATCCCTGCCCGCGGGTGCTGCTGCTCCCATCCCGCCATCACTGGGAAGGGGCTTACCGGGCAGCCGGGTTATCCTCCTCCCCTTCCCGGGATATGCATGCCGGTGAAGGTGAGACGTCCATTATCATGCATTTGTTTCCTGAAGCTGTACGCTCCCGGGAATTGAAGGACGTTGACCGGCCGGAACGAGAGCTCCTTGAAACCCTGGGCATGAGGGCTTATACCGAAACCGGGACCATCGGGTTCCCTTCAAGAGCTTCTGCCGATAAGGGAGCCATGCTCCTGAGTGCCTTAGCAGAAGAAACAGCAAAAACGGTAAAGGAGTTCGTTGAAATTGGCTGAGCAATTTAGCTGGCAGGAAATAGCTGCAATTCTGCGTGAAAGAATTCTTTCGGGTCAACTGAAACCGGGACAACCTTTTCCAACCAACAAGGAATTGATAAACGAATTCGGCGTCTATGTAAGCACCGTCCAGAACGCCGTAAACGCCCTCATCAGGGAAGGATTAGTCGTCACCTCCGGCCCCGGCAACAAGCGCCGCATCGTCAGGCCTTTGCTGGAGCGGTCGGTACGCCGGGGAGGCTTCCTGACCGAGTTCGGGCCGCGGGCCAGGCTGGAGATCCTGGAGCTGAAGATCGTACGCAGTCCCAGAAAGCTGCCGGCAGCGGTTCTCAAGGAGATGGATCCGCCGGTGCTGAGGTATCTCACCCGCCAGTGGCGGGATGAAATTCCCGTCGCCCTGTCGGATGCGTATATCCCGGGGGTTGTCCCGCTCAAAGAGCTGAAGTCACTTATTTCCGACCCCGGCACAGACTTGTACCGGGCGATGGAATCACTTGGTATGAAACCTGCCATCTGTGAGGAGTCGCTGATTGCCGGTGGGTCTACGCCGGAGGAGCAACAGATCCTCTACGGAGTGCCTGTGGTGGTGCGAATCACCCGGAAAGTTTATGATAAAGACGGACGGTTGCTGGAACTGTGTTTCCTAACCGACCGGGCGGATTGTTACGAGTTTCTATACCGGTTTCCTTTTGAAGTTCAAGATAATAATGATAAACTAACGTAAAAGGAGGTATTAATACTGTGCGTTTACCTGTAACTCTTTATCCGGGTGAAGATGGCTTTATAGTCGCAGAGTGTCCGGTTATACCGGGATGCATCTCCCAGGGCAGAACCGAGGAAGAAGCTCTGGCAAACATCAAGGAAGCGATTGAACTTTGCCTCGAAGTCAGGAAGGAAGCCGGCTTACCCTTAACGCTACCTCTTCGTGAAATCGAGGTGGCCATCTAATATGGCTTCCCTTCCTGTTGTTTCGGGTAAGCGCGCTGTTCGCGCTTTTGAAAAGGCCGGCTGGAAAATTGCCCGACAAAAAGGCAGTCATATCATTATGGTTAAAGCAGGTATGCTGGCAACGCTATCAATCCCTGATCACAAAATTTTGGATCGTGGCCTGCTGCGCAGTTTAATTCGCAAGGCTGAAATGTCCGTTGATGAGTTTATTGAATTACTGAATTAGTTGAACCGGACATCGTGCGATGGGGTGCATGCCGTTTTTATTGTTCTTATAAAAAACAATTTACAGTACAATGTTGCCCGTAAGAACAGTATAGTCTCTTTCAAGAACAATGTCAAGGGTTTTATTAAGTTTTTCAAAGAAAGCATCTTTACTTTGTTCTTTTTAGCAACGTGCTTTTAGAGAACATCTTGGTTATACTTAAATGAAAAGTACCTGAAAAGACCATCGGGAGCGGTAAACCTTGGAAAGTAAATCAACTGTCTTCAGTCAAAGGATAAAGTTTCTCAGAAAGCAAAAGGGCTGGACACAAGAAGATTTGGCTGAAAAACTTAAAATCTCGCGTTCTGCTGTCGCCGGATGGGAAGCTCCCAGTAAGACAAATTTTCCTGATAAGGATACACTTTTACAACTTTCCAATATTTTTAACGTTTCAGTTGACTACCTTTTGGGACGATCAGATGATCCTTCTCCACCCCCCGCAAAAACAGAAAAATCCCTTCAGCAAAGACGCATCGAGCTGGAGCAGGCGTTCAAAGAACTTCTCAGGTCCGAAACGGTCATGTTCGATGGCATGCCCATTGGTGAACTCGATGAGGAAATTATCGAGGACCTGGAACTGATGCTTGACCATATCCTGGAATTCCTGAAAAAGAAAAAGCAAAAAGCGGCTTCCGGTAGAAGTGAAGATGGAAAGAATTAATCCGAAACCTATGTTCACAAAAGGTGATTGGACGTGATGTTCGGCAGAATTTTTAAGCAAGTATCAGATCTCATTTCCCGCTGCGGTCTTCTCCACCCCCGGGAACTTGCCGATTACTGCGAGGTAAACGTCCTTTATGTTCCCACCAAACGGCTCCGGGGTGGTTTCATCGACATTCCGGATGGGGCCATAGTCGTCGTAAGCCCGTTGCTGCCCCGCTTCAAGCGTTATGGCATCCTACTCCACGAAGTGGCCCACAAGATCCTCCACCCTGGCACGAACCGGTTCATGGACCACGCATACATAAGGTACAGCTGCGGCAAATACGAGCTTGAGGCCCACCTCTTCGCATTGATATACGCCGTTTTGTGGGACAGGGAAGGTTTCGAAGAATGCGAATACGACCCCCACAGATTCGCCGACAAGTACGGTCTGTCCCCGCAAGCAGCGGACGTGGTGGCCAGGGAAATCGAAGTCAGGGGGCCTGAGGTGTTAAAAGCTCTGGGATATAAAGTACCGGACCCGGAAGATTGGGTGCCGTAATCCAAGGGATGGAAGCCGGAAAAGGCTTTTTTCGTTTATAGGAAATTTTGTCGAAAGATAGAAAAGAATATCGAGCATCCAAGCCGGCTATGGAAACCCTTTAATTATACCAGTCCTCACTCGGCCAAGGTTTACAAAGAGAAAGGTCCGCACAGCAACGGACCCTTTTTTACAAGCTCCTATTACGCCTTTTTCACAGGGTTTCCGGGCCAAGGGTGGGATCATGCACATTCTCGCTTTCTCACTGTAAAAAGGACATTCAAAACGTAGCCCTCCCGAACTTTCAAAAGAGAGCAACGATCTTATTGCTCCCGTTCCCTCGACAGGTACACTATGTTGCTTTCAGCCGCACTCTCTTCCATACTGCCGGCCTTTGCCGCCTCCGCCCCGATTTTCTCGACCACCTTCTGAGCCAGTTCAGCCACCATTTCCGGGTGCGCCTTCAGGAACCTTCGAACATTTTCCCTTCCCTGTCCGAGTTGCTCCCCATTGTACGAGTACCACGTACCGGACTTTTTGACCAGTTCATATTTCAAAGCAAGGTTCAGGACATCCTGTTCGCGAGAAACGCCCTCGCCATAATACATTTCTACAATTGTCCCCCGGAAGGGCGGGGCAACCTTGTTCTTGACCACCTTGATGCTGACTTCGCTGCCAATCGCCTCACTACCGTCTTTTATGGTTTCCTTCTTCCGTACATCCAACCGCACGGAAGCGTAAAACTTCAGCGCCCTCCCGCCGGGCGTGACCTCGGGTATGTTGCCGCCGAAGTTATTGCCCCCGACCTTTTCTCTTAACTGGTTGATAAAGATGACAACCGCTTTGCTCTTGCTGGTTATTGCCGTCAGTTTACGCAAAGCCTGGGACATCAGGCGTGCCTGCAGGCCGACCTGGATCTCCCCCATTTCCCCTTCTATTTCCGCCTTTGGCACCAGGGCTGCCACCGAATCTATTACGACCACGTCTATCGCCATGCTTTTTACCAGATCCTCACAGATATCCAGGGCCTGTTCCCCATAGTCTGGCTGGGAGACCAGGAGGTTTTCAATGTCCACTCCAAGGTTTTTGGCATAGACCGGATCCAGGGCGTGTTCCGCGTCAATGAAGGCAGCAATGCCTCCCCTTTTCTGTGCTTCGGCGATCACATGCAGCGCAACCGTGGTTTTGCCCGAAGACTCCGGGCCGAAAAGTTCCACAATACGGCCCCTGGGTAGACCGCCCACCCCGGTCGCCAGGTCCAGGGACAGAATACCAGTAGGGATAGCCTCAACCATCATTTTGGGGTTCTCTCCCAGCCTCATAATGGACCCCTCGCCAAATTTCCCCTTGATTTTCGCCAGTACATTTTCAAGCACTTCCTCCCTGGTGGCCGGCTTCCCTTTCTCCGCTCTTGCCATTTCGCACACCCCCAAACATATGTTTTAATGGATTATAAAGCAAAGCCCGTTCTGATGCAAGGAAAATGTTGCCATGTGGGTGAAAAGTTACGGTAGCACACGGAAAAATCCAGAAACTGACGAAAAAGCTGATAACTCAAGAGAGATAAAGGGATTTAAGCAGTTCCCGTTTTTTCAGCTTTTCCTGTTCCTCAGAACCCGTTTTATTTTCCGCTTGCTTAGTTTTTGATTTATTCTTCTCGACCCGGCCCTGCGGCCGCCCGGGTTCGTGCCTGTAATCTTCCCTGAGTGCGGCAACCAGCAGGCCGGGGACGTTCCTGATTTCCGTACCGTTGCCCATTTCACTGATAAGTTTGATTTTCTCCCTGATCTTTTCTTTTGGAAACTCCAGAAGGAGTTCCTCCAGGAACTCTGAAGGCACGCGAGCGCCGGTGGCCATCAGCACTGCCGCCTGCAACTCCCCCAGAACGGCGGCATTAAGGCAGGGATGGACGCTTGTTGCAGGCTCGCCCGGCGTTTCGCCGCGGTTGTCTGCGGGCACGTTATCTCCCGGTTTTTGGTCTTCATCAATGGTACTATGATCAACATCAACAACAACAAATATATTATTATTTAATTCGTCTGAACCCATGGTAAGAGGGGGGGTGAAATTTTTACAGACCCCCCTCTGAAATTCGGAAAGTGGGGGGTGTGAAATTTTTTCACACCCCCCGGTATGATCCACCCGGGTAAGTGGGGGGTCTGTATTTTTTACACACCCCTGTCCGAAATCGGAGGTTTCTTCCCGCTCGCTTTGAATAATCTGCTGCAGCTTTTCAAAGACAGGCGCCAGGTCATATTCATTACTCAACTGGCCGTTGCTGGAATCGTACCTGTTGCGGACAACGATCAGTCCCTTTTCAACCAGGCTTTTTTTATAGGAATGCAGGGTCTTTTCACTCACGCCGGTTAACTTGCTGAGTTCCCTGATGGAGGGATAAGGATCCTTAACGGTCCACCGGTAGCTCAAAAGGTGGCAGATAAAAGCCACCTCCTGGAAGGAAAGTCCCAATTCCCTCTGGTAACGGAACAAAGCGGTGGGAATGGGAGCCACACCCTGCTCGGCAATTGTCCTGCCGTAAAGTTCGTAAAAACGGTTTGGATTTCCATTTTCCTGCTTGACAACGCCCGGGGTTTCCACTATCATAGCCTTAGAAACTCCTTTCTTTTGCCATTCGCTTGCATGAGCGCATGGCATTTTTGTTTTGGACCTCCCTCCCGGAAGCCCACAAAAAAACCCGCGTGATTTGTCACGCGGGTGGTTGTCAATAACTGAATAAATCCAAAATCAGTTTAAATTCCTAAATCTCTTCTCGCCTGCCATTAACACTTTTTACTGGACTTTTACAGCGATCCCTGAAACCATTGTCTTTACTCTACTTTTCGCGCGGCACAACTAAAAGGTTCCAATAATTGGGAGTGACCTCATTCCTACAGCCCAAAGCTTTCTAAATTTTAAGTGTCAAAGTCAATTTTGGGATTTGGCATTTACACATAACAAGATTTTTTATTCCCTCAAGCTCCACTACTCCCGAAAACAGAAATATTCAAATAATGTTAATATGTTGATTCCATTATAAGCGAATCGCGATTTGTTTCAACCAACTTATTACCTCACCATTGGGATCAATATCCTGTAAACGATCATAGGTCATCCTCTGCGCAACCTCATCATTAAGTAATTTTTTAACACGTTTTTCATTTATAGGTGCATATTTATTATTATAGTCATTGTTAATGGCTTGAGCTACTAGTTTAGGAACATCGTCTTCATCAGTATAATTAATTCGCACTCCTAATACCTCATAGATTGCATCCGGGTGCAAATAGTTTTCTAACTCACGTTTACCAGTTAAAGTTGCCCATGATCTATCTCCACGTGCATTAACGCGATTAACAACATCTTGGTATTTTGGAGGATTCTGCGTATCCCGATCATAAATGTGGATCTCGGGTAGATCCAAACCTTTTAAATAATGCTCTTCTACCCACTGTTTCAATGTTGAACCACCTAACGGAATGATAGCTACTCGAGAATCGGTTGCAAGGTCTGGGAGAGAAGGATCGTGTTTATGAAGCATTGCTGAAATATGTTTTAGGAAGGTCACATCATTGGGACCTTCTACAAATATAAGCACTTTTATACGCTTATCTGGCAATATACCAAGATCATTAGCGATAAGTTTATAAACATTTTCGTCCCCTGAGCGAACATTATTATTGCCATGCTCATCCCTTTCTACATATCGCAAGCATTCAGTCGGTAATAAACCCGCAAGCCCAGGCACGTGGGTAGTAAGAATTATCTGACAGTTACCCTGCTCAGATAAATCCATGAGGGCATCCACGAGAAGTTTTTGATTAGTGGGATGTTGAGATGTTTCAGGCTCCTCAATTGCATATATAATTCCGGAAGATCCTTGTTCTTTTTGTTTCCGTTCAGCTTCTGCACGAAAAAAGTTAAGAAGAATTAACCTTCTTACACCACTTCCTCTTTTATTAATAGAAATACCATTGTCACCAGTTAACGTAAGCTTAAAAATGGAATCCCATTTAGGTTCACTTTTAAACTCTGGATTTAATTGGCTTGCTAACGAAAGATCCATTTCTTTGAGTTTATTTATCGTTCTTAAAGCAACTTCTGTAGCTTTTTCCCTAACAGTCGCTTCTATTTTTTGAAGCTCCGTTTCAACCGATCTTATTGCCTCCAAAACAGCAACTTTCATCGGGTCCTGCACTTCTGCATCCTGATCGGTGCTAGGCCTATCAGCTTGAAACAAGGCAAAGGTTGGAAGATGTTTTTTTAAACTTTCCCAAATTTTTTTTGCATCCTCTTTATCTAGAGGAATTTTATTTGTGGATAGTTGCAAATCCGGCGTATTTTGCCAAATTGCTTTTCTTATCGAGGGATTGGAACGAAGATCAATTTCCTTATCATCAATCCCCAATGTTTTCAACCGGTCCTTAAGTTCTTTCTGTTTTAATGACAATAAATCGTTAACTTTCTCCGCCGAAGGATGGAGAGCAATAGCAAAAACTGCCTCTTTTGGCGTTTTTAAACTGCAGTTAAACTCTTTGATAATTTCTAGATCCCCATCTTCGTTTAAAAGATATTCTTCATCTAAACTCGTGACTGCCGTTGCATCTAATATAATTTCTTTTGGCAAATCAGTAAAAACGCATCCGATTGTAACGATTTTGTCTTCAATATAGACATTTGGATCGTCTACTGCTATTTTTACTAAATTATTATTAAAGAAAATTTCCAGCGCCTCTAGTATGGTAGACTTTCCGACATCGTTTTTGCCAATAAACGCTGTTATACCTTCGTTGAAATCAATTCGTATTCGTTCTTTGTACGCACGAAAGTTTTCCAAAATCAGGCTTTTTAGTTTCATTTTCTACCCTCCATAATCATTTGTACTACAAATACTTGATCTATCAACGCTCCAGTATTTCCATATCAGAACATAACATCTAGTTCATTTGGTTTACGGTTTAAAGTATGATTATCAAGATAAATGTTTCGCAATGATGATAGACGGTAATTACTGACTAAAAACTACAATCCGGACATTAACCAGACTAAGTAGATTAGTTCACCTCCTCCCAGTTAATGCTCTTCTTTAGACTTCAGCTAGACGCTCCTTACATAATTTCGTAAATGAGGCTTCGACATCAATTCCGCATTCTCCTTGCAAAAATAAATCGGCATTTGTCGAAAACTAGCAAAAAATATAACCGAGTTTCCTAAAACCAAGGTTTTAGACAGTGAAAAGGTGGGGTTTAGGATCAAACTTCTGTTCGCAAACCTCGAAATCACGTCAAGCTGGTTAACCAAAGCTTTTGGCGCCCGAGCACCAAGGGAATCTATCGTTTCATTCAGCAACAACCGCTTGGCCGTCCTTATGTCCGGCGCGTCGAAAATCAACCGCAGAAGCCCTTGCAGCTTTACCCTGAAGGCTCTTTGGACAGGCATCCAGGATGTTCCGGATAAAGTGCGTCTGGTACCATTGCCAGGTTGCCCCCTGGAAATGCGCCTCTATTGCGTTGACCAATCCCTTATGGTCATCGGAGACCACCAGGTCCATTCCTTTGAGCCAATCAAAGAACTTCAACCTGATGGCCTCCTGATTCGCTGTCATCGAACATAGGTCCTAAAATCTCCCGGTATCCTTCCCGATTAATCCCTGTGGCTAGGAGCACGCTTGAAAGCCGCACCCGGCCGTCCTTGCGCAGGATAACGCTGAACGGTTCTTGAGAATTTTACTGGAAACAGGCTAATGACAGTTGATACCTGCTAATTATGAAAGCACGGTAACCGTTCGGCTTACCTCACTGTTAAATACTACCCCGCATGGGGCAGGTATTTTTTTGGTATATGTGGAATAACGTTCTTCATACCAATAAACCCGGGAGGGTTAGTTGACTTGTCACGAAACAGCACTCACGCGGCGGGCTCCTCGAAGCGACACGGGGGAAAGATTATCGACGCGGATTTCACACTCAACATCTACCGCATAATCAACTACCTGCGCCGATCCCGGCAGGATATAGAAAGGGAAAAGCGCACCGGCGAAGACACTTTAGCCATTCAAAAAAGGATAATGGCCAAAGTACTGGACGATCTGGGCATTCCCTATGACCAGGTGGAAGAAATCGGTTCCGGAGACAGGATCGAAACCCGACCGGTGTTCCAGCAGGTCCTGGCGGATCTGGAGCAGGGCAAATACAATGCAATAGCCGCCAAGGAAATATCCCGGCTTGGGCGCGGATCTTATAAAGACATGGGGCGGATTTACGACCTTCTCGTCACCAGGCGAATCTACATCATCACTCCCTACAAAATCTATGACCCCCAGAACCCCGCCGACGCCCAGCAGATTCGTTTTGCGCTTTTTTTCGCCCGAGAGGAATTTGAAATGATAAAGGAGCGTCTGATAAGCGCAAAGTACAACCTGGCCCACGAGGGCCGGTGGATGTCCGGCATTACTCCGTTTGGGTACCGCCTCAACCCACACACCGGACGACTGGAGGTAGTCGAGGAAGAGGCCCAGGTGGTCCGGCTGATATTTGCCCTCTATGTCCACGGAATTGAAGAAGAAGGCATAACAAAAGACGTATCTTTCCGGGCTATAGCGAGTTACCTTACCCGGATGGGCGTACCCACCCCCGGGGGAGCAAAAAGCTGGAATTACATGACGGTGCGACGGATAATCCAGAATGAGGTTTACATAGGAACTGCGAAATACCGCACCTCCCGTCGGGTGGATAATAAATACTACCCCAGGCCCCAGGACGAATGGATAGTTGTAGCCGACGCACATGAGCCCATCATCGATCCGGAAACCTGGTTTCTCGCCCAGCAGAAGTTTCGTAGCGGCAGGAACCTGCCCAATGTCAAACTTGACTTCTCCCCCTGCGAGCTGGCGGGGCTGGTGGTCTGTGCGAAATGCGGCAGACGTATGGTCCGCCAATATTCCGTTCAACGCTACCGCAAAAAAAATGGGGAGATAAGCAAATATCACAAGGAATTCCTGTGGTGCCCCACACCCGGCTGCACCACCGTAAAGTACCGGGACGTCGAGGCCGCCATCCTGGAATACCTCAAAACACTGGGCAGCTTCGACGTGCAAAGGCTGAAAGAGATTTTCGGGGAAGTCTACAATAAGCAAAGGGAAGCCGCTGCCACCATCGACACCGACGAATTGGTTGAAAAGAAACGGGCCGAGCTGAAGCGCAGGTTGAAGTTCATCTGTGAGAAATACGAAGCCGGCATCTACGATGACGAGACTTTCCTGGAACGGAAGGGCGAGATCGAAAAGGAGCTGTCCTTGCTGGAATCAATTCCCACACGGAAAAGCTCCGAACCCGAGCCGGAACGGGACATGCTGGTGCTCCGGGAAAACATCAACACCTTCCTTTCCGCTTATCAGGCCGCGGAAAACAAGACCCTGAAGAACAAGCTGCTCAGGGAATTGATTTCCGTGGTCTACCTTGATAAAACCGGAAAGGGAAAATTCGACCTGTCTATCTACCCCAGGTTTACTTTCGGCTCCGGGGAAAGCCCGCAAAAGTAACCGGATAAATGCGTCAAGGTAGCCCGAAGGCTACCTTGACTAATTAGTATAATGAAGTAACCGCCGACGAAATGATCGTGGCCCACACCAATGAAAACGAGTACAAGGCCTTTATCAGCAACAAGAAAAACGAAGCCCTGCACTCCCGCATCATTGTCATGAAGATCCCCTACAACCTGCGGGTAAGCGATGAAATAAAGATCTATGAAAAACTAATTCGACAGAGCGATCTTAAAGATATACATATTGCCCCCCACGCCCTGCGGGTGGCGGCTATCTTCTCTGTCCTCTCAAGGCTGAAGGAAAGCAAGAAACAAGGCATGGACATCGTGAAAAAGATGAAGCTCTACGACGGCGAGGATGTGGAAGGCTTCAAGCAAAAGGACGTTACCGAACTACAAAATGAAGCGCCGGAAGAGGGCATGAGCGGAGTGGACCCCCGCTATGTGATCAACCGCCTTTCCTCTGCCCTCATCCGCACCTCCACCAGGTGCATTAACGCCCTTGATGTGCTGCGGGCACTGAAAGATGGGCTGGACCAGCACCCTTCCATCACCAGGGAAGAGAAGGAGCGGCTGTTAAACTTCATCTCCATAGCCCGCAAGGAGTACGACGAGATGGCCAAAAAGGAAGTGCAGAAGGCCTTCGTGTATTCCTACGAAGAGTCGGCCCGGATACTCTTCGACAACTACCTGGACAATGTGGAAGCCTATTGCAACGGAACCAAATTAAAAGATCCCATTACCGACGAAGAACTGGATCCCGACGAAAAATTAATGCGCTCCATTGAGGAGCAGATCGGCGTGTCCGAAAACGCGAAAAAGAGCTTCCGGGAGGAAATTCTCATCCGCCTGTCCAGCTACGCCCGCAAGGGTAAGAAGTTCGACTACACCTGCCACGAGAGGCTGCGGGAAGCGGTGGAGAAGAAACTGTTTGCCGATTTGAAGGACGTGGTTAAAATCACCACTTCCACCAAGACTCCCGATGCCGAGCAGCTCAAACGCATCAACGAGGTCAGCAACAAGCTCATTTCCGAATACGGGTACTGCGCCGTTTGTGCCAACGAACTGCTGAAATATGTGGGCAGCCTGTTGAACCGCTAGGGGTGAGGCTAATGTCCGGAAAATACATCATCTCCCGGGAAGACTGGTCGCTGCACCGCAAAGGGGAGATTGACCGGCAGCGTCACCAGGAGAAGGTCCGGGAAGCCATTAAGAAAAACCTGGCGGACGTAGTCAGTGAGGAAAGCATTATCATGTCCGATGGGAATAAAGTAATTAAAGTTCCCATCCGTTCGATAGAGGAATATCATTTCCGTTATGACCGGGGGAAAATGAAGCATGCCGGCCAGGGCGACGGCAAGAGCAAGGCAGGCGACGTGCTGGGCAGCGATCCCCAGCAGGGGGGGGGGAAAGGCAAAGGTGGTGCTGGTGAGGAGCCGGGAGTGGATTATTATGAAGCCGACATCACCATTGATGAGCTGGCCGAACTGATCTTTGAGGACCTGGGCCTGCCCAACCTGGAACAAAAGAAAAAACCCGAACTGGTTTCCGAATCGGTGGAATTTAAAGACGTCCGCAAGATGGGCATTTCCAGCAATATCGACCGCAAGCGGACCATCTACGAGGCCATTAAACGCAATGCCCTGCAGGGCAAAAAAGGGCTTTCCACCATCACCAGAGACGACCTGCGCTACAAAACCTGGGATGTCACCTTCAAGTACGAATCTAGCGCCGTGGTCCTGGCCATGATGGATACTTCGGGCAGTATGGGGCCCTTTGAGAAGTACATCGCCCGCAGTTTCTTTTTCTGGATGGTGCGGTTTTTGCGCACCAAATACCAGAATGTGCAAATTATTTTCCTGGCCCACCACGTGGAGGCCAGGGAAACCACCGAAGAGGAGTTTTTCGCGAAGGGAGCCAGCGGCGGCACCCGCTGCTCATCGGTCTACAAGCTGGCTCTGGAGATCATTGAAAACCGTTTCCCGCCCCAGGACTACAACATTTATGCCTTTCACTTTTCCGACGGTGACAACCTGGCCTCGGACAACGAAAACTGTGTCAAGCTGGTCAATGAGCTCTTGAAGGTGTGCAACCTGGTAGGTTACGGGGAAATCGAAGGGCCGTATTATTATACCAGCACCCTGCGTTCGGCTTATAAAAAAATAAACAATCCCAGATTCGTTTCCATTACCATTAAAGACAAAAAGGACGTCTACCCCGCCCTGAAAAAATTTTTCAGTGTGGCACCGGAACAGGTGAGGAATTAAGTACCGGGAGCACGTTTCCCGGTTTTTCTTTCTAACCCTCAATTTGATAACGCTTTAACTTCTTGTACAATCCGGCCCGGGATATGCCTAACAATTGGGCCGCCTGCCGCTTGTTGCCTTTGGTGGCCGCCAGGGCCTCTAAAATGGCTTCCCTTTCCGCCTCTTCCACCAGCCTGGGCAGGCCGCTCTGGCCGGTCCGCTGCCCCCCGGCCAGGCCGGCCTTTTGCAGGTAAAGAGGCAGGTGTTTTTTCTGGATAACGGTGCCGTCTAGCACGTTATAGGCCCGCTCCAAAACATTTTCCAGTTCCCGTACATTGCCCGGCCAGTGGTGGTCCATCAGTATTTCCATTACCTCCGCGGAAACCCCGGTTACCCGCTGGCCGAACTGACGGTTGAAATGTTTAATAAAGTGCTCCACCAGGAGTTCCAGGTCATCCATGCGTTCCCGCAAAGGGGGAATATTTAAGGTAACCACATTGATGCGGTAATACAAATCTTCCCGGAAGCGGCCTTTGCCGATCAGCTCTTCCAGGTTCTGGTTGGTGGCCACGACAACCCGGACATCGACGCGGCGGGGCCTGGTATCCCCCAACCGTTCAATTTCCTTTTCTTGTAGAACCCGCAGGAGTTTCGCCTGCATGGACATGGGCATATCGCCAATTTCATCTAAAAAAATGGTCCCCCCGTGAGCCAGCTCGAACTTGCCCGGCTGCCCGCCTTTGCGGGCGCCGGTGAAGGCCCCCTCCACGTAACCGAACAACTCTGATTCCAGAAGGTTTTCGGGCACCGCCGCGCAATTCACCTTGATAAACGGACCCTTGCTGCGCAGGCCTTCGGTATGCAAGGCATGGGCAAAAAGTTCCTTGCCGGTACCGCTCTCCCCCAGGATGAGGACGGTGGAACTGGTCATGGCTACCCGGCGGGCGGTTTCTTTGACGGCTTCAAATTGTTTGTTGCGGCCGATAATCTGGTCGAAGCTGAACTTGCTGCGGTGAACCCGCTCCAGCTCGCCTTTATAGTAATCCAGCTCGCTTTTGAGATGACGGATCTTTTTGATCAGGGCGTATAACTCTTCCACATCCCGAAAGGCCACCACTCCCAGGGCTCCGACAATTTCCCCGTCCCGGATCAAGGGCACCCGGTTGGCAATAACTTCATGGCCGTTGAGGTTGCCCAAATATCCATATTCCGCTTCCCCCGTCTCCATGGCCCGGGGGAAGATGGGTTTGCTCTCCCCGTACACTTCATAAACGTTTTTGCCGATAATTTCTTCGGGGGTTTTGTTCCAGAAGCTGGCAAAGTTATGGTTGGCCATGGTAATCACGTAATTCCGGTCTATGGCCACGATCCCGTCACTGGACAGATCCAGAATTAGTTCCAGTAAATTTTTCAGCTCCCGGATGCGGGCGTTATCGCTGGAAAGCTCGTCGATGATATTCTGAATTTCGTTGATGTTTTGAAATTCCGAAATGGCACCCACTATCTCCCCGTTAAGCCAGATGGGAGTGCGGTTGACCAGGTAAACCCCGTCTTTTAACTGCAGGCGGCGTCCCAGCTGCGGCCGCCCGTCCTTAAGCACATCCAGAAGCGGCGTTCCCGGAAAAAACTCGTTAATATGGCGGCCAATCAGTTCCTCCCTGGGCATTTCCAGGTAGCGGGCAAACTGCGGACTGCAATAAATGATCTCCCCTGCCTTGTTTACGGCAACGACATTACTGGCTAGGGAATCTAAAATGTCACCCAGATCCGGTATTTTTGTCTCCGCCAGACCAACCCTCTTGCTCAAAGCCCGTCCCACCTCACCGCCAGGCATTCTACTTACGTTTACACTTGATCACTTTTTTCTACACGGCTTGTTCAGAATCCTCTCCTTTTTAAAATTAAAAAATAAAGGCCGGCGCCGCCTGCAAAAAAAGGGCCCGGGGCCGCTTTTCTTTCCCCGAGCCGTCGTTCAAATCAAACCTGGCAATCAACTTCCCCATGGTGCTGGACATCCGCCGGTACCCGGCTGTTCAACTGCCCAGGAAGAGTCCTTCCGGATCAATGACATTGCGCAGCAGGTGCAGCTCATGATAGGTGGGGGGAGAAGTTTCACCCCGGCAGCGGCTGACATCCAGGTCGAAACCCACGTTATTTTTCACGTCTTCTACGGTAACGCCCGGATGAACGGTATCCAGGTACATCTCTCCCGTTTCCTCATCGAAACGGAAGACGGCCATGCTGGTGATTACCGCCACCGGCCCGCCCCGGAACACCGAACCAAAAGCCTCCTGGCGCGTGACCCATTCACCACCGGGCCACTTCTTGACCCGCCAGCCCGGTGAGGTGACATAATCCACCTGTTCTTTAAAACGGCGCTTCTCCTGAACCATGATGAACACGGTGCGCTTGGCCAGGGAGTTGATATCCGGGTTGCCGCCCGAACCGGTGAGGCGTACCGCGGGATTGTAATAGTCACCGCCGATGACGGTGGTGTTTACGTTGCCATACTTGTCAATTTCCGCCCCGCCCAGAAAGGCCAGGTCCACAACCCCCCGCTGCAGCTGGCCGAAAACGTCCAGGAGACCCGAGGATACCGAAGCCCTGTACTCACAGCGGGCGTCCCCAACGGAAGAAGGCAGGTGTGCCGGCCGCCCGTCCATGGAGCCGGCCTCGTAAATGATGGAAGCCCGCGGTGCACTGGTTTTCTGGGCCAGGGTTACCGCCAGCATGGGTAGCCCGGTGCCGGCAAATACGACCTCGCCGTCCTGGATTTCCCGGGCACCGGCCACGGCCAAAAGTTCTATCAGCTTGTATTCCCCGGGCTGAGCCGGACTGTGGTTATTACGCATATTCCTTATGCACCCCTCTTCACCCGCGTGCTGTACTTGTAGGAGGAGTTGGCCCGCAGCAAATCCAGGCGCCGGAAACCTATCTTGTACAGGTATTCATCAAAGCTATTTACTTTGAGGATCCACTCTTCCGCCCACGCGTCGAAGCCTTCCTGGGTCTTGGTCTTGCTGTAGAAATCGCGAATGAACTTCCCGTCCACCTCGTAATACCCGAAGCATCCGGTGGGATGAGCACCCCATGGCTGCTCCACGATGGCATCCACCAGGTAATGCGGGATCAGGTTGGCCGTAGGATCCTGGCGGATAACCTCTTCCGGCACGATTTCTTCGGCCACCACGATCACCTTGTCGGCGGCTTTGATGGCTTCCGCGTCGGAATAGCGCTGCCCGTATACCCGCACGGTGCCTTCCTCCCCCACCTGCTGCACGTGGGCAATACATACGTTAGGCCGCGCCGCGGGTACGTGAATAATATCGCCCTGCTCACCAAAGAAAGGATCGGTTAAAAATTCAAATTTGCGCCTGGGAATGCGGGGGTTGGAGCCATCCCGCAGGCCATGTTTGCCCAGGGCGTCATACTCGGGATTGAGAATGTCCGTACCCAGGGAAGCCCGGGTCGGCAGGTAAGGAACGCCCATTGCCCCGGCGGCAAAACGCATGATCATGTGCACGTGACTGTAATCTTCCACAATCAGTTCCCCGGATTTCAGCTTGCGGGCGGCGTTGGCCCCGACCTTCCCGTACAACTCGTGGCCAATCCAGCAGGTTTCCAAAACCTTGACGCAACCCGCCCCGATGAGGATTTCACCATGGGTGCCCGAATTGACCTCGATCAGGTGCAGGTTTTTTTTGCGCTGGCGCACCATCTCGTAGACAATGGCCATGGGGCGCCGCCAGATGGTAAAACCGGAAAAGGTAATCATGTCACCGTCGTTAATCAGCTGTACCGCTTCTTTAATACTCTTGCGTTTATTTTTGGCCATGAAAAACCCTCCCTAAATTTCTTTGGGCCGGCTTAAATTTGAAAGATTCATATTTAACCCCGCAACAGGTTTTTGGCAATGACCAGCCGCTGGATCTGGTTGGTGCCCTCGTAGATCTGGGTGATCTTGGCATCGCGCATGTACCGCTCCACAGGGTACTCCTTGCAGTAGCCGTAACCGCCCAGGATTTGCACCGCGTTGGTGGTGACAAACATGGCCGTGTCCGTGGCGTACATCTTGGCCATGGAGGCTTCCTTGGAGTGGGGCAGCCCCTTGTCCTTCAGCCGGGCGGCCCGGTAAACCAGTAGCCGGGCGGCATCGATCTGGGTGGCCATGTCGGCCAGCATGAACTGGATGGCCTGGAATTCAGCAATGG
>NZ_FQZM01000083.1 GCF_900142025.1 Desulfofundulus thermosubterraneus DSM 16057 | reverse complement strand
ACTGCCACCGGTGCTGAACTGCCCTGCACCCTTTATTTTGTAGGTGAGGTGAACGCGGGTGAAACCGGGGGCTATACCACCTTCTGGCTCAAGCCCCGCAATGCCCTGTTACCCGGCCAGACCTACACCCTGCGGGTGGATGCCGGCCTGACCGCCATTTCGGGTCAAAAGCTTGCGGAAACGTATATCACAATTATCAAAGTGTTGCCGAGCACTTAACTTATTAACTTATCGAGCTGCGGTCCCGCGCCGGCGGGGCTTTTTCTTTTCACTGCCGGTGTACGATTCAGTATCCGGTCCAGTTCCGCCTCATGTCAATCTCCGGCCGGATGTGGTATAATACAGCCACAGGAGGAATGAACCCGTGCCTGATGTCAGACAGCCCCACCACACCCACGACAAAGGATACAGGGAACTTCTCTCCAGCAAGCGGGCGTTTCTGGAATTGCTCAAGACCTTTGTCCGTGAGGAATGGACGAAAGACATAGACGAAGACAGCCTGGTACGGGTGGAGAAGTCCTATATCCTGCAGGACTTCAGCGAGAAAGAAGCGGATATCGTCTACCGTCTGAAGGCGAAAGGTAACGACGTGATATTCTACGTCCTGCTGGAACTGCAGTCCACGGTGGACTACCTGATGCCCTTCCGGCTGCTGCTGTGTATGGTGGAGATATGGCGGGACGTTTACCACAACACGCCGGAGGACGAGCGGGAGCGCAAGGGATTCCGGCTGCCCGTCATCATTCCGGCGGTACTGTACAACGGTGCAAACAACTGGACCGCCGCCCTGCGGTTCAAAGAAATACTGGGCGGGTACCGGCAGTTTGAGAAGCACGTATTGGATTTCCGGTACATACTGTTTTACGTAAACCGGTACGATGTAGAGGAACTGTACCGGGCGGGCAACCTGGTTGCCAGCATATTTGCGCTGGACCAGAAGATGAGCGCGGAAGAACTGGTCAGGCGGCTGTGGAAGCTGGCGGGCGTGCTGAAGAACCTGGGGCGGGACGAATTCAGGCAGTTTGCTGCATGGCTTTCCCACGTGTTTAAGGCCAGGTTGCCCGGGCCGCTGCGGGAAAAGGTTGACAGGATTGTAAGCGAAGTCAATCCGTGGGAGGTGGAAAAGATGATTACGAACCTGGAAATAACCCTTGAAGAGATGGAGCAGCAGGCAGAGATGCGCGGGTTAATTAAAGGCAGGGCTGAAGGCGAGGCGAGGGGCAAGGTTGAAGCAACCCAGGACGCCATCTGCAAATACCTCAGGAGGAGGTTCGGCGATGCATCTGCCGGCCTGCAGCAGGAAGTCCGGGAGATGACCAGCCTGGAAGTGCTGGACGGCGTCATGGAGGAATTATTTGCCGCAAACACCCTGGAAGAGGCGCAGGCCATCATCAGGGAAGGTATTGAGAGGTTTATGCAGTGAGGGAGCGGATAGTGCCAGGTGCCAAGGTGCCAGGCACTTAACTTATTAACGTATTGGGCGTGGGCCTTCCCCGGCAGCTACGCCAGCGGGGGTTTACTTTTCAAGCAGGCCACCCCGGCATCCCGCCGTACCAGATCCCCGTTCCGTGTGGTATAGTTCAGAAAAGGAGATAAGCTAATTTTTTAGAGGCTGGTGGGATCTTACGAGTTATCCAGAAGAGGGTGAATGAACGTAAATGCCCAGGATAGACATACCAATAAAGCGGCTGTTCCAGCGCCGGCCCGCCGACTGGGCCAGATACGTGCAACCGGGCTGCAGGGAAGAATGGGTAAGGCCCTACAAAACGGAGTACACCCCCAAAAAGGAATCCCGGCTGGATAACGTACTGGAAATAGATGACCCCAGCAGCCCGTACCTGCTTCACTTCGAGCCTATGGGCTACCGCGACGAGGCGCTGCCGGCCCGCATGCTGCGCTACCGTAGCGACATATGGGAGGCCACGCTGGCTGGCGGCAGGGGCACCCCGTCCATACGCCAGGTGGTGATGTTTTTCTACAAGGAAGACGACAACGGACTGCACCGGTTAAGTGACCGGTGGGATACGGGAGGGCTGGAATATTCCTATACGGTGATCCGGGTGTGGGAAGAGCGCAGGCAACCGGTGATAACCGCTAAACTGGTGGGGCTTTACCCCCTGCTGCCGTTGATGAAAGGCGATGATGCAAAGGAAAGCCCCGAGCAGGCACTGAAGAAATGTATAGACGCCGTGCAGGAAATAGAGGACGAATCGCTGCGGCAGGACCTGCTGGCGGCCATGGCGATACTGGTCGGCGGTAAGTACCCGCCGGACCTGGTACTATCGATGATAAGGAGGGAAATGGTCATGGAATCACCGATTTTCCAGGAGTGGGTCAGGGAAGAGCGCGCCGAGGCAGAGGCCAGGGGTAAGGTTGAAGCAACACAGGACGCCATCTGCAAGTACCTCAGGAGGAGGTTTGGTGATGCATCTGCCGGCCTGCAGCAGAAAGTCCGGGAGATGACCAGCCTGGAAGTGCTGGACGGCATCATGGAGGAACTGTTTGCCGCCAACACCCTGAAAGAGGCGCGGGTCATCATCGGGGAAAGTATCAATAAGTCCCTTCAGTAGTCAGGACGGTGCCAGGCACTTAACTTATTAACGTATTGGGCGTGGGCCTTCCCCGGCAGCTACGCCAGCGGGGGTTTACTTTTCAAGCAGGCCACCCCGGGTTGAGCTCACTTCCAGACCATGGGATCCCTAAAAGTGCCACGCGAAAAACCAAGAAGTATCTTTCCGCGATCGCTTTCATGCTGGAAAGCAAAAGTCTCTACCGCCCGCGGCTGGCAAGGGA
>NZ_FQZM01000019.1 GCF_900142025.1 Desulfofundulus thermosubterraneus DSM 16057 | reverse complement strand
ATATTTACCCCCATTTACTCCACCCGGGGTTTACGGGCGGAAATACTTTTGACCGTAATGGCGACATCCTGCACCGTCACCCCGGTAACCTCCAGCACCCGGTTTTTTACCTGTTCCTGCACCATGGCGGCAGTGGCGGGAATGTTTATGTCCGGGGTTACCGCCACCCGTATACCAATGCGGATGCCCTCTTTGCCCGGGTAGACCCGGGCACCGGCCTCCCGCACCCCATTTTGCGCCAGAGCCACCTTTTCCACCAAGTCCTGGATGGCGGTAAGGGCAATACGCACCTGTCCCAGGGCTGCCTCGTGAACCACCGCCTGCCGGCGGCGCGGGCGTACCCCCACCCAAAACAGGCGGGCGCCGCCTAAAATAAACAGGCCTAGAAGGGCAATGACGGCCTGCGGTTGCCCAATGACCATGTTCAGCCCCCCCCACACGCGGTAGGATGGGATAAAACCGGCCACGGCAGCGGCAGCCCAGACCAGAGCAACTGTAACAATAAAAGTATAAATCACCAGGAGGCCGCGGTCAAAGGGCCCCATAAAAATGTAACCCCCTAAATACTATATTTCCCTGTTTTCGCCGGATCCGTAAATGTTCAGTACCCCCGCTACGGTGCCGGTGGTAGCGGTTTTACTGAACAGTACAACTGGATCCCTAACGGACCCGGTGTTCTTCCTCTTTACCCTCCTGGCTGAAAGCTACTCCCTGGACATTGACATTAACCTCGACCACCGAAAGCCCGGTCATGGCCTCTATGGCCTTTTTTACGTTCTCCTGAATTCGAAGGGCCACATCGGGAATGCGGGTGCCGTAATCGACGATGACAAACAGGTCTACGGCCGCTTCCTTCTCGCCCACCTCCACTTTCACACCCTTGGACAGGTTCTTTTTACCTAGCATTTCTACAATACCGCCCACCACTCCGCCGCTCATTCCGGCTACACCCGGAACTTCCGTAGCGGCCAGGCCGGCAATGACCCGTACGACTTCATCGGCAATCCGTATTGAACCCAGGCTGGTCTGCTCTTCCCGTATTACCATTTCCTTATTCTCCATCATTAAGCCCCCTGTGCTTGTCATATTTTACCTCCATGCTCCCCATTATATCAGAACCCCGGGCCGTCCGCAACCAATTAGTCCATCAGGATGCGCCGCTGAATGAAATTGGTGTAAATCTCACCCCGGCGGAAAAAGGCGTTGTGCAGCACCCGCTGATGGAAGGGAATGGTGGTCTTGATCCCCTCAATGATAAACTCCCCCAAGGCGCGTTGCATCCTGGCAATGGCCTCATCCCGGTCCTGGCCCCAGGCAATGAGCTTGGCGATCATGGAATCATAATGAGGAGGAACTTTCCAGCCGGGGTAGGCCGCACTATCCAGGCGGATCCCCGGCCCGCCAGGGGGCAGGTAAGCGGAAATCAAGCCGGGAGAGGGAGTAAAGTTGCGGGCCGGGTCCTCAGCGTTAATGCGGCATTCAATGGCCCAGCCCCGGATTTGAATATCTTCCTGGGTATAACCCAGAGGTTCCCCGGCCGCCAACCTTATTTGTTCTTTGATCAAATCAATGCCGGTAACCATTTCGGTAACCGGATGCTCCACCTGGATGCGGGTGTTCATTTCAATAAAGTAAAAGTTCTGGTGTTTGTCCAGCAGGAACTCCACCGTCCCGGCGTTACAATAGCCCACGGCCCGGGCGGCCCTTACCGCCATTTCACCCATTTTCCGGCGCAATTCCGGGGTAAGGGCCGTAGAAGGGGATTCCTCGATCATCTTCTGATTGCGCCTCTGAATTGAGCAATCCCGTTCACCCAGATGGACGATATTGCCGTGCTTGTCACCCAGGATCTGAAACTCAATATGACGGGGTTCGTCCACATATTTCTCCACATAAACCTGGGCATTGCCAAAGGCCGCCTGTGCTTCCGTCTGGGCCGTCTGCACCGCCCGGATTAAATCTTCCGGGCCCTGGGCCACTCGCATACCCCGGCCACCCCCGCCGGCAGAAGCTTTAACCAGCACGGGGTAGCCAATTTCTTCCGCCACCTCCAGAGCCTCCTGCACGTCCCGGAGCACCCCGGGGGAACCGGGTACCACCGGTACCCCGGCTTTAAGCACCGTTTCCCGGGCCACCGCCTTGGCCCCCATTTTTTCCATGGCGGAAGCCGGGGGGCCGATAAAGGTCAGGCCGCAACTTTCGCAGATTTCCGCAAATCCGGCGTTTTCAGCCAGAAAACCGTAACCGGGGTGGATGGCGTCCGCCCCGGAAACTATGGCTGCGCTGATAATGTTGGTAATATTGAGGTAGCTTTTGGCTGCCGGAGCCGGGCCAATGCAGTAAGCTTCATCAGCCATGCGCACCGGCAGGCTGTCCCGGTCGGCTTCGGAATATACCACAACAGTTTTAATACCCATCTCCCGGCAGGCACGAATGATCCTTAAGGCAATTTCTCCTCTGTTGGCAATCAGTATTTTTTTAAACATTTCCTGCTCCCTGCCCATCTATTTTTCCCGGATCAAAAACAGCTCCTGCCCGTACTCCACGGGCTGGCCGTTTTCCACCAGGATTTCCACAATCTCACCGGCCACTTCTGATTCAATTTCGTTCATCAGCTTCATGGCCTCAATAATACAAAGGGTCTGGCCCTTCTCCACCATATCTCCCACCTGGACAAAGGGCGGGGCATCGGGAGCCGGGGCGCGGTAAAAGGTACCTACCATGGGAGCCCTGATCACGGTAAGGCCGGCAGTATCAATAGATTTTTCCGGAGCTGGTACCGGTGGGGCAACCGCTTCCCGGGCCGGCGGCGGTACCGGGGAATCCTCGCCCGCAGGTGCAGGCACCGTCCCTTGCGCGCCGGCTTTCCTTATGGCCACCTTCACCCCCGCACTTTCCAGGGATAACTCGGCAATGGCCGTCTGGTCAATTAGTTTAATCAACTCCTTGATTTCCTGTAAGTTCATGCTTCCATCCTCCTTACGACCGGGTTTTTGCTCCCGGGTTCCGTTACGCAATGGCGCGGCAGAATCCACGGGCTGGTGACCCGGCCGGTTGCGGTTCTCAAAAAATCTCTTCGCCACCTGGGGAAACAGGGCGTAGGAAATGAAATCTTCTTCCGACTTTGCCAGGTGTTTGATCTCTTCTCTTATTTTATCCATTTTGGGTTCCAGTAAATCGGCGGGGCGACAGGTAATGGGTTCTTTGTCTCCCAAAATCTTTCGGGCTACATCCGGATCTATGGGGGCCGGGGGCCTGCCGTAAAGCCCTTCTACATAGGCCCGCACCTCGCCGGGAATGAGTTTGTAGCGTTCTCCGGTGAGAACGTTCAACACAGCCTGGGTGCCCACGATCTGGCTGGTGGGAGTAACCAGGGGCGGGTAACCCAGCTCCGCCCGCACCCGGGGAATTTCCGCCAGCACCTCGGGCAGGCGATGCAGGGCCTTTTGTTCTTCCAATTGGGTAACCAGGTTGGAAATCATCCCTCCGGGAACCTGGTGTTCAAAGACCCGCATGTCGTTGATGCGGGTGACCCCGCGCTCGTAACCCAGGGACTTGCGCAGGTCCTCAAAGTAAGCGGCAATCTCAAAAAGCAAGTGGAGATCCAGACCGGTATCGTAGGGCGTCCCCTGCAGCGCCCGCACAACCGTTTCCACCGGAGGCTGGGAAGAACCAAAGGCCAGGGGTACGGAGGCGGTATCCACCACATCCACCCCCGCCTCGGCCGCCTTGAGATAAGCCCCCAGGGCCAGGCCGCCAATGTAGTGGCTGTGAAGCTGTACGGGCAGACGAACCAGTTCCTTGATCAGTTTTACCAGTTCGAAAGCTTTATAAGGGGTGAGCAGCCCGGCCATGTCTTTAATGCAGATGGAATGAGCTCCCATTTGGGCCAGGCTGACCGCCGTTTCCACATAGTGCTCGGTGGTGTGTACAGGGCTGATGGTATAAACTACCGCCGCCTGGATGTGTGCCCCCGTCTTTGAAGCCACCCGCATGGGTACTTCAAAATTGCGCAGGTCGTTCAAGGCGTCAAAGATGCGGATTACATCTATGCCGCTTTCCACCATCTTATTAATAAAGGCCTCGACCACATCATCGGGATAATGCTGGTAGCCCACCAGGGACTGACCACGCAAAAGCATCTGCAAGGGCGTGCGTTTAATGTACTTTTTTAAAGTCCGCAAACGTTCCCAGGGATCTTCGTTCAAATAACGCATGCAAACGTCAAAAGTGGCCCCGCCCCACACTTCCAGGGAATGATAGCCTACCGCATCCAATTTTTCCAGGATGGGCAGCATATCTTGAGTACGCATGCGGGTGGCCCAGAGGCTCTGGTGACCATCGCGCAGAGTGGTATCGGTTATTTTTAAACCCATGGAAACCTCCCCCAAAACACGGCAAAACAAAAAATACTCAGGTTGCAATAAATACAACCTGAACCGTTAGCCTGTTTATTATCAACTTGATGTTATTATATTAAAATCTACAGGTCCCGGAAATAGGGTAAACGCAAGTATACAATATATTTCAGTATACCCCCGGAAGCTTTTGAAAGTTATGCTTATTGTAAAAAAATAAACAGGAGAGCCACCCTTTCCCCTAGTAGACTAGCGTAAGAAAGGATGGCTCGTTATCAGCTACCGCTGGGGGCTGCTCATGAAGATTGACCAGGTTCTGATTGTCCGCCGGTTCAGAAGCACAGGTTTATCAACAACCGGTGCAACTATCCGGTTTGTGCAGACGCGTATCGACCCTGACCTCGATGCAGGCGTTGGCCACAATAATTGAATCGTCGGTGTCTCCCAGCCCGGGCAAATATATGCCCGGTACCTGCATACCGCCATTTATTACCTTTATTGATTTGCGACCGAAGGGTATTTCCGCCAGCACCCTCGCACCGTCGACTTTCCCGGGGTGGGGGACCGCCACGGTCACATCCACCACCATTTCGTTAAGGTCCCGAATCCCGAAAATTTCCGTCAGGCCGCACAGGCAGCTGTGGGAAACGGCGTCCCTCACAGCCTTCCGGGCCGCCCCGGTGTCATCCTGGCCGTGAAAATCTATGCCCGTACCGAATTCGATCACAAATCGCTTCATCAATGCACCCCCTCCAATTACCCAAACATCCGGTCGCCGCTCCTGCCACCCAGGCCCGGGTGGAGATCAAAGCGCACCACCCCCACGGACACACTTTCACCGGCGGCGCGGGCAACCCTGGCCGCACCATCGTGACCGAACCCCCCGCATAGCTCGATGGCGGCGGTACCCGCAGCCACCAGTTCTCTGGCTGTCTCCTCGGCCTGGGTGTAATCCTTCACTCCCACAACCGTCAGCTCCACCTCCGGAGTCTTTACAACCGCCCGGTGGCGGGCGGGATCTGCTTCCGGAGCCACGAAAATAAATGCCGCCTTCAACATACTGCCACCTCCTCAAAGGATTTACCCCCGGTACTGCCGACCGGAGAAGCCGCAGGACCGGAGTGCCCACAGGGTAACCAGGTTCACCCGCTCGGAAGATGGCGGGCGTAACCGGAGCCTGTTCCGGTGGGTTCGACCGGAACAGGCTCCCGCACCGGAGACACGGGAAAATTCAGGCGTACCCCGTACGCAACGCTCTGTTCAGTCCTTCACCGCCACCGCACAGACAAACCCGCCATCGGTGCGGCCGGCTGCTACGGCGGCGGCTTCTATTCGCCGCGCAGCCTCTTCCCGCTCATAGTCGAAGCCGGGCGGGGTGAACAGCACCGCCCGGGCGCGAACCGAACCGCCCGGCATGGCACACCGCAATTCATCCAGGGTGTACAGCCGGGCCCGGTTGAAAACACTGTCCGGATCCCGGCGCGCCTTTTCCGCGTAAAAACGACCCCAGCTGCTGTCCCTGCCGATCAGCCCCACTACCAACCTGCCGCGAGGCTTCAGGACCCGGTAGGCTTCCCGCAGGGCCGCACCCAGGTCCGGCACAAATTCCAGGGCGGACACGGAAATAACGCCGTCGAAGCTATCATCCTGAAAAGGCAGGCGCACGGCATCTCCCTGGACAAATTCCACCGGCAACCCCTCGGCCTGTGCTTTCGCCCGAGCCTTCGCCAGCATTCCCGGTGAAATGTCCAGACCCGTTACTTTCAACCCCCGCCGGGCCAGCTCCAGGGAATAGTTGCCCGTACCGCAGCCTACGTCCAGCACGCTCATTCCCGGCCGCGGTTCCAGGTAGGCCAGTACCGCCTCCTTTTCCAGCCGGTCCACGAAACGACCGGCGGGGGTCAGGTACCACTCGTCGTAAGTGCCGGCCTTGTCGTCAAAAAGTTGATTCATTGCCTTACCTCCCCACGCTCTTATTGCCGGAAACCCGCGGGTTCCGGCTGCCCTGTAACGGCGGCCCCTGCCGGGTCAGGCAAGAGGCCGGGCGTGGTAGGAACTGCGTACCAGCGGGCCGCAGTCCGCCTTCCGGAAGCCTTTCCGGAGGCACTGTTCCTCGTACCAGCGGAACATCGCCGGGGTAACATAACCGTGCACCGGCAGGTGGCCGGGGGTGGGCTGCAGGTACTGCCCGATGGTGATGTAATCGCAGCCGGCCTCTCTCAGGTCGTCCATTACCGCCAGCACTTCTGCCGGCTCTTCACCCAGTCCCACCATAATCCCGCTTTTGGTGGTTATACTGGGGTCCAGCTTTTTGGCAGTAGCAAGCAACTGTAGCGAGCAGCGGTAGTCCGCCCGTGGACGAACCTTCCGGTACAGCCGGGGCACGGTTTCCAGGTTGTGACCCAGTACGTCGGGCCGGGCGGCGACAACCGTGACCAGGACCTCTTTCGAACCACCGAAATCCGGCACCAGCACTTCCACCGTGGTGCCGGGGTTGAGGTGCCGCACGGCGTTGATGACCCGGGCGAAATGGCCAGCACCCCCATCCGGCAGGTCATCCCTGGTGACGGAGGTGACCACCACGTGCTTGAGCCCCAGCTCCCTGACGGTCCAGGCCACGGATTGCGGTTCCCCGGGATCGGGCGGCCGGGGAGTACCGCTTTTCACCGAGCAGAACCGGCAGTTTCTGGTACAGATGTCCCCCAGGATCAAGAAGGTGGCAGTGCCCATCCCGAAGCATTCCGCCACGTTGGGACAACGGGCCTCCCGGCAGACGGTATTTAATTTGCCCCGCCCGAGCAACCCGGTCATTTTCTCCAGCACCCCGGGTGCGGGGGTGGGTACCGTCAGCCAGCCCGGACGGAAGGCCGGCATTTCCCCGCCCAGGCCGTCCAGCAACCTGCGGACCGGAGCGGGAACACCCGGTAATACTTGCTCCCAGCGGAAAACAGCAGCCATTTCCTCGATAACCCGGTTTTTGACCTCCCGCATGCTGACCCGCCGCCCCAGCACTTCGTGCATGGAGGTCATCTTAACCCCCTGCAGGCCGCAGGGGTGAATTAATTTGAAGTGGCTCATCTCCGGGTCCACGTTGAGGGCGAAACCGTGCATGGTGATCCACTTTTTTACCGCCACTCCGATGCTGGCTATTTTTGCTTCGCCCACCCAGACTCCGGGGTAACCTTCCCTGCGACCAGCCGTGATACCGAAGGCAGCCAGAACACGGATTATGACCTTCTCCAGGTTGTGAACCAAAAGGTGAACGTCCCTTTGGTAGTTGTGCAGGTCCAGAATGGGGTAGCCCACCAGCTGGCCGGGCCCGTGATAGGTCACGCTCCCGCCTCGTTCCACGCGGTAAATTTTCAAACCCTCCCAGGCCAGCCGGTCCCTGGAGGCAAGGATATCCCCCTCCCCTCCAGCCCGGCCCAGCGTCAGCACAGGCGGGTGCTCCAGCAGCAGAAAGCAATCCGGTATTTCACCGGCGCTTCTGAGTCCCTGCAACCCGCGCTGCAGTTCCAGGGCCCGGGAGTACTCCATCACATTCAGGTCGAGGACGAGGATGCGCTGAAATTTTGCCGCCGGATAATAAGCCGCTTCCGCCATGACCTCATTCACTGCCTTTAGTTTCCGCCGAAGGCTTCGATGCAATCCTGCACCAGGGTGGCGGTGTAGGCCAGGGCCGCACCACCACCGAAGAACACCGCCACATTGGCCGCTTCCAGGATCTGTTCCGGGGTGGCGCCCAGCTCCATCGCCTTGTAGATGTGCGCAGTAATACAGTATTCACATTTTATATATACCGAAAGAGCAACGGCGATAAGTTCTTTGTTCAGCCGGGAGACCGCCCCGTCGTCAAAGAAAATCCCTTCTGTAAGTGCGGAAAAGCCCATGACCACATCGGGCGCGGTTTCCATCAACCTATTTATTCCATCCTTGTAAGCTCTGCGAATTTGCCGCGGGGACTTACCGCCGCCTGCGGAAATAAGCAGATCTTCATTTTTTTGCGGCTGCAACCCGAACCAGGGGTAGGGGTCTTCCAGCATTTCCTTCAACCTGCTCAGGAACTCGGCAGCCAGCGAGCCGTCGATAATCCGGTGGTCAAATGAGAGGCTCAGGGTCATAAAGTAGCGCTTTTCCAACCTCCCATCCACCAGCGCCGGCTTGGTACGTATGGTGCCTACACCCAGGATGGCGGTTTCCGGGCGGTTGATAATGGGGGTAAACCCTTCCGCTCCGAACATCCCCAGGTTGCTGATGGTAAAGGTACCGTTTTCCACATCCTCCGGGTCCAGCTCGTTGTTGCGGGCGCGAGTCGCCAGGTCCTTTACTTTAGTGCTAATTTGCTCCAGTGACAGCTGGTGTGCGTTTTTGATGTTGGGTACCACCAGGCCGTTTTCCAGGGCTACGGCTACCCCGATATTAACGCTGCCCGGCAAAAAAATTTCATTTTCCGAGCTGCGGGAATTGACCATCGGAAACTCCGTCAGCGCTTCCGCGGTAAATTTAACCAGCAAGTCGGTATAGGAAAATTTAATCCGGCCCGAACTATCCTGAGCGTTCAGCTGCTCGCGGACATCACGCAGGGCCGTAACGTCCACTTCTTCCATGATGGTTACGTGGGCAGCCTGCTTTCTGCTTGCGGACATTCGTTCCGCGATAACCGCCCGCATACCGTCAATGGGCAAAACCTGGTAGCTTTGCCCCCCTTTCAGCTGCTCCAGATAGTTACGAACGTCCTCCTCCACCACCCGGCCGCCCGGACCCGATCCGCTGATGAGGCCGATGTCGACTCCCTCCTTGCGGGCTAGCCTGGCCGCCCGGGGGGAAACCTTGCGTTCGCCGGCAAAGACCACAAAGGGCTTCACCGGTCTGGCTTCTTTTTTCCGCTCTTCTTCTTTCCCCCCTCCGGCCAGGGCCTCCTGCAAGGCGGCCAGGGCTTCGCTCACCGCAGCTTCCAGGGAAGCCTCATCGTCCCCTTCATCCGCTATCACCGCAACGGGTACGGAAACAGGCAGGGTGGAGCCTGCGGGACATAAAATTTTATAAAGTACCCCGGTAAAAGGAGATTCAACCCTCACGTTGACCTTCTCGGTCATCACTTCCAGGAGGGGCTCGCCCTGTTCCACCCGGTCGCCCTCGTTCTTCAACCAGCCGGTGATCCTGCCTTTTTTCATGGTCAAGCCCAGTTTGGGCATCAGGACAATGTTGGCCATCTCCATTACCTCCGCTTGTTGGTTAAAACGTTTCCCATACTGTGGTCCGGCTTTCATTTATTCCCGGCAGGCCGTTCCCGGTGCTCCCGGAACACACCCCTGGCTGCAGCGGCAGCCAGCGTACGGTCGATGTCAACCACCCAGGGTCCTTCCATGGACAGTTCAATTTCCGCGCTATCCCCCGCATTGATCCGGAGCTCCCTTTCCCCGTCCAGCGCAATAACGCAGGGGCTTTCCAGAACCTGAATCCTCTGCCCTGGTTGCAGCAGGTGATAGGCAACCACCGGAACACGCTTGATCAGCCCGGGACCTATGGCGGCGCGGACGGAAACGGCGGCATCCCCCGTGGGGGAACCCACAATTACGTGCATCCCACAGGGTTCGGCGGGGCCGATGTGCCTGAGGCCGCCCACGACCGAGGCGATACCGATACAGGCGGTCGACCCCCTGGTGGCGGCAATTTGCCTGATCTTGCTCGCATCCCAGACCGCCCGGGAGCCGGTGAACCGGTCGGCCAGCACCACCGCGTCGATAAGGGCGATATCCGCCGGCCTGCCGTTGATGTAGATTACCAGCATTTTGGTTCGTTGCAGCGCCTCTTCAGGCTCCACCGCGCCCGTAGCCAGCAGCCCCGCCGCCAGACCCGCCACGGTCCCCTCGACCATAACGGGAAAGACATTATTGGTGCCGGTGGAAACGGGCAGCAGGGGTATGTTGCCGGCACCCTTGGCCACCACCCGGTTGGTCCCATCCCCTCCCAGGGTGATGATACAACTAACCCCGGCGGCGGCCATCATTTCAGCCGCCCTCCGGGAGTCGTCCTGGCTGGCGTTGATTTTCATGTCCAGCAGGCGAGCTTCCAGTGCCAGCCGGCACCTTCCCGCCAGGCTGTCCAGCACCCGCTGGTAAAATCCGAAGTAGTCGGGCATAAACCAGACGCGCCGCACTCCCAGCGAATCCAGGCCCAGCAGTATGCGCCTGATCAGGTTGGCTTTTTCGTTGTTGTCAAAAACCGTGGCATGGGCCACCAGCCTGCGGATGTCCTTACCGGAAGCGGGATTGGCGATTATGCCGACAGACAACGTCCTCTCCCTTTCCTGAATCAAAATAAAGATTTAATCGCTTCGATGATCTTCTCCTCGCTGGGCACATAAGCTGCCTCCAGGGGAGGGCTGAATGGCACCGGGGCGAAGGGTGCGGCCACCCGCTTGACGGGCGCGTCCAGGAAGTCGAACCCCTCTTCCGCCACTATAGCGGCTATTTCGGCGCCGAACCCGCTGTTTTTAACAGCTTCGTGGACAATGACCAGGCGACCGGTTTTCTCGACGGACTGCAGCAGCGTCTCCTTGTCGAAGGGCACCAGGGTTCTGGGGTCCACGACTTCGACCTCGATGCCTTCACCCGCCAGAGTTTCGGCGGCAACCAGGGCCCTGTGCACCATCAGGGAGGTGGCCACCACCGTAACGTCCCTGCCCTCTCGTTTTATGTCGGCTTTGCCCAGGGGAATGGTGTATTCCCCCTCCGGCACCTCTCCGGTAACCCCGTAGAGCATCTTATGCTCTATGAATATCACCGGGTTGTCGTCCCGGATGGATGACACCAAAAGCCCCTTAGCGTCCGCCGGCGTTGAGGGCATGACCACTTTAACCCCGGGCATGTGGGTAAACCAGGCTTCCAGGCTCTGGGAGTGCTGAGCAGCCGCCCCCAGACCGGCGCCGCAAACCGTCCGCAGGGTGAGGGGTACCTTGACCTTGCCTCCGAACATGTACCTCATTTTGGCGGCCTGGTTGAAGAACTCGTCCATGCACACCGTCATGAAGTCCATGAACATGATTTCCGCCACAGGCCTCAAACCCGCAGCGGCCGCACCCACCGCGCTGCCCACGATGGCAGTTTCCGAAATGGGGGTATCCAGTACCCGCTCCGGACCGAACTCCTGAATCAATCCCGCTGTAACGCCGAAACACCCGCCAAAGATTCCCACATCTTCGCCCAGAATATAAACCGTGTCGTCCCGTTTCATTTCTTCCCGCAGGGCGGCGTTTATGGCCTGGGAATAGGTCATTTCCATAAAATTTCACCCCTTATTTTGTTATTTATTGCTCAATTAATTTATTAGATAATTTCATGTACCAGCCAGATCGATGCGTTTAGTTTATGGTTTTTCGAGAAGTCTTTTAGCGACTAATCGCAGTAAACGTCAGTGGTCAACTCGGAAACATCCGGGTAAGGACTCTTACGGGCAAATTCAACGGCGTTTTTGATCTGCTCCTTTACCTCGGCGCTAATGGCATCCAGCTCTTCCCTACTTGCTATGTTCATTTCCAGCAAACTGGTGCCGAAACGCTGGATGGGGCATTTCTTTTTCCACTCGTTGACTTCTTCTTCGCTACGGTAGACGCAGGCGTCGCCCTCGAAGTGGCCGCGGAAGCGGTAGGTCTTGCATTCAATGAGGGTGGGGCCTTCCCCCGCCCTGGCCCGCTTGATGGCTTCGGCGGCAGCTTCGTAAACTGCCATCACATCGTTGCCGTCCACACTGACGCCCGGGATACCGTACGCCACGGCCCGGTCCGCTATATCGTTGATGTTCTGGTGTCTCTCCTGGCTCATGGAAATTCCGTACATATTGTTTTCACAGACGAAGATAACCGGAAGCTTCCAGATGCTGGCCAGATTGAGGGCTTCGTGGAAAGTAGCCCGGTTCGATGCGCCGTCCCCGAAGAAGCAAACGGCCACGCCGCCGTTCTTCAAATATTTGTTGGCAAAGGCGGCCCCCGCAGCCAGCGGCAAACCGGCCCCCACGATCCCGTTGGCGCCCAGGAAACCCAGTTCTACAGCGGCAATGTGCATGGAGCCACCTTTACCCTTGCAGTAGCCGTCGATCTTCCCGAAAATCTCGGCCATCATTTTTTCCACAGACGCACCCCTGGCGATACCATGACCGTGTCCCCGGTGTGTGCTGGCGATATAGTCCTTGTCGCCCAGGTTGCTGCAGACACCCACCGCTACGGCTTCTTCACCTACGTACAGGTGTACGAATCCCGGGATCTGCCCCTGGGAAAACAGGTTGGCCACGGTTTCTTCAAACTCGCGGATTAATAGCATTTTCCGGTACATGTCAAGCATTTCCTCTTTGTTCGGAGCCATCAGGGTCCCTCCCTTAAAATTTTTTGCCAAAGTATTACAATCAGAATTTTAACTTTGCAATAAAAATGCCAGGGTCCGGCGCCGGTGCATACATTATGTATATCCCCACTGCGATTACCCTCAATCGAAAGCGTTTTTTAAACGTGCCCGCCGTAACTATTTCTTGCGGCGCTTTAGAAAAATGCGCAAAAAACGAACAACGTTAAATTACCGGGCACTTCATTACTCCGGTAACGCGGAACAATTGTTGTGAAACGCCCGATTAACCGACCGGCCAAAAAAAAAAGCCGCCGCCATTTATGGTAGTGGCTAGCAAGCAAGGTGGATTTAAGGGTAAAACGGACCGCTTTTCATACACCGCCGGTCGGTCATGCCTTACCCTTCCAGGCTGATACCGTATTTTTTAATTTTTTCGTATAAAGTATTGCGGCCGATGCCCAGGGCTTTTGCCGTCCTGGTTATATTGCCCCTGAAAACAGCCAGTGCTTCCTTGATGGCATTAATCTCCATTTGCTCAAGGGTGACAACCTGCCCCAAGCCAACCACGGGTCTCCGGGACCCTCCGGTCAGGTAACGGGGTAAATGGCCGGGCTGGATCACAGGCCCGTCCGCAAAAATGATCGCCTGTTCCAGCACGTTGGCCAGCTCCCTGACGTTACCCGGCCAGCGGTGGCTCAATAATATTTCCATAGCCGCAGGGTCTATTCCCGCCAGGTTTTTACCCACCCTGGCCGATATCCCGGCGAGGAAGTGCCGGATCAAAAGGCTTAAGTCTTCCGCCCGTTCTCTCAAGGGAGGTATCTCGATAGTCAGGACATTGATGCGGTAAAAAAGATCTTCCCGGAAATTGCCCTTCTGTACTTCCCGGAACAGGTCCTTATTGGTGGCTGCAATAATCCTCACATCGACGGGGATGGCTTTTTTGCCGCCCACCCGGGTAACGTTTCTTTCCTGCAGCACCCGCAGCAGGTTGGCCTGCATCTCCAGCGGCATGTCGCCTATTTCGTCCAAAAAGAGCGTGCCGCCGTGGGCCATTTCAAATTTGCCGGGCTGCCCACCCCGCCTGGCACCGGTGAAGGCCCCGTCGCTATAGCCGAAGAGCTCGCTCTGAATCAGCCCGGCAGGCAGGGAGGCGCAGTTTACGGGGATGAACGGCCCGTTACGGCGGTCGCCGCCGTTGTGGATGGCCTGGGCGAAAATTTCCTTGCCGCTGCCGCTTTCACCCAGCAGCAGCACAGTGGAGGAACAGGCGGCAGCCCGCCGGGCCAGGTTCACCGCCGCACGGATCTGGCGGCTTGTCCCGATAATGTCGTCAAAGGTGAAGCGGGCGCGGTATGCGCCTGCGTTTCCGGCAGCCGGCTGTCCGTGCGGGAAGGCGGGAACCCCGTCCACCTGGACTCCTTTGAAGGAATTCCACTCCCTCTTCAGCATTTCCCGGCAGAGCTCTTTTTCGATGGCTTGTGCCGCGGCCACGATAAGGCCGAGGGTGTGGGGGTGCATCTTGTCGTAAGGACCCGACATGTCTAAACACCCCAGAATCAGCCCCCCGGGATTGCGAATGGGTGCGGCCGAGCATGTCCAAAGATGGTGATTGGTGCAAAAGTGCTCCGCTCCTGTTATCTGGATGGGAACGCCGGTAACCAGACATGTGCCGATAGCATTGGTACCCACCGACTCCTCGGTCCAGTCCGCCCCCCGGAAAAAGTTTAGCCGGTCGGCCATGGCAAGTGTTTTGCCGTCACCCATCGTTTCCAAAATGATACCTTCACTGTTGGTCAGGACGACCATGAAGCCCGAACCCTGCACGATGTTGTAGACCGACTTGATTATGGGCCTGGCTACATCCAGCAACATTTTGTTTTCCTCTTCAAGCTGCTCAATGCGGTTGTCACTCAAGATGCGCTTGCAGATGCCACCCACGGGATTAACACCGGCAATTTTGCATCTCTGCCAGGATGTAGCGACTGTGCTTCTAACGTCGCACAAATCAAGTGTTCCGGAATTGATAAACCGCTCCCAGTTCTTTACCATTCTTTTCTGGACGGCCAGTTGAGGTGAGGTACTCATTTCTTCCGGGACCCCCTAAAAACGGGAATGTGTATTACAGGCAACTGAGGCCGGTGTCAACTGGAATTGTCAGCCGGAATTACTGAATGTTCGAGTAATACTCGTGTACCGCCACGGGCAACTTTTAAACCTGGTCAAGTATATGTTTGAATATTGAAAAAAGTGGAGGTGCAAGCCGGCACAAGCACGCGCTCCTCCGTGCTGGTGGTAGATGGATTGTCAATGAACCTAACTGCTTCGTGCACCCCCTGGTCGCATCCCCCCTTTTTTACCAAAAAGAATTCGGCCTTTCGAAGAGAGATTATAATTTAATTTTACAACAAAAACAAAACCTTTTGCTCATGCGTCGAGCCATTCGGTGATCGTGCCGTTGGTCAGGGTGCTCCCGGTAACCAGCAAAAGCGTCCACCAGAACTACTGAAGGGACTTAGTGATGCTATTCCATTTCTTCAAGGGCTATTTCCAGATTCGTAATCATCACATCCACCTCCCACGGATTGGCGCCAATAATCCTGTCAACCTTGCTGGAGAGAAGCTCTCTGTATCCTTTGTCGTGGGAATGGTGGTGGGACTGTCTGTCATCAGGCACGGGTTCATTCCTCCTGTGGCTGTATTATACCACATCCGGCCGGGGATTGACATGAGGCGGGCTGAACCGGATTCTGAATCGTGTACCGGCAGTGAAAAGAAAAAGCCCCGCCGGCGCGGGGACGGGGAGCTCGATAAGTTAATAAGTTAAGTGCCTGGCACTACACGCGAAAGCGTGCGGCTAACCTGTCCAGTTCGCCAGCCAGCGCGGTAAGCTCTTCGGTAGAGGCAGAGACTTCCTCCATTGCCGACGTCTGCTCTTCTGTTGTCCCGGCAACGTTCTGCACGCCAGCCGACATTTCTTCCGCAGCAGCGGCCACCTCCTGGACCTGCCGCGCAACATCCTCGATGGCAAGGTTGATGGCCTTGATATTGGCCCCAACCTCGTTGATCACCTTGCTTCCCTCCGTGACCTCCACCGCCCCGGTGGCCATGACTTCGACCGCCTTCCTGGACTCGTCCTGGACCGTAGCGATCAGCTCGTAGATCTCTTTGGCGGCGTTGGCGGACTGCTCGGCCAGCTTGCGAACTTCCTCGGCGACGACAGCGAAGCCGCGGCCCTGTTCCCCGGCGCGGGCCGCTTCGATGGCGGCGTTCAGGGCCAGCAGGTTCGTCTGGTCGGCGATCTGGGTGATCAGGTCCACAATCTGGGTGATCTGGCCCGCGGTCTGGTTCAGAGCATTAATGGCGGAAGAAACGTTGGCTGCTGACTGCTCAATGACCTTCATCTGCCCGATAACCCGCTCGATCCCCCTGGCACCTTCAGCGGCCTGGGCCGCTACCTGTTCCGCCGACGCTGAAACCATTTGCGCATTTTCGGTTACCTGTTCGACGGTCGAAGCCATTTCGCTCATGGTGGCGGCCGTTTCGTTCGCCCCGGCGGCGGTCTGTTCGGCCTGGGCGGCGAGCTGGGAGGCCGAGTCGGCCACCTGCTTGGACGTTTGGATTACCTGGCCGATGATCTCGCGCAGGTTTGTACGCATGCGGTTGAAAGCCCCGGCCAAACGGGCAATCTCGTCCCGGGTACGTACCACCAGTTCCTCGCCTGTGAGGTCGCCTTCAGCGATACGATCCGCTTCCCGGACGGTAGCCAGGATCGGACGGGTGATCATGCGCGTTATAAAAACTGCCATGAGGAGCCCGGCGGCCAGGGCAAAAACGCTGATAATGACGACCCGGGAACGGCCACGGGCGGCATTGACCTGCATGTTATCCACGACGTCCCCGGTCTTTTGTTCATTTTCCATAATCAGTTCGGCCAAAATCTTTTCAGCGTCGTTGGCATACGAAGCGAAGCTTTGTGCTGCGGCAACTGCTTCCTGGAACTTGCCTTCCTTGGCCAGAGGAATTGCACTGCTGGTAAGCTGACGGTCGTATTCAGTAACCTTGGCGAGCACTTCCTCCAGTTTGGGTCGGGCCTGGGCAGAACAGTTATTGAGTCGTTTCTCCAGCAGGGTCTGCGTGTTCTCGATATCCTTTTTGTATTCGTTTAAGTATTTTTCGTCACCATAAAGTAGGTAAGCCCGCAGGTCTCTTGATGCTTCCTTGTAGGCGTCGACAATCTGATAGTCAAGACTGAGGCGTACCACCCGCTGATCGACATAGGCGGCATCCGAGATCGTATTCCCCATTATTAGCAACGACTGGATTGCCACGGCAGCCATGAAAAGAAGCAACAATACAAAACCGCCGCCGATTTTCATCCCAATGGATATTCTCATTTCAAGATCCTCCTAGCATCAGGTTCAACAACGGTCAGATTGGTAACAAACCACATTCTTTTCTAAAAGCAGGACAACTCCACGGCTGTCTCTGGTAACCATGACCGTCGTAACGTTCATGATGATAAAGCACCATGCGGCTGAAAAACACCCGGGCAACATGTGCTATTGAGTCCATAGAGCCACGTCAGGGAAAGAGAAGCTGAAAATACAATCTTTATTATGGGGAAGCAAAGAAGAGACAGGGGGAGATCAAAAGGAGGGGAACGTAAGAGGAGAACTAAGTTGGTTGATACACCATTTGCATAATATGCTATATTATGACATTGTTTACAGAATCCCCCCCCCCCCCCCCCGAACATATGTTACATAACACCTGGTCCGTCCGGTCATTAAAAAATCCCCCTACAAAGAAATTTTTCATGATAAAAATTTTAAATGAAAAATTTCGTTCACTCAATCAAACCTTCAAACAAAAAACCACAGGGAGATACCGACTACCCTGCGGCTACCCTTCTCCCTTGCAACCCAGCCGTCATGGTTTCTTCAATGAGAAACTTTAGACCTGTAGCTTTGCGTCCCCGGCTTTCGCCGGGTTTGCCCGCCGGGATTTAATATTGTCTACATTTTTGACCATTGTTTTTATTAAATCATCGTAATTTACCCCCTGTCAAGGAGAATTATGTCATATTTTGTTTTTTAATTTTATAGGGTTGCAGGGCGCATCGAGTAGGAGAGGGTGGCTAGCCCCCGTCCTCTCACACCGCCGGACATGCGGGTCCGCATCCGGCAGTTCACCAAGCTTGACGGAGACTTTGATAGCGTTCGGTTAAGCTCTGGCCCCCGCGAGGTGCCGCCCCGCCTTGTGCCGGAGAAGGACTCGGCCCTCCCGCGATCCCCTGTGGCTTCACCACTACCTCCCGCGGGCAGAGCCATTCGGTGATCGTGCCGTTGGTCAGGGTGCTCCCGGTAACCAGCAAAAGCGTCCACCAGAACTACTGAAGGGACTTAGTGATGCTGTTCCATTTCTTCAAGGGCTATTTCCAGATTCGTAATCATCACATCCACCTCCCACGGATTGACTTTGCCAATATTCAAGGCGTCAAAGATATGGATAATATCATATCTATGACGTTATCCAGGAAGTCCGGTCACACAACCCCAGCGCGCTTCTTCCCGCCCCTGAATGCGTGCAATAAAACGGCATTCACTGCAGGTATATATGACCTTTCCCGCATTTCCGGTAATATAATTCTGTGGAGTCCCTGGCAGCCAATCCAAAGGTAACCAGGGTTGTGTTTGCCATTCCTGCGAATAAGGCCGCCTGCCAACACGATTTTCACCTCTAGGGCTCACCAGGGAATATGCCTTTGGCTAGGCTACCGAAATGGAGCTCATTTTTACCGGCACCCGGCAAAAAGAAAGCCCCCGCTCGCAGCCCTCCCTCCCTGCCGGCTGCAGGAGCTAGTAATCCTCTTTACAGGCAAAACCTCCCCGTGAAAGGGGAGGCAAAAATTTAAAAATTATACGGGAAGGGTCGCCCCGGTATTGCAGGCTGATGGATGCCCTGTGCTTTGTCAGGGTTTTATGACTTATCTAGCTACATAGCAATCGCAATAAATGTTCAGGAAAGGTGGCCCGGGGATGTCTTGCTGCCAGGCGCCGCAGCCGCACCACTGCCGTAGCTACATCCAGTTCCTGGGGGCAACACCGGCTGCACCGCCGGCAGCCGATACACGACCAGAGAAAACGGGAAGTTAGTACTTCGTCCAGCCGGCCGAGTTGCAATAGACGCAGCACGCGGGCAGGCGACAGGTCCCGGATACGGGCAAGGCAGGCTCCACCACACCGTCCGCAGTTGGCGCAACTGCGGGCAATATGAAGAGTAACCGGATCAAGTCGTTCCAGATCCTGGAGAGTTATTTCCCTGAAGGGACGATCCTCATGCATGGGGATAACCTCCGGCATAAATTCATTCTTTAAAAGGATTGGGACCTAATTCTTGAAGCTGCTTTACAAATCTTTTTATTGCTGCCACCAGGCTCTGTCCGTCCTCAATACCGGCAGTGAGCACCTGCACCCGCTCGGGTTCCACCAGCATGCGCTGCAAGGTTTCCCGCAAGTTGTTGACCCGGGATTCGGCCAGGGATGTACCCCGCCCGTAATGGCACTCCGTAGTACGGCAACCTACTACCAGTACACCGTCTATCCCGCTGAGCAGCGCATCATTGATCCAGCCTGCATTCACCGCTCCAGCACAGGGAACCCTGACCGTCAGTATATTAGCCCCATAGCTGTTCCCCCGGGTGCCGGCCAGATCCAGCGCCGGGTAAGCATCGTTGGCACATAAGAAAGCCAGTACGCAAGGTTGCTCATCCATGCTACCCGTGTCCACCGCTTCTATAAGTCCGGCCATCTCCCGGGAACTGAATCCCGGCAGGTAAATACATCTCAGGGGACATCCCCCTTGACAGATACCACAACCACGGCAGGCCGGAGGATTTACCGCCGGATAACCGTCTGTATCAAAGCTGCAGGCACCGTAGGGACATTCCTCTACACAGCGCCCGCACCGGTCGCACTTGTGCCGCTCCACTACCGGTGGAACTACCACAGACTGGTTCTGGATAGTAGCCAGACATTCCGCTGCCGCAGCCAGGGCGCTTTTGACGCTTGTACTCACATCCATCGGTTCCTGAGCACAACCGGCCACATAAATGCCCGCGCGTCGCACCTCCATGGGCGAACAGGGCAGGTGACCGGTGATAAAGCCGGTTGTGTCCTTTTCCAGGCGTTCAAAAGCCGGGACGGCACAGGGTACCATACCGGTGGCCAGTACCACCAGTTCGGCCCGTACCGCTATCCGTGAACCACTTAAGGTATCATCAGCCGTGACGACAAGTTCTTCTGCCACAGGGTCCCATTCCACTGCATAGGGGTTACCCCGGATAAAAACTGCACCGTGTTCTTCCCGTGCCCGGCGGTACAGTTCTTCCAGGTTGCCCGGAGTACGGATGTCCATGTAAAAGACAAAAATGCCGGCTCCCGGCGCCACCGCCCGTACGTAATCAATTTGTTTTAATGTGGCCGCACAGCATACACCGGAACAATAAGCAAGGTGCTGTTTATCACGGCTGCCGGCACACTGGATAAAGGCCACCCGCCTTACGGGCTTTTTATCGTGAGAACGGATTAACTGGCCACCGGTTGGTCCGTCCGGGCGGGCCAGAACCTCCAGGTCCATGCTGGTAATTACTCCAGGCAAACGCCCGTAGCCGTAATTGTTAATCCGTCCGGCATCGTAAGGTTCCCAACCCGCAGCCAGAATGATCGCGTCCACACCAATGCTCAGCCTGTCTTCCTCCTGGTCCAGGTCAATGGCCCCGGCCGGACAGACTTCCACACACCGGCTGCAGGATTTACCACGACAAAACACACGGTTGACGGCATAGTTAAGAGGATAGGGAAATAACCCCGGGCCTTCAATGGCCCGCTGCCTGCCCGGTGGCAATGCTGCGGAGGGTGCTACCTCCACCGGGCAAACCTCAAGGCAGGCACCGCACCCAGTGCAGGCATCCTTGACGTAACGGGGTTGTTTTAAAAGTTCCACCGTAAAGTTACCGGCGGTACCACGCACACCGGTTACCTCGGTCAAGGTGTGCACCGTTACCCTTCCCGTAGCCAGCAAACGCGCCATCAGTACCTCCAACCCACACCGGGGTGAGCAAAAGCGCGGGTAATAGCGGTGCAACCGGGCCACCTTGCCTCCCAGGAAAGGGGATTTTTCTACCAGCGTTACGTTAACCCCGGCCCGGGCCAGATTCTCTGCTGCGGTTAGTCCGGCAATACCTCCTCCGACTACCAGTACAGACCGGGAAGTTGAAGAACTAACCGGTTCAAAGGATTCTGCCGGGCTCAACCGCCCCACGGCCATTTTTAGCAAATTACGGGCCTTTGCCATCGCCAGCGCCGGCTGGTCCCGGTGGGCCCTGGTGCACTGTTCCCTGAGGTTACAGCGTTCCAGGAAGTGTTCGTTCAAGCCTACCTGCCGTGCAAGACGAAGAAAGGTATCCCGGTGTACGGCTGGTGAGCATGCTCCAACCACTACCCGGTCTACACGCCCCTGACGCACATCCTCAGCAATTATTTCCAGGCCGTCAGCGCTACATAACCCAGGATAATGGATGCTGGCAGCAACCCCGCGCCATTTACCTGCCTGCTGGGATAATTTCTCCAGGTCAAGAATTTTACCAATTTCACCGTAACAATGACACAGGTAGACACCGATTTTTGGCGGCACTGTGTTCCCCCCCCCCTGAAAACACCGGGGGCCGGCAACGGGCCGCCGGCCCCTTAATTCTTAGTCATTCCTGTTTTTAAAGGTGAAGCGTTCTACCTTACCGTGAATATCCACAACAGTCCAGCTGATTTTATTGCTTCCAACCAGCGGAATAAGCTTGGCCGGATAATAACCCAACTGGTAAGGTAGACGGGTTTCAATGGCTCCATTGGGGCAGGCTTTCACGCAGGACATACAATCCCAGCAGTCCCGTGCCGAACGGCAATATGCCTTTCCATTATTTTCATCCAGAGCCATCAAATCCCCAGGGCATATTTGTACACAAAGGGCTTCGCTTTCAGCACGGCAACCGTCACATTTTTGGAGATTAACCTTTGGCGGCACCAGTAATCAACCTCCTGTCGGAATTATGGCCGGTAACGATCTCCAGGGATTATCTGTTCATATGGCCTGGTAAATACTTCTATCTCGCCGGTTTGCGGGTTACGCCGGGAGTTGACAAAGCAATCGAAACGGGTATCATCCCGCTCGGGGAAGTCCACCCTGTTCTGCCAGCCCGGCCAGCGGGTTTCCTCACGGAACAACAGGTGATGTACCAGCACTTCCGCTACATCCAGCCGGTCAATTATTTCATGAGCTTCCATTAGCTCGTGTAAATCGTGGGCTACAAGATACCTGGTTTGATCCTTCAAAATAGCCAGGTGTTTCAGCGCATATTCCAGTCTTTCCCGGTTCATCCGGTAAAACTGGTGCACACCACCTGCATATTCGTCCATAAGCCGCTGAAGGCGTTCCTCCATTTCCCGCGGGATAACACCATCCCCTTCCCGAACCTGCCTGATGGCCGGTGCATAAACCCGCGCCTTTTCCGCTGCCACAAGAGACTCATCCACCTGACCCCTGTCTGCCAGGGATTCCAGGTATTCGACAGCCCCCCGGGCCGCCAGCATTCCTTCGGCAGCACAACCGCCGACAAACTTGTTCGGTACCCCACCGGCCACATCGCCGCAGGCAAAAAGACCGGGCAGGGTAGTAGCACGCTTAACATCAATCCAGTACCCGCTGGCCGTATGGCCTCCCACGATGTAGGGGTCGCTACCGTAGACCTCAATGGGCTCCCTGGTAATGTCCTGACCGCGGGCAGCCAGGAAGAGTACAAAGCTGGGACGCTCATTCAGATAATCTATTTTCAGGGTCTTGACCTGTTCTGGAGTCATATGACGGGTATCAACATAACAGGGGCCCCTGCCGGCCAGCCATTCTTCCATCGGTGCGTTGGCCCGCACGAAACGAGGAGAAGCATCACCGCCCATGTGAGCATACCGTTCGGCTAAAATTTTCTCCCCTTTGGCGTTAATCATAGGCGCTTTATAACCTACCGAAATGGTGTCAATGGGCCCGTTAAAATCCTTGGTACGCACAGCGCACCAGCGCATCTCGAAGGTGGTCATTTCCGCACCGGCCCGAATACCCATGGCATAACCGGTACCCACGTTAAAGGGGCAATACCAGATCTGGTGGTGGCTATCAACGCCATCGTTGGTATAGGGTTTATATAGCCCGGCTGCTCCTCCGGTGGCCACAATGGTCGCTCCGGCTTTAATAATATAAAACTTGCCGTCCCGGACACCAAACCCCATGGCGCCGATAACGCGGTCACCATCGAGGAGATAATTGGTGGCCACCACCCGGTTTAAAACTTCGCAGCCGTATTCCCGCACCTTCTCGGCCAGGATCACCTTCATCTCTGAACCCTGGATGGCAATATCCCAGCGCCCCCGGGCCAGGTATTCCCCGTTTTCGTCCTTTTTAATGGGCAGGCCCCACTCTTCCCATTCTTCAATGGCCTGATTTAAAAGTTCGGCCATGGTAATGGTCAGGTCTTCCCGCAAGAGACCTCCTGCCTGGGCGCGGCTCCAGCGAACCAGGTTTTCCACGGTTTCGTTTTTCTTAATGTAAGTATTGATGGCATCCATGCCTGAGGCCAGGCAGCCGCTGCGATCGATGTGGGCTTTTTCCATCAGGGTGACCCGCAGATCGGGACGACGGCGCTTGGCCTCAATGGCAGCATAGCAGCCGGCGTTACCGGCACCGATAATCAAAATGTCAGTCTCAAGCCTTACCTCTCCCACCTCTTCGAGTTTCGCAGGCAGTTTTGCAGCCATATTCTAAAACCTCCCCAAATCAATCTTTATTTGATAACTCCTTACAACTAACTGAACTTAAACCCGGGCTTCATCACCTCCATGTGACATACCCGCCCCAAACGGGTAAGCCGTTAACAGCATACCAGGGCATCATAACCAGCACAAAGTAAAGGAGAGTTGCCACCATGATCGGTATTCCTACTCTGGCGTAGGTCTTCGTGTCAAAAGTTCCCGTCCCGTAAGCAATCACACAGGCGGTTACCTGAGTGGGAACAAGGAAGGAGAAGGTGTCAAAATTTCCCACCAGCAAAGTAAAGGCTACCGGGTTTAAGTTAAGTACCCTGGACAGGGATATCAGTATCGGCGCCAGCATGGATACCGCAGCCACATTGCTGAGCATAAATATCCTGACAAATGCGGTGAGCACGATGAAACCGACCACGATAACCAGGAAATGCTGTCCTTTAAAGTACATTCCTGCATACCCGGCAATCCACTCCGAAAGACCCGTAGCACTGATTGCGCTGGCCAAAGATAGTGCTCCGGCCAACAAAAGCCACGTTCCCCAAATGGTTTTGTTCTGTAACGTTTTCCATGGAGTGGGCAGCAACCCGGGTATAAAGAAAATTCCCAGGGCAATTAGGGTGGCCAGGCCTGTCTTTATCTTGTGCTGTGGTTCTGTGATCCAGAGCAGAACCGCAACAGCAAAGATTGCCAGTACAAGCCATTCTATAAAGCTCATTTTACCCATGTTTTTCTTCTCACACTGAATGAAATCAGTTCCGCCGGGCACTGAGATTCCGCCCACATTCAGCTGCTTCCTTATGATCAGAAACATAACAGGGAGCAAGCCTATAACCGGCCAGTGCAACCAGAACCACCTGGCATAATTTAACTGATACCCCAGCTCCTTTTCGAATAGACCGGCCATTATCACGTTAGGCATGTGGGCAGTGAGAAGCAGAATTCCACCAACCATGGGGAAATAACACAGGCCCGTTATAGCCAGTGCTCCCCTGGCCCTCCTGCCTTCAGGGGTTTCTTCAAACAATTCCATGATGCCCTTGACAATGGGCAGGAGTACAGCCGACCTGGAAACCGCCGCCGGGATGATCAAGCTTAAAGCAATATTTACAGCCATTAATCCTTTGATCACCTGGTCAACACGCGGCTTAACCCTGCTCAGTACGGCCAGGGCAATCCTTCTATCGAGACCGGTGCTCTGCATGATGGCGGCAAAAATGAAGGAACCCAGAACCAAAAAGGATACGTCCTGACTAAACCCCCCAAAGGCCTGGGGAATTTTTTTCTGAGCACCAGTTAACACCAAAAGGAGCGGAATGAGCAGTCCCGTCACTCCAACCGGCATTGCTTCGGTAATCCACATAATGACGGCCCAGACGGCTACCGCAGCCGCTGCCAATCCCGCAGGCTTTAACCCCGGCGGAACAGGTAAGGAAAGAATGATGAAAAAGGCGATCCACGCTACCACAAAACCAGGAAAGGCCGTGTTTGGATCCAGTCCTGCCTTTCTGGCATTCTCGACCATAAATCCGGGTACGAACCGTATGTACCACTTCAGATCGCCATTACCCCGCATAAAGTCCCCTCCACTTTTCCAGGTGAAAATTCTTCCTTAATAGCAGTTTGCTCACCATTTTAACCTTTTCTTTTGTCGCAGTACTTTATTTACTTTCTTTTAGTTCATAAAAAGCTTTCACTCCCCCCTTTTTTGCACAGCTTTATTCAGCATATACTTATGGCCAATATAACAGAAACTTTTAAAACGTGCAGTTTCCTAACATACTGAAGATTTGTTATCTTGCTTACAAAAAAAAAAAAAATGAAACCCAGTTGAAACTGGGTTACTCTTTAATCTATCCACTTAAGTAGTTTTGCAGGTCGAATTTTTTTGATTTCACGCCCTTCCACGGTAATGGCCCCTTCTTGTTTAAATGTGTTTAAAAGGGTGGTAACAGTGGGGCGGGAAGTGCCAATCATGCATGCAATTTCCTCATGGGTAAGGCGCAGGTTGATTTCTACCAGTTCCATTTTTCCCGTTGTGTCTGTGCGTTCGGCCAGTTTAAGGAGCAGAAGAGCCAGCCGTCCTGCAACGGGCCAGGAAACAATTTCGTATATGGTGTTCTGGGCTTCCCGGATTCTCTTCCCCAGTATTTGCGCTATTTTTACCGCCAGGGCAGGTTTTGAGGTGAGGAGTTTAAGAAAGTCATCTCGTTTGAACACCAAAATATTTACATCTTCCACGGCCTCGGCAAAACAGATACGCTCCATGCCGCACAAAGCCTCGGCCAGGCCAACAAATTCTCCGGGATGACGTAAAGCCACAGTAACCCGGCGGCCGTCTCCGGCCAGGTAGTAAATTTTAATTAACCCCTTCTGAATGAAATAAACCCTGTCTGCAACTTCCCCAGAGGAAAAAATTAATTGACCCCGGGGATAATCAATGGCCGTACCGTGACCCTTTAACTGCTCTTTTAACTGCCCATCCTCCAATCCTGCTTTTTTAACCTTCATTACCTCTCCTCCACCAGATAAATAATGTCAGGCAATTGACAATCCAACTGCCACCTACCAGACAGCAAAAACACCCTTATTTTTGTCATAATGTTTACAGTCCTGATGAAACTTTTCCCGGTGAAAGATAGCAGTTTGCTTATTATTTACATTGTAGCATTTTTCGTGTTTTGTGTATCAGGAAATTTTTAAGGGAGCACCACTTACGGTTGCTCCCTTTCTTTACTACGGCCTGGGAATAATCACCACATCCTGCTCCGCTACCCCCGTTCCCCGGGACACCAGTTCGGCAATGCGGGTGGCCTCCTCGGGGGAGATGCGGGCCGCCTGGACTACCACGGTGGCACCCCGGTCGTCTAATGATACGGCGGCGTCCTTGAAGCCCTTGGCCCGGAGCAGATTTTCCACTTCAACTTCCCGGGCCATGCTCTGGCTGATGGCCAGCAGCCGCTCCTGGGCGGTCCTGCGGGTTTCGGCCGCGGCCTGGGGGTTGTTGATGATTTCCCGCAGCAGTTCCAGCTGCTGGCCCCTGGTGCGCTCCCGGTCCAGGCGATACTCCACAAAAAAGGCCGCTCCATCCCGGGACACATCCTGAACCTGCCGGGGCGACTCCGGCACAGTTCCCGCTGCTGTCCCCTGGGCGGCAGGCATATTATTTGCTGACACCGGTGCACCGTCATCCTGCCGTTTCATCTGCCCGGGAGCACCCTGCCAGCCCAGAACAAGCAATGTTAATCCCAGCAAACCCAGCAAGAAGGCCAGAAGGATCCTTTTCTGGATCATGATGGTATGCATTAAATCTCTCCCCTTTCCCGCGGTAATACCAGGATTTTTTGTGGTTCAATACCCAGGGCCACCTGCACAGCCTGGAAAAGCCGGGCCTTCACCAGGGGATCCCGGGCTCCATCGGCCACCACCAGCACTCCCGCCACCCGGGCGGCAATTTCCTGTTCCACCACCGGTATTTCCCCCTGGCCGGAACGGATTAAAACCAGCTGGTCGCTACCGGTATCTTCACTGGTTACCCTGGTCCCCCCCGCCTGGTCCTTTTCCTGGGTGGTTTTGCGCCCGGTGGTGGTGTTCACGGCATATTCCTCCCGGCTGGAACTGGCCAGGCGTACCGTTACCTTCACCTTGCCGGCCCCCTCTACTTGTCCAAGCATTTCCCGCAACTTTTCCTCCAGGGCTGCCTCCTGGCGGGCCATATTGGAATCATCCGGTTGTTCGGCCAGGCTTTCCTGGGGGGGATGGTTCCCTTCATTCACCGGCGGTTTTCCTTTTGCCGGAAGGCTTACACTCCCCAAAAGGAGCAGGACTACCCCCAGGGCAACCAGGCCGCCCAGCACTCCGAGCTGGCGCCGCGTCATTTTCGGAGGGAGATCCCCTTCCTCCCGGTTTCCCAGGAATTTCTTCCATGCATCCCAGATAAACACCTTCACCGACCTCCTCAAAAATAGTCGTCAGTCGTCAGTAACTCACCCAGTGCACCTTAACCTGTTCAGGCGAGAGGTTATAGAAATTGGCTACCGTTTTGGCCAGCTGTTGCGCTGCCCTTTCCGCTTCCGACCCTGGTTTCAAACCCGTAACATCATTCCCTGATAGATCCCGGCCGCCCACATCAATGGTTACCGGGTCCACCAAAGGGGCATCCCGCCTGGCCCCCTTTTCCCGGGCATCAGGGGAAGCCGCGGCCAGTAAAAGTAGAACCTTCCGGATTTGTCCGAAACGCCTGTCCCCGGGATCCGTATAAATCTCCACCTGTGCTTTTACCACCTGTACCTCCTTGTTTAAACCTGCCAGGGCGGCGATCTGGCGGGAGAGGCCCTGCCGGTACTCCTCCAGGGCTTTTTGCTGTTGCCCGTCCTTTAAACGCTGCCCGGCCGCCACAATATCCGTCAAATCCGGGACTCCTGGCGGAGTACCGGTTATAGCCGGTTCCGGCAGATCCTGCTGCCATTCCCCCCGCACCACCCCCCCTATAGCCTGCAAAACCACCACGATAATTAGCAGTCCCATAACCATTTTCACATAGCGCCGCATGTCGCCGGCCGGCAGCAACATTTCCAGAAAAACTGCCAGGACTACGATCACAATCAGGTTCTGGACCAGGTTACGGACGAGTTCCACATCATCCCTCCCCCTAACGCAGCATGACGGTAAGGTTGCCCACCCCTACCAGGATGGCAATGGCAAAGAAAAAGAGTAAACCCACCGTGGCCACTGTGGCAAAGATGATGATTATGCTGTTGCCCAGGTCGGAAAGACAGGCCACCACCTGAGAATCACCTACCGGTTGAATCAACGCACCGGCCAGTTTATAAATAAAAGCCAGGGAAATGAGCTTGACCAGCGGCAGGGTCATGATCATCACCACTGCCACCACACCGGCAATACCCAGGGCATTTTTAATCAGCAGGGAAGAACTGATCACTGCCTCCAGGGCATCGGAAAACATTCCTCCCACTACCGGGATAAAGGCGTCCAGGGAAAACTTGGCCGTGCGCAAAACCACTCCATCCCCTACAGCCCCGGCCACCCCCTGGATGGCTAAAAGGCCCAGGAAAACCGTCCCCATTATCCCTAAAAGCCCCACTGCTGCGCCCCGCAACAGGCCGGCCAGGCCGGAAACCTTAAAGCGGGGGGAAAGGTGACTGACCAGTCCCAGCACGGCGGAAAAGAAAACCAGGGGCAACACGATGTTCTTAATCAAGGTTCCAATGAAGGTGATGCTGACCAGAATCACGGGGTGAAAGATGGCCGCCGAAGCCACCCCGCCCAGGGCCACCAGCAGGGTGAGCAGGACGGGCATCAAGGCCTGCATAAAGGTAACCATCTTGTCTACCACTTCCCTGCCCGTTTGCACCGCCAGGGCAAAGGATCCAATGGCAATAGTAACCAGCACCAGGTAGGTGACGGTATGGGTAAGCTGGCCGGTGGTCCCCCGGTCAAAGGCGGCGGTAAAATTTTGTAGCACCACGCATATTATGGCCAGGACGACCAGTTTGCCCAGGAGGGCGGAATTGGCCACCACCTCGCGAAACAAGTAGGAAAGGAGGCTCTTAAAGATTTCCCCGGGGCTCAAGTTAATTTCTCCACGGATTAATTTCATGACCATTTCTTTAAAGTTAAACCCGGGAACGGCTTCTTTAATTTCCGCGTCCAGGGTGTTTATGTAATCCTCCACCCCGCTGATGTCCAGGGCCTTTTGCACGTGCTGGGGGGAAGAAGCAGGTTCGGATAAATCCCCTGGTAAAGCCCGGGCGGCGGCGGGAAAGAAGAGCAATGCCATGCAGAACACGCAAAACCAGAAATGGCGGAGCATCCCCTATCACCTCAGGGTACCAGTTTTAACAGGGACTGGAGCACGGCGATCATTATGGGCACTGCCAGGACAAGGATGAGAACCTTGGCCGCAAACTCAATTTTGGAGGCCACTGCTCCCTCACCGGCATCCCGGCAGATCTGGGCGCCAAAATCGGCAATGTAGGCTATGGCCACAATTTTGAGGATTGTCCCCAGGTAAACCATATTTAAATTGGCCCGGGCGGAAAGCTCCTTGAGCACGTCAATTACTGCGCCAATCTTGCCCAGGACCATCATGAAGAGAATGATTCCTACGGCAATGCTTAAAAGCATGGCCATTTCCGGTTTGTTGTGCCGGATGGTTACCGCCAGTACCGCCGCCACTATCCCCAGCCCGACGATCTGCATGATCTCCACCAGTGCCACCCCTTTAAAACAACTTGAACACCGACCTTACCTGGTCAAAGAAACCGCCCAGAAGCTGCACTACCCAGATAAGCACAATGCCCAGACCGCCCAGGGTAGCAATAACGGCATAATCCTCCTTTCCGGAATTTTTCAGGACGTAATGGGCAACCCCGACGAGAATTCCAATGCCGATAATCTTAAAAATTAAACTGATATCGTAGCTCATATGGCTCCCCCCTTTTTCAATAGAATATCAGAACCAGGGCCAACCCGCTGAGAAAGCCCAGGTAGTTCCAGAGCTTGACATAGCGGGAGGCTTCTTCTTCAGCCCGCACCATTTCCACGCCCAGTTGCTCCATGGCCAAGTGCAGGTGTTTGCTCTGGTCCTGTACGCTGGAAATACCCAGGGCCGGACCCAGATGCCGGAGAACGGCCAGATCGGAAGGCACCAGGGCGCTGGTGGGATAAAAGGCTTTCAGGGCACTCTCCCAGGCCTCCCGCGCTGTACGGCCCGAGGGGGATAGGAGCTCTTCTCTGGCACGGTTAAACAGCAAAGCCACCCGCGGGCCCGCCCGCTCCGCCACCCGGCCCAGGGCTTCGGGCAGGGGAGTGGCGGTATAGGTGATCTCTGTTTCCAGCATCTTTAAAGCTGCCTGTAAACTGCGCAGGTCCCGCGGCCGCCGGGCATAATGCCCGGCCATGGTCATCCCTGCTCCGCCACCGGCCAGGAGGATCAGGGCACATCCAAGGATCTTCAGCATCACCTCACCCCCAGGGAACGCATGGTCTGACCATCCAGGATATCTTCCACCGTACCCACACCGCGGGAACGACCCAAAAGGACAAAGCGCTGGATTACTTTAAGCTTGAAGAGATGCTGCAGGGCCGGCCGGGCAGCCAGTTCGGCCAGGGAAGCACCATGGACGGTAACCAGTACGCGCACTCCGGCATGGAACACCTCTTCCAGGGCGGCGATATCCTCGTCTCTCCCGATCTCGTCGGTGGCAATCACCTGGGGAGCCATGGAACGCAGCAACATGATCATACCCTCGGCCTTGGGGCAACCGTCCAGAACATCAGTACGCACCCCCACGTCCCGCTGCGGCACCCCCCGGTAGCAGCCGGCAAGCTCGGAACGCTCGTCAACCACCCCTACGGTCAGGCCGGGCAGGTCCAGCTCCGGCGCACCGTTGCTGAGCTGGCGGATGATATCCCGCAGCAGGGTGGTCTTCCCGCAGCGGGGTGGGGAAAAGATCAGCGTGTGATAAATGCTTTTCAGCCGGCGGTCAATGAGGTGCGGCAGGAGGGGGGTGGCCAGCCCCGGCACTTCCCGGGAAATACGGATGTTCAGGGAACTGATGTACTTTAAGGTTTTCACCCGCCCCCCTTCCATGACCGCCCGCCCGGTCAGGCCGACCCGGTGCCCGCCGGGAAGGGTGATGTACCCGTTGCGCAATTCCTCTTCCAGGGCATAAAGGGATGAACCGGTAACGAGCTGGAGGGTACGTTCCAGGTCGCCGGCGCTGACCCGGTAGGCCTGTTCCGGGCTGCTCACCAGGTTTCCCTCCGGGCTGAGGAAGGCATCCTTGTGAACCAGTCCCAGGGCCAGGGGCCGCTCCTGGCGCAGGCGAATTTCCTCCAGCCGTTCCAGGACTTCCAGGGGCAGCCCGGCAATCAGGTTGCGCAGCTGAACCGGTAGCACCGGCAACACTTCTTCCACGGGATGGCTTTTGGTGGATTTGACCGGTCGAAGCAGGGGGGTAGCGGCCATGGTTTGTCCCTCCTTCTCTAGTCCATAGATATTTGAAAGGACAAGTTTTTATACCCCAAAAAATTGTCAAAAAAAGAACCCTCCACTTTATGTGAAGGGTCCAAAAAATCCAGGTTTTATTCCAGCTCGTAGGGCCAGCCCTGCAGGCCACCTTCCAGAAATTTTACGTCTTTGAAGCCGGCTCCGGTTAAAGTGCGCATGGCTTCATAGGCCCGCACGCCCAGGGCGCAAAGGGTAACGATTTCCTTGTCCCGGGGAATTTCGTCAATGCGGCGGCGCAGGTCGCCCAGGGTCACCAGCATCACCCGGTCGTCTTCAATGTGCCGGTAGTTGAACTGTTCCGGGGTGCGCACATCCAGCAGGATAAAATCGTCACCCCGGTCCAGCTTTTCCTTGAGCTCTCGGGCGGTGATGGTCCGGGCCAGGCCGTCCAGCTTGTTGCGTACAATGTTGGCCGTGTGGTGGCTGGCATCGATGGGGGTGCTGAAGGGCGGGGCATAACCCAGGTCCACATCAAACAGGTCGTCTACCGTAGCCCCGAAGTGCAAAGCCGTAGCCACCACGTCAATGCGTTTAATGGCGTCACCGCCACCAATGGCCTGGGCGCCCAATAGTTTGCAGCTCTTTTTATCCACCACCAGTTTAATGAGCAGGTTGTCGTGACCGGGGTAGTAGTGGGTGCGGTCATGGGTGGCGTTGATGGCAGTAATCACATCGTAACCCAGATCCCGGGCCTGCTGCTCGCCCAGTCCGGTACGGCCCACGTTCCAGCCCAAAACCTTCAGCACTGACGTACCCAGCACCCCCTTGAATTTGCTCTTCCGGCCGGCCACGTTATCCCCCGCCACCCGGCCCTGGCGGTTGGCCGTGGAAGCCAGGGGAATATACACCTTGCGTCCGGAAACCAGGTGCAGGTTTTCCACGCAGTCTCCCACGGCGTAGATGTCCGGGTCGCTGGTCTGGAGGTATTCGTTTACCGCAATGGCTCCCGTCTCGCCAATGGTGAGGCCGGCGGCCCGGGCCAGCTCCACATTGGGCCTTACTCCCACGGCCACTATAACCATCTGGGCATCCAGGGTACCGCCGTCGGTCACCACTCTGGTGACATGGCCCTCTTCATCACCCTCCAGGCGCAAGACCTTCTTGCCCAGGTGGAATTCCACGCCTTCCTCTTCCAGGCGATAGGCCAGTACCGCCGCCAGGTCGGGATCGAGCACCCCGGGCAAAATCTGCTCTTTGAGTTCCACCACCGAAACAAAGATCTTCCGCTTGAGCAGGGCCTCCATTGCCTCCATACCAATCAGGCCCGCCCCCACAATTACCGCTTCACTGACCCCTTCCAGCTGCTCCACAATCTGCCGGGCGTCATCGGGATGGTTGAGCCGGTGGACGCCTTTGAGTTCCAGGCCGGGTATGGGGGGAACCACCGGGCTGGACCCGGTGGCCAGCACCAGCTTGTCATAGGGGATGGTGCTGGTTTCGCCGGTATCCAGGTTCGTCACCATGACTTCTTTTTTCTGCCGGTCAATGGCTTTGGCCTCGGTACGGGTGAGCACTTTCACCCCTTTTTCGTTCATAAAATAGTGCTCGTCCCTGATTACGCCATACGATGTAGCGAATAACTGGTTAAAGTCCTTGACCTGACCGCCGACATAAAAGGGCATACCGCATCCGGCATAAGAAATAAGGCGGCCCCGTTCGATAATGGTGATCTCAGCATCCGGCATGAGCCTCCGGGCACGCGCCGCCACCTTGGGGCCCGCCGCCACACCACCGATAATTACAATTCTGCTCATGGTGTTAACCGCCTCCCTTGAAATCTCTGGCCTATTGTAAACCTGCCCCTGGCCGGAAGTCAAGGGGGATTGTCATATCGTACATCCGGTCCCTTCAAAATTAAAAAAGGTTTCGGTATCACCGAAACCTCAGAGGTCATCTTCGTGCTCCGCCTCTGCACGCCCTTCCAGCAACTCGGGCTCATCGGCAGAGGCGTAAGTATCGTCATTAACGAAGACTACCTCATCGCAATTGGGACAGGTGACCTCAATCACATCTTCGTCATCGACAATATCCCGGTCAAAACAAACGATTTCACCGCAGCGCGGGCATTCCACTTCCATGTAATCGTCATCATCCATGCCCGGGCGGTCGTCGTAAATCTCGTCTTCCAGGGAGTAAAGGTCCTCGTCAATACTTTCCAGGTAATCCTCCAGCTGTTCCTGGGCCTCCTGCAGTTCGTTAAAGGAACTGGCAAAGTCGCCGAGAACGTCGATGATGCTTGAAAGCAACCGGCCCTCCTTACTTTCCTTTTCAAGGTCCATACCTGCGGAAAGACCCTGCAGGTAAGCCACCCTGGATTTCAGGTCCTCCATTTCAAAACCCCCTTTGGTTTGATGAGTACCCAACTGGACTGTTATAGTATTGCTCTTTTCCGGGGGTTTTAAACATATATTTCCTGGGGAACGGTTTTGCTGAACATTTACGCCCGTTTGATATATTGACCGGTACGGGTGTCGATTTGCAAAACATCCCCTACTTCGATAAAGAAGGGAACCTGGACGACATAACCGGTTTCGAGGGTGGCCGGCTTGGAGCCTCCGGAGGCGGTGTCTCCCTTGATGCCCGGGGGCGTATCCACCACTTTCAGCTCCACAAAGTTGGGTAAATCCACGCCAATTGACTTACCCTGGAACATGAGGAGGTTGATGGTCATATTTTCTTTCAAGAAGTTGATTGCATCGCCCAGCTGTTCCTTGGTCAGAGAAAACTGGTCAAAGGTTTCCATATCCATAAAGTTGTAACTGGTTCCGTCATTGTAAAGATACTGGACTTCCCGCCGCTCCACGTGGGCCCGGGGTATTTTTTCGCCGGCGTTGAAGGTCTTTTCAATTACCGCCCCGGTACGCAGGTTTTTGAGCTTTGACCGGACGAATGCCGCTCCTTTCCCCGGTTTGACGTGCTGGAAGTCAATCACCTGGTACACTTCCCCGTCCAGGTCAATGGTTAATCCGGTTCGGAAGTCGTTGGTGGAAATCACCTTTAGCTAAACCTCCTTTAAAATATTCATTAAACGGAAACACGGTTTTGCTGAATAATTACACGGGAACAACGGGCAGAGGGTCCTTTGGGGCACGGGTGAGGATACGGCACCCCTGTTCCTCCACCACCACCATGTCCTCAATCCGTACGCCGCCCCATCCCGGAAGGTAAATGCCCGGTTCCACGGTGATGACCATGCCCGGCTGAAGCACAGTTTCATTCTTTTTAGAAACGGAAGGATCCTCGTGTACCGCCAGGCCCACGCCATGGCCGGTGCTGTGGCCGAAGTTTTCCCCGTAACCGGCAGAGGCAATCACTTCCCGGGCAGCCCGGTCAACCTCACAGGCCTTCACACCGGCCCGCACGGCCGCCAGAGCGGCCCGCTGGGCGGCCAGCACCAGGTCGTAGATTTCTTTCTGGCGTGGATGGGGCGAACCCACCACCACCACCGTGCGGGTGAGATCGGAATTGTAGCCCTCGTACAGGCAGCCGAAATCCATGGTGACCAGATCACCCTCGCGAATGACCCGGTGGGAAGCCACACCATGGGGCAAAGCTCCCCGTGGGCCGGAAGCTACAATAGTATCAAAGGCGCTTTTACGGGCACCCAGGCGGCGCATAAAACATTCCAGTTCCACGGCCACATCCCATTCGGTAACCCCGGGTTTCAGGTAGTCAAGGATATGCTCAAAAGCCCGGTCGGCCAGAGCCACCGCCCGGGACAGAAGTTCAATTTCCCCGGGGTCCTTGACCTGCCTTAATTCCTCGACCAGACCGTAGAGGGGGGTGACCTGGATGTTTTCCAGCTTCTCCTGCAGGGTGACTACCTGCTTATAAGTAAGGAAATCTCCTTCACAACCCAGCCGGCTGACCCCCCACCGGGGCAGTTTTTCAGCCAGTGCATCATAAAGGGATTCCTTGAACCCCACCACCTGACAAAGGGGGCATTGTTCCCGCGCCTGCTCAAAATAACGGAAATCGGCCATAAAATAAACCTGCCGGGGAGTAACCATCAGGGCACCGGCGGAACCGGTAAAGCCACTTAAGTAAAACCGGTTTTCCGGGCGCATCACCAAAAAGGCGTCCACATTCTCTTGAGCAAGCCTGGCCAGCAGACGTTCAATCCTACCCTGCACGTCCATGCCCCCTGCTTCGTGCCAGCTCCACCGCAGCCCTGAGGGCCAACCGGTAACCGAGCACACCCAGGCCGCTAATTTGACCGGCGGCTACCGGGGCAATTACTGAATGGTGGCGGAATTCTTCCCGAGCATAGATATTGGAAAGATGCACTTCGATTACCGGCAAACCAATGGCGGCCACCGCATCCCTTAAGGCGATGCTGTAATGGGTATAGGCGCCGGGGTTAAAAACCACCGCATCCTCTTTACCCACTGCCTGGTGGAGCCTGTCCACCAGTTCGCCTTCGTGGTTGGACTGGTAAAAGGTTACCTCCACCCCCAGTTCCCCGGCCAGCTGTTCAAGGGAAGCATTGATCTCATCCAGGGTAAGGGCGCCGTAAACCCGGGGTTCCCGGCGCCCTAATAAATTTAGATTGGGACCATTTAGAACCAGTATTTTCACCCGGAGCACCGTCCTGCCAGAAGAGGATCGCAAAAAAAATTTTACCATAACCCAGAACAATTGCAAAGCCCGTTGTTAGTGGCCGCTGATGGACATTCCGGCCACCCTGATGGCCGGTGCCCCCCGCCCCCCAAAAAAGGTCAGATTATTGGCCACGCCATCCACCTGCTTGAGTAAATCAAGAAGATTACCGGCTATGGCTACGCCCCGTACAGGACGGGTAAGCTGCCCGTTTTCAATTAAAATCCCCGCCGCGCCTACGGAAAAATCGCCGGAAATGGGGTTGGCCGTGTGCATCCCCAATACTTCGGTTACATACAGTCCCTGTTGCGTGTCGCGGATGAGGTCCTCTGGGGAAATGGTTCCCGGCTGGATGAAAAAATTGGTCGTCCCCACTTCCGGGGGGCTTTTAAAGGAGCCGCGCACCCCGTTGCCGGTGGATTTGACGCCGTCTCTGGCGGCAGTGTAAGTATTATGTAGAAAGCCGCACAAAATTCCGCCTTCAATCAAGACCGTACGGCCTGTGGGCACGCCTTCGCCGTCAAAAGGAGCGGAAGCAATACCCCCGGCCAGGGCGCCGTCGTCAATGATGTTCACCAGCGGGGAGGCCACCTCCTGCCCCACCTTACCGGCAAAAGGCGACCGGTTCTTCTGCACCGCTTCGGCAGTAAGCCCGGGACCCAGAAGGCCCAAAAAGCCCGTGACCACGTAGGGCTCCAGGATTACCGCCGCCCGCCGGGTGGTCACCGGTTTGGCCCCGAGCATGCGTACGGCGCGCTCTGCGGCTTCCTGCCCTACTTTAACGGGATTCAACTGATCATACTGCAGGCGGTAATCCATGGCAAAGCCCGTCTGGCTGTCGTTGTTTTCTTCAGCCACCAGCGACATATAAAGGCCACAGTAAGCGCTCCGGTAATTGGCCTTAATGCCCCGGCTGTTGACCAGGGTCACTTCTATTTCAGCATCATGGTAAGCGGCACTTTCAATAATTTTTACCCGGCGATCAAAATCCCGGGCCGCCCTTTCCATGGCCCGGGCCAGCTCGATTTTTTCTTCCACGGTAGCCTTCCGGATGGCCGGGTCATAGAGGTCCAGTTCGGGGTAGGCGGAAGCGGGTTCAGGCAGCACCCGGTAAGGATCCGGGTCCGCGCTGGCGGCATTGCTAACCGCCTGGCGAACAGCATCCTCGACCGCCGTTTTAGTAAGATCGGTAGTAAAGGCAAATCCGGCACTGTTGCCGACCATCACCCGCAGGCCCAGACCACGGTCCTGCGCCAGTTTCATGGTTTCTACCTGCCCGTCCCGTACTTCAACGACCAGTTCCTTGCCGGCATTCAGGTAGGCTTCAACCTGGCCGGCCCCCAGGCTGGCGGCCCGCTGCAGGGCATACCGGGCAATCTCCATAAAGTCGGCCAACGCAAATCCCACTCCTTTCCACATTAACAATAAGTATTATTCAATAGACGTTAACCTATTCCTTTAGAGCGAAGCAAAAAAAACTGCCTGCCGGCAGCTAGTGTAAATAAAGACTGGTGGTAAGGGCAAATATACCTTTTAATGATACCGGGGCAAGTTCTTGTACTGAAGCTTCCACTATGGTGGTAGGGTCCAGCATGGCCAGAATGGCCACCCGTTCTCCGGTGCTCTGTTTGGTGTAAAAACCCAGAATACAAAACTGCATATCTTCCCCACATACCTTGCGGGTTACAATATCACCAATTTTCATGCAGCCTACCCCCTGGATAAGGCCTAAAATAAGCTTACTCCCTTTTCTTTTGTTACCATATGCCGCTGTTTACAGAGGTGTGTATTCCTTTTCTTGAATAAGACGGTGGAAAGAGGAACAAAATAGAAATAAGCCCTGCCAGTAATCAGGAAAGGAGTGTTAAAATTGGATATTCGCCAGGTTAGCACGGACTGGGATAACTGGAAACGTTTTCTCGGCCAGGCGGTGGAATTTGCGGAAGAACTGGGCATTTCCCGGGAACGCATTGTAAATCTGGCACAGCAGGCCGGTCAGGTGCTGGCCGATCACGTACCCCCGGCCAATCCGGAACAAAAGGTGCTCAAGGAGCTGTGGCAGGTGGCCGACCAGCAGGAAAAACAGGTCATCGCCAACCTGATGACCAGGCTGGTTTCGGAGCGACCGGGAAATTATACCGCGTTTTAAGAACAATTCAAGCGGAAAGATAAGACATTAAAAGGCGGGGTCCGGCAGTGGACCCTGCCTTTTGTTTAAATTAAACCCAATTCTTTTAAACAGTCAATAGCTGAAGGAAGGGGGTCCTGCCACAGCCAGCTCACCTGCAGCCAGAAGCCGGGGATGGCTTCCGAACAATAGATCCCCTTTTCGTCCGGATGAATTGTGCGATAGCGCCCTTCTTCAGCCAGCCTGTAAAATTCCGCCTGCCGCCTGTCCGGGTCGATAAGCCAGTATTCTTTAACGCCTGCAGCCTCATATTCCACATACTTTTCCCCCCGGTCCCGGGCCAGGCTTTCCGGAGAGGTTATTTCCACAATCAGATCGGGGGAACCGTCCATATATGTTTCCTTTAGCAGATGTAGCTTTTCGTTGCTTACGTAAAGAATATCCGGCTCCCGGCCCCGGCGCAGGCTTTCTGGCAGACGCACCAAAAAGGGGGCAGACAATACTTCACCGAGGCTATGCTTACTGACAAATACCTCCAGCAAGAACAAGAGAAATTTATATATCCTCTGATGTTTTCTGGCTGCCGGCGTCAATACAACGACCTCCCCATCCACCCACTCCGCCCAGGTATCTTCATCGCACCAGGCCAAAAACTCCTCAAAGGTGATTTTGCCTTCCGGCAGTGGCCTGGTTTCATAAACCGCTGCCGTTTCTTTAAGGCGGCTCATTATCGTCCCCCCTTAACTGTAACCGCCGGCCCCTACAGGCGCCGGATCTTACCGTTGGCCCGGCCGTGGCTTGTGCCGCCCACGATGAGCTCCTTGATGGCCATGGTGGGCTGGGCGTCGCTTACCGGCACCCCCTGCCCGTCCTTGCCGCAGGTACCGATGGTAAAACCCAGATCTCTGCCGATCATTTCCACAATCCGTAACACTTCAGGGCCATTGCCCGTTAAGGTTGCTCCCCGTACCATGGGACCCACTTCCCCGTCCTGAATCAGGTACCCCTCGGCAACGTCAAAAACAAAATCCCCGGTGGTGGTATTCACCTGGCCGCCACCCATTTTCTTCACCAGAAGACCACTTTTTGTCTCCCTGATGATCTTTTCCGGGTCCATCCTGCCCGGAGCTATGTAGGTATTGCCCATGCGGGGGATGGGTTTGTGCTGGTAGGACTCCCGGCGGCCGTGGCCGTTGGATGCTTTCCCTTCCCGCGAAGCGGTGAGCCGGTCGTACATGTAGTCCGTAAGCTCGCCTTTTTCAATCAGGGTTACTTTCCGGGCCGGCACTCCCTCGTCATCAAAGCGGTAGGAACCGTAATGGCCGGCCATGCCGGCGTCATCGATAACGGTAACAATGTCGGCAGCCACCTTTTGCCCCTTTTTGCCGGCATAAACCGAAAGCTTCTTCTGTACCAGATCCGCTTCCAGGCCGTGGCCGCAGGCTTCGTGAACCATGGTCCCTCCGGCCTCCCCGGCCATCACCACGGGCATTTTACCGGTGGGGGCTGGCTGCGCCTTTAGCATCTCCACGGCCCGCCGGGCCGCGATTTCCGCCACCGACTCGGGGCGATAACGCTCCAGCAGCTCAAAGCCGGTCAGGCCGCCCACGGCCTCGTAACCCGTTTGAATGGTCGGCCCCTCGGCAGCCACCACCTGCACCATCAGGCGGGTGCGGATGCGCTCGTCTTCCACATATTCACCGGCGCTATTGGCAATGACCACCTTCTGGACCACGTCCCCGTAGCCCACCATTACCTGCTTGATTTTCTCCACATCCACAGCCCGGGCGGCCCGGTCGGCGGCCTGGACCGCCTCCACCTTGCGTTCCGGCTTGACCGCATCGGGACGCTCTACCACGGGAAAATCCACCAGCGGCCGCACCCGGCGCAGGTCCAGGTGGTAGTCCTTTTTCTCCCCCCGGGAAGCATGACTGACAATGCGGGCGGCCTCGAGGAGGCCTTCCCTGCTCAGGTCGTTGGTATAGGCATAGGCCGTAGAATCACCGTTAATCACGCGGATGCCGGCACCCATATCTATACCCGAATGAACCCGCTCGATCTTGCCGCCTTCAAGGCCGACACCCGTAGCCCGCTTGTGCTCGACAAAAATATCGGCAAAATCTCCCCCGCTGGCCAGGGCGAGATCCAGAACTTCCTTTAACAACTGTTCATCGACCAAAAAGAATCACCTCTTGGCGGGATTAATCAATGCACATTAAGTAATATTGTTAGTAAAAATTTAAAAATTTATACCTCTTTACTATAACCTAAATTAAGCCCATTTCTTTAAAACAGGCAATGGCAGATGGAAGGGGGTCCTGCCAGAGCCAGTCTACCTTTAACCAGAAACCGGGGAGGATCTCTGAGTGATAAATGCCGTTCTGGTCAGGCCAGATGGTCCGGTAGCGTCCGTTTTCTCCCAACCGGAAGAACTCCGCCTGCTGACGGTCCGGATTGATGAGCCAGTACTCCCGCACACCGGAGGCCTCGTATTCTACGTATTTTTCTTCCCGGTCCCGAACCAGGCTTTCTGGAGAAGTTACCTCCACAATAAGATCGGGAGCGCCATCCATGTATGTTTCCTTTAAAAAGGGAAGCTTTTCGTTGCTGACGAAAAGAATATCCGGTTCCCGTACCCGCCGTAAAGTTCCGGGAAGGCGCACCAGAAAGGGAGCGGTTAAGATTTCACCCAGATTTTTTAACAGGGCAAATTCCCGCAAGAGACTTGATAAAAGCATAGTTATTCTCTGGTGCTTACTTGCCGCCGGCGTCAAGATTATAACCTCCCCGTCCACCCATTCCGCCCGGGTATCCTCATCGCACCAGGCCAGGAATTCCTCAAAGGTGATCCTGCCCGCCGGCAAAGGTTTAGTGGTCTGGTAATGAGAAGCCGCCTCGCGGACCTCAGACATTGCTTTTACCTCCCCTCCGGTATAACCGGGGTTTTGAACCGGGTTTTTCAAGATTATACCCTGAGTTATCCCTACTTTCCAACTACCCTGTTTTGGCTCCCGCTCGCTCCGGTGCAGACGCCGGAACAGGTTCCTGGCCGGCCGTCTCCGCCGCCTGTTCCGGCAATGCAGAAGAAACAGGCGGACGGCCCGAAAAGAAGGGGTTGGGACGGCCCAGAGCCCAACGTCTGACCTCCTCCAGCTGCAGGCGCCCGGCGGGAGTCGGCCGGGAGTAGAGCAGCAGCGTCGTACTTGCCGTCACCGTACCATCGGGCAGTGCCGGGGACTTTCCACCCGCATTTTCAGGTTCGTAACGGGTAATTTGAATATTGCGTAGCTCACCTAAGTTGGGGAGATTTTCCAGATAATCGATCACCAGCGTCACCTGGGGAAACAAACCTCTCAGCTCTATTTCCACAGGCAAAACCAGCACATATCCCCTGTCAACGATGGCCAGCGGTTTAAATTTCAACACCAGTACCCGGTTTTTTTCCGTCACAAGGCTGAACTGAACGAGAAACTGGCCGTCCTGCATATCGGTGTTGAACCTGTTGTTCATCTCCAGAAAACGCTTTCTGGCCTTTTCCAGGGCCTTTTTTTCCTCTTCCAGGGAACCGGCCCTGGCGGACAACCGGGAGATGAGGGCCCTGGCTTCATTCAACTCGGTTTTTGTCTTCTGGTAAGCCTGGATTTGTGGCATTAACACGAAACGGTAACCGGCATAAATAAAGGCCAGCAGCAGTAACAGAATGAGTATGGTTCTGCTCTTCTTATCCAGGCCACGTGCCATCAACCCCCACCGCCCCCTTTTAGGCGGGCGGAAATACTAAAAGTGGTGATGCCCTTTGTCTCATCGTATTTAATTTCGTTCAGGTCAACCCGGGAGAAATAGGGTAATTCTCCCAGGTGATAAATGAACACCCCCACGGCGGCCAGGGAGGTAGTGTTGCCTTCCAGGGTCAAAGTATCGGGCGGCTGGGGAATGACATTCCCGTCCTCGCGCCGGACCTGGCTGCCTGCCTGCCCCGGCTGCCCGGTTTCCCCGCCCTGGCTTGCCGGCACGGTTGCCGGTGCCCCGGGCTGAGCGGATACCTGCTGGAGTGCATCACCTACTGCCCGACCGGCCTGCTCCAGGCTGCTCTGCAGCAGGGAGGGAACGGAACCCGGTTTTTGAGCGGTGGCGGGTCCGGTCACATTCTGGCCTGCTCCTGAAACATTTCCAGCCGCCTGCAATCGCAGGGCAGTCAGCCAGATTTCCCGGGGGACCACTTTATTGAGGTCCAGTAACATTTTGGACCAGGTGTGCCTTTGCTGGATCAGGCGTTCCAGTTCACCGGACGCTGCTTCCAGTTCCTGGCGCTGTTTTTTGAGCTCCTCCAGCCGGGCAACCGTTTCCTGGAGTTTGGGCACCTGCCGCTTGACGGCAGCCAGCTCAATACGCATGTGGTGAAAATTTATGCCCCAAAAGACACAGGCAGTAACAAGCCCACCTGCTGTGAGGGTAGCCAGGGAAATTAACAGCAGGCGTTTCGGTTCCAGGACGGGCCCGGGTTGCAGTTCCGCAAGCAGGAGGTTAACCCGGTAATTCACTGCAACACCTCCCGCAAAGCCAGGCCCACTGCCACGGAAAAGGCTGGGTCCAGCACCCGGGGAGGATTCTTAACATCCCGGAAGGGCAGCCGGGGAAAACCGGCTGCCACCCTTATTCCCAGTTGGCCGGCCAGATAAGCAGGTAACCCCTTGATTTTACTGAAGCCGCCGGTAACCACCAGGGTTTCCACCGGGTTGTCCCGCTCCTGCAGCTGGTAAAAGTCCAGGGAGCGGCGGATCTCCCGTACCAGTTCCCCCAAATGTTCGAACTGTGCTTCATCATAACCGGCATATTCACCGGACAGATCTTCCGCAGCCGCAGCAGCTTCCCCGCCCGGTATTTCCATACCCCCAGGAGGTGGTGCAGGTTCTGCCGGTGCCGGCTCAAAAACGCCCGCGGGCAGCAACCTTCCTAATTCGACCGGCAAAGAACGCACATAAACCAGTTCCTGTCCTTTTAAAACGATAAACTGACCGGAAGAAAAACCCAGATCCAGCACTGCCCGTACACCACCGTCATGAACCGGGTATCCAAAAGAACCGTGAAAGACCCGCCACAGGGCCAGGTGCTGCAGGTCAATGGCCGTAATCTGCAGTCCGGCCCGGTCGAAAGCCTCGTAATAACGGTAGACGAGTTCTTTTCTCACGGCCACCAGGAGGACATGAAACAGCCCGCTTTCTCCGTTCTGGCTTTCCCCAAGCACCACAGGCCGGATTACCAGCTCATCGACTGGCAGCGGCACCAGTTTCTCCGCCTCCCATACGACCGCCTGTTCCAGTTCCTTCAGGGGCATTGCCGGCAGGCGCAGTTGCCGGGTAATCACTCTTTGCCCCCCGATGGCGGTAATTACCTTTCTTCCTGCTCCGCGCACAGATTTAAAGGCCGCCTTAAGAGCTGCGGCCAGTTCATCAGTCCTGTCCTCTTCCAGGTGCTCCATGCCGGGGCTCAAGTAACGATGCAGCAGGTTGCAGATCACCCTCCGGCGGCGGCAGGAAAGAACCGCAATTTTGATTTCGCCCGCTCCGATGTCAACAGCAGTAAAAGTTTTGCTTCTGAACATTGGTGACCTTCCATTATTAAATAATCTGGATTAACCTGCCGGGGGCAGAGGAGAAACTCGCACCCTTCCGGTAACAGGGGCGACAATGACGTAATACCGTCTTCGGGTCAACTTTTCACTCAAGGTAACCGTCCCGCCACCGGAAATGGGGATCCCCCGCAGGTTGAATTTAAGCTCATTGGACGGAAAATTTGTCGAGTCCAGGTCCAGGTAAACAGGGAGACACTGCTTTTGTCTGGATACATTATTAATCATTAAATGATAGGCGTCGTTGAAGGGATCAAACTGTATGCTGTAAGTAGACATGGTATCCCCTGCGGAAAGGGCCTGTTGCTGCCAGCCGCGAATATCCGTGGCCATCTGGCGGGCGCCGGTGTACAGGGCGTACTTGCTTAAACCGTTAAGTACGGCGGGCACCACAATTAAAAGCAGGATAGCACTGATGGCCGTGGAGACAAGAACCTCGAGTAAAGTAAAGCCCCCGGGCGAGGATATAATTTTGGGGAACGAAAATTGGCGAAACATGAATATACTTTCGTGGTGAAAGTAAAAAAGTCCTGCTTTTAAAGGAAACCCTGAAATGGAAATGTTACCTAACTTTCAGGACGTTACGGTCAGATTCGGGAAATCAAAATACATCGTATTCCTCCCGCCAGGAAATTATGTTTACCGTGATCAGATCTGACGGCAGGACGGGAACGGCGTTCCGGATCAGGTCAGTATCCTGGATCAGGCTCGCATTACCACCGACATCAAAAGATTGCGCAACCACCGTCCCCCTGATGGTACTGCTCCCGCCGGCTTCGAACAGGCACGCATATATAACGGCGCTGACGTTTTCATTCCCCTGTATGCTAACCGTACCGTCCACCAGCAACACCAGTACGTCCTGGTTTGCATTTGCCGGCTGCAAATCGCCGCTGATCTCCACGTTCCCTTTGACGGCAATGAGCCATTTCCCGCTGTATGTACCCGAAAGCTGGATTTTTTGATCTTCATTATTAACCTGCTTATCTTCATTATTAACCTGCTTACCTTTACCTTTATCACCCTCATTTAAAGTAGCAGTGTCCAAATAATAGATGCCGGCGGTTTTTCCGGTAAAATCAAACTCATATTTGTTTCCATTTCTGGTCACGGGTAGGCTGGGATAGCCCTGGTAGGCGTCCACTTTTTCCGCCGGATCCAGGCGGGCTGCCGGCTCAACCAGGGCAGCAATATTTTCCCGCGGGCCGTCCAGCCGGGGTACCTGGCCGTCATTTTGAATGATAAACGTGCCCGCCGGATATTGCGTGGCGGGGGTGTAGTAGGTCCCGCCGGGGGAGAAAATCACGGTGCCTGAAGAATTATCGATGGCGCCGTCTACCTGGAGGTAGCCCGGTGTTTCAATGCGGCCGTGTCTATTATAGAGGTTGCCTCCCACCAAAAGGCTGCCTCCGGACAAAATGTTGATGCTACCATTTTTATTATCCAGATTGCCCTTCACCACCACCAGCCTGGAATTGGTAAGGCTTATACTGGAGCCAGTTTCCAAATTGCCGTTAATCAACAAGTTGCCGCTAATAGATACGTTGCCGCTTAAGTTAGGGGAATTTCCGGCACAAAGGGCGTTCTGGAGGACGGGGGCAGCCGTGCGCTGCACCCGCACTTTGAGTGCCTTGCGGGCGTTGCCCGCCCGCCCCTCGGCCAGGATCTCTCTGGTGCTGGCGTCCACCGGGCTCACGGTAATTTTTGAGATCCGGCCGTTCCCCAGCTCGATTGGTGTGGACGGCGGCCCGGCATCAAAATTCCCGGCCAGGCGGGCGACCATCACTTCCACCCCCGCCTCGGCCAAATAAAGGGCCTGGGTCATGGCCACCTGGCTGGCGGACATTCTTTTGTCCACCGTGGTCAGCTGAACCAGGGAGCCGGCAAAGACCAGGAGCAGGAGGGTGAGCAGGAGCACCGTGATCAGGGCCGCGCCTTTTTGTGCTCCAGCACGCATGTTTTTCCAGAAAGCAGGAAGCCTCCGGCATACCTGCCCGCTCTTGAATTTTCCCTTGCGCCCGCCGGTCAATACAAGATGCCCTCCCCAAATTCTTTTCTATACGGAACATTTATTCCGGGAAAATTAATTTTGTTCGCGCATCATCCGCACGGTCACGCGGGAAGTTAAAACAAAACCGTTGGTGCCGGTGAGCTTTATCTCCACCGTGGCCGGCAAGCCGGTAACTCCCTGGAATGATACCGCCTGAACCCGCCCGGCCACGGGATTGTCCCCTTCCCAGATAATTTTATTACTGCTGGTGGCCCGCTTGATCTCGCCGCCGTAAAGATAATACTTGATGTATTTTGCGTTGTCCGGGCTCTTAAAAATGATGTATGATTGGGGATTTATTTCGTCCACCCCTGCACTAACCCTCAGCTCCCGGGTCAGCCGGTCCATGGCCAGCCGCAGGTTCTGCTGCACGTCAACCTGCTCGTCGCCCTTCTTCCAGTTGAGCATGGTGCTGTCGACGACGAAATAGGCCGCCCCCAGGATTAAAGACAGAAGGACGGCCGTCACCAGGACTTCGATCAGCGTCAGGCCCCGGCGGTCAAGCGCCAGTCCGAGCAGGGCGGCCCGCCAACCAGAGGCCGGTGTATCAGCCGTGCCATATTTTGATTGCCCGGGTCCTTTAGCGATTATACCCACGCTATTATCGCTAACTGCTCTGCGCACTGCAATTTTTTTAACCGGTCCCATCAGGCCTCGTCCCGCCAACTCATCAAATTTGCGCCGGCCGTCATCCCCTACGTTTCAGCGTCACCAGTTCCAGCTGCCGCTCCCGCCCCTGGTGCTGGAAATGGATGATGACCCGCACCTGGACCAGCCGATCATCCGGCTGATAGGTATCTACCGAATATGTGTAAGTATAACCGGACGCGCCGGGAAATGGCTGCGGCTGGTCCTGCCGTTCGCCCCCGGCCAGGCGGCGGGCCAGCAGCTCCTCCATTACGGCCTGGGCGGCGTTTACGGCCACCGTGTCCTCCCAGGCTGCTTTAGCCGCCATTTTGCCCGAAACCATCAGATTTACGGCAGTAGCCGCCACCAGCACCAAAATGGCGGCGGCCACCAGGACCTCGATCAGGGTAAAGGCGCGGTCATGCCTGGAAAACGGACGCATAATCATAACCATTCCTCGTCTACATGAAGCATTGCAGGCGGACTTAAAGGTTCGATGACCACTAAAAGCTCCACTAGGGTGAAACCGCGGTTGTTCCGGCGCAAGTTTGATAAACTATTTACCACCGCTTCACCTGCTTCAAAAAGAATATTGGCACCACATAATTGCTACTCCACCGCCAATAAAACACATACAGCGAGTTTCGTCCAGGAGCGGGCCGCGTGATTCCATCGCTAAGACGCACTGGCGGTAGTTAAAACATTGTATTACCTTTTAACACTCAATGTACCTCTGCCATGAAGGCGTTGGAAAAATTGTGACGGCCAGGAACCGACAATGACGATGACCACCTGAAAGCTCCTTTTCATTGCGTGGCCACCACCACCTGAAGAAAGCCTTGGCCAGTCCCACTATCCGGGTAACCAAAGTTACCACCATTCTGGTAAAACACATAGCCCCTGGATAGATCACCATCATCCACGATCCTATCAATCGCCTCCAGCGATGCATGGGGAATGCGGCCGTAATCCTCCAGCGTTACGATTCCCGCCTTGCTTACCGTTGTGCCTGTTCCCGGTACAGGGTAATCCCGCCAGTAATTCCAGGTGTAGACGTCACCCCAGGGATGCTGTGACGGCCACCTTTCAAGATACGGTCCGTTCCAGGCATCCAGGTTTCCTCCATAACCAATATTGGGATTATCCGTTTGCCACGAGCTATCAGGCTTGCGAACGAATCCGGGATCGCTTCCATTCTGCAAAGGTTCACCGGGAGGATGCCCTTTAGACCAGGGAAAATCCCCCACATCGGCATAGTAGGCCATTGCCGCGCTTCCGATCGCTCGAAGATCCGAAACCGCCTTGGAAACCTTGCCCTTCTCTATAGCCCTGAACGCATTAGGGGTAATGATGGCCGCCAGCACCCCGATGATGGCGATAACCACGAGGAGCTCTACCAGGGTGAAACCGCGCTCGTTGTTCAGTTTTTTCCTTAGAATATAAAACACTTTAAATGCACCCTGCATTTTCTGTTCGTTTAAGCTGGGTGACCCCTGCAAAAATGCCAGCAAAGGTACAATTCAAGCAGATCGAAGTCAGGACGGACGGCGGTTAGTTAAGCAACCCGCTGCTGTCCTGGCCTTATCGTTGTTGTTCCACCGCTTAGTAAATCCAGTTGGTAATCTTTAAGGTTACTTTGTGCAAACTGGGATTAACATCATCTTGCCCCTTATAATAAACTTCAAAGGGACTCAGTTCCGCCAGTTTGTCGGCGCTGGCCCCGGGTATTTCATGAATAGTTACGAAAATTCCCTGTCCGGGCCAGCACTCATAGTCGTACCTGCCTCCCCAGGCGGTCTTCTTGGTTAGGGGGAAATCCAGATAAGGTCCCTGCCAGCGGGAGTTAAGTCTATCTCGATATTCCTGCTCCGTCAAGCCCATAGCCGCGATTGTATCAGCCCTATAAGTAACAGTGTCCGTGTTTACTCCCAGGCCGGGATCCTGGTGCCAAGGGTCCGGGTCAGCCGGGAAGAAACCCACATCGGCATAAAAGGCCAGCACCGCCGACTTTAAGGCGGTCATATCCTGAATTGTTCTGGAAATTTTAGACTTCTCCACCGCCCTAAATGCATTGGGGGCGATAATGGCTGCCAGGATGCCGATGATGGCGATGACCACCAGAAGCTCCACCAGGGTGAAGCCGCGCTGGTCGCGTGCAATCACCAGTATCAATTTAAAACGCATAACCGGCCGTTTTTTTTGGGGGCCCGTACATCAGCGAATCCTTACTCCACTTCAGACTTCTATTCAGAAGTCAGCACCCTGCAACCCCGCTAAGACGGAAAACAACAAAGAGCATTAGTTACATTTTTCGACATCTGGCAAAACCTTACCCTAAAACCTTACCCTATATCAAACGTAACCGCATTATTAATCCTTAGAAACTAAAATCTTTACTAAACTACCGTCAAACTTGACAACATCTTCTCCCAGATCATCCTGCAATCGCTTCGCAGCACCAGTGGATGAATTCCCGTTTGCACCTGGTACACTACTTAATTCAACCCACCTAGCAGGGCTTCCCCACGGAGAGTCATTGGCAGTCCAATTAACAAACTTATAGTAGCCTCCCCATGGGTTCTTGCTTGGCCACCGTTCAAGGTAGGGGCCATTCCAGCCATTAGGTACATTTACACCAGTAACAAACATTTCGGTTTCTCGGGACCCATTATCACTTCCCATACCTGGCCACTGGCCGGTGTCGGTATAGTAATTCAGAACCGCTGCCTTAATAGCCTTATAATCCGCCTCCGCTGCCGCCACTTTACCCTTTTCGATGGCCTTGAAGGCGTTTGGGGTGATTATGGCGGCCAGAATGCCTATAATGGCAATAACTACCAGTAATTCAACCAAAGTAAAACCACTCCGGTCACGCAGTCCACCTTTCATTTCCCGTGTCCCCCTTTCAAAAGCTACCTCTTCCAGCGCACCAGGAGTACCTGCACTTCGCCGTTTGGCCAACCGCCGACATCGTGGCCCTCCCTGATCATGAGCTCTTCGGCGGCCACCGGAATTCCTGTCTCTACACGGTCGCCCCAGTCCCGCTGGATCCCTACGTAGACGCTGGCCTCTATGGGCACGCCGTAGCGCACCGCACCGTTGGGCCAGAGATTCCAATCGTACTTGCCACCCCAAGGCGTCCTTTCCGGCCAGCGCTCCAGGTAGGACCTTTCCAGTTACGAACAATGGCCTGCTTTTGCCAGGGAGTCAGCTGGTCGGCACCCCATCCTCCGGTCCAACCCTCAGCCTTTGCCCGGGCCAGCACCTGTTGCCCTTCAGGCGTGCTGTAGTATTCCGCCGGGCTCATAGGATACAGAAAGCCTGGATCAAAGCCACGATTCACGTCCTGCGGGAAAAAGCCCATATCCGCGTAGTATGCCAGCGCCGCCGCACGGAGGGCCTTTGCGTTGGCTAGGCTCTAGCCACCTTAGCCTTTTCCACTGCCTTGAAGGCATTGGGAGCGATGATGGCTGCCAGGATGCTGATGATGGCGATAACCACCAGCAGCTCTACCAGGGTGAAGTCCTTTTCATTTTTAGAAAATCGTTTAATCAATCCAGAATCCCCCCGGCCTATAACAAAGCGGATTGTACGCCCGGTCTCCGGCAACCAGACCGGTAGCGCGCCGACGCTACAACCCTTCCATCCAAATGATCACCGATATGTAGTACGTGCCGTTTTCTTCCCCCACATAGGAGTAACCGACACTCTCCCGGATGCGCCGGTCCACGGCATCGCGGATGCCCTGTTCGGGAAAACCGCCGATGGTGACCACGGCGCATCTGGTGTTATTAACTGCAATGGGATTGCCCGCAGCGTCATAGACAGTACCCGTAATCCTGCTCTTCCAGTAGCGGTAATGACCGCCCCAGGGCGTGACGCCGGGCGGCTTCTCCAGGTACGGCCCGTTCCAAACGGTGCTGCCGTCCGCCTTCATGAAGTACAGAAAGCCGTAGTCATCGCTGGAGCCGGGGTCGTAGGACTCCTGCCCTGCCTTCGGCCAGTCACCGGTATCGGCATAATATGCGTAACCGGCCGCCTTTATGGCCCGCACGTCGGCAACGACCCGGGACACTTTCCCCTTTTCCACCGCCCTGAAGGCGCTGGGAGTAATAATGGCTGCCAGGATGCCGATGATGGCGATGACCACTAAAAGCTCTACCAGGGTGAAGCCGCGATTGTTGCGGCGCAGGTTAGATAAACTAAAAAACACCGGTTCACCTGCTTCCGAAAGAAAATTAGCACCATATGCTTGCTACTTCACCACTGGAAAAACATAGATGGCAATTTCTTTCTGGCTGGGGCCGCGTGCTGAATGCGACTTCCGGCACATTCAGCACGCGTGGAAATGACGTTAGCTTAGCCTTTACCACCGTTGCAGAATTACCTGAAGCCCGTAATCGAGCTTTACCACGTCGCCTGTATCTAAATTGCCATCGTCCATATCCCTGTCAATTAAAAGCATGAGATTGTTCGTCAAATTAGGAGCGTGTGCAATAGTAACCCCTGCTCTGTCGCTCCATTTATCCCAGTCGTACTGCCCGCCGAAGGGCGTTACTTCGGGCCAGCGCTCCAGGTAGGGGCCATCCCAGCCTGCCACGCTCCAAACGTTAGTCATAAACCCGGGATCTTCGCCTGGATTTTTGTCTCCCGGCCACTGGCCGGTATCAGTGTAGTAATTCAGTGCTGCGGCCTTAAAGGCCTTCAGGTCGGCCTCCGCCTTGGCCACCTTCGCCTTTTCTACCGACTTGAAGGCATTTGGAGCAATGATGGCGGCCAGGATGCCGATGATGGCGATGACCACCAGAAGCTCCACCAGGGTGAAGCCGCGATTGTTGCGGCGCAGGATCGGCAAACCGAACATCAATGGCTCACATCCTCTCACGGGAAAAAGAGGATCCGGTTCACTACTTCAACCCCGCCGAAACGGGGCACACGGCGATTTCCGGCCGGGGCTGTGTGCCGCCGGCGCCGGAGGGCGCCGGCGGCACTTAAAATTACGTCTGGTACCGCGACACAAAAGTTCTTAAACTCTTTTACAAAAAGGATCGGTTCAAATAGCATGGTTAAAAACAGCCTTTTTTTGTTCGTTAAACAGTTGTGAAATCTTTCAAAAGGATTAGTTTTTGTTCTCTAAATTGGATAATAAAAATGTTAATTTTTATGCATTAATTTATGTGTTAGGGAACTAGTCTTTTGAGATCAGAATATTAATTAACGTGTTATCGCTCTTCTTTTTCGCAACGTCACTTCCGAGGTCACTAATCAACCTGTCGATGGCGCTGGCTGGAACCGTATCCAATTGTAAAAACCTGTAACCTGAATCATTATTACCATCAAAATCCCAATCGCCATCTTTAATATAATAATACTTTCCGCCCCACGGGTTCCTGCTCGGCCAGCGCTCTATGTAGGGGCCGTTCCAGCCATCGTAACCGGACGTGGGTTCTGTCACAAGGTAAGAGTCAGGAACTGTCGATGTATAGCTAGGCGCCCACTTACCAGTATCCGTATAAAAATTCAACGCCGCAGCTTTAATTGCCTTGTAATCCGCCTCGGCCGCCGCCACCTTGCCCTTTTCAATGGCCTTGAAGGCGTTGGGGGCGATGATGGCGGCCAGGATGCCGATGATGGCGATGACCACCAGCAGCTCCACCAGGGTGAAGCCGCGGTTGTCCTTGAGTTTTTTGCGCATAGTTTTTTCCTCCCCAAAAAGTAGTGTCTTAATAAAACAAGAAACAAGGGTTGTCAATTAAATAATTGACCTGGAAACGGTGCCTAAATGGCCGGTTAGAGTATGTAAGAACACCTTTGAAACCACCGCCCTACTTCCCCAGCCCCTGCATCATGCTGGTGAACATGGGCAGGAGCACCGAAAGGACGATGAACCCTACTATGCCGCCCAGGAAGACAATCAGCACCGGCTCCAGCACGCTGGAGAGGCGGCCCACGGTGATGTTCACTTCCTGGTCGTAAAAGGCGCCGATGCGGACCAGCAGCGCGTCCAGGCTGCCGGTTTCTTCCCCCACGGCAATCATGCGGATGACCAGAGGGGGGAAGATGCCGCTCTCTTCCAGGGGGCCGGCCAGGCCCTGCCCCTCCCGCACGCTCTCCTGCGCCCTGGCCACGCCGGCCGCCACCACCTGGTTGCCGGCAGTTTTCTTCACCACTTCCAGGGCCTGGATGATGGGCACCCCGCCTTTGAGCATGGCGGCCAGGGTGCGGGCGAAGCGGGCAATGATTATTTTTTTCAGCACCGGCCCGAATACGGGCATTTTCAGGACCAGGCGGTCCCACATCTCCCGGCCCCGGGGTGAGCCCCGCAGGCGCTGAAAGCCGAAAGCCGCCGCCAGTGGAAACAGCGGGAGGAGGTACCAGTAGCGCCCCACCAGGCGGCTGGCTCCCATCACCACCCGGGTGGGCAGGGGCAGGGGCACACCCAGGTTCTGGATGGTGTTGATGATGGGGGGCAGGACGAAGGTGAGCACGAAGGTGAGGATGACCACGGCAAAGCCCAGGACCATGGTGGGGTAGGTGAGGGCCGACTTCACCTTTTCCCTCACCTCGTGTTCCCTTTCGAAATGGCCGGCCAGGCTTTCCAGCACCTCGTCCAGCACGCCGCCCACTTCCCCGGCTTCCACCATGCTGATGAAGATCTCGGGGAAGACCGACGGGTAGGCGCCGAAGGATTCGGCCAGGGAGTGTCCCTGCTCCAGGCGGCCGGTCACCCCGCGCACCACCTCTTTGAGTACCCGGCCCTCCACCTGCAGCTCCAGGATGCGCATGGCCCCCACCAGGGGCACGCCGGCGCTGACCAGGGTGGAAAGCTGGCGGCAGAAGAGGGCCAGCTCCCTCAACCTGACCCCACGCCGGAATGAAGGCAGCCGCAAAGTCAGTCCGGCGCCCCCCCGCACGGCCCGGATCTGCACGGGGAAAAGCCGCTGGCCCTGCAGCATCCTGGCCGCTTCCCCCGGCCCGCTGGCTTCCAGCCGGCCGGAAACCAACCTGCCGCTTAAATCCCGGGCCCGATAGGCATAGACGGGCAAAGCTCCCCTCACCACCTCCCGGAAATAAAAATCCAGGCGAAACGCCTGGAAGAACGTGCCGGAAAGTTCGGCAACCCGGCTGCCCTGGCGGCTCGCTCCGCTTTAGGCCCGCGGCTTTGCGCCCCTGCCTTTCGGCAGGTTTGCCTTTTTTTCGCTTTGCCGCACTCTTCCTAAGATTATCTTAACTGGAGCCGTCCTGCCAGTCAATAACCAGCTGGTTGTTTTAAATCATTTTTAACAAATTTTCGGCATCAGCCGCCCGGCCTAAGGCCTCCTCCCTGCCGATCACCCCTGCACGGACGAGGTTTCTTAAAGCCATATCCAGGGTCTGCATGCCGTACCTGGCCCCGGTTTGCAATTGGGAGACAATCTGGTGGGTCTTCCCCTCCCGGATGAGGTTGCGGATGGCCGGCGTGGCCACCAGGATTTCCAGTGCCGCCACCCGGCCGGGGCGGTCCCTGCGGGGCAGCAACTGCTGGGCAATCACTCCTTCCAGGGCGCCGGCCAGCTGCAGCCGGACCTGCTGCTGCTGGTGGGGCGGGAAAACGTCGATAATGCGGTCAATGGTCTGGGCCGCGCTGGTGGTGTGCAGGGTGGCCAGCACCAGGTGACCGGTTTCGGCGGCGGTGATGGCCGTGGCAATGGTCTCCAGGTCCCGCATCTCTCCCACCAGGATGACGTCGGGGTCTTCCCGCAGGGCCGCGCGCAGGGCGGCAGCAAAAGAAAGGGAGTCCCGGCCGATTTCCCGCTGGTTGACCAGGCTCTTCTTGTGCCGGTGGACGTACTCGATGGGGTCTTCCAGGGTGATGATGTGCAGGCGGCTCTCGCTGTTGATGAGGTCGATCATGGCCGCCAGGGTGGTGGACTTGCCGCTGCCCGTGGGCCCGGTAACCAGCACCAGGCCCCGGGGCCGCCTGGCCAGGTGGGCCACCACCTCGGGCAGGCCCAGTTCATCGAAGGTGGGGATGCGCTCCGGGATGAGGCGGATGGCCAGGGCCACCGTGCCGCGTTGCTTGAAGGCGTTCACGCGGAAGCGGCCCACTCCCGGGATGGCGTAAGACAGGTCGCTCTCGCCCACCTGCATGAACTGCTGGAAACGGTCCCCGGGGATCAGCTGGCGGGCCAGGGCCTCGGTATCCCCGGCGGTGAGGACGGGCAGATCCTCCACCCCCGGCACGGCCCGGGCGCCCAGCTCGTCGGCGGCAAAAAGTTTTCCGTGAACCCGGAAGACGGGCGGGCGGCCGACAGTGAGGTGGACATCGGAAGCTTTCAGCTCGAAGGCCAGCTTTAAAAGTTCATCGGCATGCATTCCACCACAACACCTTCCTTTTCCGTCACCACTCGTTATAGGCCACGCGCATCACTTCCGCTATGGAGGTTATCCCCTGCCGGGCCTTGTCTATTCCATCTTCTTTCAAGGTGACCATTCCCTCGGCCACCGCCTTTTCTTTGATCACATCGGCAGAAGCTTTTTTATTTACCAGCTCCCTGATGGCCCGGGTCACGGGCAGCACCTCCTGGATGCTCGTCCGCCCCCGGTAACCGGTGTGGTTGCAGTGGTGGCAGCCGGCGGCCCGGTAAAGGGCCACCGGCTCACCGGGCGGCAGGCCCATGAAAATCCTCTCCGGCGCGTCTTCCGGGAGCTGGTAGGGCTCCCTGCAGCGGGGGCAGAGCAGGCGCACCAGGCGCTGGGAAACCACGCCCACCACCGAGGAGGCCACCAGGAAGGGCTCCACCCCCATATCGATGAGGCGGGTCAGGGCACCCGCGGCGTCGTTGGTGTGCAGGCTGCTGAGCACCAGGTGGCCGGTGGTGGCCGCCCTCACCGCGATCTGGGCCGTCTCCCCGTCCCTTATTTCGCCCACCATGATGATGTCCGGGTCCTGGCGGAGGATGGAGCGCAGGCCGGCGGCAAAGGTAAGCCCGGCTTTCACGTTGATCTGGGTCTGGTTGATCCCCCGCAGGAGGTACTCCACCGGGTCCTCTATGGTCACAATATTGCGCTCCGGGGAATTCAACTGGGCCAGTACCGCGTACAGGGTGGTGGTCTTGCCGCTGCCGGTGGGCCCGGTGACCAGGATCATGCCGGAAGTGCGATGGATTACCTCTGTAAAACGATCCAGGTTGTAGCGGTGGAATCCCAACCGGTCAATGGGCAGTATTCGCCCGCTCTTAAGCAGCAAACGCAGGACCACCTTTTCCCCGTGGACCGTAGGCAGGGTGGATACCCTCACATCTATTTCCTGTTCTCCGTACTTAACCTGAAACCGGCCGTCCTGGGGGAGGCGCTTTTCGGCAATGTCCAGGCCGGCCAGGATTTTGATCCTGGTAGTAAGGTTGGAGCGGATATGCCGGGGTAGAGTAAGGGCTTCCCTCAACAACCCATCCACCCGGTAACGCACCAGCACCCGGTCCTCCTGTGGTTCAATATGAATGTCGCTGGCCTTTTCCGCCACCGCCTGGGCAATGATAGTGTTGACCAGGCGCACCACCGGTGCTTCCTCCGGGGGCACCTCATCCCCCGCCGCCAGGGTGAGAGTCTGGATTTCCCGCTCCTCCGGGGCGGCCGGCTGGCCGAAGGCCTGCTCCACAAAGGTAAGGCCGAATACCTTCTGGAGGACGGCGTCGATTTCCTCTTCCCGGGCCAGCACCGGTTCCACTTCCAGCCCGCTGGCCAGGCGGATGTCGTCCAGGGCAACCAGGTTCAGGGGGTCGGACATGGCTACGATCAGCCGCCGTCCCTCTTTTTTCACAGGCACCACCTTATGCCGGCGCAGGACGGCCTCGGGGAGAGATTTGATCAGCACGGGGTCGACTTTGTCCATCAGGGTAATCTGGGGAATGCCCAGCTGCATTTCCAGGGTGTTCAGGATGTCCTGCTCCGTGACCAGACCCAGGTTGATGAGAACCCGGCCCAGGCGCTCCCCGGTCTGCTTTTGCACCTCGAGCGCCTGGTTCAACTGCTCCCGGGTAATCAACCCGGTCTGCAAAAGGAGGTCCCCCAGGCGCTTTCTGGTGTAAACAGCGGCCATTTTCAACCACCCCACAGGTTCAGATACCAGGAAATAAGCTTATCCCCTGTCAAAACGGCCAGCATGGCCCCTGATGAAAGAAACGGGCCGAAGGGAATGGCCGTTTTAAGGGTCCTCCCCGTTCTGAGCGCCCATAAAACCCCCACAAATGCACCCAGCACAAACGCCAGGAACAGGGCCACCAGGGTCTCCTGCCAGCCCAGGTACCATCCGATGGCAAAGGCCAGCTTTACGTCCCCACCGCCCATGCCGCCCCGCGAAAAAAGGGCCACGATCAATAATATTCCGCCCCCCAGCACAGAGCCCCAGAAGCCGTCTTTGAGAGCCTCCGCACCCTGGAGGGCGGCCAGAGGTATGCCGGCGGCCAGGGCAAACAGGGTGAGCCGGTCGGGGATGATGCGGTGGTCGAGGTCAATGAAGCTGGCCGCCACGAGGACGGAAAACAGGACCAGCAGGCCGGCAGTATGAACGTGCAGGCCGTGTTCCCGGGCAATCAGCAGGAAACCGGCCCCGGTCAAAAGCTCCACCAGGGGGTAGCGGGGGGAAATCGCCCCGCTGCAACGACGGCACCGGCCCCGCAGGAAAAGATAGCTCACCACGGGAATTAAATCCAGAGGTCCCAGGCGTGCGCCGCAGGCCGGGCAGTGGGAGGGAGGCGCCAGCAGGGACATCCCCCGGGGCAGACGGTAAATGCATACGTTTAAAAAGCTGCCGATACAAAGGCCGAAGAGGAAAGAAAAGAACCAGAACCAGGCCAGCGGCAAGTGACAATCTCTCCTTCAAAAATAGTCGTCGGGATAGTCGGAATCCGCTTTAGGCGAATTCCAGATTGAACTTGCTTGATCGATTTTCATGATTAACAGAGAGAACGAACGTTCCCATAGGGAACTCCTTAAAATTTTAAGGGGCGTCTACAAAAATTTCTTCCAATTCTATAGAAAAGCCCCCTAAAACACCAGATTCAACCCTTCCCGTTTCCTCAGCCCTGGCAACTTGAATGAACTTACCTTCCTTTCCGGTGTAAAGCTCAATGCTTTTCTCTATGGGATCTACTATCCAGTACTCTTTCACGCCACAGCGAGCATAAATCTTAAACTTTTCCCGCAGATCGTAGTAAGCTGTGGAGGGAGACAAAATCTCCACCACGAGATCAGGCGCACCATTAATCTTTTCTGCTTCAATGATAGCAAACCTATCTCTGGAAACAAAAGCAATATCTGGTTGATATACTGCCGTTTCCTGCAGGTAAACATCCACGGGGGCAAAGTAAACCGCCCCCACTCCTTTTTCATCAACAAAATTAGCCATTTTTACACCCAGGCGCCGCAAAATGGCCTGGTGACGGGTGGATAGCGAAGGGGTCATTACCAGCTTCCCTCCAATGAGCTGATAAGGGGCTCCCTCGGGGAGAGCAGCATAGTCGGCACAGGTGTAGACTTCTTTGGGAGGAATTTGAACCCGGGAAAAGGCCGCGCTCATTCACCAGCACCTCTCTGATAACCCTGCTCTGGTTAATTATAGCATAAACGCAAAACCCGCCCCACCGCTTCTTCCGGCACGTCCCGGACGATCTCCACCCGGCCTATTTCCACCGGCAGGACGAAGGTAAGCCGCCCGGCCAGCACTTTTTTGTCCCGGCGCATGGAGGCCACCAGGTCGCCGGTGGATAATTCCGGCGGTATTTCTACCGGCAGCCCGGCCCGCCGGATAAGGTTGATTACCCGCACGGCGTCTCCTTCCGGAAACATCCCCAGGGCCACCGCCAGCCGGGCCGCCGCCGCCATCCCCATGGCCACCGCCTCCCCGTGGCGGTATGCGGTGTAGCCGGTGAGGGCCTCCAGGGCGTGGCCCAGGGTGTGACCGAAGTTGAGGATGGCCCGGCGCCCCTGTTCGGTTTCGTCCTCCTGCACCACCCGCGCCTTAATGCGGCAGGAGGCGGCCACGGCATGGGCCAGGGGTTCCGCCTCCAGAGCCAGCAGGCGCTCCAGGTTCTCCTCCAGCCAGACAAAGAAGGCCCGATCGGCAATGACACCGTATTTGATCACTTCGGCCAGCCCGGCCCGTACCTCCCGCAGATCCAGGGTCTTCAGCACATCCAGGTCGGCCAGGACCAGCCGGGGCTGGTAGAAGGCGCCGATGATGTTCTTGCCCCGGGGGTGGTTGACGGCCACCTTGCCCCCCACGCTGGAGTCCACCTGGGCCAGGAGGGTGGTAGGCACCTGGATGAAAGGCACGCCTCTTAAATAGGTAGCGGCCACAAAACCGGCCAGGTCCCCCACCACCCCGCCCCCCAGGGCCACCACGGGGCTCCGCCGGTCCAGTTCGCGGGTGTAGGCCAGGTCGTAGAGTTTTTCGGCCGTGGCCAGGTTCTTGTATTCCTCCCCGTCGGGTATCTCCGCCCGGATCACCTCAAAACCGGCATTCATAAGGGCGGTTTCGGCCACCGCGCCGTAAAGGGAGCCCACCACGGGGTTGGTAATGAGGAGCACCCGGGGAGTTAATTTAAAAACTTTCAGGTACTCCCCCAGCCGGGGCAGCAGGCCGGTGTCAACGTAAATGGAGTAACTGCGGATGCCAAGATTTATGTAAACTTCCTGCATGGATGACGTCCTTTCTTTTCTCACACAAAATTTAAAGTATGGTATCCCTTTATGTTCTTCCAGGTTTTGCCTGGTTTCAAACAATTCCGCGTTCCTTCAGATAAGCAATAATCATCTCCACCGCCTCGTCGATGGTGTGCCGGCCGGTATCCACGGTGAATTCCGCCACCGCGTAGGCGTCTGCCCGGGCGGCCAGCAATTCTTTGATCCGGGCCAGCATGTCTCCCGGACCGTTTAACAGGGGCCGGTTTCGCTTGCGCTTCACCCGCTGGTAAATTACCCCGGGTTCAGCCACCAGCCCGATAAGCACGCCGTTTTGCTGTAGTGCCCGCACATTTTCGGGGTTCAGCACCACCCCGCCCCCGGTGGCCACCACCAGGTTGTCCCTGGCGGCTACCTTCTTCACCACCAGGGCCTCCTCCGAACGGAAGCGGATCTCCCCGTCCCGGGCAAAAATCTGGGGAATGGTTTTGCCGGTGACCCGCTCTATCTCCTCGTCGGTATCCACAAATTCCCGCCCCAAATGGGCGGCCAGGCGCCGGCCGACGGCACTTTTCCCCGTCCCCATAAAACCGATCAGGACAATATTTTTCATTTCCTCTCCTCCGCCACACTCCCGTCCTGCCGAGGAATCACCATATCCTGGTCTTGAGATAATCAAGGTATTGCTGATAATTTGCTTTCATTTCCTGCAGGGTGTCGCCGCCGAATTTCTCCACGCAGGCCGCCGCCAGTTCCCAGGCCACCACCGCCTCGCCCACCACACAGGCGGCCGGTACGGCACAGACATCGGAACGCTCCACCGAAGCAGCAAAGGGTTCCTTTGAAATCAGATCCACGCTGCGTAAAGGTTTGTACAGGGTGGGGATGGGTTTCATAGCCGCCCGCACGATCAGCGGCTCACCATTGGTCACGCCCCCCTCCAGGCCGCCGGCCCGGTTGGTGCGGCGGTAAAAGCCCCTCTCCCGGCTGTAAAATATCTCATCGTGCACCTGCGAACCGGGCAGGGCGGCACCGGCAAAGCCCAGCCCGATCTCGACCCCTTTGATGGCCTGAATGCTCATCAGCGCGCCGGCCAGGCGCCCGTCCAGGCGGCGGTCCCAGTGGACATAGCTGCCAAGGCCGGGAGGCAGGCCGTAAACCCGGATCTCAAAGACACCCCCCAGGGAGTCCCCGGCTTCCCGAGCCCGGTCGATTTCACGCATCATCGCCTCTGCCGTCTCCCGGTGGAGGCAGTAAACGGGGGAAGCATCCAGGAGTTCCCTCAGATGGAACAGATCCGGAAATTTACCGGGAGGCGGCATTTCGCGTTCTCCGCTGGTGCCGGCACCGGTAGAGACATCTCCGGAACACATTCCCCCGCCTTCCCCGGCAGCAGTTTCCACCCCCGTCGGCATGGTAACAGCTCCCTGTTCCGCCATCCCGCCGGCTTCAGCCAGGCAGGCGCTCAAGATGTCCTCATCCCTGCCCGGTTCCGGTACCGCCACCGGCCCGATGCGCACCACATGACCGATGATCTCTATACCCAGTTCCTCCAGAAGACGGCGGGCCACACTGCCGGCGGCCACCCGGGCGGCCGTCTCCCGGGCGCTGGCCCGTTCCAGCACGTTGCGGATATCCCGGTGACCGTATTTTAAAGCTCCGGCCAGGTCGGCGTGGCCCGGCCTGGGTCTGGTCACCACCCGCTGGTCGAGCCGGGCAGCAGCGCCGGGATCCATAATCTCCTGCCAGCTGGCCCAGTCCCGGTTTTCGATATGCAGGGCTACGGGGCTGCCCAGGGTGAAACCGCCTCTTACCCCAGCCAGAAAACGCACCTGGTCCTGCTCGATCCGCATGCGGCCGCCCCGGCCGTAGCCGCCCTGCCGGCGGGCAAGTTGCCGGTTTACATAATCTTCCGGAAGGGCCAGCCCGGCGGGTAACCCTTCAATGATGGCCGTTAAAGCAGGGCCATGTGATTCTCCGGCAGTTAAATAACGCAACATACGGATCGTTCCCCCTTATTTCAACAAACTCTTCTGCAGGTCATCCACCCGGGGTGGTGGGCGCTCTTACGTGCCGCGAACAGGATCAAAAAGGCAACGCCCGGCGCATTACTTCCACCGGAGCCTCCTCCCCGGTCCATAGCTCAAAGGCCAGTACCCCCTGGTACAACAGCATGCCCAGGCCGTTATAGACCCGGGCGCCGGAATGGACGGCCCGTTCCATAAAGAGGGTGCGCGGCGGGTTGTAAACCAGATCCACCACCACCTGACCCGGCCGCAAGCAGTCAAAAGGGAAATCCAAGCAGGTATCTTCCCGGGGGTGCATGCCCAGCGGCGTTGTCTGAACGACCAGATCCACAAAAGCAGTCAGTTCCTTAATATCGCCGTCATTTGTATCCGGAACGAAGGTGAACTTTCCCTCTTCAGGGTCACGGCCGTCCGGCGGCTTCCTCTCGAGTCCTTCGGGCAAAACCCGGTCATCTTTCGCCGGCCAGGGTACGGCCCACGCCCGGGCAGGTGTCTCTTCATTGATCAGGGCAGCCAGTTCTGCCGCCCGGGAAAGGGTGCGGTTGGCCACCAGCACCTGCTCAACCCCGGCCAGGGCCAGGTGGACGGCCACCGCCCTGGCCGCGCCCCCGGCTCCCAGGAACAGTACCCGTTTGCCGGCAGGATTAAACCCGGCGTCATCAGTCAGAAAACGCACAAAACCGGCCCCGTCGGTATTGTGTCCCACCAGGCGCCCGTCCCGGTGAACAATGGTGTTCACCGCCCCGGCCAGCCGGGCCCCGGCGGTCAACTCATCAAGATAAGGTATAACCTTTTCTTTATGGGGCACGGTCACATTGACCCCGGCCAGGTTCAGCGCCCGGATCCCGGCCACCGCTCTTTCCAGCTCCCGGGGGTGCACGGCGAAGGCCACGTAAACAAAATCCAGGCCCAGATGCCTGAAGGCCGCATTGTGCATGGCCGGCGAAAAGGAATGTTCCACCGGAAAGCCGAAAAGGCCGCAAACCCTGGTACGACCGCTAATCAGTTCGCTCACGGGGACCACCTGTCCTGAAATAGTACTAGCCTGGGGTTTGCACGTGCTCGCTCCGTTCGGACATCCATTTTTTAGTAGCTAGCGGGCCAGCGTGCCACCCGGCTTGTTTCGATTCAAACGACAAAGAATTAATTTTTCCAGCCGGCGGCTGAAGAGCCGTGTGGCCCAGAATTCACGACCGGGAAGGGGAACCACCAGGATGGTGTAGAGGCCCAAACGGTTGCCGCCCAGCATATCGGTAAAAATCTGGTCACCAATGACGGCAGTCTGGTCGGGGGTCACCCCCAGCAGTTTCATGGCTTGAATGAAAGGACGCCTGGTGGGCTTAACCGCCCGGTAAACCGCCGGTATGTCCAGGCTTGACGCTAACGCTTGAACCCGCGCCGGAGAATTATTTGATACAATACAAAGCTTGAACCCGTGTTTTTTGGCCTTCTTTATCCACTGCATTATCTCACCGGGACAATAATCCTGATCTCTGGGAACAATGGTGTTGTCCAAATCTAGAAGAATGGCGCAAATACCTTTTTTTTGCAGTTCAGCCAGGTCGATATCGAAAAGGTTAGCCACATACAGTTTGGGGTAAAGCAGCTTGAACATTTCGTTCTCCTCTACAAATCAGGCTACTCCAGGAACTGCAACGCCCGCTCCAAATCCTGCGGGGTATTTATATTCATAAACACTTTATCAACGCCGGCAAAATCCGACAAGTTCCCACGTTCAATATATTTTACCCGCACGGCAGGAAAAAAGTCCACTACCCTCGCCCGCAAACCCCTGCGCAAAATCGACTCGATTGGCTCAAGGCAACCCCTGCCGTAAACAGCAAAAAGGGGCTCCAGGTATGGGCCGTCCCGCACCACCACCACATCAAACCCCGGAGCCTGCCGGGCCAGGTAAAGAGCCAGCTTGGGATCGACAAAGGGCATATCACAGGCCACCACAAATATATAAGGGGTTGAGGCTGCGCACAAACCCGCATGAATGCCGGATAACGGTCCTCGCCCGGGATAAATATCTCCAATCACGGGTAGACCAAGATAATTATACTTATCCGGATCGTTAGTGATCAGTATCAACCGGGCGAAGGCTTCCTGCATCCGGACCACCACCCGGTCCAATAATTTTTCCCCGCCGAACCGAATCAACGCCTTGTTGGCACCCATGCGGCTGCTGCCGCCGCCCACCAGGACCACACCCGTAAACTGTTCGGCGATGGTCTCCATTACGCCTGTATCGCATGCAGACAGGCGATTGACCGGTCCGGCTCTTTCTTTATGCTCCATCTTGTCCCCCATTTCCCTAGCCGGGCTCTCCCAGATACTGTTTCACCAGACGCAATACCTGCTGGTAGGTATAAACCATACTATTCCCCGTCGGTGGGGTACGTTTAATGACCACTACCGGCAGCTTCAAAGCCAGAGCGGCCTTGATCTTTGTGTCGGTGGTACGGCCGCTATCCCTCGTTACAATGACATCCGCTTTATAAGCCTGAAAAATGGCCCGGTTAAAACGGGTAGAAAAAGGTCCCTGTAAGGCCACAATATCCCGGGGTAAAAAACCCAAATCCTGGCATTTTTTAATTATGCGGTGGTCCGGCACCACCCTGACCACCAGACGTTTTCCCTTCATGACCGGAGAACGCACAAAAAGTTCTAAATTATTGCTGCCCGTGGTGAGAAAAATAGTATCTCCAAGTCGAGCTGCTAAATGTACCGCTTCATCCCAGGAATCCACGGGGTGAATAAGCGGATCATCCGGTAGGTTGGTTTCCTCACGCTGGTAGCGCACATAGGGCACCTGCAAATTCATGCAGGCCAGCCGTGCCATTTCGGACAAAGGGCCCGGAAAAGGGTGGGTGGCATCCACCACCACGCGAATATTGTGATGCTTCAACTGCCCGGCCAGATCAGCCACACTTTCCGGGGCCGGCAACACCTCCACCGCCCCACCCATACCGGCCATGGTACCCCCATAGGCCGTCAGGGCGGTAGCCAGTACCGGATAACCACCGGCACTGAGCAAAGATATTAGTTCCCGGGCCTCCGCAGTTCCGTAAAGAACTAAAATCATTGCACTCACCTGGAAACATACTTCGACCTGTGGTCCACCAAGTCCTGCTACACCAACACACAATCCGCTGGACAGGCACAGTAAATTCAAACGTTCCATATTATCTACTGATTATTCAGTGCGGCCGTTTGGGGGGATGGCGCGTGCTTTCGGCCCTCTGGGTTTTACTCTGTTTGTCCCTGATCAACGGATTGTTGCTCCTGGTTTCCTATACAGCCAGTAACATTTTCCCACAGCCGTTGTCCGAGGAAGAAGAAGCACACTACTTAAACCTGGCTGTCAAGGGAGACGAAAAGGCCCGGGCTGTCCTGGTAGAACACAACTTGCGCCTGGTAGCACATATAGTGAAAAAATATGAAGGTACGGGTAAGGACACGGACGATTTGATTTCTATAGGAACCATCGGACTCATTAAAGCCATCAACTCCTTTGACCCCAAGAAAGGAACCCGCCTGGCCACCTATGCCACCCGGTGCATAGAAAATGAGATCCTCATGCATTTGAGACTGATCAAAAAAACACGCCGGGAGGTATCTTTATACGATCCCGTAGGCGTGGATAAGGAAGGCAATGAAATCACCTTGATCGAAACCCTGGGTACACCACCGGAAATTGTCTCCGAAATGGTGGAAACACAGCTTGAACTCAAAAATTTGCTGGAAAGAATTGTTGCGCTAAGTCCGCAGGAAAAAAAGGTTCTGACCCTGCGGCTTGGTTTAATCAGTGGCGTTCGTGCAACCCAACGGGAAGTCGCCCGGAAGCTGGGAATATCCAGGTCCTATGTGTCCCGTATTGAAAAGAGAGCCCTGTACAAGTTAACCCGGGAGATGAAAAAAGAAAGCCCCCCTGCACCATAGAGAAAAACCTTTACCCAAAACAGGGTTGGGTTTTTTCGTTAATTCGCAATGATTGCTGGTTCATCAGTTGTGCCACAACGCCCGGACGGTTGTAGCCTCAACGTAAACGCCGCGAGCAAAAAGGCAGATGCACAGGATGTTTAGAACATTGCGCCAGCATTCTTCGGCCAGAAGGTGATCGACTATCGCGTCGGGAGCCCCCCTCCTGACCTCTGATCGATCCCGTACCCATCGTTGCACAGGTGCGAGTGGCGGGCTCCAACAGCATGACCGAGAAGGTAACCGTAACCTGTATGATACCCTGCCATCTCATGCCCGCGCAGCAGCGCAAAATCCTCTCCCCCGTAACAGCGAACCGCAGCGGCAAGCCCCTGGGCCAGCGTCCTGTAAAAATCGTTGGGCTGGGCCCCCAGGTTATTTACCGCCTTCAGATAAGCTTCCGTATTACCGAAGGCAAGGTCGACACCAGGTTCTTCCCGCGGCAGCAGGCCTTTTTGACGCGCCTCGGTCGCCCAGGCCAGCAGGACACCTGTGGAAAGCTTTTTAGAAAAACCTGCTACAGCGGCCGCCTACGCCCGATAACCGGCCGCCATCACCTTTAACGGGACACGACGCGGAACATGCCGAAACCCTGGCTGTTCCCCGAAGAAGGCTCCCCACCGCACCGACCCTCCACCGTACAACAACCAAACCCCTGGGAATTTTTCCCTCCAAGTCCGGCGTCAAGGGCTACCTCTAAAAGCTGCGGATCCCCAACAAGCCTGTATGTACCCATCCAACCCTTAATAACCGTTCCCTTGTATTCCATGATTTTCAGGTCGGAAGGCCTTACCCGGACCGGCGAGATATCAAAACCCTCCCCATCCCCGGGCTGCCCGAAGATCAAAAGATACTTTTTAGACAGGTTGGTCAAAATGAGCTCTTTAAAACGCGGCTCAAAAGGTGAATAGTAGTAAGTGTAGCGCTTTCCTCCAGTCTCCAGGGTACTGTACACCACCACCGGGGAAAGCATCCGCACCAGAATGGGACTTGACCGCACCACCACATCCTCCACTTTAACAGCACGTACCTCTAAAAGACTGTCCCCAAGGCGCATGTTCCCTTCCCGGAGAAGGCCATTTCCTATCTCCTCCAGAACAAAGGGGATGGGTGAACACACAACAAGATCAAAGGGGGGCTTGAAAACAATTTTACCTGCCGCCCGATCAAGCCGCAACCGTCCCATCAGGCGTGAAAAAGTAAATAACTTAAAACGGCGCTGGCCCAGAGCAAAGCCCTGCTCATGCAAAAACTCCCGCAAGGCCGGCCGGGTAATCTGGCGGTAAATGGCAGCCTGTAAGAGGTAGTTGTAATGGACGGGAAGTATAATTTCCCCCGGGCTCTCCAGGGTTACCATAAGGCGCATGAAAACACCAGCCTTCCCCAAAACATTTTCACTTACCAGGGAAACGACAAACATTGCTACCTGTTCTCTTATCCCGGCAAAAAAAACCTGAGCAGTTTCGTTTTCCTCACCCGCCGGCTGCCGTATACAGCAACAGCCGGGCACGACCGATTCTATATGCTAAGCGGATGCACGCAGGGCTTTACCCCTGCGCTTCGGTTCAGCGACACCGTGCTCTTTCCACCTGCGGGAGTTCTTTTTGAGCCTGGAGCGTTTTAAGCCTTAAGCTCCGCGCGGCGTCTTTCTTTATACCACCCGGCACGGCGAACACTCCCGGCGGACATTTTACATAATATAACGCAAAAACCCTGTAGTTTATGAAGAAGGTTGGCGGATTCATTTCTTTACGCAATTTCGCCGGAATGCTACAATTTTCCTGCCGGATAATTTCTTTTTTTCTTGAATCGGTAGCCGTCATCAAAATAACCCGCAAATCGAGATGCACGCAGGCCTGCCGCAGGCTCTCTTCAACGAGCGGCCATTACTCCACCGGGATATTCTGCACTTCGTCCAGGATGACTACAGCCCCGCCCAACCGATGAAATTTTTTAAGCATTCGGTTCCCATATCCCACCAGAGTGCAAAAAAGCTGCACAAAGGTGGTGAACTCCGTGACCAAGTTGTCGTTGAAGGAGCAGTGTAAGGCTTTAAAACTGGCATATATCCCGTCTATTTACCTGGAGATCACCTGCCATGACCGGGAACAATACCTGACCGACCTGTTCGCAGCCGAACTGGAAGCGCGTTGGGCTAACAGAGTCCGCCACCTTATCAAGAAGGCGGGTTTCCCGGCCCATAAGACGCTGAATGACTTTGACTGGAAGCCCGTGACCTTACCGGCCTCCACCACCATCACCCATCTGACAGAACTCACCTTCATCGAGCGCTGTGAAAACGTGCTGGCGCTTGGGGCCGTGGGCACCGGCAAAACGTATTTGGCCATCGCCCTGGGGGTTCGGGTCTGCATGGAGGGGAGGATCGTCCGTTTCTACCGTTGCCTGGACCTCGTCAACGCCCTGTTGGAAAGTCACCGCCAGGGTCGTTTGCAGCGGCTGATGGGAGAGCGAGGGATTGAAACATTTCTTCCCTCACTTTGGCTAGGACGTAGAAAACAGCTTCTTCCCTTAGGTATTGCCAACCAACACCATCTGATATAAATTAATATCAGGTGGTATTTTATGAAACTTTACACAATAAGCGAGTTTGCCGAAAAACTTGGTGTCAGTGTATCAACGCTTCGAGCGTGGGATAAAGAAGGCAAGCTGGTTGCTTTACGTACACCAACCAACAAGCGAAGGTATACTGAAGAGATGCTCTACCGGGCACTGGGTATAAAGAACCGCCAGGAACCAAAGAAAATTGTTTTATACGCCCGGGTGTCATCAGCCGGCCAGAAACCGGACCTGGAAAACCAGCTTGAGTACCTGAAGGATTTTGCCGCCGGCAAGGGGCTGACCGTGGACGAAATACTTTTCGACGTCGGCTCCGCCCTCAATTATAAGCGCAAGGATTTCCTGAAGCTGTGCGGCATGGTCACCCGGGGAGAAGTCAAAACCGTTATCGTTGCCCACAAGGACCGCCTGGTGCGGTTTGGCTTTGACTTTTTTGAAGAGCTATTCGCCAAATTCGGCTGCGAAATACTGGTGGTCAACAAAGCCGAAGACATGTCCCCGGCCCAGGAGTTGACCGAAGACCTGATTAGCATCGTCCAGCATTTTGCGGCCAAACTCTACGGCCAGAGGACATATAAAGCGCGAAAGCTCACCAGAACCGTCCGGGAGGCGTTAAAAAATGCAGCAGACGGTAAGGCAGAAGAGCCTGCCGCTGAACAATGAGAAGTGGGCCAGAATAACTGAAACGGCAGAAGCATATGCCCGGCAGAAGGACGCCTTTCTGGTGGGGTACGGGCATGTAAAATACCTGCACTATCTGGGCGAAAAGCGGAAGCTGCGGGACGAATTAGTTTCAACGGGTTTTATAAGTCCTTTTGGCCTGCAGGCCCGGCAGTGGAAGCTGGCCCTGGAAGACGCTCTTTACACCCTGGAGAGGCAGTGGGAGGCCGCCGTCGTCGAAGTCAAAGAATACCTTTACCGCCACGAAGGGCTGACCGATGAAGAAAAGCACTACGCCAACTTGCTGCTGTATAAACATGAAAAGTACGGCCGCGACTGGAAGCGCATCCAGGCTATCTTCACTGGCGAAGACGTGGCCAACGAAGAGATAAAGCTGGACGCGGAAGGCCGCGCTAAAGTGAGAAAATACCTGAAGCGCGTTTTTCGGCGCGTCCTGGGCAGAAAGCCTCGCGTCAAAAGAGCCCGCAGCTTCACCATTGACCAGCAGATGTACCGGGTATTTGCTACCGGAACACGGCAGTACATCGCTATAGCAACGTTACCCCCCGGTGAGAGGGTAGTTATCCCGCTGGCCGGAGTACATGCCATAGAAGGCAACCTGCGGGTGGTGCTTCTTCCCGAAGAAAACTGCGTAGAAATCCACCTGACCAGGGAACCGCGGACTTACCCGCCCGGCGAGGGAGAAGCGGGCATCGACCTGGGTGTAACAGAAGTATTCACCGACGACACGGGCAGAAAATACCGGCCCGAATACGGCGAGGCCCTGCAGGAAATGTCCGACCACATCCTGGACAAGAGCCGGAAGCGCGGCAAGCTGTGGTTGTTGCGCCGGAAGTTCCTCGAACAGGACCCAAACAAGGCCCGGCGCATCTTAAAACACAACCTGGGCCTTATTAAGCAAACCAAAAGGAACAAAAAATACCGGACCAGGTGCGAGAACGAAATCAACCGGGCGTTTAACGAATTCTACAAGAAACGGCGACCGAAGATAATTGCCTACGAAGACCTTGCCCACCTGCGCGGGAAGGCCAGGAGCAGGGGTCTTTCCCGGAAGGTGAGCGGCTGGCAGCGCAGCATCATCAAAGAGCGGCTGGGATACAAGAATTACATTTACTCCGTCACCGACCCCGGTCCGGTGTGTCAATTCTCACTTTAATTTAGCCCAACCCCTGCCCATTTTCGCAGACTAAACAATCTGCAACTATTTCCGATACCAGAATAATCTGCAACTGCTTCGCATATTGTTTTGGTATTTCAGGTCAGTCAGTCCGTCTATTCACCAGAATATGACAACCAGTGATTGACCCCTTTTCTTCCGGCTGTGGAACAGGTAGAATATTTGCTGGAAGTGACCGCCATGCAGCAGATATTTTACACGCCTGTACCGCCGGAAGAATACGCCCGCCTGGGCAAAGATTTTCCTTTTCCCCAACCCACCTTGTATGATAGTAATTGGAACGTAATAATCTTTAAGCTTGCTCTTTGAAAATCAAATAATGATATGGTCATGATGATGATTTCATCGCCGCCGAGCCTGTGGATATGTGGGCAACGCGAAACGTTGTCCAAGCGAGTGTGGACCCTGTGGACAGGCGAGAATTAGGTCAAGGGCCGCCTGTAAACCAAGTTTTTCGGTTTAATAACCCCTGGCGGGAGTAAGATCTACTCCGCCTGTCCACAAGTCCACACGAGCGGCATATCCACAGGCTCACACGCAGGATTTTGGGGTTCTCCAGGAGAATCTTTGCCGCGAGGCTGGTTTTGGGGAAACGCTACCACTCCCTGCATAACAGTGCTTAGAAAGACTGCGTCCCCACTGCTGACCTGTAGTGCTAACCCCCACTCTGCACACCTACCTTTTGGCCCGGTAGCAGCAGCCGGCTTGTGCATCGCCAAAAGCCAGGAAAGTGCTAATGCCGCAAGGCTGCAAAATGAGGTCAGAGCTGCTGGGGAACCCCAAAGTCTTGTTAGCCTCCCAGGTCATTGGGAAGGAGGTGATTTTGATGTTATACGTCGGAATCGACGTCGGCTTGAAGGAAAATAAGGCGAGATTCATTGACGACAGCGGCAACGACTGCTGGAACCGCCTTGCTTTCCCCAATGATGCCGACGGCGCCGTAGCCCTGGTCCGGGAGACCTGCCGGGCTTTAGCCAGGCATGGTTTTCAGGCGGTCGCCTTCGGGATGGAAGCCACCTCTTTTTATACCTGGCACCTGGCTTTGTACCTGACCGGGGCGGCAGAGTTAGCACCCTTTGGGCCACAGGTGTATATTTTTAACCCAAAGAAAAAGTCCCTCAAAAACCTCCCGAAAAATGACTGGATCGACGCCTGGGTGGCCGCCAACCGGGTCCGGTTCGGCCAACTGCCCAAACCCTTTGCGCCCGACGAGCGCTACCTTCCTTTGCAGCGGCTGACCCGGCACCGCTACCACCTGGTGCAGCAGTTGACCCGGGAGAAGAATTACTTCCTCTCATACCTGTTCTTGAAGTGTAGCAGGCTGGCCCAGGCCTGCCCGCTATCCAGTCCCCTGGGAGCCAGCGCGGCGGCTTTGGTCACCGAGTACTACAGCGCCGAGGAAATTGCAGCCGCTCCTTTGGAAGAACTAGCTCAGTTCCTGGCCGAAAAGAGCAAAAACAAGATTACCACACCCGAGATTGTAGCGGCCGAGTTCCAAAAGGCAGCCCGGGATTCTTACAAATTACCGGACAAACTCAAGGACCCGGTCAACAGGATTATGGCCTCTACTTTGCAAACTATCCGCCACCTGCAAAAACAGGTGAAGGAAACCGACAAAGCGATTACCCAGGAGATGGCGGGCTTTAATAATCCTTTACTGACTATTCCGGGCCTGGGGCCGGTTTTAAGTGCCGGAATCATTGCCGAAATAGGTAACGTCAAAAACTTCCCCGATGATGATGCAGTGGCCCAGTTTGCCGGCCTGACCTGGAAAGAAAATCAGTCGGCAGGATTTGTCGGCGAAGATACCCCTTTAACCAAGAGCGGCAACGCTTACCTCCGGTACTACCTGATCGAAGCAGCCAACTGCGTTCGGATGCACAACGCAGAGTATCAGGAGTACTATCAGCGGAAATACGCCGAGGCGAAAAAACATCACCATAAACGTGCTTGCGTCTTAACAGCCAGAAAACTGGTTCGGCTCGTTTACGCTATGCTGCGCGATAACCGGGCCTACACTAAACCGGAAAGGACAGTGGTTAATCAGTAACCCCAGCTAATGCTAGTAGTTACTATTGCCTGGAATAAATTATTTTTCCAGGAGGGTGATTTATTTTTCTTTTCTCAAGTTCTTTTACATGCTTTTAAAAAATTCCCATTGACATATTCACCCCACTCTCATGCCCCAACCCCGGTTGTCTGGTCAAGGCACCCCCTCAAAAACACGGTTTTTATCAACGCAACGTCATCGCGGCAAATTTCTGTGGCCGGA
>NZ_FQZM01000092.1 GCF_900142025.1 Desulfofundulus thermosubterraneus DSM 16057 | reverse complement strand
GGAAAATCTTCCTTGAACAATAACGAAAAGTGGGGTTTTTCCGGCGCCTCCGGGTATTCGGCCCGCTGGATGTAATCAAAAAAGTTCCGCAGACTGACTAAATAATCATAATGCTTTTCTCGCCACTCTTCTGTATATGACCGGTACCACGCAAGGTAACTTTCCATGTCTTTGCGTGATAACTTCTTTAGGTCCTGCCAATGAGGATATTGCTCGTGGATAAAACATAGGAATAAACGCAAAGACATCAAATCTATTCTGCACTGTGCTTGTGACCGAATACCTACCCGTATCTTCAGGTATCTTTTAGCCAGAGGCTGGAAGGGAAGGGGAATGTCCTCAAAGGAAAGCAGGTAATCAGCTTTGTTTTGGGTATATTTCGCTCCCGGTATTTTCCGCACGTCCCAGACGTCCTTTTCAAACTCCTCCCGGTCGTCGTAGAAATTGGCCATAAACTGATATACCTGCTGTAACAGAGCTTCGTATTGGGTACTGGATAAACGACCTTTTTTGTTGACCGAAACCCCTTGTTCAACCAGGTAAGAACGCCACCTAATCATAACTCTCTCTATTTCCAAATCTGTAAAGCTTTCGATCCCGGGATAAACCCGCTTCAGAAAGTCAGCCAGGCGGGCAAAGCAAACTCCGTAAACGACCACCGTTCGTAGCCGCAAGGTGTGTTCCCGAAGGCGGCGAACAAAGAAAAACTTGACCTCTTCCCTAATGCCTGGCTGCAGGCGAGAAAAGTCTATAGTCTTATTGGGTAGTGTCCACCGTTCAGACCGAAACTCATCAAAGATGGGGTCGGTAATATCCCACCTATCCTTTTCCCAGTAACCTGCCATGGTTTCCTCGATTTCCCGCCATTTTGCCGGCGTCGGGACCGGCCTGTAAGCCGTACTCACTGTTCAGAGCCCTCCTTTTGCTGCTGCTTAAGGCGCATTTTTCCCTCCGCTTTCTCCCAATCCTGGCGCAGATCTTCGTCGCTCGGGTGCAGGTAAATTTGCATGGTGGTCTGAACCTGGGCATGTCCAGCCCGTTTTTGCAAGTGTTCCGGCTTCCAGCCGGCCCGGCGCAGTTCGGTTAAGGAGCTGTGCCGGAGGATGTGGGGGCTGACATCAATTCCCGTTTTGGCCTTTAGCCTGCGGAAAAGGGAAGCAACGTCCTGGCACTCCATGGGTTGGTACTTGTTCTCCCCGGAAAGTTTGATAAAAACATGGTTCGTGTCCACTTCGTCCGTGTGGAATTCGGCTACATAGTCAAAAAACAGGTTGATTAAATCCGGGGAAACGTCCACCGTCCGGGGGCTGCAAATGGTTTTGATTTCGGCGAGGTTGGGAAGTTCCCCCCTGTCTCGGATGTGGATCTTTTGTCCGTCGGGCTCAAAGTCTTCCAGCCACAGGGCCAGGGCCTCGCCGATGCGCATGGAACTTTCCCACAAAAGCTGGATTAAAAATTTATCCCGTAAGTTTGAGCAGGCGTCAATCAACTTGCCCACCTGCTCTTTGGAAATGGTCTTGGGCCGGGAACGGCGGACCTTAACCTTCAAAATCTTGGCCGGGTACTCCTTGCCCTTGTTGACATGGTAGAGGAAGTCTTTAAAGCCCCGCCTGCTCCCGGGAACGGTCTTTTTAAGTCTCTCGGAAAGCTGGACGCTGTAGTCCTCG
>NZ_FQZM01000004.1 GCF_900142025.1 Desulfofundulus thermosubterraneus DSM 16057 | reverse complement strand
AATCACCATGGGAGGTGAATTCGCTCCTTAAAAAAATTACTATATTTAGCAGAAGACAGTATTAGTTCAAGAGGATTTTTATGTCCAGGGGTGGTTCCCTTTTTGATTACCGTGGTGGGTAACTTTTTGATTGACACAACCATTCTCCAGGGTACTGAGATCCAGGCTGGTATTTTCGGTCATTAACTATTCCTCCCATTAATTAACTGCAACTCTTTTTGTAACTTTTCCCGGTCTGCAGCAAGATCTAAAACATGCATCTTGCGGTGACAGTTAGGACAAAGGGCTACTGTATTGTTAATGGTATCCTCTCCCCCACGAGAAAGCCATACAATATGGTGAACTTCTAAAAAAGGCTGACCATCCCGGTCGTTAAAAGGAGCTGGCTGTTTACATAGCTGACACTTTCCTTTGGCTCGTCTCCGAGCATATTCGGCCACATAAGGATTTTGTTCATAAGTGATTGTCGAAACTTGCCTTGTTGATGCCCTTCGAGGTGCAAAATTAATTCGTTTCAACAGAATTTCATCATCCATTCTTTTAGCCTGTTTCTCCTTTTGTTTTTGTTTTAAGATTGCAAACTCCTCTGGTATAGGGACCGGCAACGAGGTATCTACTAACCGGAGAGGGAAGACCCACACCCGGCGCGGGTTACCATCAGCATCGGGTTGTATTTCCTGATAAGGTTGCCCGGCCAATTCTACCCTCCCCATATAGGTATATTTCCCAGGGACAAAAACTTCAAATAGGTGGACTTCCACACCGTTTTGGTTGGATTCGGCCAGCGTTTTGTTTTGCATAAATTCAAGGCTTTGATCTCCCCGTTGCCCCATGCCCGTGTAATGGAATGTATTACCAACCCATCGATCTTCATAAATCGAACGAGTATGATCTGAGACAATAACTAAAGTATTAGTTTGGTGAGATCTACGCATGCCGCCCTGGGAGCTGCAGCGAAAGATTTCCACCAACCGTTGATTATCAATAATATCCCCGGGCCGTAGTCCAGATTGGAAACTCATTCTATCACCCTGCTGCTTTGTATTTTTTCTACGAACGGTTTATCAGCAGGAGCAAAATCATATTTGTCCAGTTCGTCTGCGCTTACCCAGCGATATTCAGCGTGGCTTGTTGGTTTAAGCTCCCCTTTTTCCAAATGGACCAGGTAAGCCAGCAGGTGAACAGTAGTATGATCATAACGATATATGCTCTCTCCAAAGAACTCCCTCACCGCTATCTCAACCTGGAATTCTTCCCGCATTTCCCGGCGCAAACATTCTTCCGGGCTTTCACCGGCCTCAATTTTGCCACCCGGGAACTCCCATTTATTTGCCAGTTTATCATTTGCCTTGCGTTTAGCAATCAGAACCCGACCATTTTTAATTAATATGGCTGCGGTAACTTTGATCATGGCTTGGGCTCCTTTGCGAATTTCATCGGTAATTATAGCCACAACTTTTTAGCTCTTCTTAGCATTTCCCTTTGCCTATCTTGAATGCTCTGTATATCCCACTTATTATATTTATCAATTTCTTTAGTCAACTCGAAATCAGTCATACTTCCTCCAAAGTAACTTTTCTTTTTTTCAAGAAAAGGACGATTGTTGGCTGAAGAGTTTTTTCTACGGCTTAATAAGACTAAATTTCCTATTTTGTTAGTCCATTCTGAGCGTGCTTGCTTATCAAATAAATCTAACCATTCATTATGACTTGGATTTCTAGGTAATATGTGTTCAATTGTAATAGTTCCCTTATATGCTTTTGTTATATTCTGGTTTTCCGAAAGATCGAGATCTATTCTAAGCAAGACATATTTTGAATAGTTTTTGTCATAGAAGTCGACTGAATCAATAGCGGATAGAAATTCTTTTTCCCTTGCGCTTGTGTCAAATAGTGAATTATTAATAACTTCATCTTCACATGTAGATTCATTAATAAGCCTTATAATGTTATAGATAATAGTTAAGCGTTGAGTTGGCGTAAAGCCTAACACCCAATCAACAATATATCGCTTTTCTATTTTTTGAAGGAATTCCATTATTTTATTTTCATTATTAAACTTTTCACAGAACCTAAGAAAAGCTGACATCCAGTCTTTAGATGGAATAAAATCCCTCATTAACGACATCAAGTTGTAATACCTTACGTAAACATTAGAAGTCGAGCTTATCTGTGCGTTTTGAACTCGTTCTCTATAAATGTCCGCCATATTTTTTAAATATTTAATAAAAGCTTCACCTTTAGAAATAACACCGCTGGCGAAAACCCTCTCCTCAAACTCCTCGAACATGGTTCTTTTAGCTTTTTCTCTAATAAAAATATCACGAAGGAAGCTTATTAACCGTTCTAACTCTTCTTTGCCTAACTCGTCTTCTATGTTCTCCCATATCTGAGCATATTTTTTACGATTATCATCGGGAACAGCTGCCAGGTTATAACTTTTTAATAAATCAGATGCAGTCAAAGGAAGACCCCGAGTGTTCAAAACGGTAAAAAGCCTGAAGGCCAAAGTAAGCTCTCCTGTTTTTACGTACGCAAATAAGCAATTATTTAGAACATAATAGCTCATTTTAAATAATAGGTCTTTATTAATTTCCCCATTATCATTAATAAATTTCTGCTTAAATATTGTAATAGCTAGAACCATTTTATATTTTGCATCTTTTAAGGTTTTAAGGTTAAAGTCATGAAGAGTTTTGCCTTCCTGAAGGATATTCTCTTTAAAGAAATCCTGTTCCCGCTCCCAGACTAAGAGACGAAATGATTCTTTTTTACCAAGTAGTGGGGCTGCTTTTTGGTACAATAAACTTTGAATTTGTTCGGCATAATTACGGTCAAAATTATTTAAGAGGTCTCTCATAACAGCTAAAAGAATAATTAAAGAAGTAATTCTCTGCTGACCATCCACAAGATCATATAACCCGCTACCATCAGCCTCTTTCTCAACAGTTCGCAAAATAATGCTTCCTAGAAAGTAATTTTGTTCGCCATTTTCCATACTTTGTCTTATATCTTCGAACAAGTTATCAAAATCATCTTTATCCCAGCTAAACGGCCTCTGATACACCGGTATTTGAAACAGAAACTTGTCACTGAATAAATCCTTAACAAATATTTCTCTTGCTTCTATTTTGCTCATTAGGGAATCCTCCTCTCATGATAAACAGTTTCAAGGTCTACATACTTTACACGGCTCATACCCTTCGCTCATTGCTGCTGCTCGCGTTCTGAACTCCATCCTGTTCTCCGGCGCTATCTTCTGCGCCCATTCACAATCCGGCCGGTGGAATTTCTTTGACCGGGCATTGCCGATGTAGTTTGCTTCGGTGTTAGGCTTCGACTCTACCTCTTTAGCTGCCGCCGTCGAACTTGCCGCCCCGCCCGCGGCAGCCGCCGCCCCCCACAGACCCTTTTGCTCTTCCAGCACCTCCCGCTGGAGCTTCGCGAAAAGATCTGCATACTTCACCTTGGGCGGGACGGTCATCACCTGGGCGCAACCTTGAAGGAGCATTTCGGCGTTGAACATCTTGGCCCGTACTTCGGCCTCGCCGTCGTCCTTACCTATTCAACTTTAGCACCCCTTTTCCTTCCCGTTTTCTTTTCACTGGAAACCTTGATTTTATATTACACTATCCTCACTGACAGCAGACCGTCACAAAGTCAAAAAACTTTCAGGTTCTCGCATACACCGCACTTCAGGAAAAGGGTTTTAAAGGCGGTACAGGCGTGTTTGGGTAACCGACCGGCTCGTCGCACCGTGATCAAACTGTAACCCCTGCTTCCGCCAAAAACGCCCATCAGGGGAGGGAATTAAGTAAGGGCAGGTGTTATTGCCGAACTAAAAGATAAGCCACAGCTAATGCTGCAGCTCAACCTCACAAGTTATCTAAAGATTGCCGTTACGTATTGTTTGATAAACCTGGGCGACCCTCTCTGCCATCGCGCGCATCTCCTCCCGCAGCCACCGGGGCTCTAGTACCTCCACCATATCTCCCCACTGGAAGAGCCAGCCCACCATCTCGGCGATGCCGCAGACCTCGAAGGAAACCAGGGCGGAACCGTCGGGCAATTCTTCTTCGATTTTCTGGGAAGGGTGATAGAATACGTTTTTCACCCGGTGAGCCACCCGTTTGTTAATTTTAAGCAAAACCCGGCAAACTTTTCCGTCGTTGATCACGCCCCAGCTCGAAGCCATGTAGCCGGAGAGGGAGAAATCCCCGGGGTATTCAAAGCGTTCGGTGGTATAGGGAAAAATGTCTTTGATTTGGTCAATCCTAAAGACCCGGATGTCGTTTCTTTTCAGGCAGCGGCCGACCAGGTACCAGTTCTGGTGCTTGCAGATCAGGCCGTAGGGCTCCACCACCCGTTCGGTCTCTTCCCCGCTGTGGGTGGTGTAGTACCAGATTTTGACCCGGTGGGAGTCCTTGATGGCCTGCACGAGCGCGTTAAAGAGGCCGCCCACCTTCTCCGGTTCGGCCAGGGTCTCTTCCACGATGTGGATGCGTTTCTGGAGCTTTTCTACCGCCAGTTCTTTGGGGTCGTAGTGGTATTTGAAGAGGGTGGAAACGAGGGCGTCTTTGATTTCGTTGAGGTGGCCGGAGAGGACGGAGCCTTTTTGCTGGAGCAGGCTCAAAAAAATGACCGTCGCGGTCTGGGGGCTTAAACCGGGCATGTAGCCGGCCTTTATGCCCACGCGCACGGTTTTGCCGGTCTCCTGGCGGACCAGGGGAACGCGCAGGTAGTTTTCGATGGCGCTTAAGTCCCGGTAAATTTGGCGCTCGCTCACTTCAAACTTTTCGGCCAGTTCCTTGACGGTAACGCCACCGTAAGGGGTCTTTTTGTTGAGCCAGTCGATGATCATGTTCAGCCGCAGGCCCCGCGTGGCGTCTTTTTTTGCTCTACCCGGCACGACGGACACTCCCGGCGGATATTTTTTTCATCTGCTGCAAAAATCCCGTAAGCAAAAGAAGGTTAGCTGGTTCATTTCTTTACGTAATTTCGTTGGAATGCTACAATTTTCCTGCCGGGGGGAATTACTTTTTTTGCTAATGTTTTAAATTAAGATCGGCCCGGTAAGGCGGCAAAAAAGAGTTAATGAAGGCTGTTTCTGGTTAGCAGGGAGGCGAACTTTTCTCCCAGGGCCAGGATTTCTTCAAACCGCGCCAGCATTTCCAGCCATCTCCGGGGTATTGCCTCACCGTACTAAAAAGTACCTGTTTAACCCTGCCTCACCGGCAGTAAACGCACCGGTCCAGCCCCTTCACCCAGCCCGTCCAGGGAGAGTTTTTATCCTCCCTGCCGGCGGCGGCGCGGGAAAACATGTCCGCTTGAGCGTCCAGCAGGTCGAGCTGGTGCAGGAGAGCCGCTTCCAAAAACTTGGGCCGCTTGGGCGACTGCCACTCATAGCGCCCGTGGTGGCTGATGATCATGTGCAAGAGCTTTAAGCGCAGGTCTTCCGGAAAGTCCGGCACCCTGGCGATGGCGCGGTCCAGGAGCAGTGCTCCGGAAACGATGTGCCCTAAAAGCCGCCCTTCGTCGGTCTGCTCTATGGCGCCGCGGCAGCGGTATTCATACACCTTGCCGATATCGTGCAGGAGCGCCCCGGTCACCAGCAGGTCCCGGTCAACCTGCGGGTAATCTCTGGCGATACCGTCCGCGGCGGCAGCCACGCCGACGCTGTGGACCAACAGCCCGCCCAACATGGCGTGGTGGTACTGAGCCGCGGCGGGGGCCAGGCAGAAGGCTTGATAAAAATCCGGATTAGAAAAAAGAAGGGAGAGCAGTGCTTTTAAGTATGTATTGGTTAATGAATCAATCAACTGTTGGAGCTTTACTTTGGCTTCCTCCAACCTTTCAGCGGAAGGGATGAACCTTGCCGGGTCAATTTGACCATTCTCTTTAACGATGGAATCGATGCGCAGCTGCACCGCCCCGTTGTATGCCACAGCCTGGGCTTCTACGGCAACGATATCCCCCACTTTCAGCCGGGCTCCGGCATCCTCGGCCCCTTCCCAAAGCCGCCCCTCCACTTCGCCGGTCCTGTCGGCAAGCGTCACCGCCAAAAAATGACCCGGGGCCTCCCGGTAGGGAAGGAGCTTTTTTGACTTCAGTGCGAAGACCCCGCGCACGTTCAGCCCGGGGCGAACCTGTTCAACCAGCAGTTCAGCCATTTTGACCCCCCTCTACAGTCGAGCCCTTCGTCTCCTGCTCGGCCTGCTCAGCGGGCCGCTTCTCCTCTCCGTCTCCCGGTCCTCCCTGGCAAAGATAGCCAGGTGGATCACCCTGCCGTCCAGGGCCAGACAGGAGCCGACCAGTCCTTCAGCTTTTATGCGCAGGTCTTCGCCCAGCCCCACGGAAGGATAACGCGCCACCCGGGCGGCAGCGATTTTTTCCAGCAGTTGCTCCGCGGCGCTATTTTCAGGCTCCTTTTTGTCCCGGCCGGCCTGCTCCAGGGCGTCCAGAGCGTAGCTTTCGATCATTTTTGTGTACAGCTTGTGCAGAGTAACCGGGCTGTCGAAGGCGTCGAGGCAAACGAAGCACCCGTTGATAAAAACAGCCGCACCAACCTGCCCCTCCAGGGGCGAAAAGGCCGCACAGTATTTTTTCAATTTCTCCTCATGGCTTTCGTATACCCTGTTAACCGCCCCGGTGGGGGACTCCGCTCCCATTTCCCTCTGTTTGCGCTCAACCTCATCCCAGATGGCGCTCTGGTCTGCGCTAAAAGCCCTAAACGCGTGGAGGCTCTCGGCAACCTGCGCAGATTTCTGGGCACGCAGGCGCGCGTAGGAGAAGCGCCGGCTATCCGTGAACTTCTCGGCGACGTACCGCCAGCGGCCCTGCTCCACGCAGCTGACCGGGATTTTCAGGGCTATATGGGCGGCCACCAGGATGCTGGCGTTCACTACCCGGTTCTGCTTCGCCCCGGTAAGGATCTCTCCGTCCATGAGGAGGACGGGGAGATCGCTTTTGTTGATCACCAGGACTTCATTCACGCTCCCGGCCTCGCTTACCTCCCGCACCTCGATCAGGCCATGCGCCAGGGCTTCGTCCAGCAAAAGGTAGCCGGGTTCCTGAAACTGCGTCCCGATCAGCGGGAAGACAGTCAGGTTCTCGAATGCCTGGGGTTCACCAACCCGCAAAGTTTGCAGGAAATTTACCAAAACTGTCACGCCCACCATCTCCTTAAAATTTACTTAACCCAATTGTACCGGGTGGTCGTGACATATCTCTGTCAATCAAATTGACATCTGCACCATACATAGACAAGGCTATAATGGAAAAGCTAACATGGGAGGTATAAATGGAGATGGCGGATATCACCATTCATCTGGAACCGGTTATTAATGAATGGGGAATAGCACGGCTGCAATCCGCTTTAAACGACCTGGGCGAAGATGATGAGCTCAATATCGTTATGGAAACCGCAGATGCTCATCAGGCAGACCAGGTTACGGAAATCCTGGAGGCAGCAGGTTTTGACTACCACCCCCGGGGCAGCCATGACGGCAGGCTCTATCATATCATTGCCCGTCGCAAGGTAAAGTAGCTGGAGAATTCAATTCTTTCCACCTTTGTAGCTCTTGCGGGGTTTCCCGGGGCCGGCCCTGCCAGAGGACAAAGGACAGCAAAACCAAAAGGGTACCACAGACCAGGGGAAAATACTGGACCGGGCCGGCCAGGAAACCCCGGCCAGCAGCTATAGCCGCACCGTAGAAACCCAGCCCGGGGATCATCACCCCGTAGTTGCCGGCGCCCAGCTCCATCAGCATGCCGGCAAGGGCTAAAAGCCCGGCCAGCCATGCAAGCCACGGTAGCAAATCCAGCAGGGGGGCCACAATTTCCCCGGCTGCCCCCAGGAAAATGAAGTATCGCCCGTAATGAGCCGACCGCACAAACCAGGCATACTTTTCCATGTTCAGGGCATAGAAATCACCCAGGAGAAAAAATACCTCCCGCCAAGCCTTTAATTTCTGCCGCCAGTTAAGCGTCGGAGTGATTACCGGCAGGGAATCCAGGGGGTGTTTTCGCTCGGGGTAAAGGTAGCCCAAAAGTTCAGGCACCAGGGCCAGGCCCAGAGCGGCAACTCCCACCGTCCATTGCCCGGCCACAAGGTGGATATCACCGCCCAGTAACACTGGCAGGTACACCGCGGTCAAATAGGTTACGGCAAAGAGCAGGCTGTGCAGCAGGCGCCAGGAGGACGCCCAAAGGGGCAACAGGCAAAGCCAGAGCATGGGAGTGATCATCACCCCCACATCACCGACCCCGGCACCCCGCACGAAAAGACCCGTAACAAGGGCCCAGCCCAAAGTAGTGACCCAGGCACGGGGTGAATGGTAATAAGTGGCAAAGAAATGTACCCCGGAAAAAAGGCGGTATGCCGCAAAAACGGCAACGACCAGCATTATAGCTACCAGTGCTTTCCCAAAGATGAATTGACCGCTCACCCCGAAGATTGCCGCCGCGGCGGCCACAGCCCCCAGGCAGAAGCCTGAAAAAAAGTAAGCCTGCCGGACGCGTCCCACCCGCCAGGAGGTATAGAACCCCAGGAGCAGGAATACCAACGAGTGATAAAAACTCTGCCCGGTCAACACCGCCGGGACGGCTATGGCCGCCCCTTCCAGAAGAGACGCGGCAGGCAAACCGGCCTCACCGGGCCGACTAGAAACTTCTTTTCGGGTAGACACACACCCACCCCCATTAATCATATGCTATTCGACAGGTGGGTTTCAATTCCTGCTCTGGCAAGGGGGGCGCCATTACTGCCAACACTGGGACGGAACTTTTAAGCCTGTCAGCAGGAACCGGGCCAGAAACGGCGAAGAATTTTTACCGGAGGATTTTTTATGCGCTGGCTTGCCACCATCTGCCTCAACGGGCTGGCTCTACTGTTAATTGATTTAATTGTACCGGGGTTTCGTATCGCAGGCATCGGGCCGGCGGTACTGGCAGCCTTTGTCCTGGGTCTGGTAAATACTTTTGTGCGGCCGGTGCTGTTATTCCTCACCCTGCCGTTAACGATCATCACCCTGGGCCTGTTTATCTTTGTCGTCAATGCTCTAACCTTTATCATAACCGCCTGGCTGGTACCCGGCTTTCACGTTTACAGCTTTGGCGGTGCCTTCTGGGGGGCTCTCCTGACCAGTACGGCAGGCTGGTTGATCAACCTTTTTCTGGAGCGGGGCTAGAATCCCGGGTGGACAATACAGCTGATGCAGCAATTACCCACCCAGATATTTTAAAGTTGATGAATTAATGATAAAATAACAATAAGTCCCGAGCAGGTTGGGCGGTTCACCCGGGCAAGTGTACGGAGGTGGGAGCGGTGATCCGTGTCAATGTGAAGGGAATTGCCTATGATATGTCGGGCAATCCCATTATCCTGCTGACCGATCAGGAGGAAGAAAGGGTATTACCCATCTGGGTGGGATTGCTGGAAGCCCACTCCATTGCCGTAGCCTTAGGGCACATAGCCGTGCCCCGTCCCTTAACCCATGATCTGTTTAAATCCGCCTGCGAAGCTATGGGCGCCCGTATTGCGCAGGTTGTCATTACCGACCTGAAAGACAGTACCTTCTACGCGGAGGTTCACCTGGCACTACCGGAACACGGACTGGTGCTGGACGCCCGTCCCAGCGACGCGGTGGCCCTGGCTCTGCGGGCGGCGGCACCGGTATACGTAACCGACAAACTCACGGAGCATATGCTTTTAGTAAAGGATCTTTTCGATGAGGAAACAAGGGCTGAACTGGAAAAGATCTTTGAGCTTACTAAAGAATATAAAAAGTCCCTTCACTAACGCATGAATCCATAACTAAAGAAAAACCAGTAAAACCCTTCTGTACCGCTAAGAAGGGTTTTTTTACTTTCTTTTACCCATGCCGCGGGAGATTAGGGATTATAGGACAGGGCAAAATAACATTAAAGCAAGCATGAAACAGTCAAAAAAGGAGGTGCCCCATGACCGGCAACGGTTACAAAAGACCCGAAACCATTGCGGACCTCCACCGCCCGCCGGGAATCCCTCAACCAAGGGAAATTAAATCCCAAAAGGCACAGCTGGAAAGCGTCCACCGTCATGGAACCAGCAAGGCGGTAAAATGGCAGATGTCCTATAAAACAGGACGGAGGGAAAGAAAACCGGAAATCGGGTAGCAGTGTCTCCATTTTCAAGTGGCCGGGGGAAACCCGGCCTTAAAAGTCACCGGCAGGCGGGGTGCAGGCGGCCTGGACCTGTCCCTGCTGTTCCCTTTGCAGGTGTACGGCATGCTGGATGATCAAACGATATACTTTTTCCACCATCGCCGGGTCCACCCCTTTTAGCTGGGCCAGGCGGCGCACCCAGGCCAGCACCCGGGACTCCCGGTGGGGATCGCGCACCGGGTAAAAGCCCGCCTTTAATTTCCCTATCCGGGCTGCCAGGGCGCTGCGCCGGGCCAGCAGGGACACTATTTGTGCATCCACCCCGTCAATGGCCTCCCGCAACCTTTCAATTTCCTCCCATTGGACCGGGGATCGGGATACCGCCTCCCCGGTGAACCCGGCCTCCACCGTTGAGCTGCTGGGGATGCCGCCAGCAGGCCGCTTTACTTTATCGACCGGGACGGCAGTGTACTCAAGCCCGCTCAAGTCCGCGGGGTAGGAACCGAGCACCCTCAGCTCTGCCCGGGAAGCCACTGCTTCTAAAGCTTCCTGTACCTGTTTATCATGCCGGTGGCCTACTAGATCAATGAAAAACAGGTACTCCCCCAAACGGCGCCTGGAGGGACGGGACTCTATACGCGTCAGGTTGATCCCCCTTGCGGCAAACTCTCCCAGCACCTCGTACAGGGCTCCGGGGCGGTGGGCCACGGAAACAATAAGGGTTGTTTTGCAGTCTGGCGCCCACCCGCCGTCCTCACGGCCGACCACGATAAACCGGGTGGCGTTGCCGGAGCAATCATTGATTTTTTCCACCAGCACTTCCAGCCCGTACTCCCGGGCAGCCGTTACGGGGCCAATGGCTGCCCAGGGAGCACCGGTGGAAGCCACCAGGTGCACGGCAGCGGCCGTGCTGGCGGTTTCCACCACTTGAGCTCCGGGCAGGTGTCTGGAGATGAACTCCCGGCACTGGGCCAGGGCATGGGGATGGGAAAGCACCCTTTCAATCGTCTTTAGCGGTACTCCCGGCGGAGCCATAAGGCAGTGGACCACCGGCAGGATGATCTCCCCTTTAATGCGTAAGTCCGGGAAAGTATGGGCCAGCAGGTCCTGAGTCTGGTTAACCGCCCCTTCACTGGAGTTCTCCAGCGGCACCACCGCTTCGGTCACTTCTCCCTGCACCACCGCCGCAAGCACTTCGTATATGGACGGCAGGGCTACCATTTGGACATCCCCTGCCGGCTGCCGGGCCAGGTATTGCCGCACCGCCAGTTCCGAAAAGGTACCACATGGGCCAAGGTAACCAATTTTTTTGTCCATGGCTCTTGCTCCTTTCTTTCAAGCCGCCCGCCCCACGGCAGCAGCCACCGCCCGCAATTCCTCCATCAGGGAAACAAACTGCGACGGAGTCAGGGACTGGGGACCGTCACAAAGGGCCTGTGTGGGCTCGGGGTGCACTTCAATCAGCAAACCATCGGCACCGGCAGCCACCGCCGCCCTGGCCATGGGGCCCACCAGCCGGCGGTCCCCCGTGGCATGGCTGGGATCCACAATCACCGGCAGGTGACTTAAGGACTTCACCAGCGGTACGGCACTCAAGTCCAGGGTGTTGCGGGTGGAATGCTCAAAGGTACGGATACCCCGCTCGCAAAGGACTATCTGCCCGTTACCTTCGGACATGATGTACTCCGCCGCCATCAGCCACTCTTCTACTGTAGCCGACAGGCCGCGTTTGAGCAGCACCGGCTTGCCCGAGCGGCCGACCATCTGCAGGAGGCGGAAATTCTGCATGTTCCTGGCCCCCACCTGGAGCATATCAACGTACTCAACGGCCAGTTCCAGACTGTGCTCATCCACCACTTCGGTAACTGTGGCCAGGCCGGTCTGGCGGGCCGCTTCCGCCAGCAGTTTTAAGCCCTTTTCCCCCAGCCCCTGGAAGCTGTAGGGGGAAGTACGGGGTTTGAAAGCGCCGCCGCGTAAAATAGCCGCACCGGCCTGCTGCACCATGTGGGCTGCTGCAAGCAACTGATCCCGGCTTTCCACGGCACAGGGTCCGGCAATGACCGCCAGCTGGCTGCCACCAATGGCCACGTGCCCTACCTGAACAACGGTGTTTTCCTCCCTGGCTTCCCGGCTGACCAGCTTGTAAGGCTTCATGATCGGCACGACCCTCTCCACCCCCGGCATGGTTTCAAGTCCCAGGGAATTAAGTACGCGCCGGTCGCCTACGGCACCAATGACAATCCGCCTGACCCCATAAATGGGGTGAGCAGAAAAACCACACTCCTCAAGACGCATAATTACCGCCTCGACCTGCTCGGCGGAAGCCCGCCCGTCCATAACTACTACCATTTATTAATCCCTCCATTCATGGTTTTAAAAAATAAAAGCCGCCGCTTTCATCCCTGGGGACGAAAGCGGCGGACTTCCGCGGTACCACCCCAATTGGCCGGAAAAACCCGGCCCCCTCGATCAGGGTACGGGAAAAACCCCCTGCAGCAACGGGAAAAATAAAAGCTTCTCGCACCTTTAGGGACGAGAAGCATACTGCTTTCCGCGTTACCACCCTACTTGACCGCAAAAACGGCCCACCTCAACACAGGGTACGGGAATGTGTCTTTCCGATACCCCCTTCCCGGTAACGTGGGAAGACTACGGCACGGCCTACTTGCCCGCGGTAACGGGTTTCAGCCTGCATCTCCGGGGAGAACTTCAACCGGTCATGTTCTGAAGGCGCTTCCAGTCGCCGACGCCTCCTCCCTGGAGAACTGTTTCCGGCCTACTTTTCCCCTTCATCGACTTTAGGGATATTTATGCCTTAATTATAAAAGAAAAACTCCAGCAGCGCAAGGGGTTGGTTGTCTCTTGTGAGTTTAAATAAAAGCCGGCTTGATGGCATCCAGCACCTTTTGCACTTTTACCGGTGCGTCGGGGCTTTGCCCGTTCACCGCATCCCATGCCGCCTCCACATCGGCAGCCAGGTCCCGGTTCAAATGGCCGGCAATGTACAGGTAAGAGGACAGGCGGCGTTCCAGCTGGATCTTGAGCCTTTCATGAAGGGGTTTTTGCAGGTAATCATAAATGGTTTTTAAAATGGCCGGTTTATCGCCGGGCAACTGTCCTTCTACTTCCCATAAGAGGTTGCACATCTGGTCACTGGCCAGGTAGGCATGGCAGTCCAGGTGCTCCACGAACAGGGCAATTTCTTCCACCACTTCATCTTCCGTGAGCGGTTCAAATTCCCCGGCCAACATCCTGTCATAAAGGGGCGTACCCCGGCGGGGAACGAGGGTTCTCAGGCGGATAAAATCCGGGTCAATTTCATTTAAAACCCGGGCTGATTCCAGGGCATGTCTTTTTGACCATTTTTTCCCACCCAGGCCGGGCATGTAATACTCGCTTAACGTGATGCCGGCTTCCCTGGTTTTCTTGCCGGCCAGAATGTGTTCTACCGCCGTGGTTCCTTTCTGGATATAGGCCAGCACCTCGTCGCACCCGGATTCAAGTCCGATATGCAGCCGGGAAAGGCCGGCCTCACGCAGCCGCTTCAGGTCTTCCAGCGGCTTTCGAGCAATGGTCTTGGATCTGGCGTAAGAGGTTATGCGTTCAATGGTGGGGAAAGTTTCCTTTAAGTAGCGCAGGATTTCCACCAGGTCGGCCGTCCTGATTTGCGGTGCGTTGGCGTCCTGGAGAAAGACGGTCCTGGCCCCGGAGGAAAGCCAGTGGACAACGTTGGCCAGGCTTTCCAACCGCCGCTCCACAGTTCCGGGATCGTTGTAAGCCCTGCTGTAGAGGGCGGGGTTTGCGTTAATGAAGGCGGTTACCACTTCGTGCCTTATGTAGCCCCGGAAGCCCAGCCGCCAGGAAGTAGCCTTGATTTCCTCAGCCAGCGCTTTAACCGTATCGATGTCGGCTTTAATCTCTTCAATACTCCGCAGGCTGTAGGTTTTGTTCTTGTAGGTGCGGCAAAACTCGCAGCGGTTCCAGGGACAGTTTCTGGTGACCCGAAGGAGCAGCGAGCGGTCTTTGCCCTCGCTGGGGGGCCTTATGGGCCCCATTTCGTGGTATCCTTTACCGTGCTGCAGGATTGCAGTTAACATAGTTTTCCACCGCCTTTAGGCAATAACCCTTTTTTAATCCTAAATTTTGAACATAGCACTTGCCTGCCGCTTGCACGCGCTCTCCGGTTAGCCTCGCAGGCCAAAACTACACAGCACTCAACCCAGCACTCAACAGACTTAAAAGTGATTGTGTTTAGCCGATCATCTTTCGAAGTCTGTTGAGTGCTGGACGGCCATTTTTCATATCCTCTGCTGGTGACGCTGAATGCGCCATAGGTACCTACCCCACGACCCCTGCAGACTTCAAAGCTTCAATGTCCTCCTCCCGGTAGCCCAGGCGGCGCAGGATCTCCGCCGTATGCTCCCCCGCCCCCGGAGCGGGGAAATCGGCTTTTACCTCCACGCCCTGCAACTTGAGGGGCTGGGCAACCGTGGTTATGCTCCCTTCCCTGGTGGGAAGCTCCATAAATAAATTCCTGGCCTTAATCTGGGGATGCTCCGGCACCTCGCTAACATCCAGAACGGGCTCGATACAGGTGTCAACCGTACCAAATAGTTCCATGATTTCAGCGCGCGTTTTACTGCTGAAAAACTCCTGCACCGCCTGCCGTGCCTCTTCGTCCTCCCTGTGTTGCAGGGGCAGCAGGTCCGGCCGCCCGGCAACGCTACAAAAAGTCTCCCAGAACTTGGCCTCGAGATTGCCCACACTGACATAGCGCCCGTCCCTGGTGGTGTAAACGTTGTAACAAGCCCGGCCCCCGTTCAGTTTTTCCGTGCCGCGGTGGGGCTCGCCGGCTCCCGCCAGATACTGGGTGAGGTACAGGGTCATCCATGATACTACTATATCAGTTAAAGCCACATCTACGTAAGCGCCACGGCCGGTCATAAGGCTTTTGACGCAGGCCGCCAGGATGCCCACCACCGCCATCAACCCGCCGCTCAGGTCGGCCACCTGCACGCCGGGTAGGACAGGCGGGCCCGCCCGGTGGCCGGTTAAACCGAGGGCACCGGCCAGGGCCATATAGTTGATGTCATGGCCCGGCCGCCGGCTGTAAGGGCCATCCTGACCGTAACCGCTTAAGGCGCAGTAAACCAGCCGCGGGTTCTCGGAAGATAAAGTTTCATAGCCCAAACCCAGCCGTTCCATTACCCCCGGCCTGAAGCTCTCGATCACCACGTTAAATTCCCGTACCAAACGCAGAAATACTTCCCGCCCCTGTGGCGCCTTAAGGTTCAAGCGCATGGACTTTTTATTTCGGTTGATAGCGTGAAACCATACACTCTCCCGCCCCAACCGGGGCCCCATTTCCCGCATGTAGTCTCCCGCGCCCGGATCCTCGATCTTGAGCACCTCCGCACCCAGGTCCGCCAGGATCATGGTGGCATAGGGCCCGGGCAGCAGCCGCGTTAAATCCAGAACCTTCATATTCTCCAAAACCTGGTACAACAGTCCTCCCTCCTGGCATATTTTACAGAAATTATACCAGGATAGTGACTAATGTGGTAAGATTTAGATTAGCTGAAACAGCCGCAGCCCGAACAAAGGAGGAATTTTATAAATCTATGGAAAGCCTTATTCCCTTCTTTCACCCCCGGTCCGTAGCTCTCATTGGTGTTTCCACCAAAACGGGCCTGCAAGCCTTTAACATACTGGAGCAGGTGCTCGCCGGCGGCTACCGGGGGCGTATTTACCCCGTTAACCCTAAAGGAGGAACCCTGTTAGGCCTGCCGGTTTACCGCACGGTCAGTGAAATCCCCGAAACACCCGACCTGGCCGTAATCTCCACCCCCCGTACGGCCGTACCGGATGTGGTCAGGGAATGCACGGCCAGAGGCATTAAAGCCATAATTATAATTTCCCAGGGGTTTGCCGACGCCGATGAATGGGGGAAACAAACGCAACAGGAATTGCTGGAAACCATCCGGGATACCGGAACCCGCATTGTGGGGCCAAACACCATCGGTGTCATTAACCTTTTTGAAAACCTGAATACCTCTTTCATTGGCTTCCTGCGGCAAAAGGCCGGTACGGCCATGATCTGCCAGTCGGGCATCTTTTTGCTGGGTGCGGCTGATTTTACCGGCGGCATTGGTTTGGGAGTGGATATCGGCAATGCGGCCGATGTAAGTTTTACCGAAAGCCTGGCCTACCTGGGACAACAACCCCAGGTGAAGGTTATTAACCTGCACATGGAAGGGATTCAAGACGGGCGCCAGTTCATGGAAGTGGCCCGCTCGGTAAGCAGGGTCAAACCCGTGCTCTGTCTTAAAACCGGCTGCAGCGAAGCGGGGGCTCGGGCCGCCAGCTCCCACAGCGGTTCCCTGGCCGGTGAGGATCACGTCTTTAGCGCAGCTTTTAAACAATGCGGGATTATCAGAGTGCGGGACGTGGAGGAAATGCGCTACTTGAACAAAACCTTCCTCACTTACTCCTCCATGCCCGGGCGGCGCGTAGCCGTGGTGACCATCAGCGGCGGGGCGGGCATCATGGCCGTGGATGCCTGCAGTGCCTGCGGCCTGGAAGTAGCCCGTTTCAGCGAAAAAACCAGGCAAAAACTGGCCGCCGTTTTCCCCGGCTGGATGGAGGTAAATAACCCGGCAGACATCTGGCTGGCGGGTATGGCCAGGGGATACCTGGACATCCTGGAACTGGCCCTGGATACAATACTGGACGATCCGGGCGTGGATGCGGTTCTGGTGATCAGCCCGGCTTATCTGGATCCTGAAGAAGACCCGCGCCTGGACATTTCCCCCACGATCAACCGGATGGCTTCCCGGTACCCGGAAAAACCCCTGGCCCTGTGGATTTTTGGCGGTTACCGCCCGGAACTGGCGGCCAGGATGGAAAACGAAAACCGGGTGGTGGTCTATCCATCCCCGGAACGGGCCATGACCTCTTTAGCGACTTTATACCGTTACCTGCACGAAATTAAAAGCCGCAACCCTTTATCCCCACCGGTCTTTTCCGGCATCCAGGGGGAACGCATTGAGGCTATCCTTGAAACAGCCAGGCAGGAAGGACTTAAAACGATTAACGAAAATGCCCTGGAGATTCTACGGGCGGCCGGTATTCCGGTCCTTCCCTCCCAAGTGGCGCAAAACGCCGGGGACGCCGTAAAAATAGCGGAATCCCAGGGCTACCCGGTGGTAATGAAAATTGTCAGCCCGCAGATCTCCCATAAATCGGACGTGGGCGGAGTAAGGGTTAATTTGAACGATGCCCGGGCGGTAGCAAAAGCCTACAACGAACTTATGGAAACAGTTTCGGCCCGGGCACCCCATGCGGCCATTAAAGGAGTGCTCATCCAGCCCTATAGACCCGGTGGAGTGGAGGTGCTCCTAGGCTGCAAGCGTGATCCCTCCTTTGGACCGGTTCTGGTCTTTGGCCTGGGGGGAATTTATACAGAGCTGTTCCGGGACGTTTCCTTTGCCGTCGCGCCAATAAACCGGGAAGAAGCCCTGGACATGATCAGGGAAACCAAATCCTACCGCCTACTCCAGGGGTACCGGGGACAGCCCCCGGCAGACATGGACGCCCTGGTGGAATGCCTCCTGCGCCTCAGCCAGCTGGTCATACAATGGCCCGAAATTGTGGAAATGGACATCAACCCCCTTCTGGTCGGCCCGCAGGGCGCGGTGGCCGTAGACGCCCGCATAACTATGGGATAAATAGAAAGGAGTAAAAAGAACAGGTGATCAAGGCCGATAATAATAACTGGAAAAAGGTTGCTTTCCGGAACTCCCGGGGGTTAGCCCTGGCCGGCCTGTTGTACGGCACTCCGGAGGAAACAGGTGATATTGTCATTAATTGCCACGGCTTCACGGGCAGCAAGGAAGGAGGTGGGCGGGCCCTGGAGCTGGGTGCCGAACTGGGCCAGCGTGGCTGGTCCACCTTGGTCTTTGATTTTGCGGGCAATGGTGAAAGCGAGGGAGACTTCGCGAATATTACCCTCTCGGGACAGATCGACGACCTTACCTGCGCCGTGGAATGGGTGCTCAAACAGGGGTATAAGCGGGTGGTTACCGTGGGGCGCAGTTTCGGCGGTTCCACGGTCATATGCCAGGGAGCCCGGGATCCCCGGGTGGCTGGGGTGTGCACCTGGGCCGCCCCGGCCAGGTTAATGGATCTTTTTACCTCGTTTACCGGTGAACCCGTTGACAGCCCGGAAGAAATGGTGACCATGGCAGGAGAAAACGGCATTATCTACTTGAAGAAAGCGTTTTTCCAGGACCTGAAGCTTTATGATGTTCCGCAAGAAGCGGCGCGTCTGGCGCCACGGCCCCTTTTAATCATCCACGGTACCAGAGATGGCGTCGTTCCGCCCACGGATGCCCGCCTCATCTTTGAGGCAGCCCGTGAACCCCGGGAACTGGTCTGGATTGAGGAAGGGGATCACCAGTTCGCCAAACATTATCATCAGGTCTGGAAAACCCTGTTCGGCTGGCTGGACAGGCATTTTAAAAGGCCGGCCCCCTGAAGCGAGGAGTGTAAAAATTGTTCGGAAAAAAAGTGCTTATGCTCAAAGGAAAGAAAAACCCTTCCCCGAGCCGGAACGGTAGGGAAACAAGCCCCACCTACCGGGCCGCCGTGGATACAGGCGGGACTTTTACCGATATATGCCTGTTAAGGGAAGATACCGGAGAGATGTTTATATCCAAGGTTCCCTCCACTCCATCTGACCCTGACCGGGCCGTACTGGACGGCCTGGCCGGAGCAGCAGCTGCAGCCGGACTTGACCCGGCGGGATTAAAACTGCTCCTTCATGGCACCACCGTGGCCACCAACGCTCTCCTGGAAGGCAAGGGTACACCGGTTGCCCTCCTGGTTACCCGGGGCTTTAAGGACCTTTTGTTCATCGGGAGGCAGAACCGGCCGGCCCTTTACGATTTCTGGGCGGTTAAGCCCCGCCCCCTCGTCCCCCGCCGCCTCACCTTTGAGGTAACGGAACGGATCACGGCAGACGGCCAGGTATACCTTCCCCTGGATGAAGGGGAAGTGGAGGCCATTGTGAAAGAAATCCGCGGGGCCGGGGTATTTTCTATTGCCGTAAGCTTTCTACACTCCTATGCCAACCCCCGGCACGAACAAAAGGTTCGGGATATCATTGCCCGGCTTTATCCCGACGTCCGGGTGACCCTTTCTTCCGATATCCTGCCCGAATTCAGGGAATACGAACGCACCAGTACAACTGTCATCAACGCCCTGGTGCAACCCCGCATAGCCGCTTATGTAGCCCGCCTGAAGGAAGGTTTAAAGGGCTTCACCCGCCCGGGGATGCAAAGCAGACGGCCACCCGGTTTGTTCATCATGCAGTCCAGCGGGGGCATGCTGACAGCGGAGCAGGCCATGCGGGAAAGCGCCCGCACCGTTCTTTCCGGGCCCGCCGGCGGGGTTTTAGCCGGGTTATTTCTGGCCCGCCAGACCGGCCGCCCCAATGTAATTACGGCCGACATGGGCGGTACCAGCATGGATATCTGCCTGATTAAGGGAGAGCAGCTGCGCCACACCACGGAGGGTACCATTGGCGGTTACCCCATGAGCCTCCCCATGCTGGACATCCATACCATCGGGGCGGGTGGGGGCAGTATTGGCTGGGTGGACGGAGGTGGAGCCCTGAGGGTGGGACCCGCCAGCGCCGGGGCCGCCCCCGGCCCGGCCTGCTACGGCCTGGGGGGAACCGAGCCTACGGTTACCGACGCCAACCTGGTACTGGGGCGCATCAGCTCCACCCGGAGCTTAAACCCCGCGCTTACCCTACAACCCGCGCTGGCCCGGCAATCCCTGGAGGAGAAGATTGCCCGCCCCTTAAAACTTTCCGTTGAAGAAGCCGCGGCGGGCATGATCCGGGTGGTAAATGCTGCCATGGCCCGGGCCATGCGGGTTGTTTCCGTCCAGCGCGGCCATGATCCCCGGGATTTCACCCTGGTGGTCTTCGGCGGGGCCGGGCCGCTGCACGCCGTGGAACTGGCCCGGGAGCTGAACGTTCCCTATGTCCTCATTCCCCGCTACCCCGGGGTCACCTCCGCCCTGGGTATGCTCCATGCCGACGTGCGCCGCGATTACGTACGCACGGCACTGTTGCTTTTAAACGACACGGAGCCGGACCAACTGGCGGATCTTTACACCCCTCTCGAAGAAAAAGGCCGCCGTGAGCTGGAACAGGAGGGATTTTCCCCCGGGGAGATCATCATTGCCCGCCAGGCCGATTTACGCTACAGGGGCCAGTCCTATACCCTGACCCTGCCAGTACCCGCCGGTCAACTGGGCACGGAGGATCTGGCCATTTTAAGGCGCAGCTTTCACCTGCTTCACCGGCAGGAATACGGGTTTTGCCGCGAAAAAGCCCCTGTAGAAGTGGTCAACCTGCGGCTGGTGGCCCTGGGCAGCCTGCCCCGCCCTCCCGTACCCACCCCCGGAAAAAAGAAGGGTTCAAGGGCGGTGGCCGAACCGCTGGAAGAGCGGCCGGTGTATTTTGATGATTGCTTCTTATCCACACCGGTTTACCGCCGCAACGACCTGGAAACGGACATGAGCCTGAAGGGACCAGCGGTAATTGAGCAATCCGACACCACCACCCTGGTATGGCCCGGAACGTCCGTACGGGTAGACCAGTGGGGCAATCTCATCATCCATGTGGGGGGAAGATAGATGTCCCAATTAGATATAGACCCCGTACAACTGGAAGTAACCCGCCACGCCCTGCAATCGGTAGCCGAGGAAATGGGCGCCACCCTTACCAGGACGGCCCTTTCCCCCAATATCAAAGACCGCCGCGACTGCTCCACCGCCATCTATACCGCCGATGGCCGGCTGGTGGCCCAGGCGGAACACATTCCCCTGCATCTGGGCCTCATGCCTGCGGTGGTGCAAGCGGTATTGCGGGAATACCCCCTGGCAAAACTTGAGGAGGGTGATGCAGTTATCATCAACGATCCTTACATCAGCGGCTCCCACCTGCCTGACATCTGCGTGATCAGCCCGGTCTTTTACCGGAACAGGCCCCTGGCCCTGGTGGCCAATCTCGCCCACCATGTGGATGTGGGAGGTGCAGTTCCGGGCAGCATGTCCACCACAGCCACGGAAATTTTCCAGGAGGGTATCCGTATCCCACCGGTTAAAATCCGCAGGCGGGGGAAAGTCAACCGGGAGCTTTTAAAACTGGTCTCCCACAACCTGCGGACCGCCAGGGAGTTTCATGGCGATATCCAGGCCCAGCTCACGGCCAACGACCGGGGGATAAAAAGGCTTATGGAACTGGCGGAGCGCTACGGAGCAAATGCCTTGAAGGAGCATATGGAACAAATCATCAGCTACACCCACCGGCGGCTGCTTGCCGCCTTAGAAATAATACCTCCGGGCACTTACGAGTTTGAAGACTTCCTGGAAAGTGATGGCCTGGAACAAAATCCCATCAATATCCGGGTAGCCATTACCCGGCACGACAAGGGGCTTACGGTAGACTTTAGCGGCACCCACCCCCAGGTAAGGGGACCGGTCAATGCCACCAGAGGGGTGACCCTGGCCTGTGTGTACTATGTAGTAAAAGCAGTGGTGGACCCCGATTTGCCTTCCAGTGATGGCCTCAACCGGGCTGTGGAGGTAGTTACACCCGAAGGCAGTCTGGTAAATCCCGTCTTCCCCGCCCCGGTAGCCCACGCCAACATTAATACGGCCCAGCGCATTGCCGACGTGCTCCTGGGTGCCCTGGCCCGGGCGGTGCCAGAGCGGGTAACGGCAGCGGGAACGGGAAGCATGAGCAATTTCACCGTGGGCGGCGTCGACCCCACCACCGGCACCTACTATTCCTACGTGGAAACATACGGCGGCGGCCAGGGAGCAAAACACAACCAGGACGGGATGGACGGAGTACACGTGCATATGACCAACACCCGCAACACACCGGTGGAAGTAATCGAGCAATCCTACCCGCTCAGGGTGGACCGCTATGCCCTGGTTCCCGATTCGGGCGGGGCCGGAAAGCACCGGGGCGGTCTGGGCATGATGCGGGAAATCACGGTCTTGAGGGGAGATGCCACAGTAGCGGTAAGCACTGAACGGGCCGAATTGCCGCCCTGGGGCCTGGCGGGTGGATTGCCGGGACAGCAGGCCAAGGTCAGGGTGGTCTGGCCGGCAAATTCAACCCTTGCAAACTCGGGTTTAGGCGGGGGCCCTACCGGACGTCTGCCAGAGGCAGCAACAGTAGGAACAGAAACGAACGGGATACAGGAATCCAAAGGAGGGAAATTCACCTGTCGGGTACCGGCGGGAACCACCATTATGCTGCAAACCGCCGGCGGGGGTGGTTACGGTAACCCCCTGGAACGGGATCCGGAGCTGGTTCGGCAGGATGTGCTGGAGGGTCTGGTCAGTTGGCGGGCGGCAAAAGAAACGTATGGGGTCATATTAAGCGCGGATCTCGAGGTAGATTACCCGGCCACCATCCAGCAGAGGGAAAAACTACGCCAAAAGGGCATTTAAAAACTCACTGCAACCAGAGTTCTTTGGCAGATGATTGCTGGCCATGCGCAGTTTTACTCCCTACGCCGGTACCCGGAGTCGGTGAGTGAGTGCTGGAAACAAAGCGAGCGCGTGCAAAACGGCAGGCGAGTACAGAGCTACCTGCTGAATCTTAATACGAACTTGGACTGCCCCCCTATGGACAGCAAAGAAGCGTTATGATATAATCTTACAAAGTCAAACTGGTTGGTGGTCACCGGCAAATACTCTTCTCCTGGATTAGGGAGCGGGTAGTTTGTGTTTGGGCCCCTGAACCAGTAAGTCCCTGAAAGGAGAGGAGTATTTGTGTCTTACGAGGACAAAGTGCTTACCTGCCGTGACTGCGGCGCCGATTTCATCTTCACCGCCGGAGAGCAAGCCTTTTATGCCGAGAAAGGCTTGATGAACGAACCCACCCGCTGCCGGGACTGCCGCCGCCGGCGCAAACAGCGCAACGACGGTAGCGCCGCGGGAATGGAACGGCAGATGTACGACACCTTCTGCTCTACCTGCGGTGCACCCACCCAGGTGCCCTTTAAGCCTACCGGTCGCAAGCCGGTTTACTGCCGGGAATGCATGGCAGTAAACCGCCGGGCAAGCTTCCGGTAAATTTACTACCGCAGCTCACTACCCTGCCTGGCTACAGGTGGGGTTATTTTTTTGAGGCGCTTGCTTTCCCAGTGACAAACACCAGGCGGCTGGTTCGCCAGCGGGTCAACTGGTGTAGCGCGGTACTGGTTTTTCAGGTTGACTACCGGTATAATAATTGGAGAGGCGGGAAAATATTTACGAGGTGATTCAATGATCGACCCTGTAGCCATCCAGATCGGCCCGTTGCAGATCCGCTGGTACGGCATCATTATGGCCACGGCCTTTTTAACTGGCATTTTTTTGGCTTTGCGCCGGGCGGGGCAAAACCGGATGGACCCCAATCACATTTTAAATATGGTTACGTTGATTATCCCGGCGGCCATCATTGGTGCCCGTATATATTACGTTATTTTTGAATGGTCAAGCTACCAGCATAACCCCTGGGAAGCCCTGGCCATCTGGCATGGCGGGCTCGCCATCCATGGCGGTCTGCTCGGGGGCACCCTGGCGGGGGTATGGTATGCCCGCCGGCATAAACTGTCCGTCCCATTGCTGGCCGACATCTTGGCCCCCAGTGTCATCCTGGGCCAGGCCATCGGCCGCTGGGGCAACTTCATCAACCAGGAAGCCCACGGTGGTCCCGTATCCCCGGAGTTTATGGCTTACTTCCCGGACTTTATTCGCCGGCAAATGTTTATCGAAGGCCAGTATTACCACCCCACCTTTTTATATGAATCGCTGTGGAATCTGGCGGTGTTTGCCTCCCTGATGTGGTACTGGCCCAGGAAACGCTTCACCGGAGAGGTAGCCCTTTTATACTTGGGTCTCTACTCGGTAGGACGCTTCTTCATCGAAGGTTTGCGCACCGACAGCCTGATGCTGGGACCCGTTCGGGTAGCCCAGCTGGTCAGCCTTCTCCTGATCGGGCTGGCCGTGATAGGAATATGGTACGGGCGGGCAAAAACCAAAACCAATATACCCCGGCGGTGAAACATGCCCCTACCACATCACCAGCCGGCCCAATCTTTAACTTAACAGACGCCCATGACGCTTTCAAAAACTATTTTTTAGACGCAGCTACGCCTGTCAAGCATTGCTGCGTTTTATTATTTTACGGCCTCCAGCCCTGGTTACCAAGGCAAACTTGCCTCTTTGTCCACTTTATGGTAAGCTCAAAATATGATGAGAACGGGCACCTTTTGTCACGCCCCGGTCGTTTTACTCGCAAGGAGGGGAACTTGTGGCCAAACCCTGGTTGAAGGAGCTTAAATTTGAGCTTTACGGGCTGGCCATCATAACCCTGGCCCTGTTAGGCATGGCCAGCCTGTTTACCCCGGCGGCAGGAACGGTAGGGCACTTTCTTGCCCGGAGTTTGACGATCACTGCCGGAAGCGGCCGTTACCTGCTGCCCGTAGCCCTGTTTTGTTTCGGAATAAAAGTTATGCGCGAGCGAAAGGTCAACGGGATGACCTCCCGTGCCTGGGGCCTGTTAATATTGCTGATCAGCACCCTTACCTTTTTGCACCTGTTTATACCGCCGGACCATTTCTTTCGTGCCGCCTGGCAGGGACAGGGCGGCGGCTTGGTGGGAGCCGCCTTCAGCTATTTACTGCATCTGTGTTTTGGCGTTGCCGGAAGCTATATTTTGCTGGCTTTTCTCAGTATAACCGGCCTCGTCTTGCTCACCGGCCAGTCCCCGGCCAGGCTTTTGGGCATTATAGTTCAGGCCGTACGCAACACGTTCCAGCACCTGGGGAAGCGTTTGTCCGATTTTCTCTTTGAAGAGGTGGAACAGGCAGACACCCGCAAACAAGCCGGTTCCCCCGCCCTTCCCGAAAAAAAGGACAACCTTCCCCTGCCGCAGCCAACTGCCCCGGCCGGTGAGACGGAAACACAGGAACAAGGCCACCAAAACCGCCGGCAGCAAAAGGAACGGCGCAAGCAAAACGCCCGGGAGCAGGACGGAATGGAATTAACGGAGACGGAGGTAGCCCCTTGCGCGCTGGCGGACGGGCGTCCTTACCGGCTCCCTCCAAGCGGTCTTTTGGCTAAACCCAAACCCCGGGATAATTCCATTTTAGAGCGGGAGATTGCCGAGAAAAAACAGATTCTTGAAGAAACCCTAGCCAGTTTTAATATTCAGGCCCGGGTGACCCAGGTATCCGTAGGACCGGCCATTACCCGGTATGAAATCCAGCCCCCGGCTGGCATTAAAGTCAGCCGCATTGTGGGCCTGGCCGACGACATAGCCCTGGCCATGGCAGCTCCCGGGGTGCGCATTGAAGCACCCATTCCGGGCAAGGCAGCCGTGGGCATCGAGGTGCCCAACCGGGAAATAGCCACCGTACAGCTGCGGGAATTGCTGGAAAGCAGGGAGTTCACGGAAAGCCCCTCCCGCCTTACCGTAGTTTTGGGCCGCGATATTGCCGGGGCACCCGTCATCGCGGACCTGGGTAAAATGCCCCACCTGCTGGTAGCCGGCGCTACCGGTTCCGGGAAAAGTGTGTGCATTAACACCTTAATTGCCAGCATTCTATTCAAGGCTACTCCCGATGAAGTTAAATTTTTAATGATCGACCCCAAAATGGTGGAATTGACTACTTACAACGGCATTCCCCATCTGGTATCCCCGGTGGTTACCGACGCCAAAAAGGCAGCCGGGGTTTTACGCTGGGCAGTCAAGGAGATGGAGCGGCGTTATGAGCTTTTTGCCCGCACGGGGGTAAGGGATATCAAACGTTACAATGAGCTGTTCTGGGCAGCCGGGAAAAAGTCCCCTGCCAACACCGCCTCATCTATGGACGAACCAACAGCCGCAACGGCACAGGCGGAAGGCCCCCTGCCCTTTGTTGTGATCATCATTGATGAATTGGCCGACCTGATGATGGTCGCCCCGGCCGACGTGGAGGATTCCATCTGCCGGCTGGCCCAAATGGCCCGTGCGGCGGGGCTTCACCTGGTCGTAGCCACCCAGCGTCCCTCGGTGGATGTGATCACCGGCTTAATCAAGGCCAATATTCCCTCCCGCATCTCCTTTGCTGTCTCCTCCCAGATGGATTCCCGGACTATCCTGGACATGGGGGGGGCAGAGAAACTGCTGGGCAAAGGAGACATGCTCTTCTTCCCGGTGGGGGCTCCTAAACCCATGCGCGTGCAGGGAGCCTACCTGTCGGATCAGGAGGTGGAAAACCTCACTTCCTTCCTGAGGGAACAGGCTCAACCGGTATATGACCAGCGGGTAATGGAAGAACCGCCGGTGGAGGAGGAGGAAGAGGCCAGGATGGAGGAAGAGGATGAACTGCTTCCCCAGGCAGTAAAAATACTTATTGAAAACGGCAATGCATCCATTTCCATGCTGCAAAGAAGGCTGCATATCGGTTATGCCCGGGCCGCCCGGTTGATCGACATCATGGAGCAACGGGGTATCGTGGGCAAATTCGAGGGGAGCAAGCCCCGGGCCATTTTAATGACCATGGAACAATATCAACAAATGTTCGGCCGCACTGGTTGACTTCTCATCCTGCCGGTGATACATTTTTAGTAACAGTGAAAACCAACGGTGAAAACCGGGTACGGCAGTGGAATACGCGATAAAAACGCCATAGAGGTTGGAAGAAAACATAAGGGGGCGGGATTTTATGGTTGACTGGACGGCATTTTATGCAGGTATGGCTATAGTTCTTGGCGTGGGCGTTTTGGCGGCTATATTTGCCGGGCCAATCAGTCGGGTAATGGAAAAGGTCGAAGAAAAAGCCAGCGGGCATCACAGTCATTAAACAATAATAAAGCATCAGGAAGCGGCCGGTGTACCCCGTGGATGTTGGCGAAGGGAACTCCGGTCGTTTTATCATTTTAGATAGCCGGGTGCGCAGCCGGGCAGGATTGCGGGTGACAAAGCACGAGTTTCAGTGGTATACTTAGATAAAGGCAGCAAGCAATGACAGGAAGTGGGGTATGACAGGTGCAAGTAATCAGGAAATCCATGGGGAAAGTCCCGATCCTGGTTTTAAGCTTTTTCATTTTATTGCTGTTTGCATCCAGCTGTACCTGGTCCAGGCAGCAAGCTCCAGCAAATGATTTGCCGGCCCCCACCCCGCCCCAGTCCCTACTTCTGGCTGTGTATTATGTAAAATCTACGGGCCAGGAAAGCTATTTGGTACGGGAAGTCCACAAGGTTCCCCCGGCGAAGGATCCGGCTTTGAAAGCAGTACAGGAATTAATTTCGGCTGAGCCATCTACCCCGGGAGCCATACGTATTTTACCCCCTAACACCAAGGTCCTGGGGGTAACGGTAAAGGACGGTCTGGCCACAGTCAATTTCTCCAGGGAGGTACTGGAACACCCCAGTGCAGGTGCCGAAGGGGAAGCCCTGGGCATCCAAAGCGTGGTCAACACTTTAACTGAGTTCCCGGAAATCCGCCAGGTATCGTTCCAGGTGGAAGGCAAGGTGGATGAGCGCACCCGGGACTGGTGGGGCCACGTGGGTTTATATGATCAACCTTTCCGCAGGGATTTGTCCAGGGTTTATGAACCGGCCATTTGGGTCACCCACCCCACACCGGATCAGGTAGTTGGTGTACCGCTACTGGTCAAGGGCAGCGCCAGAGTTTACGAAGGAACGGTCAACGCCAGGCTACTGGACAGCCAGGGCAAGGTTTTGGTCAGCGCATATGCCACCGCCACCAAGGCTGCCCCCGAACGGGGAGACTTTGAAATGCGACTCAACTTTACCCCCCCGCAGGACGGAAAGGGCACCCTGGAAGTTTTCTCCATCAGCGCCAAGGACGGCAGCATTGAAAACAAGGTAACCATACCTGTGCGCTGGCCTTAAAGTATCCTTGCGAGTAAATGTTTCAGCAAAGGCGTCCCTGAGGATAGAAAAAGGGCTAAAACAAGAAGGAAAGCGGAGGTAGCAAGATGACTAAAGAAAAAAACAAACCCGGTAGCGTTGAAACATCCCAGGGGGAATCCATTGAACATCTCGTGAAGCGAGTGAAAAAGGAACTGCTCTGGGTCTTAGCCAGCAGCGTCGTTGCCTTCGGGCTGGGCCTTGTGGCCGGAAATTTAATCAAGTTCTAGTGTTAATCAGCCAGAGGAGCACGGCAAAAGCAATAAGCACCATACGCAGGACACTTACTGCCCTGCCGGTCACCACTCCTTTCATCTTTAACCATTCCGCCAAAGCGCAGGGTAAAACCAGTGCTCCAAAAATAAACCGGGCTACCGGCGCAAAAGCAGGATAACCGAGGGTAAAAACCCACAAAATCAGCGCCCAGGCCATAATGGCCAGAGCAAGCTTTGCAGGGCCGGGCAAATTACGGAAGGACACTGATTACACCTCATTCCATACTATATGCTATTACCTGGATTCCCCTTTTTTACGGAATTTCCTTCTCCTCTTTCCCCGCCCCCGCATATTCTAAAGAAAAAAGGGCGGGAATTACAAGTGTCATTAAGAGTAGTTCGCGTCCAAAACAGGACGCAGTTTTTTTCGTTCCTGGAGTTGGCGGAATATATTTACGGCCGGAATAGCCAGGCAGCACTTGCCAACCGGCGGGAAACGGCTCTTTTGTTAGACCCCGGTGCCAACCCGGCACTACGGCATGTACAGCTGGCTCTTTTTTTAGCTCTGCAAAACGGCAAACCCGTGGGACGTATAGCCTGCGCAGTGGATGATTTCTGCCGGGATGCGAATACGGGATTTTTTGGTGCTTTTGAAGCAGCCCGGGATGAGCAAGTAACCCGGGCTCTCATGGAAGAAGCGGGGAAATGGCTCCGGGAGCAAAAGTGTTGGAAAATGACCGGTCCCGCAATGGCAAACACCAACCAGCGCGTGGGAGTTTTAATTGATGGCTTTTCCGCACCCCCGACCTTCATGCTTCCCTACAACCCCCCCTATTATAAAGAACTTTTCGAAAGCTGTGGATGCAAAAAACTAGCAGATCTGCTGGCCTACCAATGGTCGGCTGAAGACACGTTACCGGAAGTAATAAAACGGGCAGCCCGCAGGGCCAGGCGTTACCAGGGAACCGTGGTACAGCCCTTAAACTCCTGTTTGTCCTTCCACCGGCAGGTGGAAGCGGTGCACTATATTCTGAACCGCTCCATGAAACGGAACTGGGGCTACATTCCCCTCACCCTTCCTGAGGTCCTGGCCATTTTAACTCACTACCAAAGGGTGGCGGACCCCCGCCTGCTTCTGCTGGCCCGGGTAGACCACCAACCGGCGGGAATTTGCTTTTGCATCCCCCAACCGGGGGAACCGGAAGGAAAACCCGCTTTCAGGCTGGCCCTTATGGCCGTGGTCCCTGAATTCCGGCAGCGGGGAATAGATGCCCTGCTCCTGGAAACCTGTCACGCCGCCCTGCCACCCGGCAGCCAGATAGAAATATCCCAGATCCACGAGGGCAACTCGGTGGTGCTAAAAATGGTGCAAAGGGTAACCCCGCACCCTGTTAGACGTTACCGGGTATACCAGCGGAGCATCCCCTGAAAAAAATTTTCCCACTGGTTAGAAGTGGGAAACGGGAAGAAGGAGGTATATGGTTTTTCATGCGTGCACTTTGTATTTTGACATAAACCGGCATAATTTTCTGTCGCCCCGGCGACTATTTTTTTGTCTTATTGGCGACAATCGATTAGAACAGTTAGAGTTCCCGTATTTTGACACCCCGGGCCAGTTCTTCCCCTTCCAAATTATACAGGGTGTCCAAAAGGGCCATCTGAAAGCTCGCCGGTCCGCGGCTGGTGGCAGCGGCATGCTCGGCGGCCAGGCCATAATAGGCGAGGGCTGCCGCACCGGCGGTTACGCCGTCAGCTTCCACCGCCCGGAAAGCGGCAATGACACTGGTGGCGGAGCAACCCGTACCCGTCACTGCAGTGAGCATGGTATGACCGTTTTCCACCGCAATCAATCGCTCCCCGTCGCTGATGTAATCGGTGGCTCCCGTTACCACAACCACGGTACCTGAATCCCGCGCCACCTGCCTGGCCATTTGGCTGGCGGGCACGGAAATTTGACCGGCATCCACACCTTTAGTCTGCCCGCCGAAACCACTGACGGCAGCGATCTCCGAAGCGTTGCCGCGTAAAATGTCGATACGCAATTCCCTGATAATCATCTGCGCAGTCGCCGTGCGAAAAGGTGTAGCTCCTGCCCCGACAGGATCGAAGATAACAGGAATACCTGCCGCATTGGCCGCCCGGCCCGCCTGCAGCATTGCCTCCACTTCGGCTGCCGTAAGCGTCCCCATATTTAACACCACGGACCGGGCTAAGCGCGCCATATCAGCCACTTCTTCCCGGGCATAAGCCATCACCGGTGATGCCCCAACAGCCAGGGTAACATTGGCGGTCAGATTGGTCACAACCAAATTGGTAATGTGGTGTATTAGTGGGCGCTCCTTGAGCACCTTTTGCCGCACGGCAACTACCCGATCTCCCCAGTTCATAGCGCTATCCCTCCGAGATATCTATACCCTGAAAATAGTAATTGCCTGCCTTTTGCACGCGCTCGCTCCGTTCCCCAGCACTCACCCAGCACTCACCGGTTCCAGGTATCTGCGCAGTAACTAAAGCCACATATGGTTAGCAGTATTACTATCAGAGAACCCGGTTACGGTGAGTGCTGGGTACCTGCGCAGGCATTTAAACAGTATATAGTCAGCACTAATCCCATCAGAGAACTCTGGTTGCAGTGAGTGCCGGGTCAATGTCGCTCGCTTACGTGCAAAACAGCTGCGATTTTCAATCCTCTCCTGGTGACGCTGAAAACGTCATGGGTGCCTGTTATGTTATAACTGAAAGCTTTAGGCTGTCTATTTTAGGAAAATACCTAGGGAGGAGCGAATTCCACGAAAACCGTGGTTCCCGGAGCCACGCGGCTGCCCGCCTCAGGACGTTGCCGGACGGCCACACCGCTCCCCGAAGCTTTGAATTTTAAACCCAACTCCTCCAGGATTGAGCCCGCCTTTTTTACCGTAAGCCCGGACAGATCGGGAACAACCAGCTGTTCCGGAGCCTTGCCGGTAACAATTTGTAAACTCACCGTAGTACCCGGGGGAACGCGTTTGCCCGCCGGCGGCTCCTGGCCGGTCACCAGGCCCGTTTTTCCGGGAGACCAGGACCGCAACCCCCGTTCCTGCAGCAGCCATAGTGCTTCACGCACCGGAAAGCCGACCACATTGGGCACGACAACCAGCTCATCCTGCTCCGGGGGAACATCCTGGCTCTCCCGGCTGGGATCTTCGGGGACCCCAAGGTAACGCAAAGTGTCCCTTACAACTGCACCAAAGGCCGGGGCAGCCACCTCACCCCCATGATATTCCTGCCCCCGGGGTTCGCCGACCACCACCAGGACGGCAATCCGGGGATTATCGGCAGGGGCGAAACCGGCAAAGGAGGCCACATACTTCCCTTCTACATAACCGCCCGGGCCGGGTACCTGGGCGGTACCTGTCTTCCCCGCTACTCTGTAGCCTTCCACCAGAGCCCGCTTGCCTGTTCCTTCCAGAACCACCTTTTCTAATAACCCGGATAGTTGCCGGGCGGTTTCCGTGGAGATAACCTGCCGGATTACCCGGGGAGTTATTTCCCGGATGGTTTTTCCCGAAGCATCCTCCACGGCCCTGACCACATGGGGCTGCATGAGGTAACCCCCGTTGGCTATGGCCGAAACGGCAGTTAAAAGCTGGATTGGCGTGACCGCGATGGATTGGCCGATGGCCATGGTAGCTATATCCAGCTCCGAAGCCCTTTCTTCAGGCAATACTACTCCCGATTCTTCACCGGGCAAATCAATGTTCGTGGGGGTACCAAAACCAAAGCCCCGGACGTATTTAAAAAACCTCTCCTTGCCCAGTTTTAACCCTACCTGGATGAAAACCGGGTTGCAGGAGTTTCCCACGGCCTGAGCAAAAGATTGCAACCCGTGTCCCTTGCGATCCCAACAGTAAATGCGCCGCCCATTAACTACAGCATAACCCGGATCATTAAACCAATCCGTAGGCCGCACCACCCCCTCCTCCAGGGCTGCCGCCGCGGTAATCATCTTGAAGGTCGAACCGGGTTCATAGGTATAGAGGGTGACCGGATTTTTTTCCCAAACTTCCCGGGGAAACTTCCGCCACCGGGAGGGGTCAAAGGTGGGCCGGTTGCCCATAGCCAGAATCTCGCCCGTTTTGGGATCCATGACCAGAATGACCGCCCATTTCGGCTGGTAAGCAGAAACAATCCTGTCCAGCTCCCGCTCCACATAGTACTGGATGGTCTGGTCCAGAGTGAGCACCAGGTTGTTTCCCGCTTCCGAACGCTTCACTAACACCGCACTCTGGGGAATCTGACGACCCTGGGCGTCAATCTCCAGCACCATTTTTCCCGGCGATCCCCGCAATTCCCTGTCATAACTTTTCTCCAGGCCATTAAGTCCCTGGTTATCATCCCCCACAAAGCCCAGCAGGGCCGCAGCGAGGTTACCCTGTTTGTAAAAACGGGTACTGGATTCGATAAAGCCAAGGCCGCTGATTCCCTGCAGCTTTTTGGCCCGGTCGAATTCCACACCGTGCTGCAGCCAGACAAAGGGCCCCCGGGCGGCCAGTTTTTCATATATTTCTTCACGCCGGATACCCAAAATAGCCGTAACCTTATCCGCGACACTTCCGGGATCCTTTATCTGATCGGGGTGGGTATAAATGGAATAAGAGGGAATACTGGTGACCAGGGGATTATGCTGGCGGTCGTAGATGTTTCCCCGGTTGGGTTGCAGGATAATGTCCCTTGTACGAATTTTAGTTGCCTCCTGACGCAATTGTCCTCCCCATAACACCTGAACGAAAAAAAGGCGTGCGATCAGGCAACTAAAAGCCAGCAGCGCTATCAGGAAGAGAACGCCCAGGCGCCGGGAAAAGGAAGTTTTAGCAGGAGTCAATTTAACCCCCTCTCTTTTCCAGATGACTGCAATCGTTAAACAGGGTTAAAATTCCCTTCTCCCAGGTAGGAAATTCCAGGATAGACAGGCATGCATTATTGACTCCCAGACGCCAGTATTGATTTAAATCCATTCCTAAAACCGCCCCCACCAGCGTCCGAACACAACCCCCATGGCAAACAACCACTACCTGGCCGGTGGGATGTTTTTCCACTATCTCCCGCACCGCCAGAGTAACCCTCTCTACCACCTCCGCCAGGGTTTCCCCCCGGGAACGCGCGTGTGCAAGGGGTCGTGCCACCACTGTTGCAACTCCCGGGGATAGCGGTTCTTAATTTCCGCCACCGTAAGTCCTTCCCAGGCGCCGAAGTTAATTTCCCGCAGAGCCTTCAAGGGGACTACGGGCAAGCCGTGAGGTTCCGCCAGAATGCGGGCCGTGTTCAAGGCGCGTTGCAGGTCACTGGCGTAAAAGGCACTGAAATTTTCCCCGCGCAAACGCCGGGCCAGCGCCCGGGCCTGCTCCAGCCCCCGCGGGGAAAGAGCGGTATCGCTATGGCCTTGAAATCTTAACTCTGCGTTCCAGATTGTTTCGCCGTGCCTGACCAGGTAAATGCGGCAGCTCATGATATTTTCTCTCCTAAAGCACCTCGCGCAGTGCTTCCAGAAGGCGCAAGTTTTCCTCCCGTCTTTTTACGGCGACTCGAATGTATCCCTCCGACAGGCCGGGGAAATTGGCACAGTTACGCACCAGGATGCCCCGGTGTCCCAGCAGCCGGACCAGTTCCCCCGCCGCAAAGCGAGTGCCAGTTATATCCACCAGCAAGAAGTTGGCCGCTCCGGGGAAAGGACGCAAGCCGGGCAAAGAAGAGAACTCCCGGAACAGGAATTCCCGCTCCCGGGCCACCAGATCCCGGGTAGCTTCAATGTATTCCCTGTCCTGCAATCCGACCACTCCGGCCACCTGGGCCAGGGCATTCACGCTCCAGGGGTCCCTTGCCCGGTCCAGGGCTTTAACGACCTCGGGCCGTGCCGCCAGCACCCCCAGGCGCAAGCCGGGAATGGCTAAAATCTTGGTCAAAGAATAAAGCAGGATTAAACGGGGGTGCCGGCCTGCCAGGGAAAGCAAAGTATGGCTTTGGGGATCGGCCACAAAGTCCATAAAGGCTTCGTCAACAATCACCATGGCCCTGTATGCCGCAGCCGCTTCCAGCAAAGCCTCCAGTTCCTGGCGGGGAACAAGCCTTCCGGTAGGGTTATTGGGGTTGCATAAAAAAAGAGCATCCACCTCCGGCAGTTGCCTTAAAACTTCCTCCAGAGGAAAAGGAAAACCCGGGGAGGGATTCAGAAAAAAATAATTGACTTTCCCCCCGGCAGCCCTTACGGCCAGGCCATATTCGCTAAAGGTAGGGGCGGGAATGAGCACCCGGCGGAAGGAGAAAACCCGGGCTAGCAGGTAAATTAACTCACTGGCTCCGTTTCCCACCAGAAGGCAAGGGGTTTCAATCCCAAGGTGCTCCGCCAGAGCACTCTTTAACTCCCGGCAATCCGGATCCGGGTAATGGCATATCTGCCACAGATTGGCCCTCAGGGCTTCCATAACCAACGGGCTGGGGCCCAGAGGATTGATATTGGCGCTGAAATCCAAAAAATCTTGCGGCGCAAGCCCGTATTCCATGGCCGCCCGTACCAGGTTGCCACCATGGGGGGGAACGGACTGGTAGTCCTTTTCTATTTTATCATCAAGGCTCATCGTTTGCACCCCCGTTACCGAAAAGTTATTGGAAGGTAACTGCTTAAAGGATGTGCCGCCAACAGTAAAAAAACTTCCAGAATTTCATTAATGGCCCCGTAGGTATCCCCGGTTAGGCCGCCCAGCCGGCCGGTGAGATAACGGCCAAGCCCGTGCACCAGTATAAGGGAAACAAACAGTAGAACCAGACCCACCGGTCCCCCCATTACGGCTGCTATCAGGACAAAAAGGGAGGCCAGGACCAGCTCCCGCCCCCGGGTATAGCGGACCTGCAAAAGGCCAAGGCCCTGCTGCCGGACATAGGGAAAGCGGGCAATGGCATAAACCATCCCCCAGCGGCTAATGGCCGGGACTATTAACAGCAAGCGGGGCAAAACTTCCCGGGGTATGCCGAAAAGCAGCGCAAACTTGAGCAGCAATAAACAGGTCAGCCCGAGCACACCGAAGGCTCCCACCCGGCTGTCCCGCATAATTTCCAGCATTTTTTCCCTGGACCGCCCGCTGAAGATCCCGTCCATGGTATCCATAAACCCGTCCAGGTGCAACCCCCCGCTGAATGCAACCATGCCCAGCACCAGAAGGGCGGCGGTGACTGCCGGCGGGAAGAAGGGGGAAAGAGCAAAATAAAGGGCCATCCAGGCTGCGCCCAGGAAAAGGCCTACCAGGGGGAAAAACACGGGGGCCCGCCCGTAGGCACGCTCATCAAAATCACCCCGGTAGACATAAAACCTGGTTAAAAATTGCAGGGCCATGGCCAGGGTTTTCAGCATCCCATCACCCTTTGCCTTTTATAATCTTCGCAACGGTCAATAAACCGCCGGGCGACTTCCGGGCAGGAGACAAAGTGCAGGTGCAAGTAGGAGGCCAGCAGGTTGCCATGGACATAGCCATCCAGCACCCCCTCCCGATCCCCTTCCCGGTAAAGCGCATAAGCTCGGGGGAAATCCCGGGGCATGCCCTCTATGTAAGAATAGTGAAATTCGTGGCCCACCAGCCTTGTTCCCGCCGGAGCCAGGATATTATCGGCCAGTACACGGGCTTCACAGTATCCCAGGGCCACCCGCCGGGAATGCATGCGGCATACTCCCGGCAGCAAGCCGGCCATGGGATATTCCCGGCCTTCAAAATCGCAAATGACCCGGCAAAGATACATCATCCCGCCGCATTCGGCATAGACGGGCATACCCAGGTGAAAAGCCCGACTCAAACTTTCCAGGAACCCTTTGTTGGCCGCCAGCTTTTCTAAAAACATTTCCGGAAAGCCGCCGCCAATGTACAGGCCGTCCAGCTCCGGTGGCAAAGCCGGATCGGCAAGGGCGCTGACAAAAACGATTTCCGCTCCTAGAGCGGCCAGGAGCTCCAGCCCGTCCTGGTAGTAAAAGTTAAAGGCGGCGTCCCTTACTACCCCCAGGCGCACCCGCGGGGTCAGGGGTGCGGCAGGAAAAATCTCCCGCGGAGTTTCGGGCAGCGGCGGCGCCTGCCGTGCTGCCTCCAGCAGGCGGAAGAGATCCACCCCTCCCTCCAGGACCGCCACCAGCCGTTCCAAATGTTCGACCAGGGCGTCCTTTTCCACCGCCGGCAAAAGGCCCAGGTGCCGGTGAGGAAGGAATATTTCCGCCCGGCGGCCAACCCAGCCCAGCACGGGAACACCTGCCTGTTTTTCAATGGCCTCCTTAAGCGTGGCGTAGTGCCGGGTACTGCCCACCCGGTTGAGCAGCACCCCGGCCAACCGCACCCGGGGATCAAAAAGGCGGTAGCCCAGGACCAGGGCGGCCGCACTGCGGGACATGGACCGGGCATCCACCACCAGCAAAACCGGAGCCTCGAGGGCTTTAGCCACCTCCGCCGAACTGCCCCGCTCCGTAGCCCCTTTCCCGTCGTAAAGCCCCATGACCCCTTCGATTATACAGAGGTCCGCCCCCGAAGCGGCGCGGGTAAACACCTCCCGCACTCCGGCCGCCCCCAAAAAAAAGGTATCCAGGTTGCGGGAAGTCCGTCCCGTAGCGGCGGTGTGGTAGCCGGGATCAATGTAATCCGGGCCCACCTTGAAAGGCTGGACGGCAAAACCCGCCCGGGTAAAGGCGGCCATCAGAGCCGTGGCTAGGGTGGTTTTACCGGCACCACTGTGGGTTGCTGCTATTAAAAGGCGCGGTATGTTCAAAAGAGTGCGACCTCCTCATAAAAGTGAGCAAAAGATTAACTTCACCGCCAAGCCGCTGATTACAGCCAGGGCGGCGGTAAGGTAGAGCATGTCCACCGCCTGGCGGATGTGGTCTACCTGCGGCGGGTGTCCGGATTCGTTTAGATAGGCTCGAAAGGAGGCCCGCCCGCCATAATAGTTCAGTCCGCCGAGGCGTACCCCCAGGGCCCCGGCTATGGCTGCCTCGGGAATGCCGCTGTTGGGGCTGGGATGACGCCGGGCATCTTTTCTTATAACCTGCCAGGCCCCCCCGGCCCGGCGCCCGGAAAGCCAGGCAGCCGCCACGAGCAACAGCCCGGTCCAGCGGGCAGGCAAAAAATTGGCCACATCATCCAGGCGGGCCGAGGCCCACCCCAGATCCCGGTACAGGTCGTTCCGGTAGCCCACCATGGAGTCAAGGGTATTCACCGCCCGGTAGGCCATGGCCAGGGGTGCTCCGCCAATGAGGGCATAAAAGAGAGGGGATACAAACCCATCGACAATGTTTTCGGCCACCGTTTCCACCGTAGCCCGGGTCATTTCCCGGACATCCATGGCGTGGGTATCCCTGCCGACTATATAGCTTACCTGCCGGCGGGCCAGATCCAGATCGCCCCGGGATAGGGAGAGCAGTACACCCCGGGCCGCTCCGGCCAGCCCCCGGACGGCAAAGGTAGTGGCAATGAGCCAGACCTCCAGCCCCAGGGCCAACCAGGGGTGCACCAGGGCAGCCAGGCGGACCAAAAAGTGCACAGCCAGGTAACTGCTCCCGACCACCATGGACGCCAGGACCACCCCGGCGATCCGCAGGGAAAGGGGACTCCTGGCTACCCGGCGGAGAATTTTTTCCAGCCCGGCAATGATTTTGCCCATAATTACTACCGGGTGGGGAAGCCAGCGGGGGTCTCCCACCAGCAGATCCAGAATATAAGCAGCAACTACTCCGAGCATGTCCTGCTACCTGGTACAAGTCCAAACACCCAGGCCTGCCGCCCCTTTCCGTGCATTCTCGTCTGAGTTATCCTCACTTTCCAACTACCCTGTTTTGGCTCCCGCTCGCTCCGGTGACCCAGCACTCACCGGATCCATATACCTGCCCGAGATTGAAAGCCTGTATTAGGTAGCAATCATCCTATCAAAGAACTCCGGTTACAGTGAGTGCTGGGGGGCCAAACTCATTCTTGTAGAGAATTTCATACCGCCCCGGCCATGGGGCCCTTGGCCTTGGGTCCCGGTAAACCGAGGAGCTGGTAAATCCTGCCCATATCCAGGCTTCCCCGCACTACAGCAGCCAGCCGGTCATAATCCCGCTCCCGCTGCTCCAGGTGGCTGGTACCTCCCTGCTCCAGGGGAGCCAGCCCCTTCCTCAACCTCAGGGCATTGAGCAACTGCCGGCGGAATCCATCGTCATCAAACAGGCCGTGGATATAGGTGCCAAAGACCAGCCCCTGCTCGTCCTGCGCCCCATCCGGGCAATCCACCGTTTCCCCGGAACGCCGGTGAATGTGAAAGGCCGGTACAGCCCCGGACCCCAGTTGAGTGCGTCCCATGTGAATCTCGTAACCTACCACCCTCTGTCCCCGGGCCGGCGATAAAAGGGGGCCTCTGCCGGTAACGGTAGCCTCCACCTGGGTGGTCACCTTTTCCGGCTCAAAGGAGGTGCTGATATCCAGCAATCCCAGTCCTTCTATTCTGGGAATGCTGGACTCGGTGTGATAGGGATCGGCCAGCTCTTTGCCCAGCATCTGGAAGCCACCGCAGATACCGATTACCGGTACTCCTTCCCGGGCCAACCGACATATTTCACCCGCCAGGCCCCACCGCTTTAAAGAAACCAGATCCTCAATGGTGTTTTTGCTTCCGGGAAGAATGATCAGATCCGGATGTCCTAAAGGAGTTCCTTTCCCAATATAGCGCAAATTTACATCGGGCTCGTCCTCCAGGGGATCAAAATCAGTAAAATTGGAAATATGGGGCAGGTGAATGACGGCAATTTCCACTTCCCCTCTGGAAGACGTCCGGCTTCTACGCAGGCTTTCCTCGGAAACCGTATCCTCTTCCTGCACCCGGAAACCTTCAAAATAGGGAACTACACCCACTACCGGTATCCCTGTTTTTGCTTCCAGGAAGTCCACCGCCGGCTGGAAGAGTTTTAAGTCCCCGCGAAACTTATTGATAATGATCCCCGCTACCCGCCGGCGATCCTCTTCCGGAAGCAATTCCAGGGTGCCAACCACTGCAGCCAGGGCGCCACCCTTGTCTATATCGGCGGCAAGCAGTACCGGCGCCTCCGCCAGCCGGGCCACCCGCATGTTCACAATTTCCGTAGCCTGAAGGTTGACCTCAGCCGGGCTTCCGGCACCTTCAATGGCCACGATCTCGTAACGCCGGCGCAGCCGGTCCAGGGCCTGGCAGATAACCTCCCATGCCATCTGGGCGTAGCCGTTGTGGTATTCCCGGGCGGAAAGGTTTCCTACCGGCCGGCCCAGGACAATCACCTGGGAGGAGGCCTGCCCCGTGGGCTTGAGCAAAATGGGATTCATGTCTACATGCGGCTCTATCCCGGCAGCCTCGGCCTGCACCACCTGAGCCCGGCCCATTTCACCCCCATCCCGGGTTACAAAAGAGTTCAGGGCCATGTTCTGGGACTTAAACGGGGCCACACGATAGCCATCCTGGTAAAAGATGCGACAAAGGGCGGCTACCAGGACACTTTTGCCCACGTGTGAAGCGGTTCCCTGTACCATAATAGTCCTGGCCAGCATATATAAGCTACCTCCTTTTGAACACCAGAGATTTGATCTCCACGGGCAAACCGGCCACCACCAGGTAAACCTCCTCCGCCTCTTGGGCCAGGAGCTGGTTTACCCGCCCCGCCACATCGCGAAACGAACGGCCCAGGGCATTGTCCGGCACCAGGCCCCATCCCACCTCATTGGCTACCATAATTATCCGGGCCGGGGAGGCTGCTGCCGTCCCACCCAATTGCCGGGCCTGTTCCAGAATAAAACTTTCTTTGTCTTCCGCCGTACTGCCGTAGGCAGGCAGACTATCGTTCAGTAAGAGATTGGTCACCCACATGGTCAAACAGTCGATTAAAAGAACGTCTGCCTTGCTTTCGTATTCCCTAATCACCCTTTCCAGCCGGTGGGTTTCTTCTACAGTAAGCCAGCCGGCAGGGCGGCGCCGGCGGTGATTAACGATCCGCCGGGCCATTTCGTCGTCGCCGGCGGCTGCCGTAGCTACATAAACAACCCTTGAACCGGAAGTAGCGGCCAGTTGTTCGGCAAAACTGCTCTTGCCACTCCTGGCACCGCCAAGAACAAGCACCAAAGCCATAACCACACCCCTTAAAACAAAAACCCCAGCCTTCGAAAGACCGGGGAAACTTGTGCCAGGCCAGTCCCTAGCCCCGAACGACGCCATGCCTCCTTTCTCACGAAGGGGTCAAAGGCACCCGCAGGCAGGTATCCTGGCTCCCGGATCATCGCCTGCCCTACGCCTTCCCTGGCGGTGGCATTGCAGGGCTGCTTCCCGGTTACAGTGGCGGAGACCGCTCAGGACTTTCACCTGATTCCCTATTCTCCCCTTTGGGGCACCTGCAGGCTGGAAAATCACTTTGTTGGCTAATTCGCTATTTTAAAAGAAAATCCTCTTCACAGTTAAAATTTTTCTACGTATTCTTTTACGCGCTGGACCAATTCTTCAATCAGGTGGGGCAGGGGTTCGGCACGCAGTCCCACCAGCTCCACGGCCCCCCGCACCAGGGGCAACAAAATTTTTTTTGCCGGGCTTGCAGCGAGGGCCATAGCCATGGCCGGTGTCAACTCCCCCATCATGGCGTTGGGGAAAAGAATGCTTAACGGACCTACGATCAGGTCCACCCGGGGTGCATTGTAGATTACCGCATTTTCGCCGGTGGCCCCCTCGTTGGCGCCGGCCCGGAGCATCACCGAGGTAGCCAGGGCATTGGTTCCCAAGGCCAGAATTTCCACATCCTCGGGCAATTCCCGGCGCAACCTTTCCATGATATGCTTGCCAATACCGCCGCCCTGCCCGTCCACTACAGCAATACGCATAATCTTCGCTCCTAAACCTTTAGTTTCAAACACAACTTAAACGGGGCTTATCCCCGCTTACACCGGTGCTTCACGTAAGATGTAAACCCCGGCCTGCTGTGGACCGGATCCCGCCGGCGCAACGAAGGCGGTATGAAACCGGTTTAACCGCCGCGAGAATCCGGCTGCCTAGCTTCAACAGAATCACGGGACAGGTAATCCTTAAGTCTTGATTCCAGCTCAAGGATTTGTAAATTTTTTCGTAAAAGGGACCGGGCGTAACGGTAATTAGCCCGGTGCAGCCGTTTATTCTCCTTTTCCAGCTGGGCCAGGAAGGCAGATTTTTCTTTATCCATCCGCTCGATTAAATTCATCAACACCCGGCGGCTCAACCGGAGTTGTTCCACCTTTTCCTCCAGTTCCTGGATCCGCCGTTGCATTTCAAGCACATCCATCGATCCACCACCCCAGGCAGCAGGTCTGGTTTTAGTATATGCTGCCCCTGGTGGCAATAGACGAAGGGCTACCGGAAGGAAAATGCCCTGCCAATGCGTTCCACGGCCTCGGCCAGCAACTCCTCTTCCTGTACCAGGGCTATGCGTACATAACCTTCCCCCATGGCTCCAAAGGCCAGTCCGGGAATGACCAGCACCCCTGCCCGCTCCAGCAATTCCAGGGCAAACTGCCGCGAGGAAGTATATCCCGCCGGCAGGGGAGCCCAGACAAACATGGAGGCGTTGGGTTTCGGTATATGCCAACCATAACGGGCCAGTCCGTCCACCAGCACATCTCGCCGGCCCTGGTAAGTGCGAGCCGTCTCTTCCACGCAATCCTGGGGACCTTCTAAGGCCGCAATGCCCGCCTCCTGAACCGCCCGGAATACACCGTAGTCAATGTTGGACTTGATGCGGGCCAGGGCGGCCAGCACATGCCGGTTGCCCACGGCAAAGCCTATCCGGCAGCCGGCCATATTATAGGTCTTGGACAGGGAATAGAACTCCACACCCACCTCTTTGGCGCCGGGAACTTCCAGAAAACTCATGGGTTTAAAGCCGTCGTAAGCCAGCTCGGCATAGGCCGCGTCATGGCAAACCAGAATACCGTAATGGCGGGCAAAATCGACCACCCGCTCAAAAAATTCACGGTTGGCCGAAACGGCCACGGGGTTGTTGGGGTAGTTGAGCCACATTAACCTGGCCCTGCGGGCCACTTCCCCGGGGATAGACGCCAGGTCGGGCAGGAAATTGTTTTCGGCCAGAAGGGGCATGGCGTATATTTCCCCGCCGGCTAAGAGAATGCTGAAGGCATAAATGGGGTAGCCCGGATCGGGGACCAGGGCCACATCCCCCGGGTTTATATAAGCCAGGGCGATGTGGGCTAAGCCGTCCTGGGAACCCATTAAGACCAGCACTTCATGCTCCGGGTCCAGTTCCACCCCAAAGCGCCGCCGGTACCAGCGAGCCAACGCCTGGTGGAGGGCCGGCAGGCCTTCCAGGGGGTAGCGATAGTTAACTGGATTATCAATTGCCCGGTGCAGGGCGGCAATGATGTGGGGGGCCGGGGGACGATCCGGGCTGCCCACACCCAGATTAATCACCTTCACTCCCCGGGCCTCTACCTGTTTCTTATAATGTTCCATCTCGTTAAAAATGGCCGATTCCAAACCTTTAATACGCTGAGCTACTTCCATGTCCCCACCCCGTTCGACAACAAGTTTAAGTTTCCGGGCCTTGCCGGGCCAGTTCCTGTAATATAGATATTACTTCATCCGGTGCCGTGGCCGCCCCCAGGCGGTTATATTCCCGGTGGTCCGAACCGTGGTAGTCGGAGCCCCCGGTGGCCACCAGGCAGTAACGCCGGCAGAGCCTCTCGTAATGCCACACCATTTCTTTAGAATGGGACGGATAATACACTTCAAGACCATGTAAACCTTCAGCAACCAGCCGGGGGATGAGGTGATCGCAACGGACCAGGCCCGGATGGGCCAGCACCGCTACTCCGCCCGCCCGGCGAAGCAAGCGTACCGCCTCCAGGGGGGTATACTTGTACCTGGGCACATAGGCCACCCGGTCCTTGCCGATGTACTTCTCAAAAGCTTCCCCCACTGTAGCCACGGCCCCCACCTGAACCAGCGCCCGGGCTACATGGGGGCGCCCCACCGCCCCTTCCCCGGCCAGCTCCAGCACCTGTTCCACTTCCACCGGTATTCCCAGGCAACGGAGCCGCTCCACCATCTTCACCACCCGTTCCACCCGCGCCTGGCGAAAAAGGGCCAACCGGGCCAGCAGCTCAGAATGGTCAATCTGAAAAAGATAGCCTAAGATATGTATTTCGTGACCCTCTTCCTCCGTACTCAACTCCACCCCGGGCAAAACCGGAAAAGAAAGTTTTGTGCCCGCGTCCAGGGCGGGGAGAAGGCCATCAACGGTATCGTGATCAGTGATGGCCAGGGCAGAAAGACCTGCCCTACGAGCCTCCTCCACCACCTTTACGGGAACGTCGGTACCATCCGAAGCTGTAGTATGTACGTGCAGGTCACAGGGCAATTATTTCACCTCATTCGACACCACCGGGGGTTGTTCCTGCCTGGGCAAAACTTGGTGCAGCACCCGCAAGAAGTTACCTCCCAGGATGGCAGAAATCTCTTCGGCCCGATATCCCCGGTGCCACAGGGCCCGAGTTAAGGAGGGCAGGTGGGAGACGTCTTCCAGTCCCGGGGTGACATTTTTAATACCGTCAAAGTCGGAACCTATTCCCACACAGCCCACCCCTCCCAGGGCGACCATGTGATCCAGATGATCCAGCAGTTTGTCCAGTGAAGGCTCCGAGGGATGGACGAATTCGGGACAAAAGCACAGCCCTATTACTCCACCGCGGGCGGCCAGGGCACGGATCTGGTCGTCGCTCAAGTTGCGGCGGTGATTGCAAACATGCTTGGTGTTGGCGTGGGAGGCAATCACGGGCCGGCTGGATACTTCCAGCACATCCCAGAAACCGGCCTCGGATAAATGGGAGACATCCACCAGCATCCCCAGCCGGTTCATTTCCCGCACCACCTCCCGGCCGAAACGGGTTAAACCACCCCGGGTTTCCTCCTCGGCCACCCCGTCGGCCAGCTCGTTGCGCCCGTTCCACGTCAGGGTAATGCTTCTCACTCCCAGGCGGTAAAACATGCGCAAGACCTCGAGACTACCGCCCAGGGCCTCCCCACCCTCTATGGCCAGAAGGGCACCAATTTTACCGGCCGCCCGGGCCGCTGCAATGTCCTCAAAACAGGTAATCATCATTAATTCTTCCCCGTTAGCCTCCAGTTCACTATAAAACCGGTCAATAAGGGCCATGCCCCTGGCCACAGCCCGCTCCCGGTGAGCCGGGGCAATAAAGGCGGCAAAAAATAGCACATCGACGCCTCCCCGGCGCAAGCGGCTTAAATCCACATGCCCGCCTTTTCCTTCTTCCGATAAATGACGGTTTTGAATCTCCATAGCCGTGAGCACATCACAATGGGCATCTACCACCAGGCTGTGGTGGTGCAGGGATAACCAGTCCACCCGTTTATTCACCCCCATGGTTAAACTAAAAAACCTGTTTATTCGTGGAACGGAATAAACAGGCCGCCTGCACAAAATTTACTATATTCAAGTTTTATCTAGGCTCCACTATTAGTTTGATGGCCGTTCTTTCTTCCCCGTCAATTATAATATCGGTGAAGGCAGGTATGCAGATCAGGTCCATTCCATGGGGCGCTACGAATCCTCGGGCAATGGCTACAGCTTTTACGGCCTGGTTGAGGGCACCGGCACCGATAGCTTGTATTTCCGCACAACCACGCTCACGAAGAACTCCGGCTAGGGCTCCAGCGACAGAATTTGGGTTGGACTTTGCTGAAACCTTTAATACTTCCATGCACGAAAGACCTCCTTCTTCTGTGGAAATATTTTTCCGGCACCTGCTGCAATTCATAATTTATATATTCGCTAAGGTCAAAAAAATTCCTTTTTTATGACGCACCCTTTCGGAACCTTTTTTCTAACTTCTGATTATTCGAAATTTTGTATCCTCCTCACTTCTCGCGCCTCACCGGTTTCATCGTCAATATCGATGACCACCGCATTGAACTGGTAGGGCCCGGAAGCTACCTCAAAGCGGCGGGGCAACTGGGTGAGAAACTTGCCCAGCACCAGCTCCTTTTTAACCCCGATAACCGAATCCCGGGGACCGGTCATACCCACGTCGGTAATGTAGGCCGTACCGCCGGGTAAAATGCGTTCATCGGCCGTTTGGACGTGGGTATGAGTACCGCAAACTGCCGATACCCGTCCGGCCAGATACCAACCCATAGCCATTTTTTCCGAGGTGGCTTCAGCATGAAAATCTACCAGTATTATCCTGGCGGAACCACCCAGCTGTTCCAGCAACTGATCTGCTTTACGGAAGGGACAATCCAGTTCGGACATAAAAACCCGCCCGGCCAGGTTTAAAACGGCTACCCTTCCGTTATGCCCGGTCTCATACACGCAAAAACCCGCCCCCGGTACCCCGGGAGGATAATTGGCCGGGCGCAAGATCCTTTTCTCCTGTTCGATAAGGTCGAAGATTTCCTTGTGATCCCAAACGTGATTGCCCATGGTGATGACATCAATGCCGCTGGCCAGAAGTTCCCTGGCCACTTCCCGGGTAATGCCGTTGCCTCCGGCGGCATTTTCACCGTTGGCCACGACAAAATCGATGTCCAGTTCCCGCTGCAAGCCGGGCAGGTTCTCTTTTAAAGCCCGCCTGCCGGGGCGGCCTACAATGTCACCGATGAAAAGCAAACGCACTGGAGGTTTCCCCCTGGTCACTTGTTAAAAACCAGTACGCGACCGTCTTCACGAAAGGCAAATAGATGCTTGTCTTCAGCAGTCACGCGCATACTATCAAGCATATGCTCTATAATTTCCTCCTGGATCAGCAGATCCTCTTCAAAGAGGGAGTCATTGGCTTCGGTAACCAGGTTATCGTCTAGAAGCTGGCGCAAAAGCTGCACGATGAGGGCTATTTCCTCCTGAACCAGGGTTTCCACATCGCGCTGAACCTCAATCATGGTCAGGTGGTCGCAAATTTGATGGCCGATGAGGCTGACCCGGGTCTGTTTGCCTTGCAGCATGCTGAATACCTCTATACTATCAAGCAGCCTTTCTTTTACCACGGCTAATTCCCGGCGATTAAGGACCCGGGAAGCAATGAAATTAAACTTCAACACTTGCCTGTCGGGATCAAAATTAATGGTAGCCACCTCGGGGTAACGCACCAGTATGGAAATTAACAGTCCCACACTATCCGTAACGTCTTCCCTGCCCGTAACCAAAAAAGTCACCTTCCTTTTATCCCTCATACCAGCAATACGTTTAAATTCGGTTTTATCGGGCGAGTTCCTGCCTCTCTCCCGAGGTAGTCCCAAAAAAAATTATTCTAAAAAAGGGAAATGACCCCTTAACGGGGTCATTTCGCGTACTCCACCACCCGGGTTTCCCGTATAATGGTCACCTTAATCTGACCCGGGTAATCCAGCTCTTTTTCAATTTTCTTGGCAATTTCCCGGCTCAGGCGGACGGCCCCCAGGTCATCTACCTTATCCGGCTTAACCATAATCCTGATCTCCCGCCCTGCCTGGATGGCATAGCATTTTTCCACACCCTCAAAGGAACCGGCGATCTCTTCCAGCTTCTGCAGCCTCTTGATATAGGCCTCCAAGGTTTCCCGCCGGGCACCCGGCCGGGCCGCCGATATGGCATCGGCCGCCTGTACCAGCACCGCAGTAATGGTCTGCGCCTCCTGATCCCCATGGTGAGCAGCAATGGCGTTGATCACTTCGGGATGCTCGCGGTACTTTTTGGCCAGCTCCACACCAATGGATACGTGGGGACCCTCTACCTCGTGGTCCACCGCCTTGCCGATGTCGTGCAACAAACCGGCCCGTTTGGCTATTTGTGCGTCCACACCCAACTCAGCGGCCATCAGTCCGGCCAGGTGGGCCACTTCAATGGAGTGTTTGAGAACGTTTTGCCCGTAGCTAGTGCGGAATTTTAAACGTCCTAAAAGGGTAATTAGCTCGGGATGCAAACCGTGCACCCCGGTTTCGAAGGTAGCCTGTTCCCCGGCCTCGCGAATTTGGGCTTCTACTTCCTTGCGGGCCTTCTCCACCATTTCTTCAATCCGAGCGGGGTGGATGCGCCCGTCAACGATGAGCTTTTCCAGGGCAATACGGGCAATTTCCCGCCGGATGGGATCAAACCCCGACAGGATTACCGCTTCCGGAGTGTCGTCGATAATTAAATCGATCCCGGTTAGAGTTTCAAAAGCGCGAATATTGCGCCCTTCCCGGCCAATGATGCGCCCCTTCATCTCATCGCTGGGCAGGGGAATGACTGCCACCGTAGTTTCGGTGACGTGATCTGCGGCACACCGCTGAATGGCCAGGGAAATAATCTCCCGGGCGCGCCTTTCCGCCTCCTCCCGGGCCTTGTTTTCCACATCCTTGATCATCAGGGCGGCTTCATGTTGCACTTCCTTTTCAATGCCGGCAAGTAGCTGCTGACGTGCTTCCTCTGAAGTCAGCCCCGAGATCCGTTCAAGTTCGCTAACCTGTTGTTGATAAATCTCGCTTAAACGTGCTTTTAGACTTTCAACCTCTGCTTCCTTGCGGTTAAGAGCTTCTTCCTTGCGTTCAATAGACTCTATTTTGCGGTCGAGGGTTTCTTCCTTTTGCAGCAACCGCCGCTCCAAACGCTGCAGTTCGGACCGGCGCTCCTTGTTCTCCCTCTCCATCTCATTCCGTAACCGCAAGACCTCTTCTTTAGCCTCAAGGATAGCTTCCCGTTTTTTTGCCTCTGCAGCCTTTTCTGCCTCTTCTATTATCTTCCTGGCTTCAGTTTCGGCCGAAGCAAGCTTAGCCTCTACCAGGTATTTGCGAACCAGATACCCAATGGCAAAAGCAACCACTGCAGCGCTCACTATTACGACTACGGTAATGGCTTGCAAATTATCTCACCTCCTTAACGCATGCTCCCTGCAGGCATCCCCAGCTTTTTAGCCTACCGGGCCTGCCGGGATGCTACAGGTATACAAAAAAAAGACCGAGTCAAACTCGGTAGAAAAAGAATCGGTACTACTTTTTGTTTTCGGTCACGGGCAGAAAAACCCCTTAAACCTCTTTTTTAGAGGTTATTCTTGAGGTTATGTCCTTCCCCTTTGAGAAGGTTGTATCTATTTCAAACCCGTACCAGTAGTAACCAATTCTATTTTCTCCCAACGTTAATTCTATATTTTTTATTAGAGAATGTCAAGGTTGAACCCTCACTGGCAACGGGCAACATAACTTGCTGTTAACATCCCGGCGGTTCAAATATTACTCTCCCGTGGGTTGATCCCCTGCTGAAGGCATCTTAATGCCGCCCATCTGCAGTTGCTGACGGATTTTTTGCTCAATTTCCCGGGCTACCTCAGGGTGATCCCGCAAATATTCCTTCACATTCTCCCGGCCCTGTCCCAGCCGTTCCTCTCCGTAAGAATACCAGGTGCCGCTTTTGGTGACTATCTTCATCTCCGTGGCCAGATCCAAAAGCGTCCCCTCCCTGGAAATCCCCATACCGTACATGATATCAAAATCTGCTTGTTTGAAGGGCGGAGCCAGCTTATTTTTGACTACCTTCACCCGGGTCCGGCAGCCAATGATATCTGAACCCTGCTTTAATGCTTCCAGCTTGCGCACCTCCAGGCGTACGGAAGCGTAAAACTTTAGCGCCCTGCCGCCAGGTGTGGTCTCAGGATTGCCAAACATCACGCCCACCTTTTCCCGTAACTGGTTGATAAAAATGGCCGTGGTACGGGATTTACTGATGGCACCGGTTAGTTTGCGCAGGGCCTGGGACATCAGGCGGGCCTGCAGGCCGACCTGGAGCTCGCCCATTTCCCCTTCAATTTCCGCCTTTGGCACCAGGGCCGCCACCGAGTCGATGACCACCACGTCGATAGCACCACTCCGTACCAGCGCCTCACAGATCTCCAGGGCCTGCTCGCCGGTATCGGGCTGGGACACCAGCAGATTTTCAATATCCACCCCCAGGTTTTTGGCGTAAACCGGATCCAGGGCGTGTTCCGCATCAATAAAAGCTGCTATGCCGCCGGCTTTCTGGGCTTCGGCGATGATGTGCAGGGCTACGGTAGTCTTACCCGAAGACTCCGGGCCGAAGATTTCCACCACCCGGCCCCGGGGCACCCCACCCACCCCCAGGGCAATATCCAGGGACAGGGCACCGGTGGGAATCACCTCCACGTTGAGCCTGGCGGTCTCGCCCAGTCTCATGATGGCCCCTTTACCGAAATTCTGCTCAATCTTACTTAAGGTCGCTTCCAGGACCTTTAATCTCTCATTGGACATTCCCAACACCACCTTAAAAAAGTAAGTACCCGCGGGCCCGGCCATAAAGGCCTGGTCAAAACTAACGTGATGGATTATTATTATAATCGTGCGGAAAGGAGAGGACAGGTAAAAAATGAACAAAAGACATTTCCTGAGGGGGGTCAAAGACGCCCTGCCTATTGTGCTGGGCTACCTCCCCCTGGCTATGACCTTCGGAGTGCTGGCCCGCTCCAGCAACCTTTCCCTTGGTCAGGTGCTGTCCATGTCTTTAATGATCTATTCCGGCTCGGCCCAGTTTATAGCCGTGGGCATGCTGGGCGCCGGGGCGGCCCCGGCCGGCATTATGGCCACAGTTATGCTGGTCAATTCCCGTCTGATACTCTTAAGCGCCTCCCTGGCACCCCATCTTTCCCGTATGACTGCCCCCGCGCTCTCTTTCCTGGCCCACGGGATCACCGATGAAACTTACGCCGTGGCTTTAGGCCGGGTGGGCGAAAAGCCCCCAAACCGGTGGTACCTCACCGGTTTGTTCGTCACCGCCCACCTGGCCTGGGTGGGAGGTAGTGCGGCGGGTGGAATACTGGGCACGCTGCTGGGCGCTACCGCCCGCTGGGGGCTTAACTTTGCCCTCACGGCTATGTTCATCAGCCTGTTAATCATACAGTTGAAAAATAATATCACCATCATGGTAGCCTGCCTGGCCGGGTTGGTTTCGGTCGTGGTGGCCACCATGATCAGCGGCGGATGGAATATCATTGTGGCCACTATCCTGGCCGCTACAGTGGGGGTGTTGATGGAAAAATGGAACAAACCGTCTGGGCGATCATCCTCGGTATCGCCGCGTTAAACTACCTGTTTCGAGTGACCCCGCTCTTACTTTTAAGCCGGGTCCGGATCCCTTCGCTCTGGGCCAGGTGGCTGGGTTACGTACCGGTAGCCGTACTAGCGGCCCTGGTTGCCCCGGAAATATTTCTCAACGGGGGGGTGCCGGCACTAACACTGGAGAACAAGAACCTCCTGGCCGCCATCCCCACCTTTCTGGTAGCCGTCAAAACCAGAAGCTTACTTTTCACCCTGCTGACAGGCGTGGCCTCCATGGCCCTTTTCAATGCCCTGGGCTAGGGCCGGTCCAGTAAATACAGGCGGATCATGTTCAGGGCGGCATTGGCCGCCCCCTGTCTTACCGCCTGACGGTGGCCGGGAAAGTGAAATTCCCGGCAGCTGGTACCGTCAGCGGCAGCCAGGGCGATATACGTCAGACCCACCGGTTTGGCCGGGGTACCCCCGCCAGGCCCGGCAATACCCGTAATGGACAGCCCCAAATGTGTCCCGGTAAGAGATCTTACTCCTTCAGCCATGGCTACGGCAGTTTGCCGGCTTACGGCACCGTGGACTTCAAGAGTCTCAGCCGGAACACCCAGGACTTTTTCCTTCACCCGGTTATCGTAAGCTACGATGCTGCCCCAAAAATATGCGGAACTGCCGGGTATAGAGGTTAAGCGGGCGGCCACCAATCCACCGGTACAGGATTCCGCCAGGGCGCAGGTCAAGCCCTTTTGAGCCAGCAACCGTCCCACCACCTCCTCCAGAACGTCGTCATCCATCCCAAAAAGGTAACCAGCCAACCGTTCCCGCACCTTCTCTAGCAACCCGCTGATCATTTGGTCAGCGACAGCACCGTTGGCGGCCTGAGCGCTGATGCGCACATGTACTTCGCCGGGCTTGGCCAGGTAAGCTATTCCGGGGTTGCCCTGTCCCCCCAGGTCGCCGATCAGCTCCTGAACCTCCGATTCGGAGATACCGGTCACCTTGAGCAATCTGGTGCGGGTAACCATCCCCGGGTTGCTCAGGGAAGCCAGGTAGGGAACCACCGAAGCCTCAAACATGGCCTTTAGTTCCCGCGGCGGACCGGGAAGAAGGATAACTACCTTGCCCTGGTGTTCCAGCAGGGCCCCCGGGGCGGTGCCTGCAGGATTGGGCAACACTTTGGCCCCTGCGGGGAAGTAGGCCTGTCTGGCCATACTTTCGGACAAGGATGCCCCCCGCCGGGCCATGAACTCCCGGAGCCACTGCAGTGTCGGCTCATCGAGTAGCATGGGCAACCCCAGCACCCGGGCAACTGTATCCTTGGTCAGGTCATCGGTGGTGGAACCCAGACCGCCAGTAATAATGATTAGATCCGCCCTTTTCAGGGCGGCTTCAAAGACCTCGGCCAACCGGTCCCAGTTATCACCCACGGTGGTGTGCAGGATAACCTCAATCCCATAGGCCGCCATTTGCCGGCCCAGGTACTGGGCATGGGTATTCAAGACCTCTCCTAAAAGCAATTCGGTACCGGTGAAAATTAGCTCGGCCTGCATCTGTTCACTTCCTTGCTCTTTCCTCTTCCTGCTTGCCTCCCCTTCATTTATCTTTTCGCCAGGACCTCTCGAAACCCTGCCGGACCCGGAAAAATGTAGTACGGGGAGGTCAGAAGGCGACCTCCCCTCCATCAAATTTGCCCCTTTGTCTCCCCTGGTAAATATTCGGTGAACCCGGTTGGATGCGGCGCTGTCCCCGCTCACTCCAGTGCTCCGCGCCGACAGCACCGCATCCTCATTATACCGATTTTACTGAATATTTACCTCCCCTGTTATGCAGCCGGCTGGTTGATCAAACTACGGAACTCCTCGCCGGTAACCTTTTCCTGTTCTAAAAGCAACTGAGCCACCCGTTCCAGGACACTCCGCTTTTCACTCAGGTAGGAACGCACCCGTTCCTCCTGGGACCGTAAGATTTCCGTAAGCACCCGGTAACGCAAGCCGCCGGGGAGACTATCCACATCAACCACACCCAGACGGGACATGCCGTTTCTAATAATTTGCTCCGCCACGCGGGTGGCCTCCCGGAAATCGTTGCCGGCGCCGGTACTGCGATTGCCCAGGATCAGTTCCTCGGCCACCGCTCCAGCCAGCATGACAGCAATCTGATTCTCCAGGTAATCTCTGGTATACAAATAGGTGTCGTCTTCAGGAATCTGGCGCATGTAACCCAGGGCTTGCCCCCGGGGAGTTATGGTCAGGGTGGATACGGAACCACTTCTTACCAACTCGCTCAAGAGGGCATGACCGGTTTCGTGGATGGCCACCCGCCTCAACTCGGCCGGGGCGGGCCTACGATCCAGCCGGTCGCCCATCATAACCTTATCCACCGCTTCGTGGAAATGCCGCTGGTGGATGACTTCACAACCCTCGCGCATGGCCAGAATGGCTGCCTCATTGGCCAGGCTCTCCAGGTGGGCACCGCTGAAACCGAAGGTTTCCTTGGCCAGATCCTCCAGGGAAACATCTGTTGCCAGGGGTTTATTTTTGGTGTGCAGCTTCAGAATTTCCAATCTTCCCTGCTTGTCCGGCAGTTCCACCCTTACCTGGCGGTCAAAGCGGCCGGGCCTCAGCAGAGCAGGGTCCAGCATATCCACCCGGTTGGTAGCCGCCACCACCAGCACCTGCACCTTATCATCCACCTTCAGGCCATCCATCTCCACCAGCAACTGGTTGAGAGTCTGATCATATTCGTGGTGGCTGGTGGTTTGGCCGCGCTTTGCTCCGAGAATATCGATCTCGTCAATAAAGATCAGGGCATGCTTCTTGCCCTGCCTCAACGCGCTTTCCCGGGCCGTCTGAAAAAGGCGCCTTACCCGCTGGGCGCCCACCCCCGCATACATTTCGATAAATTCCGAACCGCTGCAGGCCACAAAGGCGGCATCTGTATAGCTGGCCGCTGCCCGGGCCAGCAGGGTTTTTCCCGTGCCGGGCGGCCCCGTCAACAATATACCCTTTAAAGGCCTGATGCCCAGCTTCTGAATATGGTGATAGTTTTTAATAAAATCAAGGGCCTCGCGCAACTCCTGAATGGCCGCCGCCTGACCGCCGATATCGGCAAAGGAAACCTCTTGCCGGGAAATCACCTGTTCGCCTGCAAAGTTGCGGGTCAGCAAGCCGCGGGACCGGGCCACATAATATAAACCTGCCCCGGCCGCACCCACAAAGATCAGGGGAGTTACATCATGGCCGTTAATGAGCAGGAAAAGGATACCGGCCAGAACCAAACCCAGGCCAATTTCCTTCAACATGAAATACCTTCCCTTCAGTTAGCTGATCAACCGGCAAGTTTCTTGGTCAGAACATTTTTATTATATCACAGATAAGGTAAAGACCGGCCAGGTAATCTATGCCACAGTTGGAGAGGATGTGACAAACCACTCCCTACCGGGGTGCACCGGCGGCTTCCGGGTTCAAAGCGGCCCTGCGGGGGATCACTGCATAAAGATGGCGGTCCCGGTGTTTCATGTGCACGTATATATTTTCCTCATCGAGGGAAATAACGGTTTCCGCCCCTACTGACGCTGCGCGGTCTTCAATGTAACGCACCATCTCCCGGTAATTGCCCCGTATCTGGGCCTCATAAAGGGCAAACTGGCTATAATAAAAAGCTTTTTTTAGCTCCTGATCCCGGTTATCCTTTAATTCCAGGGTAAAGGGGTGGCGACCCAGCACACCCTGGATCGATTTCTTCAACCTCCGGTAGGTTTCACCCAGGTCAACCGTATCCTTTAACCGCACGGTAATTATAAATACCCCATCCTGTTTTTCGATGGAAAAGGTTTGGACCGCCCCATCGGCCTCCAGAACCCTGGACAGGGGCTCCTGATAGTTGTAACGGTCATAGAGCCATTGGACGGCAAAGAAAAAGGAAAGGCCAACCAGCAGCGCTGCCAGGATAATTGGAATACGCCACCCATACCACTGCATATATCCGATCCCTTCAATGAGTTTCAGTGTAAATATAACACAAAAGAAAGGTTACGTATGTCAGGAAAAATCCGGCTAAAAACCGCCTTTTTTCAGGACACTCCAGCCCCGGTTAAGGTAGTCCAACCCCGACCAGATGGTAAAGGCAATAGCTACCCACATGGCCAGATTCCCGGGGGTTAAGCGAACAACGTTGAAGGGAGAATCCTGTAAAAGGAGGGCTACAATAGCTACAATCTGAGTGATGGTCTTGAACTTACCCAGGATGCTGGCCCCGAGAACGGTGCCCTCGGCGGCCATCAAGGAGCGCAATCCCGTAATGGCAAATTCCCGCCCGATAATAATCATGGCCACCCAACCGGGCAAACGGTGCAGTTCAACCAGGGAAATCAAGGCACTGGAAACCAAAAGCTTGTCCGCCAGGGGATCCATTAGCTTGCCCAACCGGGTAACCAGCTGGCGTTTTCTGGCAAGGTACCCGTCCAAACCATCGGTGCTCGCGGCTAAAATAAAAACGATAGCAGCCACATAATCCCCGTAGGGCACCTGGAGAGATACCACCGTTATAAAAATAGGAATCAAAAAAATCCTGGCCAGGGTTAAACGGTTGGGCAAATTCATGCGAGCTCCCCCATCAAGTCGTACTCACGGGCCAGGGTAATCTTTACCAGCACAAAATCACCCGGGCTTGGAGTTACACGGCCGGCGGTAAAGTACACCCGGCCGTCTATTTCGGGGGCGTCGGCCTCGGTACGGCCAAAATAATGGCTGCCCTTTTTCCCTTCCACCAGAACGCTCACGAGGCTACCCACCATAGAACGGTTATGCTCCAGGGATATTTGCTGTTGCAAAGCCATAGCCCTGTGGTAGCGCTCTTCTTTAACTTCTTCCGGCACTTGACCGGTCATGACAGCAGCCGGCGTACCTTCCTCGGCACAGAATTTAAATACTCCCGCCCTTTCAAAACGCATTTCGCGCATAAAGTCAAGCAGCTGTTGAAAGTCTTCTTCCTTTTCTCCCGGAAAACCAACCATGAAAGTAGTGCGCAGGGTTAATCCGGGAATAGCCCGGCGCAGTTTATGGACGAGCTCCCGCAGCCTGGAGGCACTACCGCCCCGCCCCATGCGGGCGAGCACTGCCGGACTGGCGTGCTGCAGGGGCAAATCGATATAACGGCAGATTTTATCGCAAGATGAAAAAACATCGATCAACTCATCGGTAATCCCGTCGGGATGGCCGTAAAGCACGCGGATCCAACGTATGCCGGATATCCCGTTCAAGGAACGCAATAGCGGGGCCAGCTTCCGCTCCCCGTAAAGATCAAGACCATAGCGAGTAGTATCCTGGGCCACCAGGATAACCTCTTTAACCCCCCCAGCGGCCAGGGCTTCCACCTCTTGCCGGATGGATTCCAGGGTGCGGCTGCGATAAGGACCCCGGATGGAGGGGATGGCGCAGTAAGTACAGCAGTTGCTGCAGCCTTCGGCAATTTTTACATAGGCCGTATGCTCCCCCGTGGTTCTAATCCGGGGCAGGCCGGCATCATAATCAAAACCGGGCTCCCCTACGGCTAAAACCCGCTCCCCGGCCAGAGCCCGCCGGACCACGTCCACCACCCGGTTGACCATTCCGGCACCTAAAACACCGTCGATTTCGGGCATTTCATCCAGCAATTCCCTGGGGTAACGCTGGGCCAGGCAACCGGTCACCAGGAGCACTCGGCAGCGCCCGCTTTTTTTGTACTGTGCCAGATCCAGGATCTGGTCGATGGATTCTTCCTTAGCGGGGGTAATAAAACCGCAGGTATTTACGATCAGGACATCCGCCTCTTCGGGACGGGGGGTGATGATAAATCCGGCCGCATCCAGCTGCCCCAACATTAGTTCCGTATCCACCAGGTTTTTCGCACAACCCAGACTGACCATACCAACGCGGCACGACATTTTCCCTATCTCACCAACCCAGGTTAAGTATAACTCAAAAAAAACGGCCCTGTCAAAAAAAGGCGCGGCCCGCGAGGGCCGCCCGGACAAAAAACCGGGGTTATTCGCCCAGCAAGTTTGCTATTCCTTCGTGGATATGGGAGTTGATTTGAGCAATAGTTTTTTGTAAGGAAGGGAAATCCTTAAGAATGTAACCCTCACTCCAACGGGTGATCAGGTACTGCACAAAGGCGAGATAACCCTTTACAGAAGCCACCCGGAAAAGATCACGATACACGTTGTTGTTTGGCTGCCCCAAACAGTACTGGCAGGGGCGATGGGTAATGGCAAAATTGCCCAGCTCCCGCCCTTCCCGGTACCAGGAAAGAATGCCGTCATACAGGCCGACTTCTCGACCACAGGAATCACAGATAAAGGAACCCATCACAAGCCCTCCTTATCCCTGGGTAGAGGCGGAAAACTCCCGGCTCACCACCTGTCCCCGATCGCCCAGCACCCCCAGGTCCCGGCCATTTACCCGTACATTGACCACACCGGCGTTACCCAGCTTAACCCAGATGTGTTCCTTGGCCTGGAAGGACTTGGATTGATTGGCTGCCACCTCGCCGGTAAACATGGTCTTACCATCAACCACTACCCGCATCCAGCAGGTTTCGTCAGTTACATTGAGTACCAGGTGAATCCCTTCCGGCGAACGGTTCTCCGTCCCGGTTGAGGTTGGTGCGTTTTGCGTATGGCCGCTGTTCTCCGGAAACGACCTGTCGGGTGTACCGGCGTGTCTATCCTGGGACACACCCGGCTGCCCCCTTCCCTGATCATCATAAGCCGTATGCCGGGTAAGGCCAAAGAGCCACCCGCTACCCCATAAGAGCAGGACAGCCAGGAGCAACCCCGTTGCCACATAAGCGAGTCGGCCAAAGGGCCAGCCCAGGCGCAGTTTTTTCTCGACTCCGGCAAGCGGCTGCGTGACAGGCTGTGTCTCCTCCAGAGGTAACATTTCCTCAAACCGGGCCACCAGGGCCTCGGCATCCAGCCCCAAAAACCTGGCGTAATTCCGGAGAAAACCCCGTACATAAACCCGTCCGGGCAGGACATCAAAGGCTTCCTCCTCCAGTGCCTCCAGGTATTTGCGGCGGATCTTCGTTTCTTCCTCAACCTGCTCCAGGGACACCCCCCGGGCCTGGCGAGCTTCCCGTAGCACGTTTCCTATATCCACCGGGTTCACCTCCCTCTACCCGACCATATTCGGGCAGGCCTGTAATCCACTCCCTAACCCGGTTAACTGCCTTGCCCATATCAGCCGTGTTCACACAAAGGTCATAATCCGGGCTGGGCTCACCTGGATATCCGTAGAGAGGATCGTAATATTTGGTCAAAAGATAGGAAAAAACCTGGTCAAATTCCCCCCGGGCCAGCAACTGGTTCAGCTCCGCCACGCGGCGTGCTCCCAGATACTTTGCCAGGGCAGAGGTGGCCTCTTGCAAAGCGGTAATGTTTTGCTGAGGACCACTGGTATATTCCTGGCGGATACGCCTTACACGGTTATCCAGGGAATCATAGAGCAGTACCCGGTACCCTTTTCCCATCGCCCTTAACACCACCGCCGGGACCAGCAGATTGCCCAGGCGGCGGCTTTCACATTCAACAACAAATACCCCTTTTTCCTCTGCCGCCATTAAGTCCCGGACAATAAGACCCTCGAACATTTTCTGGCTGGGGGAAGGGGGCAAGCCGATCTTGCCGTAAACCGAACCCCGGTGCCGGGCCAGGCCCTCCAGATCTAACACGGGCAAACCCTCTTCCGCCAGGCAGCGAAGCAAAGAAGTTTTGCCCACCCCCGTCAATCCATGAATTACCACTGCCCTTAAAGGCAGTTCATCTACTCCCAGATAGGAGTTGACAAAGCGGCGGTAGGCCTTATAACCACCCAGGATGCGGTATACGGTAAAGCCCATGACATCAAGGACGGCCGCGGCAAAATGACTGCGCAGTCCTCCCCGCCAGCAAAAGAGGACTAGCCGTCTGCCTCGGGCCAGGCGTTCTACAGCCTCCACCCAGCGGGGAAGACGGGGAGAAACCAGCTCCAGACCCAATTTCCGGGCCTGCGCCGGCCCTTTTTCCTTATAGACAGTACCGACCAGCGCCCGTTCCACATTGTCCAGCAGGGGAACATTTACTGCCCCCGGGATGGTTGCTTCGCCGTACTCGCCTTCCGAACGCACATCCACTACCAGAACATCTGTTAAAGACAGGGCTTCAGTAACGTCGATTTCTTTAATCATAATGTCACCTTAGTATTGCACTGGCCACTATCATATACTTTTCCCTAATATACTTTCCTCCGCATTTTTTGCTATTCCGGGCGTGTCTTTGGCGCAAATCCACACACTCTTTTTCTACACTTAACTCCGGTTTCCTTTCAAAACACGCATTTTTAATTTACCTTTTTTTGAATGTCTGCTTGAACTGCTCCAAGGTTATGAGCACAGACCGGGGCTTACTGCCCTCGTACCCTCCCACAATGCCCTTCCTTTCCATAATGTCCATAAGCCGGGCCGCCCGGGCGTACCCTACCCGGAGGCGCCTTTGCAAGAGGGAAATGGATGCGTGACCCGTTTCAATGAAAATTTCTACGGCCCGGGGCAACAGCTCATCTTCCAGTTCCTCCTCCTGTTCCCCATGGCCTTCCTCTGAGACAACCTGTGCTTCAAAGTGGGGGCCAGCCTGTTTCTTTAGAAAAGAAACAAGCGCTTCTACCTCTTGATCCGAGAGATAGGCACCCTGGACCCGGATGGGTTTCGGCGCCCCTACCGGGAAAAAGAGCATGTCCCCCTTTCCCAGAAGCTTTTCCGCCCCTGCCATGTCCAGGATGGTGCGGGAATCAATCTGGGAAGACACGGCAAAAGAAATCCGGGATGGAATATTGGCTTTGATCAGGCCGGTTATGACATCCACCGAAGGGCGCTGGGTGGCCACTACCAGGTGGATGCCTGCAGCCCGGGCCATCTGGGCCAGGCGGCAAACCGCGTCCTCCACATCGGCCGGCGCTACCATCATTAAATCAGCCAGTTCATCGATGATGATTACAATCAACGGGAGTGGCCCCCGTACTCCCGTACCCGTCTCCTGGCTGCGGCAAAGATCATTATAACGGGTAATATCTCTTACCCCGGCCGCGGCAAATAGCTCATAGCGGTGTTCCATTTCCTTAACGGCCCAGCGCAGGGAGGTGGCCGCCTTTTTGGGGTCCGTAACCACTGGCGATACAAGGTGGGGAATCCCGTTGTAGGTGGCCAGTTCCACCATCTTAGGATCAATAATTAAAAACTTTACTTCGTCGGGCGTAGCCTTAAATAGAATGCTGGCAATGATGGTGTTCAGGCAGACACTTTTTCCGGAACCGGTTGCCCCGGCGATAAGCAGGTGGGGCATGCGGGCCAGGTCGGCCACTACCGGATTGCCGGCGATATCCTTACCCAGGGCCACGGTAAGCCGTGAAGGCGCCTCCTGGAAATCGGACGTTTCCAGTAATTCCCTTAAATAGACCATGGAAATTTCCCGGTTGGGTACTTCAATCCCTACGGCCGCTTTGCCTGGAATGGGTGCCTCAATCCGCACGTCCGGCGCTGCCATGGACAGGGCAATATCATCGGCCAGACTGACAATACGGCTGACCTTGATCCCCGCCGGAGGCTGGATCTCATACCGGGTAATGGCCGGTCCCCGGGAAACCTGCACCACTCTGGCTTTAACCCCAAAGCTGCTTAGAGTTTCTTCCAGTACACGAATATTTTCGGTAATGTCCCTGCTATTCTTGATGCTTTTGGGCCGTAACGGCTTGGAAAGCAGACTTAAGGTAGGAAACTGGTAAGGTGAAGAGCCGGATGAGACCTCCTTTTCCCCGGCGGTTCCACCGGGCGGGGAAACGGGAGAAGGAACAATGCGCAAAACCCGGGGCGTGACGGTATTGCCCACATTACTGTTACCGGGTTTTTCACCGGGTGCTTCCGGAGTGGCTGCTTCCCTGGTCGCTATCTCCGGTCCGCTCTGGTCAATGATCACCGGCCTCAGGTCGGGCCCTTCCACTGTTTCTTCCGCTTCCGTGAATAAAAAACCACCAACGCGTTCGTAGAAACCTTTGAGAGTACCCATAAGCCCGGCTAACAATGTACTCAAAGAAACGTTACTGCTCAAAAGCACACCCATCAAAATTAAAGTAGCCAGGACAATGTAGGTGCCCGTTAACCCGAAGGAACGATCCAGAAGCAAAAAACAAACCGCCCCCACCAGGCCACCCCCCTCCCCGGCCAAACCGGCCTCCAGGGAGTAATCCTCTGGCACCAGCATGTGCAACAGGGTGAGGGCCACCACAAAGAGCAGGGCACCCCCGTACAAACGCCGTCCGGCCTCCCGCCTGGGTGCCTTTCCCCGGATCAATCTCAAACCCCAGAAAGCGAGCAGGAGGGGGAAAAGATACCTTCCCTCTCCGGCTATTCCCCGCAGCATCCGCTCTACTCCCCAGCTGACCAGCCCTACAGCGGGGTTAACCAGGCTGATCAAAGCCAAAAGGGCCACACAAATTAAACCAATGCCAGCAAGCTCGTATTTTTGCAGGTCTTTTACCGTCCTTACTTTCACCCCAACCAGCCTCCGCCCTAATTATACCATAATTTATATGGGAAAGTACTGCAATTTAACTATATTTTACCACAAACAAAAATAACGAAGGCAAGGTTGGAGTTGGTAAACCAGAAGCGTAAATCGCGCCGAGTTACAGTACCAAAGCATAAGCCCCCGGGATTTCCGGGGACTGTACCGCTGGGCAAACGCTCCATTTTTCTTCCCGTTTTACGCCCGGCCCGTACCGGGAAGGCACCGGGCCAGTATCTCGGCCGTATGCATGACCTGTACTCGCGGGTTCCGGTGGTCCAGGCCACCGCCAATCTGCATCCGGCAACCCGGACAGTCCAGGGCCACCACTTCTGCGCCAGTGTCCAGTGCAGACTCCAGCTTGCGATTTAAAATGGATTTTGAGAGTTCGGGAAACTTTATGGTATAGGAACCCCCGAAACCGCAACAGTCATCCGAACGATTCATTTCCACCAGATCCGCCCCGGCATCCTTAAGCAACTGGCGCGGTTCCGCGGCCACCCGCAGGTAGCGCTTTAAGTGGCAGGAATCGTGATAAGTAACCTTTTGCTGCAGGGGGACCAGCAACGGGGTTAGTTTTTCCCTGTGAGCATGCACAAAGGAGGAAAAATCCGTTACTCTTTCCGCCAGTTCCCTGGCCCGTTTGCCCCAAACCGGATCACCGGCCAGAAGTTGCGGATACAAAAACTTCAGGGCTTCGGCACAGGTGGGACAGGCGGTAAGGATATGCCCGGCATCTATACCTGCAAAAGCAGCAACATTTTGCCGCGCCAGTTCGGCAAAAATGTTCGTCAAACCGGCCTGTTTGGCCGGGTACCCGCAGCAGGTCTGTTGTTCCGGGTGAACCATTTCAAATCCCAGGGCCGCCAGGACTTTAGCCACGGACTCACCAATACAGGGGTAGACAAAATCAATCAGGCATCCCGAGAATATAGCTACGCGACCGGTTGCCTTGTCCGGGCGGGGCAGGGTACCAACCCGATCCCGGAAGGGAATGTCGGCAATGGCGGGCAAAGTACGCCCTTCGGTTAAACCGGACAGGAAGAGGGGTAAGTGTCGTATTTTCCCTTCCCTGGCAAAGGGTTTCTGCAACCGGGAAGCCGTTTTAAGAAGCCTGTGGAATAGCCTTCGATTGACCAGCACCTTTTCAAAAATTACTTTCTCAACATAGCCCATGCCTTCCCTTTCAACCGTTCGCCGCCTGAGCTCGCCAATCAGGGCAGGCAGGTCAATGTTGCCCGAACAGTAATCCCGGCAGCGCCCGCAATCGATGCACAGGTACTGTATTACCTGCGCCCTTTTCGGGTCAGTGAGAAAGGCAGTAAGCAGGGTGCCGATAACCCCGGTATAAATATCACCAAAGAGTCCGCCCACCTGCTGGTAAATGGGGCAGACGTTTAAACAGGCGGCACAGCGCACGCACTGCAGAGCCTCTTTAAAAACGGGATCGGCGGCCATGCTGGTGCGCCCATTATCCATAAGTATGATATGCAGTTCCTTTTGTTCGTGGTAGTTGCCGTCGGGGTCCACCGCGGGCACGGCACCGGTAATCATGGTTACGTAGGTGGTAATGTGCTGGGCCGTAGCACTGCGCGGCAGCACTTCCAGTATGGGTGCAATGTCCGTAAAGCGGGGCACCAGTTTTTCCAGGCCGACGATGATTACGTGCACCGGGGGCAGGGTGGTAGTCAGACGCCCGTTGCCTTCATTTGTGACCATGACGATGGTACCCGTTTCGGCCACGGCAATGTTCGCACCGGAAATGCCCATCCAGGAGGAAAAGAACTTCTTGCGTAACTCCCTGCGGGCCAGCTTGACCATGGAGGAAATCTCCGGTTCCACCGGCTCTTTAATTTCCCGGCTGAAAATTTCAGCCACTTCGTTCCGGCTCATGTGAATGGCCGGCATGACCATGTGGGAAGGCCGTTGACGGGCAAGCTGGATGATCCACTCACCCAGATCCGTTTCCACGACATCCAAACCCTGCTCCTTTAAATAGTCGTTTAAGTGGATCTCCTCGCTGGCCATGGACTTGGACTTGACGATGGTCTTGATGCCCCTGGACCTGGCCAACCGGGCAATGTACTCTCGGGCATCCTGGGCGGTTGCCGCCCGGAAAACAGTGGCGCCGCGACGGGTAGCCTCCCGGGTAAACTGGTCGGCCAGTTCTTCCATGCATTCCGCCGCTTCCCGCTTAATCCGGGCTACTTCCCGGCGCAATCCCTCAAAATCCTTTTGCCGGTAAGCCTGTTCCCGGGCAACGACATAGTTATCGGAAAATCTTTCCAGGGCAGAACAAACACTTGTATTGGCCAGGGCCTCCCGGGTCGCCTGCCGCAGGGCTGTCTTACTCACCGGCACTCCCTCCCTCATCAATAAAGATGACCACCACTTTGCCCGGCCCGTGCACACCAATGGTGAGCACGCGCTCGATATCCGCCGTACGGCTGGGGCCGGAAACAAAGGCCAGGTAACCGGGGATTTGACCCCGGGCCGCCAGGTTATTGATTGCTTCCTGTAAAGTACCCACCAGCCGGTTGGTGGATACCAGGGCCAGGTGTGCGGGAGGAAGCATGGATACCAGCCGCCGGTTAATCTCAGTGGCATCTTGCACCAGTGTTCCCGTCTCGGCAATGGCCATTTCAAATGACGAAATACCCAGGTCTGCCGCCCCGGCCCGCTCCCGGGGGTTACCGCCGGTGACTTCCGCTCCGGCCCCGGCTACTGCTGCAGCCAGGTCAAGGGCGGTTACAAGAGGTGATTCGGCCAGGGCGACCTTTCTCACACCCATCTCCTGAACCAGCTTACCCACCAGTTCACTGGCTTTAGCCAAATTGGGCACCCGGTAAACTTCAGTTCCCAAGGCCCGGGCCCTGGTAACAAATTCCTCGTATAGTTGCTCCAAATTCCGGTTAGCATCCGGCAATACCGCTCTGTTTAAAGCCACGGGCTACTCATCCCTTTCTCGGAAAATCCCGGCCGGATCATTCCATCCGGCCGGGATAAAACCCTCCTTAATGTTCTTTTATGCACTCCGGCGACCGTTCAAGGCCTCCAGAGAGCCCTTTTGCCGGGAAGCGATCAGCCCCAGGATCACTATGAATATTCCCGTCGCCACGAGGATGGTTGTCCCGCCGCTTACCTGCTGAACTGTCGTCACCGCCTTGCTGGCCATGGTTAGGGGCGGCACCATCCAGGACAGAACGTAAGCCTGCAGGTAGGTGAGCACGGAGATAATCAGGGTAAAGAAGATGCTGTGCGGAAGGGTGAAGCGGAATAAATCGCCTTCCCTGCCCACCAGGCCTGTAGAGGCGGCTCCTACGGCAAGGCTCTGGGGCGAAATCATCTTGCCGGCCACCCCGCCGCTGCTGTTGGCCGCTACGGTAAGCACCGGGTTAACCCCGATTTGCTCGGCGGTAATCTGCTGCATCTTGCAGAACAGGGCGTTAGAGGAAGTATCACTACCGGTGATGACCACACCCAGCCAGCCCAGGAGGGGGGCCACAAAGGGGAAAAAGTTGCCGGTTACGGTAAAGGCTTTCCCCAAGGTGGGGGTCATACCGGACCAGTTGGCCACAAAGGCAAAGCCCAGCACAGAAGCAATGGTCAACAGGGCAAAGCGCAGGTCCTTCAAGGTTTTGGCGAAGACCTCCAGGAACTGGCCGGGGCCGACCCGCAAGATCATGGCGCTGATGATGGCCGCAATCAAAATGGCCGTCCCGCCGGCAGAAAGCCAGTTGAAGTTATAGACCACGGCGAGGGGCTTACCGCCGGCAATGATGGCCTTGTCCAGACCGCTGAACACGATCTTGATGCTGACTTTATCCAGAACCGCCTTGACAGATTTGAGGCCCCAGTCGCTGATCAGCACCGTCAGGACGATAAAGGGCGACCAGGCCTTGAGTACAGCCCCGGCGGAATGCTTTTTCACTTTTAAAGTGGCCGGGGGCTCATCAGCAAAACGCCAGACATTTTTCGGTTTCCAAACCCGGAGAAAGAAAACCAGGGCAACGATGGAAACCAGGGATGACAGGATGTCCGGCAGCATGGGGGTCATATAATTGGAAGAGAACCACTGGGCCACGGCAAAAGAAACGCCGCTGACCAGGATGGCGGGCATAACTTCGATGGCGCCCTTCCACCCGGCCATAATGAAGACCAGCCAGAAAGGTACGAAAACCGAAAGGAAGGGCAGTTGGCGGCCGACCATTTGGCTGATGGCCATGGCATCGATGCCGGTTACCGTACCGGCGGTGATAATGGGAATGCCAATACCCCCGAAGGCTACCGGGGCGGTGTTGGCAATTAAGCAAATGCCGGCGGCATACAGGGGGTTAAAACCGAGGCCGGCCAGCATAGCCGCCGTAATGGCTACGGGGGTACCGAAACCGGCCGCTCCCTCCAGGAAAGCACCGAAGGAAAAGGCAATTAAGAGCGCCTGCAGGCGGCGGTCTTCGGTAATAGAAGCAATGGAATCCTTGATGATTTCAAACTGGCCGGTTTTCACCGTCAGGTTGTACAGGAAAACTGCCGTAATCACAATCCAGCCTATGGGGAAAAGACCCGTCATTACGCCGTAAAGGGCGGTTAAAAACGCCATGTTCCCCGGCATACCATGAACTCCCATGGCCAGCACCAAGGCCAAAGCCAGGGTAATAAGACCGGCAATATGCCCTTTTATCCGCCATATGGCCAGGGCGCAGAACAAAAAGATGATTGGCAGGGCATCCACCAGAGCCGAAAGACCCAGATTGCCCAAAGGGTTGATTGCCTGTGTCCACGTCACCGTACAACTCCTCCTTTAATTATTGATAAGGGCAATAAGAATAAATTAATCCAATTAATCCAAAACTCCATTTAACGTGACATTGGTTAATTATCAGTCCTTTCTAACTCCCACCACCCTCTCATCATTATTTATGAAGTCTGTGCCAGTATAGGATATGGTGGCCTGACCATCAGCATATTAAATTCTAGAAGATAATAAATTTTCCTTCTTGATCAATCGTTTTCTTTCTCAAAAATCACCTTTATTTTTAAAAATGCGACAATGGTCGAAAGGGCTCTCCTTCAAAGTTCGCAGCAATAAAACGGGTGGGGAAACACCATCTGAAAATCAGCATGCCTCACTAGCTGGTGGCCTGACCAGCTTCTTGATTATTCTACACAGGCCAATAAAATCCTTCTTGAAAACAAAATTTTCACAAAAAATTTTCCCCAAAAGGGGGCTTACAGAACCAAATTTTTGCAAAAATCAATTTTGTTTTTGCCGAAACTTATGCAGGTCTATTCTAAGAAGTTCAACCTCCACCTTCCACAGGTGCTTGTACATCAATTCCCTGGCCCGGGATCTGTCCTTCGCGGCCACGGCCAGGTAAATGTCGCGGTGCTCTTCAAATAGCCGCCGGGTGGTACCAGAAGTGGCGGAAAGCCATAGCGCCCGGGTCACCTTTAATGTCTGGCCGATAATCTCCTGGACCGTATTCATCAAGCGGCTCAACAGGGGGTTCTGGCTGGCCTGAGCCAGAGTAAGGTGAAAGCGCAAATCCAGTTGCTCGGCTTTCTCTCCTGCGGGGAGATCCTCTTCCATCTCTTCCACCACTGCCTTCAGTTCATGCAACAACCCGGGAGTGCATCTTTCGGCGGCAAGGCCGGCCGCCTCCACTTCCAGGGCCTTGCGCACCTCCAGGATATTTTGCAGTTTGTCCTTTTCCAGGAGCAAAATGTAGGTAAGGGGTTCAATAACGGCATCCGGCCCGGGCCGCTTGACATAAATCCCTTCTCCATGCCTGATCTCCAGAATGCCCGCCAGGTTCAAGGCGGAAAGGGCTTCCCTCACCGAGGCCCGGCTAACCTGTAACCGTTCAGAAAGCTCCCTTTCCGTAAGCAGTTTATCACCCGGTGCCAGCTGACCTTCAATGATCAGCTTCTTGATCTGTTCCAAAATGCTTTCAGAAGTACGTTTAGTTTTTACTGGTTTAAATTCGGCCATTTTTACCCCTACCCCAATTTTTCACCTGATTCCGGCAAGAGCCAGGAATATTACCGCCGCCCCCAGGATCAAGCGGTACCAGATAAAGATCCCGAAGCTATAGCGGGTTAGAAAACGCAAAAGAAATTTAATGGAAAGGAAACCTACCACCGCCGAAACAGCCACACCAACTAAAAATGGAAGGTTGAGGTCGGCAGGAGTTAATTTGGGCAACTGCATTACTCCGGCACCGAAAATGATGGGTGTGGACATGAGAAAGGAAAAGCGGGCTGCCGTCTCCCGGTCCAGGCCGGCCATACGCCCCACGGCCATGGTGATACCCGAACGGGAAACTCCCGGGATGATCGCTAAAGCCTGGGACAGGCCGATCCAGAGGCTTTCCCCCAGGCCAACCTCTTCCAATTTCTTGTAAGCCGGAGCCCGGGTATCAGCTAGGTAAAGAATTACCCCCATGATGATGAGCATGACCCCGATAACCAGAGGCTCCCGGAAAATTGTTTCCGCCTGTTCCTCAAACATGTAACCAATGGCCGCACCGGGAATGGTGGCGACCACTAAATACCAGAACAAACGGCCTTCGGTGGTACGGCGCCGCAACAAACCATCGTGCATCAAAATTAACCAGTCCTTCCAGAAAAAAGCCACCACGGCCACCAGAGTACCCACATGCAGCGCCACGTCAAAAGTTAATCCCGCATAATGCCAGCCCATTAACCAGGGAACAAGCACCAGGTGGGCCGAACTGGAAATGGGCAAAAACTCTCCCACTCCCTGGACTACGCCCAGAATTACGGCCTCAAACAAGCTCAATTAAATCACCCCGTATGTTACTGCTTCCAGTTATGCAACACTAACTCTATCATTATAGCATAATGGTAAAATATATGGCCAGATAGTTGTTCATATAACTAACACCCTGGTATCGCCCCGGCCGGTGGAAAGCCCGGCCGTTCACGAATGTCAGCCCGTCTGGGTACATCTGAATAACTTTACCACTGCGCCGGGATAAAGATCACTTCTGAGATAATCCAGGGGATCGGTACTTAAAAGGCGCACCACCTTGCCCTCTCCGGGCCCGGTGTCCTGAATCAACACAGGCACGCCATCAATGTTTACCTCTCTGGTGGGAGCATGCTGCATTTCCTCCAGGCCTTCAAAGACTAACTCTAACTGCATGGGAGTATATAAGATCACTGTACCGGCACCCCATTTCGTAGTTTCCATTCCTCAATCATTGACTTAAGCTTATTTACCGCCTGTCCGACTCCTCCCACCTCATCAATCAGACCCTTTTCCACCGCTTCCCTTCCGATGAGAACGGTTCCAATATCCCGGGCCAGTTCCCCCGTGCGAAACATTAGATCGCGAAAAGAGGCTTCGCTAATGCGGGAATGCTGGGTCACGAAACGCACCACCCGGTCCTGCATCTTGTCCAGATACTCGTAGGTTTGGGGTACGCCTATAACCAGGCCATTTAAACGAATGGGATGAATGGTCATGCTGGCTGTTTCAGCAATGAAACTATACCGGGCGGCGACAGCTATCGGCACCCCGATGCTATGTCCCCCACCCAGTACGATAGATACCGTGGGTTTGGAAAGGCTGGCAATCATTTCTGCAATAGCCAGGCCGGCTTCCACATCTCCCCCTACCGTGTTCAATACTACCAGCACCCCTTCCACCTCCGGGCTCTGCTCCAGGGCAACCAACTGCGGGATGAGGTGTTCATACTTGGTGGTCTTGTTCTGTGGGGGCAACACCAGGTGGCCTTCAATTTGGCCGACAATAGTTAAACAGTGAATGTTGCTTTTAACTTCGGGCACGGGACTGGCTCCCAGCTCTTTGATGGATTCCATGCTTTCCTTGGTACGCCCCTGGACCCGTTGGGGTGCTGGAGAAGCCCCGGGGTGACCGGGTTCCCGCGCGGGGGGTGTATTGGGCTCTTCCGGAGGGTTTTCCGGGGGTGTGCAGGGATACTCTCCCTCGTGACCCCATATATTCTGATCACCAGACACGCTTATCCATCCTCTCGTTAGTTTTTTTCTCTTCTCTAGTATGGTTATGTTACGGATAAAATATAAAATCTACACAGAACACCCATACTACGGTTCTAGACGGATTATAGCCCAGCTTCGCCGCGAGGGATTTGAAGTGGACTTGACACGGACGAAAACCCCGCGTGATAATCCACGCGGGGTTCGCTTCCAACTGACCGTTTCAAAAAATCAACACATGAATTTTAGCCTGGACTTCCGCTACTATCTCTTCGGGAACCTTACAGAAAAATTCTGCCTTCCGCGCCCACCAATCGAGGCTCTTAATCTGATCTGCTAGAATTACGCCGGAGACATTTAACTCGTCAGGTAATGGCACCTCAAAAGGATAACCTTTTGTCTTTGAAGTTATAGGGCACATTAAGGCCAAACCGACCTTCCTGTTATATAGTTTGGGTGACAAAACCAATGCCGGTCGTGTACCGGCCTGTTCATGCCCAACCTGGGGATCAAACCGGAGCCAAACAACATCTCCGCGGTCGGGAACGTAAACTTCAGAACTCACCAGATTTCACGCCCAACCGGATGCCCGGTACTAATTTCGTGATGGACGTTCTGGGGGGTAACCTGGGACAGAAGCATTTCCAGGCTGTAACGCTTGCGGCGAATTATAATAGCATTGTCTTTAATTTCAAAATCAACCGGCGTACCCTCTCTCAGACCAATTTTTTCCGCGAGTGTTCTGGGAATGCGAATACCCAAACTGTTCCCCCACTTTGTAACGTGGGATTGCATATCCATCCCTCCATTCAATGTTTATACATAGTATATACATTCTAAAAATAAAATTCAAGAAATTAGCCGCAAGATTTCTCCAGCTTCAGAGCTTCTCTTTTAACATTATGGCGCAACAAATCGGCAGAAAGACCGAGACGCTCCAATGTCCTAACCATAACTTGCCACTTTATGCGTGAAGCGGAGCATGTTTTCACCAGGCAGGCTCCGCCCATGTAAATAAATAAGCCGGAAGGCCTTTATCCATGGCTTTCCGGCTCCTTTTGGTATGCGGTGATCATACTTCCATGATGATGGGTAAAATCATGGGCCTTCTCCTTGTTTTTTCGTAGAGGAACTTCCCTAACACGTCTCTTACCTGTGCTTTAATAGCCGCCCATTCCGAAAGACCCCGATCGTTGCATTTTTCCAGGGCCTCCTTGACCCTTTCTCGGGCTTCTTCCATCAATTGCTCGGACTCACGCACATAAACAAAACCCCTGGAAACAATATCCGGCCCGGCCATAACCTGGCCCAATTCGCGATTAATGGTCACAACCACAATCAGGATCCCATCCTGGGAAAGCTGCCTGCGGTCCCGCAGTACAATGTTACCCACATCACCCACGCCCAAACCATCCACCAGCACGCGGCCGGCAGTCACCCGCCCGGCAATACGACCGGAACGACGGGTAAACTCCAGCACCTGACCGTTTTCAGCCACAAAAATATTTTCCGCCGGAATACCCATACTGCGGGCCAGATCCGCATGTTTGATCAGCATGCGGTACTCACCATGCACCGGCACGAAAAACCGGGGCTTGACCAGGTTGATCATCAGTTTGAGCTCTTCCTGGCTGGGATGGCCGCTCACATGAATGCCTGAAACAGCCTCATAGATGACATGGGCACCCTGTTTGAACAGTTGATCGATAATCCGCGCCACCAGCTTTTCGTTGCCTGGAATGGGAGTAGCGGAAATAATGATGGTATCCCCGGGGAGAATTTCCACCTGCCGGTGGTCCCCCAGGGCCATCCTGGTAAGGGCCGACATGGGCTCACCCTGACTACCCGTGCACAAGAAGACCACTTTGCTGTTAGGTAGACGGTTGGCTTCTTCCAGTTCTACCAGGGTTCCTTCGGGAATATGAAGGTAACCCAGTTCATGGGCTATATTGATCACATTAATCATACTGCGGCCAATTACCGCCACCTTGCGGTCGTAACGTTGGGCGGTGGTAATGGCCTGCTGCAAGCGGTGCACATTGGAAGCAAAGGTGGCTATAATAATGCGTTCTTTAGCCTGCCGGAAGGTCTCATCAAAGGTATTCCCAACCATCCGTTCCGACATGGTATAACCGGGTCGCTCCACGTTAGTGCTATCAGACAGCAACACCAGCACGCCCCGTTCCCCTAATTGGGCGAAACGATAAAAGTCGGTAACCTCTCCGTCCACCGGAGTTTGATCGATTTTAAAGTCCCCGGTGTGCACAATAACTCCCACCGGCGTATGAATGGCCAAGGCTACCGCATCAGGAATACTGTGGGACACCCGGATAAATTCTACTTTAAAAGGACCGATCGTCACCGTATCCCGGGGCTTAACCACCTGCATATTTGCCTCGCCGGCCACCCCTTGCTCCTTAAGCTTACCCTGGAGCAAACCCAGGGTAAGCCTGGTCCCGTAGATGGGCACGTTCAACTGCTTTAGTACATAAGGCAGGGCACCGATGTGATCTTCGTGTCCGTGGGTAAGCACTATACCGCGCACAGCATCTTTGTTTTCCAGGAGATAAGTGATATCGGGGATCACCACATCGATCCCCAACATCTCTTCCTCCGGAAACATTAAACCGCAGTCTATAACCAGAATATTTTCCCCGAATCTCACCGCCATCATGTTTTTCCCGATCTCACCAAGTCCTCCAAGGGGGATCAGAGCCAGTCTTGGTTCCTTGGCCAAAAACGCACCTCCTAACCTGTTTTTCAAAAAATCACTGAGTCTCAAGTTCCGGTGAGAAAAAACAGGAGAAGGCGGGGAAAATATTCCGTTGTTAACTTAAGCCTTGCTGATAACTCAATTAAATCCCGATGCTAATTATACTGGATTCCCTCCCGCTATACAAGGGCCGCTGCCGTCCTTGGCCTAATAAAATAATTGCCAGAAATCCTGCCCCATAAACCCGATAAAAAAATGGGGCATGACTTCCCCCCATAAACGCTCTTTAATAGATACTGTCGCATAACCAGTTGGGCGGCCCAGCACTCACTGGTAAGGTAGTTCTTTTGAGTACATTAGTCACATATGCCTAATAGCTATTTTAACGAGCCGTTGTTCTAGTGAGTGCTGGGTCGCTCCATGCTCCTTAGCGACGACCGCCCCCCTGGCAATCCCCGCACCGCCTCCGCCTGCTCTAACGCGAGAGACGTCCCGGCAGGAGAGTTAAATCAACTTCAAGCTGGCCAGCACGTTTTTAATGGTTTCCTTTTCCTGGGCCGTAGCTTCGACCAGGGGCAAACGGGGCGCCCCCACCTGATAACCTAGCAAATTGAGGGCTGCTTTTACGGGCACCGGGTTGGTAGTAATGAACATGGTCTTAAAAATCGGGAAAAGTTCCAGGTGAATTTGCGTGGCCAGGGTTGTGTTTCCGGCCGTAAAGGCATTGACCATTTCCTTGATCCGCAGCCCCACCACATGGGAGCAAACGCTAACCACACCCTTGGCTCCTAAAGCCATCATGGGCAGGGTCAGGGAGTCATCGCCGCTGTAAATGGCAAAATCGTCGGGTAGAGACCGGCGCAATTCACTGACCTGGTCCAGGCTACCGGATGCCTCTTTGATTGCTACAATGTTTTCGATTTGGGCCAGCCGTGCGACTGTTGCCGGGAGAACGTTGACCCCCGTCCGGCCGGGAATGTTGTAAAGCATCACCGGAAGATTGGTACTGTTGGCAACGGCCTTAAAATGCTCATATAACCCGTCCTGGGACGGCTTGTTGTAATAAGGCGCCACGAGCATTACGCCGTCCACGCCCACCTTTTCGGCCATCTGGGTGAGGGTTATACTCTCGGCAGTGTTGTAGCTCCCGGTTCCAGCAATTACCGTAGCCTGCCCGCCAACCTCTTCCACCACCACCCGGAAGAGCTCAATCTTCTCGTCCTTGGTCAGGGTGGGAGACTCACCGGTAGTACCGCACACTACCAGTCCATCGGAACCGGATTGTACCAGATATCGGGCCAGTTTTCTGGCTTGCTGGAAATCCACCGCCAGATCCTTACCAAAGGGCGTCACCATAGCGGTGAGCACACGCCCAAAATCAACGGCCAAAATATTCACCTTCCTTCTTCCGTATTAAGGCGTACCGCTTTACCCACTACCTCGCGCCACTGATAAACTGACGATGCAGTGCCCGCACAGCCCTTTCCATATCCTCCTGCCTGACCAATACCCAGATGGTAGTGTGGGAATCGCTGGACTGCAAAATAGGAATGTTTTCTCTGGTCAGGGCATCCACAATTGAGGCCATCACCCCGGGAACACCGGTCATGCCGGCACCCACGGCCGCTACTTTGGCACAACCCGGTATAATCTCCGCGACAAAACCCGTGTTTTCCAGCACCTGAGCGGCTTTCTCGGCTACCTCCTCCTTAACGGTAAATACCACCTGGTCAGGATAAACGTTGATAAAATCAAGGCTAATACCTGCCAGAGCCAGGCCTTTAAACAACCGGCGTTGCTCTTTTAAACCTTCCGGACCTCCGCTTGTGTTTACTTTAAACTGGACTACGTTGGGAATCTGAGTGATACCCGTAATCGTACGATCCCTGGTTATATCAATGGTTCCCTTATATACTTCACCGGAACTGGTCACCAGTGTACCGGGGGCATCGCTAAACGTAGATTTCACCCGCAGAGGAATATTTTTTTGCATAACTATTTCCACCGCCCTGGGATGCACCACCTTGGCTCCTTCATGGGCCAGCTGGCAGATTTCGTCGTAGGTGACCATCTCTCTGGCCACGGCATCGCTTACGATACGGGGATCAGCAGTCATAATCCCATCCACATCGGTATAAATATCAACATAGTCGGCATTAAGGGCCACTCCCAGAGCTGCAGCGGTGGTGTCGCTACCTCCCCGGCCCAGGGTGGTAATCTCGCCTTCCTCGCTGATCCCCTGGAAACCGGCCACCACCACTATCTTACCCTCCCGGGCGTATTTTAAGACGGCCTCGGGTTTAACCCGCAGGATTCTCGCCTCGCTAAAGCTGTTATCGGTAATAATCCCGGCCTGGGCACCGGTAAGAAAAACTGCCGGGTAACCCATTTTTTCCAGGGTGGCCACCATTACCACACCGGAAATAATTTCACCACAGGACATCAACAAATCCATTTCCCGGGGAGAAACATTGCGGTTAATTTGCTTGACCATATTGATCAGGGTATCGGTAGCATAGGGATCACCATTGCGCCCCATGGCCGAAACGACCACTACCGGCATATAACCCTCTTCCTTTGCCGCCACCACCTTGGCAGCCACCATCTCCCGCCCTTGTGGCGTGGCTACGGATGTACCACCAAATTTTTGCACTAAAAACTTCATTTACTGCCTCCCCCGAAGACAACGGTATTTAATCAACAATTCAGCAATTTGTACCGCATTGGTGGCTGCACCCTTGCGCAGCTGATCTGCCACCACCCAGAGGTTAAGCCCCCGCTCGATGGAGTTATCCTCCCGGATGCGGCCCACAAAGACTTCATCCCGGTGGGAACAGAAAAGGGGCATGGGATATTCTTTCCTGGCCGGGTTATCCAGGACAACGACACCCGGGAAACCGGCCAGCACCTCCCTGGCCTTCTGGGCGGTCAGTTTTTCTATGGTTTCCACATTGACCGATTCGGAATGGCTGCGGTAAACCGGAACCCGTACCGTAGTAGCCGTAATGGCCAGCTGGTCGTCGTGGAGAATCTTACGGGTTTCCTTTACCATCTTCCACTCTTCTTTAGTATAGTCCATCTCCTGAAATACATCAATGTGGGGAATGAGGTTAAAAGCAATTTGATAAGGAAAAACTTTGGGCGGGTAATCGCCGCCATCCAGGACGGCCCGGGTTTGGGCGGTAAGCTCCTCGATGGCTTCCATACCGGCACCGGAAACGGCTTGATAGGTGGAAACCACCACCCGCTTGATTCCCGCCACATCTTTAATTGCCTTTAAAGGAACTACCATGATGATAGTAGAACAATTCGGGTTGGCAATAATCCCCTGGTGCCACTTCACATCTTCCGGATTCACCTCGGGCACCACCAGGGGAACACTGGGATCTAGCCGGAAATTGCTGCTGTTGTCAATCACCACACAGCCCTGTTCTACCGCCGCCGGGCCGAACTCTTTACTGGCCGCGCCCCCGGCAAAAAGGGCGATATCCATACCGGCAAAGGAGTCAACACTGGTTTCCTGGACCGTGTAAGTCCTGCCCCGGAAGACCATTTGCTTTCCGGCCGAACGGCTGGTGGCGCACAGTTTCAGTTCTCCCACGGGAAAGTTTCTTTCTTCCAGTACCTTTAAAATTTCCTGCCCCACCGCGCCGGAGGCACCAACAACCACTATATTGTACAAAGAAAAATTCCTCCTTTCGGGAACAATCAACGAAAATTGTCTTAATTAGTCCTGACACCATTAAATGGCACGTCCACTTTAAAATCAAAAAACCGGCCCGATCGGTTCAGGTACGGGCCTCATGTGAAAAAATCTTTCTTTGGCTACCCCCGTAAACCAGTCATCACGATACATTGACGAGCACAGGCTGTATCTGCTTTCCCTCCAGGGCAAGCAGAACTGTATCAATGATGAGGTCCATCTTTGCCTTCAAGGAATTGGGTTTCTCAAGGGGATTGTCCTGGCCAAAGGGAACCAGGTAAATATTCTTGGTATTTAAAAGCAAGCCCAGATTCTTGGCGTTCATGCCCAGCCCGTCGTTGGTGGAAATGGCCAGAACCACCGGGCGCAAGTTACGCAGGTGGGCTTTGATGGCCATCAACACCGGACCGTCGGTAATACCGTTGGCCAGCTTGGCCAGCGTGTTCCCTGTACACGGCGCCACCACCAGCACGTCTAAAAGCTTGCCCGGCCCGATGGGTTCAGCCCCCGTAATGCTGTTTATGGGCACATGACCGGTGATTTTCCCCAGAAGATCCTTCCACTTCTGAGCCGGGCCATATTTGGTATCGGTACCATCCACTACCGCGCTGATGATAGGGTAAACAACAGCACCTTCCTTGACCAGGTTCTCGAGCTGGACCATTACTTCATCCAGAGTACAGTGGGAACCGGTAACGGCAAACCCCACCCGTACATCTTTCAAACGCATGACTAGCACCTCCGCTGGAGAGCCGAAAGCTAGAGGGCCAATTGTTCGGCCAGCAGCCGGGGAACAACCTTGGCCAGGATTTCGCCAGCGGTGCAGGGTGCCACCCTGCCGGGCAACCCTGGAAGCAAAAGGGCAGTAATACCAAGCCGCCGGGCAACTTCAAAATCGGTACCGCCGGGGGAAGAAGCCAGATCTAAAATTAAAGCGCCGGGCCGTACCCGCAAAAGGACCCGCTCGTCTAACACCAGGGCCGGTATGGTATTGAAAATAACGTCCGCCTCTCCTGCTACGGCCGGAAGTTCAGGTAAATCGGCAGTTCCCAGCCCCATCTCAAAGGCCCTGGCCCGCTGGGCAGGATTACGGGCTACCACCACGGTGCGGGCCCCCAGGGCATGCAACATGCGGGCCAGAGTGGTACCGGTACGCCCAAAACCCAGCACTACGGAGTTACTGCCGTGAATAGTGATGGGCAGCTTCTCCATGGCTACCTGGATAGCCCCTTCGGCGGAAGGAATGGAATTTAATATGGCTACTTCATCTATTTCCATTAGCTCAATTAGACGGAGGTTTGCCCGGGCCGTCATTTCCTTGAGCTTTGGCCTGGCCATGCCTACCAAAACCGGCGAGCCAGGGACTAACAAGGTTAGATGTTCCTCCAGCAAAACCAGCGGTTGGTCCAGGTATGCCGTGTGAATACGACCCTGGTTGTCGATCCCGGGCACGGGCAAAATCAAAGCGTTGGCTCCGGCCAGTGCCTGGGCGATTTCCCCACAGAGAGTGATATTCTTCCCCTCAACTGGTACTCCTACCACTTTCAGGTGTGCCCCTAATACCGCCAGCCGTTCAACCAGGATCTTCTCCCTGGCATCACCGCCAAGTACGGCCAATGTCACCCCGTGCAGATCTGGCTGCATGGCCGGCAAACCCTCCTTGGGCTTCTCGTATTTACCATCAATATATGAGGGGCTGAAAGGGGAGGTGCTTGTCATGGATTATTCGAAAAGCAGGTTCTCCAGTCCGTAAACCACTCCTTCCAGATGCATCACCCGGCGAATGGCTAACAGCACACCGGGCATAAAGGATTCCCGGGAGATGGAGTCGTGCCTGATGCTCAAGGTTTGCCCCAGGCCGCCGAAGATGACCTCCTGATGGGCCACCAACCCCGGCAGGCGCACACTATGGATACGGATACCCCCGTCAAAGGAACCGCCACGGGCACCGGGGATTTTTTCCACTTCCGTGGGTAAACCCTGGAGGAAATCTCCCCGCGCAGCAGCTACTACTTCGGCAGTTTTAATGGCGGTACCCGAAGGGGCATCCAGTTTTTGATCGTGGTGCAATTCAATGATTTCTACATGGGGCAGGTACCTGGCCGCTTCAGCAGCAAAACGCATCATCAAAACCGCCCCGATGGCAAAGTTGGGGGCAATCACGCAACCCAACCCCAGCCCCTCGGCCAGGGCACGGATTTCTTCCAGTTCCCTGCTACTCATTCCGGTGGTACCCACCACCGGACGCACGCCTCGACGGAGGGCCGTTTTGATATTCTCCGCCACCACGTCGGGGGTGGTAAAGTCGACCATTACATCGGGGCGGGTTTCCGCCAGCACCTTTTCCAGATCCCCCTGCAGGGTTACCCCTACCTCCGAAGCACCCCACAGGGGACCCACATCCTGTCCTTCTCCCCGCACATCCACTGCCCCCACCAGGACCATATCCTCAGCCTGCCACACGGTCTTCAAGACTTCCCGGCCCATCCGGCCGCACGCACCCGTTACGACAACTCTGATCAATATTACACCCGGTTTACGCTTTAGGGGACGGGGATGCTTTCCATCCCCAATCCCGGCAAAACCAGTTTCCTCCCTTCTGTTGTTTGTTAAAATTTAAACCACATAACCCGGCCAATGTCAAGATAAAATGGTTGACCTGCCTTATAACTTGCATAAATGACCCGGTTCTTCCACAACGGGTCACCATGCTCTCATTTTCCTTTCTACAAGATGGTCTTGCATCCCTGCAACAAAATATGGACATTAATCTTGCTATTTCCTGCCGCCCGATCCATCACAATACCTTTAAAATAAAAAAGTCCAAACGGCTAATGGACTTCACTCATAGTGAATACCGGCGCAGGTTGAGGTTGGCTTGATCCAGGTCTACGATAATAACCTCGCTGCCAATTTTGCGCACGGCCTCCCAGGGAATTACAAGACTTTGACGATCGAACCAGAAGCTGATGGGATTACCCCGGCGGGGCAAAATAATGGATTGCACCTGCCCGGTCTCAATATCGATGGCCACATCACTTTCCCCCACTATGCCTAAACGGGCGCCGTCATAGATATTCACTATTTCTTTGCCGGCCAGCTCAGTTAATCTCATTATGCCTCACCCCTTTTAGATCCTGCGTTTTAATTGAATCAACCGTAGAATGAACGGTTGCACAATGGCCAGAGCGATGGATAATGCCGCTAGAGGCTCCACCTGCACTTCTCCCAGGTAAACCCGTTCGGGCAACTGCAGGCCCAGAAAAGTAAATAACAGCACCAGGGAAAGATAGATCCCTCCCGCCGTGCCCACAAGACCAGTGAGAGCCTGGGAAAGGGGAGAAGGTGTGCTGATTTCAGATACATCCCACGCTTTATCCCTTGCGCCGGCCAGACGCATTCTTTCCCGGATGGAAAGGATGATTAATATGGCCAGGAGCGCAACGACCAGCACTAACATTATATCCCACCCCCGCTAGCATTATATGGGAGTGGGACATGTTTTAGAACAGGGAGCAGTTTGACCAAAAGCTCTAGCACACATTCTTTATCATGGCAGCCTCCAGTATGCTGCAGTCCTCCCAGGGACCCACCGTGGCTATGGCAAATGATTCGGGATTAAGCATTTCACGAGCCAGTTCCCGGACATCCTCCACGTCGACCCTCTTCACCCGGTCAGCTACCTCCTCCGGCGGCACCACTTTACCCAGGTAAAGCTGGGATTTGGCCAGCCTGCTCATCCGGGTGCTTACACTTTCAAGGCTCAACCAGAGATTACCGATAATCTGCTCCTTGGCCCGGTGCAGCTCTTCGCTTTTAACCCCGTTTTGCTGGATATCCCTGATTTCCTTGAAGATCAGGTCCATGACCACGGGCACGTTTTCCTTGCTCAATCCGGCGTAAATACAAAACAGCCCCGCATCATGATAGGAACTGTGATAGGAATAAATGGAATACACCAGCCCCCGCTGTTCCCTTATTTCCTGAAACAGGCGAGAACTGATACCCCCGCCAAGAATGGTATTAACCACCTGAAACACGTAGACCCGTTCGTGATTTAGAGGTAGCCCGGGTACACCCACGCACAGGTGAACCTGCTCCGTGTCCTTGGTTCGGCAGGTAATCTGCCGCTGGGGAACGGGACGCACCAACTTGCGGGTTACTTGTTCTCCCCTTAACGGTTCAAAAATGGAACACAACTTTTCCACTACCCGGTCATGATCGATGTTCCCCGCCACGGCCACCACCAGATTCTGCGGACGGTAATGGAGCCGGTAATAGTGCAGAATTTCTTCCCGGGAAAGCCGGTAAATAACCTCAGCGGTACCGATAACCGGCCGCCCCAGCTCATGCCCCTGCCAGATGGTAGTGGCAAAAACATCATGGACCAGCTCGTCCGGTGCATCTTCATACATTTTGATTTCTTCCAAAATCACGTTGCGCTCCCGGTCAATATCCCCGGCGGCAAACCGGGAATGAAACAACATGTCCTGCAAAATGTCCAGGGCCAGGTCAAAATGCTCATCCAGGACCCGGGCGTAATAACAGGTGTATTCTTTGGTGGTAAAAGCGTTTAGCTGACCCCCCACGGCATCCAGCGCCTCCGCGATGTCCCGGGCCGTACGGCGTTCTGTGCCCTTGAACATCAGGTGCTCGATAAAATGGGAAACGCCTGCTACAGCCGGGCTCTCATCCCGGGAACCTACATTTACCCATATCCCCAAGACTACCGAGCGTACATGGGGAATGTCTTCGGTAAGAATAGTGACTCCGTTCTCCAGCCTGACGGTTTGAAACAACCAGCCGCACCCCCAACATCAACTTGGTTTGGCTCGCCAAACCATGGGAAATTCTTCGCCACGGGCATGCTAAAATCCTTTAAGGCTGACGCAAGCAAATTTTCCCCTACGGTGAATGTTCAGCAAAACCGTAATGACGAGAATGCGGTGCTGTTGACGCGAAGCACTGGAGAGAGCGAGGACAGCACCGCATCCAACCGGGTTCACTGAACATTTACCACCTAACGATATCCTCCAAGAAACCGTTGCATAACCATTCCGGGGTATCATCAAGAAATATTAACGCCTGGGGGCATGGCACGCACTTTTTTCCACCACAACCTGTAAGCGGGCAGCCTTTGCACAGAACGGCCGGTTAAAAGGCGGGCCCGGGCCACCGGTTCACCCTCTACCCAGACATCCAAAGTACCCACGGGCAGGGCTTTCGGAAGCGGTGCCGTAAGAACGGCCGGCGCGTTAAAGCGCTTTTCAACAGCCGGAGGACGGTGCACTGGCACAGCAACCGCAAGAGTGCGTTCGCTGACTAGGGGTACTGCCGAAACAACACCGCCGGTTACCGGAATACTCCGGAAGGCTTGGCCCTCCTTGACCAAGGTCATGTTTTTAAAGCTGGTGAAGCCGTAATCCAAGAGCGCCATGGTATCGCCATACCGATCGTCACTGTGCAACACCACGCTGATTAACTGCCGGCCTCCCCGGCTGGCCGATGCAACCAGGCACATACCCGCCTCACTGGTAGTGCCGGTTTTTACCCCGTCGGCCCCCTGGTAACTCCACAGAAGACGATTGGTATTGTGCAGGTGATATTCCCCCCAGGGAGGGTTTACAAAACCACGGTAGCGGGTAGACACCAGTGCCCTGAAGGTGGAATTTTTCAGGGCATACCTGGTCAACAAGGCCAGATCATAAGCCGATGATACATGACCCGGAGCCGGTAAACCATGGGGATTGCAGAAATGACTGTGGGAGGCGCCCAGCTCCCGGGCCTTTTCGTTCATAAGAAAAACAAAATTTCCTTCACTGCCGGCGATATGTTCGGCAATGGCCACACAGGCGTCATTTCCCGAACGCAGAAGGGCCCCGTACAGGAGTTGTTCCAGGGTAAGGCGCTGGCCAGGGAATAGGTGCATGCTACTTTCCCCTACCGCTGCCGCCCGGGGGCTTACTGTCACCACCTGATTCAGCCGGCCACCTTCAATGGCCAGCAGGGCGGTGAGAATCTTGGTGGTGCTGGCCGGCGGCCTGAGCTGGTGGGCATTTTTAGCAAAGAGCACCTGCCCGGTGGAAGCCTCCATAAGCACCGCCGCATCAGCAGTCACCCGGGGAGGGTCCTGCCCGCTAAGAGAGAAAACGGGTAATTCCCCCAAATTTAAAAACACCGGGAGAGCGGGCTGGACACGGTAATCCTCTGCCGATGGTCCAGCAGCCAGCGCAACGGGAATACCAGTTCCCACTAAATACCCCAACAGAAACAGGGAAAAAATCAACCGGGAAAGCATAGCTCCTTTACCTCTGAATCCAGTCTATCCAAGCTCTAAGCTTCCCGGTTTGAGAGCAGTTTATGTTTTGTTATCATATCAACCGGGCTACCGCTTACTTTCCAGGTGGTGCAGTAACTGAGACACGGTTACCAACCGGTAGCCGCGGGACTTTAATTCTTTAATAATTACCGGCAGCGCTTCTATTGTAGGAGCCGTGGGATGCATCAGCACAATTGCCCCGTTATGGACCTTTTCTAAAACCCGGCTGCTGATTACGTGAGGTTCGGGACGCTGCCAGTCCACGGTATCCACACTCCACAGGATGGTCCAGTAACCCGCTTCCCTGGCTGCCTGGAGCACTGACTGGCCGTGTTCGCCGTAAGGAGGTGCGAACAATTTCGGGCGCTCCCCGGTTATTTCCACCAGCACCTCCTCCGCCCGGCGAATGTCCTGTAAATTACCGCTTACGGAAAGCTGGTCCGGGTGGGGATGGGCATAACCGTGGCTGCCAATTTCGTGTCCCTTTTGATGTATCGTCCGGGTCAACACCGGAAATTGTTCCGCCCACTGCCCGCCAATAAAAAAGGTGGCTTTTACTCCTCCCTTTTCCAATATGTCCAGCATTTGCGGCAGATACTCTTCCCCCCAAAACACATTTACGGTGAGGGCAATTTCCTTTTCCCGGCTGCTGCCTTGGTAAACGGGTTGCGACTGTGCCGGCAACGCCTGCAGGGAGAGGTTATACCAGTATCCCCAGGCCAGGAGGGAAAAACTAAGCATCAGGAGCAAAAAGCCCCGTAACAATCGCTGACGGCTAAAAAAATAAACGCGCATCCCAGCCACCCTTTCCTGGTTCATCACCATATTTGTATGCCGGGAAAGGGTGCGGTATCGCCTCTTTTTTCCCCAAAATTACGCCGCTACCAGGATTTAAAAAACAACATAATAAAACCCCTCCACGAAATAAACCATGGTAGGGGAGTTTGTTAAAAAATTTTTAGTTTAGTGGCGGCCCTGGCGACCCTTGGAACGCCGGTGTTGAGGGGCTGCCTCCCTGGGTTCCGGAGGCAGGGCTTCCTTGCGGGAAAGCTTCAGGCGCCCCTGGTTGTCAAACCCGATGGCTTTCACCACAATGGTGTCCCCCTCTTTTACCACATCTTCCACCCGGTTCACCCGGTGGTGGGCCAGGTGGGAAATATGCACCAGTCCCTCTTTGCCCGGCATACCAAATACACCGGGTACCACTTCCACAAAAGCACCAAAGTCGGTAACCCTGGTTACTTTACCGGTGTATATCTCGCCGACCACCACATCTTTGGTAATATTTTCAATTATCTCCAGTGCCCGCTTAGCTGCCGCGGGATCCACGGCTGCGATATAAACCCGGCCGTCGTCTTCAATATCGATCTCGACGCCCGTCTCATCGATAATTTTTTTGATCACCTTGCCGCCCGGACCGATGACTTCGCGGATCTTGTCGGGATCGATAACAGTATGAATAATCCGGGGCGCATAGGGTGATAATTCCGGCCGGGGTGCAGGAATAACTTCCAGGATCTTGTTTAAAATATACAGTCGCCCCTCCCGGGCCTGGGCCAGCGCTTTTTCGAGAATATCCGTGTTTATGCCGGGAATTTTAATGTCCATTTGCAGGGCGGTAATTCCCCTGGCCGTGCCGGCCACCTTGAAGTCCATATCCCCCAGGTGGTCTTCGATACCCTGAATATCGGTGAGGATGGCCACCTTATCTTCCTCTTTAATCAGTCCCATAGCCACGCCAGCCACCGGGGCTTTGATGGGGATGCCCGCATCCATCAGGGCCACGCAACTGCCGCACACGCTTCCCATGGATGTGGAACCGTTGGAAGAAAGAACCTCGGAAACCAGGCGGATGGTGTAGGGAAAAGTATCCTCACCGGGAATTACCGGCTCTAACGCCCGTTCCGCCAGAGCGCCGTGACCAATCTCCCGCCGCCCAGGGGAACGCATGGGCCGTGTTTCCCCGGTGCTGTAGGGAGGGAAGTTATAATGGTGCATAAACCGTTTGGCTTCCTCAATGCCCAGATCGTCCAGAATCTGTTCATCCGAAATGGCGCCCAGGGTGACTACCGAAAGCACCTGGGTCTGGCCCCTGGTAAAAAGCCCCGAGCCATGAGTACGGGGTAAAATTCCTGCCTCCACACTGATGGGCCGTATCTCATTTAAAGCGCGCCCGTCAATGCGAACCCCTTCCTCCAGTATGAAACGGCGCACGATCTTTTTCTCTACCGCCTCAATAACGGCCAGGATGGATTGCTCCTGTTCGGGGAAAGTTTCCTGGAAGGATTCCACCAGTTTAGTCTTTACTTCATCCAGGAAGGCTTCCCGGGCTTGCTTGTCCAGCCGCCGCTCAATGCACTGCCGCACGGCCGCCGTCAGTTCCTCAGCGGCCGGCCCGCTCACCGCCTCTTCTACCTGGGGATCCACCTGGGCCAGGACGGGGGTGATCTTCGCTTTAGCCAGGCCGAGGGCCAGGGCTTCTTCCCGGAAATTCTCGATAAACTCAACAATTTCTTTTACTTTTTCGTGCCCAAAGGCAATGCCTCCTAATACCTGATCTTCGGGTACTTCCTTGGCACCGGCTTCCACCATCATCACCGCATCGCGGGTTCCAGCCACCACCAGGTGCATTAGACTTTTTTCGGCTTGAGCCAGTGTGGGATTAATCACATATTCCCCATCAACCAGCCCCACAATCACACCGCCAATGGGGCCTTGAAAGGGAATTTCACTGATGTGCAGAGCAGCGGATGCCCCGATCATGGCGGCTATTTCAGGAGCATTATCCTGATCCACGGATAAAATGGTAGCCACCACCTGCACCTCATTGCGGCAACCTTTGGGGAAGAGGGGTCGTATGGGCCGGTCAATCAACCGTCCGGAAAGAATAGCCTTTTCGCTGGGACGGCCTTCACGCTTGATGAAACCGCCGGGGATTTTTCCCACGGCATAGAGCCTTTCCTCGTAATCCACCGTGAGGGGGAAGAAATCAATTCCTTCCCGCACTGTTTTGGACATGGTAGCTGTAACCAGCACCACCGTATCGCCGTAGTGTACCAGGACTGCCCCACCGGCCTGCCCGGCTACCCGACCTGTTTCCAGCTTCAGGCAGCGGCCGCCGATTTCAATTTCTTTAATTAAAATAGGTTTTTCTGACATGTAAAGCTACCTAACCTCCTGTTTAACCTACCTAAATTTTCATAACTGATATTTCTTCTACATAATAAATATTATTTCCTGCTGACGAAGTAAAAAATACTACTCTTCCCCGGGGGTCAAACGAAGCCCGCATATAGTGAAAAAAGGCGGGTTAGCACCCCGCCCTTCTTACTTCCGCAGGCCCAGTTTTTCAATCAGTGCCCGGTAGCGGTCGAAATTCCTGTCCTTTAGATAGTTGAGCAAAGCCCGCCTCTGGCCAACCATTTTCAACAGACCGCGCCGGGAATGATGGTCCTTCTTGTGAACCCGCAGGTGCTCAGTCAGGCTGTTGATCCGTTCGGTCAGGATAGCAACCTGCACTTCCGGAGACCCGGTGTCGGTTTCATGCAGTCTGTGTTCGGCAATGAGGGCCTGTTTCTTTTCAGACGTCAGCGCCACCGAGAAGTCACCTCCTCCTTAACTGTAATCGCTGCTGGCCAAGCTAACCGCCGGAGAAACGAGTTCCCTAGCCAACAGTTCACGGGAAATCTACTTCCCGATTATAGTAATCACCAGGCGTCCGCCTGGGATATCTTTGGCCACAATATCAAAAACCCGGCCCGACCGGGCTATAAAGCCGCGAAAACGTGTTGCTGTAGGAATACGCCCGGGAATGTTACTTGCGGCCACCGTTATATCGGCTACGGTGATGCCTTCCTGCCGAAAATCCCGGAGGCGCTTTTTGGCGTGCTCGGTAATAATAATCCGCATAGCCCCAATTGTAACTATAAGGTCCCGGACTGGCAAATCCGGTTATACTCTTCCTGTGCGACAAAGGCATACAATGCGTCCACAAAGGCCGCAAGAGTGTAATTCTCTACCTCGGACTGGCGATAAATTTGCTCCAGTTCCTTTTTGAGTTCATGAAATTCTTCGCTCAAACAAATCAGGGCGATATGATTGAGCCATTTTTTGATCTCCTCGTCAGGAGAATCCAGCCTGGGAACCCCCATTTAAAAAGTCTCCCTTCCCCATACACGGGAGGCTTAGCGGTTTTATTTTAGCACAATCCCGGAAAGAAGTAAACTTTACTGTAAATATTCAGTGAACCCGGTTGGATGCGGCGCTGTCCCCGCTCACTCCAGTGCTTCGCGCCGACAGCACCGCATCCTCCTCATAACGGTTTTACTGAATATTTACTTTACTTGTATTTATATGACCTTTGTTCCCCGCCGTATTCCATCCTGGCCTGGTGGATGTCTTTCTGGATCTGGGCTACCAGCTCGGCCACGGAGGCAAACCGCCTCTCTTCCCGCAAGCGGCGCCTGAAGCGCACGAGAATCCAGCGTCCGTAAAGATCTCCCTGAAAGTCCAGCAGGTGCACCTCGATGTTGGGCCGGACGTTTTTAGCGTTAAAGGTGGGTTTCGTCCCGATATTGGCTACACCCAGGAAGCGATCACCATCTACCTCCACCTCCACCGAGTACACCCCGTTGGCCGGTATCAAAAGCCCCTCCTCGGGGTTTAAATTGGCGGTGGGAAAACCCAGTGTTGATCCCCGCCGGTCTCCGGTGACCACCTGGCCTTCCACAAAGGGATAGTAACCCATGAAGCGGGCGGCCTTTGTAACTTCCCCGGCCAGCAACAGGCTGCGGATCAGCGTGCTGCTCACCACCTGGCCGTCCACAGTTACCGGAGGCACCACATGTACCTCGAACCCGTATTTGCGGCTGTATTCTTTTAAAAGTTCGGGAGTACCCTCCCCCCGGTAGCCGAAGGTATAGTTATAACCCACGAAAACGGTTTTTACACCCAACCCCCGGAACAATACTTCTTCAATAAACTCCCGCGGACCAATCCGGGCAAACTCGGCAGTAAAGGGAACGCGCAACAAAACTTCCACGCCCAGGCGGCACATGATCTTTTCCTTGGCGTGGGGAGTAAGCAGCAAAGGGGGGGCATGTTCCGGATCTAACACCGCCAGGGGATGGGGATGAAAGGTAAAAACTGCCGGCGTAGCTTTCCTCTCACGGGCTGCGGTCACCATTTTGCAAATCAATTGCCGGTGCCCCAGGTGTACTCCATCGAAGTTCCCCAGGCCGACCATTAAATTTGCGTATTGATTTCGCATTCCTTCCCATGTTTCGTATACTTTCACGGTTCATCAAGCCCCCTGGCAACGTATACGTAATAGTAAGTAAATTAAACCAACACCCTTACAGGTTTAAACTGGTAGTAACCCGGCCGTTCCGGATCAACCACCGATCTGGCCACAGCCAAAACAGCCCGGCCGGCACACAGTCTAACCAGCTGGCCTTCCTGCAAAAAATCTGGTGCTGTGGCCACACCCGGCCAGTATAAAGGGCTGCCGGACTTAACCCGGTCCACCGCCCCCGGCCGGACATATATGGGGGGCAAGTGCTCCAGCGCCTGCTCCAAGCTGACCAGCTTACCGGAAAGCCTGCCCTGCCGGGCAAATTCCTGTACTTCTTCCAGGGTAAGTGCTTCATCCAGGGAAAAAACGCCCGCCCTGGTGCGTAATAGAAAACTCATATACGCCCCGCATCCCAGTAGTTGTCCCAAATCGGTACATAATGCGCGTATGTATGTGCCGGCGGAACAGGCCACGTCTACCAGGGCCCGGGGGTGAGGCGTACCCGTGCGATCCATACGTACCAACCGCAGGGAATAAATATGTACCCGTCGAGGCTGCCGTTTCACCTCTATTCCCTGCCTGGCCAGCTCATAAAGCTTTTTCCCCTGGTGACGAACTGCCGAAGTCATGGGTGGAACCTGCATGATTTCGCCCATAAAGGCCCTTAAGGCTTCTTCTAACGCCCCGCTGGTTAGTGCTGCGGCATCGCCCCGGTAAACCACTTCCCCGAAGGCGTCGCCGGTGGAAGTGGCCCGGCCGAAGGTAATTTCCACCCGGTATTCCTTATCACCAGGAAGAAACTGGATTACCCGGGTGGCCCGTCCCACGCATACCGGCAACACCCCCGCCGCCCCTGGGTCCAGGGTACCGGTATGACCCGTTTTCCCTCCATCCATTAAGCGCCGGATAAAGGCCACCACATCATGGGAAGTCATCCCGGGCGGCTTTAAAATGTTTAGAATACCATCCATCTTAATCCTCCTGCATCGCTTTCAGAACGGCCTCCACCACCCCTTTGGTGATCGCCCCTACTTCTCCTTCCACCACCGCTCCTGCAGCCCGGAGGTGGCCCCCACCGTTAAACTGGGAAGCTACGCGCTGTACATCCACCCGCCCCCGGGAGCGAAAACCTACCTTCCAGCGGCCGGGAACAATTTCCCGGAACAAGAGGGCCACCTCCACCCCGCGCAGGGAACGCACATAGTCGATGAGCCCATCGGTATGCTCCTCCCGGGCTCCCAAACTGTCCAGTGTTTCGCGGGTAACGCTCATCCAGCCTACCCGCCCACAGGGAGTAAGGTCCAGCGTCTGCAGGGCCGCCTGCAGAACCCGCAGGTGTAAAAGGGATTTCTGTTCGAAAAGCAATACATTCAGCCGGGCGGCATCAACCCCTTCTTCCATAAGCCTGGCCACCCGGCGGTGAGTGAGGGGAGTCGTGTTCTGGTAACGAAAGGAACCGGTATCGGTGACAATGGCCGTGTAAAGGCAGCTGGCTATCTCCACCTGCGGAGGTACCTGCAGCAAGTCCAAAAGGTCCTGGATAATTTCACCGGTTGCCGCCGCTTTTGGATCGACATAGACATGGTGACCAAAATCGTGTTTGCCCACGTGATGGTCAATGAGACAAACCACCAAATCGCGAAAAAGCAGCTCCTTTAAAGGCCCCAGCCGGTCGGGTACGGAACTATCCAGGACCACAAAGGTATCATAATTCCCTTTCAAGGCCTGCTCCCCGATGAGAAAGCGGTCCGCCCCGGGAAGAAAGTGGTATAGCTCGGGCAGGGGATCGGGGCTGGCCAGGGTTACTTCCTTGCCCAATTTTAAAAGACCGAGGCCAAGGGCAGCTACTGAACCCAGGCAGTCCCCGTCGGGCATGACGTGCCCGCTTAAAACTACCCGGCTGGACTTTTTAAGGCATTCCGCTATTGTACCCAGGCTAGTCATCACCCGCGGCACCCCGTTCTTTCACGTCATGCAACAACTCCATCACCCGGATACCCCGCTGGATGGAAGGATCGAGCTTAAAGGAAATTTCCGGGGCATACCTTAAGCGGATCCGCCGCCCCAGTTCACTGCGCACGTAGCCCCGGGCGTGATTTAAGGCTTCCAGGGAAGCTTTGGCCTCCTCCTCCGAACCCAGGACACTGAAAAAGATCCTGGCATAACGCAGGTCAGTCGACACCTCGACCCCGGTAATGGTGACAAAACCGATGCGCGGATCCTTGAGCTCATCCCGTAGCATGTCCGATACTTCTTTCTTAATAATTTCAGCCAACCGTTCCGGACGATAGGGCACAATCCGCACCTCCCCGTTCACCCTGCTAGGCCAGTTCCCTTTTAACCGCTTCCGTGGTGAAGGCTTCGATTATATCGCCCTCCCTGATCTCATTATACTTTTCCAGGGCAAGGCCGCATTCGTAGCCCTGCATCACTTCCCGGACGTCGTCCTTGAACCGTTTTAAGGAATCCAGCTTGCCTTCATAAACAACCACGCCGTCCCGGATGACCCTGACGCCCGCATCCCGGACAATTTTGCCATCAGTCACATAACAGCCGGCAATGGTGCCCACTTTGGAAATCTTAAAGGTTTTCCGTACTTCGGCCCGGCCAAGGATCACTTCCCGGTACTCGGGCTCCAAAAGACCGCTCATGGCCGCCTTGACGTCTTCGATGGCATCGTAAATTACCCGGTAGAGGCGGATATCCACTTTTTCTTTCTCGGCCACGCGGCGGGCGTTAACATCGGGACGTACGTTAAAGCCGATGATGATGGCGTTGGAAGCGGAAGCAAGCATGATGTCCGTTTCGGTGATTGCCCCCACGCCCTGGTGGATGATGTTTACCTTTACTTCTTCCGTGGACAAACGCTCCAGGGCCTGTTTCAACGCCTCGGCCGAACCCTGTACGTCGGCCTTGATGATCACCCGCAGTTCCTTAACCTGGCCTTCTTTTATTTGGTTAAAGAGGTCGTCTAAGGAAACCCGGGGCATGGCGGCTTTAAATTCCTCTTCGCGCTTGCGGTTGGCCCGTTTTTCGGCTATTTGACGGGCGGTTTTTTCATCGGGCACTACAAAGAACTGGTCTCCGGCATGGGGTACTTCCGAAAAGCCAAGGACTTCTACCGGCGTGGAAGGACCCGCCTTTTTCACCCGCCGGCCTTTATAATCCATCATGGCCCGCACCCGCGCCCAGGTTGTACCCGCCACTAGGTTGTCGCCCACCGAGAGCGTGCCGTTTTGCACCAGCACCGTGGCTACCGGACCCCGCCCCTTATCCAGTTCGGCCTCAATCACCGTTCCCCTGGCGGGACGGTCGGGATTGGCTTTCAGTTCCTGCATTTCAGCCACCAGCAGGATCATTTCCAGGAGATCTTCCAACCCCTGGCGGGTCTTGGCACTGACGGGAACCATCACCGTGTCGCCGCCCCATTCTTCAGCCACCAGACCGTACTCGGTGAGCTGCTGTTTAACCCGATCGGGGTTGGCATCGGGCCGGTCGATCTTGTTGATGGCCACTATAATGGGTACGCCGGCAGCTTTGGCGTGGTTGATGGCTTCCACGGTTTGGGGCATTACCCCGTCGTCTGCCGCCACCACTAAAATGGCGATATCCGTAACCTTGGCCCCCCGGGCACGCATGGCGGTAAAAGCTTCATGACCCGGGGTATCCAGAAAGGTAATCTTTTTGTTATTATGCTCCACCTGGTAAGCACCGATATGCTGGGTAATCCCACCGGCTTCCGTGGCGGTAACATTGGTCTCGCGAATGGCGTCCAGCAGGGAAGTTTTCCCGTGGTCCACGTGGCCCATAACCGTGACCACACAGGGGCGCGGCTGGAGATCGGCGGGATCATCTTCCGGCTCCTGCATGAAGAGAGCCTCCACATCCTGTTCCACCTTGACTTCCACTTCAAAACCAAATTCCTGGGCCAGGATAGTGGCGGTATCGACATCAATTTCCTGGTTGATGGTGGCCAGCACACCCAGCATCATTAGTTTTTTAATTACCTCAGCCGGGCTCTTCTTCATTTTTTCGGCCAGTTCCTTCACCGTGATGGATTCGCCAATAACAATGGGCTTTTTCTCCACCACAGGCTTGGGTTCCGGCTCCCTGGGCGCCGTTTTCTTTTTCTGGCTGGTCAGGGGCCGCAACTTGCGGTCGGCCAGCGTTTCATTCAGGAGCTCTTTCCTGTCCCGAACCCGGGCAGTATGTTGTTTTTCCTGTTTCTTCTCCCCCCGGGTTTTATCGGACCGCACCTTTTCGCTTACGGCCTTAATTTCCTGCGGGACTTTGGGTACCTTTAAATGTTCAGGCCTTGTTTTGGCCGGATGGCGCCCGGTAGCTTCACCCTGGGAAGGAGCAGCCTGGGCCTTTCTTTCGGCAGGCGTCCTACCGCGGGCGGCAGGTTGCTGCACCCTGTCGGCAGGCTGCTGGGCCTGTTGGGGTTGCTGGGCCTGCACCCTTGGCGGAGGTTGGGGCGGTTCCACCTTCAACGGGCGCTCCTGAAAACGCCGGTCCGGAGGACGGGAGGGTACCCGGTCCACCAGCCCCGGCCCGCGATCATAGCGCCGGGCGTCCTGCTGATGCCGGGGACGTTCCGAATGCCGTTTTTTCTGGTTGTTTTTGCCCTCCTTAGGCTTATCCGTCCTGGCCTGCGCCTGGGATGCCGGTGTCTTGGGCTGCTGGTTTACACCTTTAGCGTTCACCACTTTTTCATTCCCGCCCTTTAACTCGGCCAGCACCCGCTCCACCTCCGCATCCTGCAGGGTAGAGAGGGGTGATTTCACTGAAATGCCCATATTACCAAGCTTTTGCATCAGTTCCTTACTTTCTATGTCCAGTTCTTTGGCCAGTTCGTGTACTCGTTTTTTGACCATGCAAACACCTCCAGAGTGGGTGGCTGGTGGTTAGTCATCAGTCGTCAGTTGCAGCTGTCAGTCGCCACCAACCACCAACAACCAACAACTAACGACTAGCCACTATCTCCCCTTTCTAAATGTTTTAAAATCCCCTGGGAAAAGTTTTCATCGGTAATAGCCATGACGGCACATGTGGCCCGGTTCATGATACGACCCAATTCTTCTTTTAGCCCCCAGGTAACCACGGGAACCCCCATGGAACGGGTCCAAAACAAAAAGGTCCTTTTGGTACGCCCGGAAGCATTGGTGGCCAGGAGCACCAGTTTGGCGCTACCCCGCTGGATGGCGGCACGTACCGCCCTATCCCCCCCCACGACGCGTCCGGCACGCCGGGCCAGAAAAAGCATTTGCGTTACTCCCCCGCCCCTCATTCCTGCAATCCCTCGGCCAGGGACTGGATGATTTCCGGAGCAACGGAGCGCTGCAGGGCCTTCTCCAGCCGCTTGCCTTTAACTGCTTTCTGCAAACACTCCCGCCGGGGGCAGATGTAGGCTCCGCGCCCAGAACGCTTACCTGTCGGATCAATCTCAACGGTGTCCTGGGGAGTACGCACCACCCGGATTAGCTCTTTCTTAGGCCTCATCTCCTGGCAGCCCACACACATGCGCAAAGGCACCTTTTTTACCCTGGGCAAATGGATCACCTTCCTCATGCCCATAATTTACAGGACACTGTCATCACCATAGTACTCCCTGTACTCCTGGGCGTATATTTCTTGCATCTGGGATTCGCTCTTGATATCTATCTTCCACCCGGTGAGCTTGGCTGCCAGACGGGCATTCTGACCTTCCTTGCCAATGGCCAGGGAAAGCTGGTAATCCGGCACAATCACCCGGGCAATTTTTTCTTCCTCCCAGATCTCCACCGCCACCACTTTTGCCGGGCTCAGGGCCGCGGCCACAAATTTAGAAGGATCGGGATTCCACTTAATCACGTCAATTTTTTCCCCGTTTAGCTCGTTAACAATGGCCTGGATGCGCGCACCCTTGGGGCCCACACATGCTCCCACCGGATCCAGTTTTTCCTCCCGGGAATAAACGGCGATTTTAGACCGGTAGCCGGCTTCCCGGGCAATAGCCTTCAACTCCACCAAGCCTTCCTGGAGCTCCGGCACTTCCAGTTCCAAAAGCCGTTTCAAGAGGCCCGGATGGGTACGGGAAACTAGTATCTGGGGCCCTTTGGTAGTTTTGCGCACTTCAACCACGTAGGTTTTAATCCTGTTTCCAGGGCGGTATTCTTCCCCGGGCATCTGTTCCGGCGGGGTTAAAATGGCTTCCGTCCGGCCCAGGCTGATGTAGACATTCTTTTGTTCCACCCGCTGGACAATCCCGGTGACGATATCCCCTTCCCGGCTGGCAAATTCCTCGTACACTATGTTGCGCTCGGCTTCCCGGATCCGCTGGACCACCACCTGTTTGGCCGTTTGGGCGGCTATCCGGCCGAAGTTCCGGGGCGTAACCTCTTTTTCAATCACATCCCCCACCTGGTAGCGGGGATCGATTTTCCGGGCCTCCTCAAGGGAAATCTCCAGCCGGGGATCGGTCACTTCCTCCACCACCGTACGCTGGGAATAAACCTTGAAATCCCCTGTCTGGCGGTCAACAATTACCCGGGCATTTTGCAGGGAACCGAAGTTGCGCCGGTACGCGGAAAGCAGGGCTGCCTCAAGGGCCTCGAAAAGGATCTCGGCCGAAATGCCTTTTTCTTTTTCCAATTCCTTTACGGCTGTCAAAATTTCGGTATTCATCTCGCCTGCCTCCTAGAGCCAACTTGCCTTTAGCCGTGCCGTTGCCACCTCGGAAAAGGGGATACGCCGTTCCTGCCCGTCATCAAGGATAAGGACCACCATCTGGTCCTCTAAACCCTCCAGGCGGCCGGTGAACTTTCTTTGTCCATCCTGGGGGGTGAAGGTGGTGAGCTGCACCCGGTGCCCCGAGAAACGCTCAAAATCGGCAGGCTTCTTTAATGGCCGCTCGATGCCGGGAGAAGAAACTTCCAGGTGATAGGAATGGGGTATGGGATCTGCCTCATCCAAGAGGGGATCCAGGCTTTCCGACACTGCCTGGCAGTCATCCAGCGTCACTCCCCCGGGCTTATCAATGAAAATGCGCAGGTACCAACGCCCCCCCTCCTTCACATATTCCACGCCGACCAGCTCTAACCCCAAGCCGGTCACCAGCGGAGTGGCCAGTTCCTCCACTGCGGCCACGACCTTGTTTCTAACCACGGCCGTATCCTCCTCTTAATTGATTATAGTTGTGTCTGTATATTATAAGACGAAAGAGTGGGTGTTACCCACTCCTGTTACTGACAAAAGGCAACGGAACGTAAACCAAATCAAAGTATACCACAGAAAACAACGGCTGGCAAGGGTTTTAACTGTGCCGGTGTTCGACCCGGTACACCCCGGGCAAAGAGGCCAGCTTGTTCAGGATCAAAACGCGGTTGACATGGGGGCGGAACTGGACGGTGATTTCCAATAACTGGCGATCTCCATCGCCCATTTTTTCGATTTCAATATTTTTAACTATGAGGCCAAATTCATCCAGCAGGGCCCCCACCTTCTGAAAATCTTCGGGGTCGCTGGTCACCACAAGATTCAATACGTCTTCCTGGCGTTTTTTGCGCACATAATCCTCAATGGCCCCCAGAATAACCAGGGCGAATAGAACCAGGACAGTACCCAGGGTAGCCGCCAGGTAAAACCCGCCCCCTGCCGCCAGGCCGACACAGGCCACCACCCACAAACTGGCAGCAGTGGTCAGCCCGCGCACCAGGGGGCCTTCCCGCAGGATGGCTCCGGCACCAAGAAAACCAATGCCGCTAACTACCTGGGCGGCCACCCGGGCCGCATCACCCTTAAACTGGAAATGAAGGCCCTCCGATACCACCATGGCCAGAGCCGACCCCACACAAACCAGAATATGGGTACGAAAGCCCGCCGAATAGGTACGGATGGAGACGTACAGCCTTTCCCGTTCCAGGCCGATCATTCCCCCCAGGACGACCGCCAGCACCAACCGCAAGATAATTTCCTTTTCCGTTAACATAATCTATCCCCCCGCCACCTTCAACACACCACTACTGTTCTGAAAAATAGCACTTGCCTGCCGTTTGCACGCGCTCGCCCCTGGTAAATGTTCAATAACCCAGCTATGGTGCCGCGTTGTCCACGCTCGCTCCGGTGCTCCGCGCTGACAAAATGGTTTTTATCGCAAAAGCTAATAATCCTCGCCGCAGCGGCATCAGAAAAAGTCTGCATTACCTGAAATAAATCGATGCCGCTGCCATACTCGCTTCGGACCGGACTAGCGGCGCTGCAAAGGCGGCATGGCATTTGTACTTTACTGTCATCTTTTTGCCATTTCAGTAAGTTACCTTTTCTAATGCTACATTTCGGTGCCGATGGTAGCTGGGTCGCTTCGTGCAAAACGGCAGCCATTTTCATCCTGCTTGCTGGTGGCACTGAAAGCGTCATGGGTGTCTAATCCCTTGCCGCGGCCAGGAGATCCTGTTGTAAGATCCTTTGCATTAATTCCACTGCCTCCCGGGCGGCATGGGGCTTACCAAGACGCGTAGCCGCCGCCGACATATCCCAAAGACGCCTCTTATCTAAAAGACAGGACAGAATCTCCCGGCCCAGGTCCTGAACCCTGTTCACCCGTACCGCGGCACCGGCTCGGCAGAGATATTCGGTATTGCGCTCCTCCTGACCCGGCAGGGGATCCACAATAAATATGGGTAAGCCTTTGGCCAGGGCTTCGGCACAACTTAATCCTCCGGCTTTACCCACCATGATATGGGCCACAGACATAAGTTCGTGGATATTCTCGATAAACCCAAAAACCCTGGTGGGGTGGCAGTTGGATTCGGCGAGCCGCAACAGCCGTTGCCGCAGCTGTTCATTGCGTCCAGCAACTACCAGCAACTGGCAGGGCACGGAACCGTTGCCCAGGCATTGCACCGCTTCGGCCAGGGGGCCCAAACCCAGACCGCCTCCCATGACCAGCACGGTGGGGAGGTACGGATCCAGGTTAAGCTTCTGCTGGATGCTCAAGCGATCCACCGGCCGGGCAAAGGCAGGATCGATGGGGATCCCTGTTGCGTACACCCGCTCCAGGGGGGTGCCAAACTCTGCAAGGGGTTCCCGCAAGTCTTCACTGGCCACCACGTAGGCATCCACTCCGGGAAAGATCCAGAAGGAATGAACGGTAAAATCGGTAATGGTGACCATTACCGGAATCCGAAAAAGGCCCTGGCTTTTCAGCCGGTCCAGAATGCCCACGGGAAAAGGGTGGGTACAAACCACCAGCTGGGGACGGGTTTGCTTCAAAAACTCAACCAGTTTAGGGGCGGTTAATATGTTCAGGATGCGGTTGAATTCCTGCTTGGCAAATCCTGAAAAGGGTTGATCCCGCTCTGCCTGACGGTAAAGGTAGCCATAAACCACCGGGGTAATTTTGAGCATTTCCATGTAGGTGCCCAAAATCACCTTTTCTAAAAAAGGGCTGGTATACCGGAAGGTGTCCAGGACAATTACTTCTGCGGCCGGATTGCTTTGTTGAATGGCCTCTCTTAAGGCATGAGCCGCCCGCATATGACCCGTGCCGGCCGTTACCGATAAAATGACCACCCGTTCAAGGATAGTCATAACCATCCCCTCTAAGCCTGAGCAATAAACTCTCGGACATGACCGGTAATCCGCTCCCGCGGCACCAGCCGGGTTTCCCCGCTAGCCCGGTAGCGCACCTCCAGCTCCCCTGTTTGGACAGCCTGGTTGCCCACAGTAATACGCATGGGGTAACCCACCAGATCCGCATCCTTGAACTTTACCCCCACCCGTTCAGGACGGTCGTCCAGGACCACTTCTATCCCGTTGGCCTCCAGCTCCCGGTAAACCTCTTCGGCCAGACCCATTTGCTGTTCATCCCTGTGGTTCACCGGAACCACCACTACATGGAAGGGAGCGATGGACACCGGCCAGATAATCCCGTTTTCATCGTGGTTTTGCTCCACCGCCGCAGCCATGGTCCTGGTTACGCCAATGCCGTAACACCCCATGATCATGGTCCGGCTCTGGCCGTGCTCATCCAGGTAGGTGGCTCCCAAAACGCGGCTGTATTTGTCTCCCAGCTTGAAAATTTGTCCTACCTCAATACCGCGGGTTTCCTTGAGGGGTGCGCCGCATTTGGGGCAGGGATCCCCGGCCCGCACCTTACGTATATCCGCCACCACCTGGGGAGTAAAATCGCGTCCCGGATTTACATTGGCCAGGTGCGCATCATCCCGGTTGGCCCCGGTAACGGCATTGACCAGCAACATGACCTCCTCATCGGCTACCAGCCAGACATCTTGCAGGCCCACCGGGCCGGCATAACCCACCGCAGCCCCGGTGATCCTTTTCACGGTGGCCGCATTAGCCAGCTCCAGGCGCAGCACGTCCAGGACCTTTTGCAGCTTAACCTCGTTTACTTCCCGGTCACCCCGTACCAGGGCAGCCACCACTCCCTTTTCGGTCTGGTAAAGGATGGTTTTGATCAGGCGGCGGGCATCCACTCCCAGGTAACCGGTAACTTGTTCCACCGTGTGCATACCGGGAGTGTCCATCGTCTTAAGGGGTTGCGGTGTTTCCTCACGCGCAACGCCACCCTGCACCGGCGAAATCGCCCGCTCCACATTGGCCGCATAACCACATGACTCATCGGGGCAAAAGACTACCAAAGCCTCCCCGGAATCGGCCAGCACCATAAATTCGTGGGTATCATTGCCGCCAATGGCGCCTGAATCGGCCTCCACCGGGCGAAACTTTAACCCGCAGCGGGTGAACACCCGGGTATAGGCCTCGTACATTTTTTGATAGCTTATTTCCAGGCCGGCTTCATCCCGGTCGAAGGAATAGAGATCCTTCATTATAAATTCCCGTCCCCGTAACAGGCCGAAACGGGGACGCCGCTCATCCCGGTATTTGTTCTGGATCTGGTAAAGCAGCTGGGGCAGCTGGCGGTAGGAGTTTACTTCCTGCCGTACCAGGGCCGTTACAATTTCTTCATGGGTGGGACCGAGGCAAAAATCCCGCCCGTGCCGGTCCTTCAACCGGAATAGTTCCGGGCCGTAGACGTCCCAGCGGCCTGACTCCTGCCAGAGTTCCGCCGGTTGGATGATGGGCATCATAATTTCCTGGCCGCCCTGGCGATCCATCTCTTCCCGGATAATTTGCTCTATCTTTTTAATTACCCGCCAGGCCAGGGGCAAAAAGGTATACACCCCCGCCGCCGCCTTGCGGATGAATCCGGCCCGCAGCAATAACTGGTGGCTCACCACCTCTGCTTCAGCCGGTACTTCCCTTAAAGTAGGCAAAAACAACTGACTGACACGCACTTATGTAAGTCCCCCTTACTCTCATTTCTCCGATAGAATGTTTTCCACTTCCCGTACCAGGGCGTCTACCAAGTCTTTTTCAGGAACACGTCCCACAATGCGGCCGCCCCGGAAGAGAATCCCAAGCCCCTTCCCCCCGGCAATGCCCACGTCGGCGTGGCTGGCTTCCCCGGGGCCGTTAACCGCACAGCCCATAACGGCCACCTTTAAAGGTTTGTCCACCCAGGAAAGACGCTCCTCGACCTCCAGGGCAATACGTTCGAGATCAATACAAGTTCGCCCGCAGGTGGGGCAGGAAATGAGCTCGATTCCCCGCCGGCGCAGGCCCAGGGCCTTTAAAATTTCATAGCCCACCCGCACCTCCTCCACTGGATCCCCCGTAAGGGACACCCGGATGGTGTCACCAATTCCCTGGGCCAGCAGCGCCCCGATGCCCACGGCCGATTTGATTGTTCCGGAGCGGACGGTTCCCGCCTCGGTTACGCCCACATGAAAGGGATAATCCACTTCCCGCGCCAGCAAGCGGTAGGCCTCAAGCATCACCGGCACATTGGATGCCTTTAAGGAAACCTTGATCTCCCGGTACTCCATTTCTTCCAGCAACCGGATATGCCGCAGGGCACTCTCCACCATGGCCCGTGGAGTTGGCCCACCGTGCTCGGCCAGCAGATCCTTTTCCAGGGACCCGGCATTGACTCCAATGCGGATGGGAACCCTTCTTTTCCGGGCGGCATCCACCACGGCCGCCACCCGTTCCCGGCCCCCGATATTGCCCGGGTTAATCCGCAGGCCGTCCACACCGCTCTCAAGGGCTGCCAGGGCCAGGCGGTAGTCAAAATGAATATCGGCCACCAGTGGGATAGGGCACCCGGCCTTGATTTCTTTTAGTGCCCGGGCAGCCTGCAGGTCGGGAACGGCCACCCGCACTATTTCACAGCCCGCCTGGACCAGCCTGTGGATCTGGTCCAGGGTGGCCCGGACATCCCGGGTATCGGTGTTAGTCATGGACTGCACCGAAACGGGCGCCCCTCCTCCTACCTGTACATCACCGAGATTGATGGGGCGGGTGTATCTTCGTCGCACGGACTTCCCCCCGTTAGAGCAATCCCAATATATCTTTATACGTGATGACCATGATCAGGAGCAGCAACAGGCCAAACCCCACCAGGTGGACAAAATTTTCCTTGGTGGGATCCACCGGCCGCCCCCTCAACCCTTCCAGGGCCAGAAAAAGAAGCCTGCTGCCATCCAGGGCGGGAATGGGCAAAAGGTTGAACAGGCCCAGGTTGATGCTTAAAAAGGCGGCCAGCTGCAGGAGGTAAAAGAACCCCAGCTGGACGGCGGTATGAATTTCCTGGACAATGCGCACCGGCCCGCCCACCTCGGCCGGTGCCTGACCGACAATCATCCTGCCGACAAACTCCAGGATCAACCCGCTGAGGCGTAACGTATACTCCATTCCCCGGTATAGGGCCGCAAAGGGGCCCAGGGGGCGCATCTCCTGGCGGGGGTATATGCCGATCATACCCCGGCCCTCGGCATTTACGGCCGTGACCAGCTTAAACTTTTCCTTCCCTCCATCCCGCAACACCGTTACGGTAATGGGCTGCCCGGGATGAGCATTTACCAGACTAGTTACGTCCTCCCAGCGCGTTACTGGCCGGTCGTTAATGGCAATGATCTGATCGCCGGGTTTTAAGCCGGCATTTTCGGCAGGTTGGCCAGGAACCAGTTTGCCGATGGTGGTGGTAGGGGTTGGAAAGCCCTGAACCATGAAGATAACCGTCAACAAAAGGGCAGCCAGAAGGAAATTCATCAACGGACCGGCCGCAATCACGGCAGCCCGCTGGCCCACGGTCTTGTTCTGGTAACTCTTTTCCTCGTCCTCCACTTCCTCCGCCGGATCCATCCCGGCCATGCGCACAAAACCGCCCAGGGGGAACAGGCGCAGGTTGTAAGCAGTTTCCCCCCGGGGGATGCTTAAAAGCTTGGGGCCAAGTCCCACGCTGAACTCGTGAACCTTGATGCCCACTCGCTTGGCGGCAATGAAGTGACCCAGCTCGTGAAAAATAATTAGCAATCCGAAAACCAGAATGGAGGCCCACAATGTCTGCATTACCATCACCCTCTTGCTTTTTCCCGCGCTGCCCGGCGGGCCCACTGGTCTGCGGCCAGAATCTCATCTAAAGTAGGCTCGTAAATGACCGCGTGCTCCTCCATGACCCCGGCCACAAGCCGGGGTATGGTGGTGAAATCAATTTCTCCGGCCAGGAAAGCATCAACGGCAACCTCATTGGCGGCATTAAGCACTGCCGGCATGGTCCCGCCGGTGCGGCCGGCGGCGTAGGCCAAGGCGAGACAGGGAAAGCGATTGGTGTCCGGCGGTTCAAAGGTGAGTTCGCCTAAAGCAAACCAGTCCACCCGGGGCAATTCACCGGGCCAGCGGTCAGGGTAAGAAAGGGCGTACTGGATGGGCAGGCGCATGTCCGGCAGGCTCAGCTGAGCTATGACCGAGCCGTCGACAAATTCCACCATCGAGTGGATAATGCTCTGAGGATGGACCACCACTTCTATTTGATCATAATGCACGGCAAAAAGCCAGTGCGCTTCCAGGACTTCTAGCCCCTTATTCATCAGGGTAGCTGAATCTATGGTAATCTTCTTTCCCATCCGCCAGTTGGGGTGAGCCAGAGCCTCGTCTACCGTGACCCGGGAAAGATCCGCGGGTTCTTTGCGGAAGGGCCCTCCCGAGGCCGTAAGTATGATTTTCCCCACTCTGTTCCGGGGCTGGCCCGCAAGACATTGCCAGATGGCCGAATGCTCGCTGTCCACCGGTAAAATACGGGCTCCCTTTTCGCGGGCAAGCTTCATGACCAGCTCACCAGCGACCACCAGGGTTTCCTTGTTGGCCAGGGCAATATCCAGCCCCTTTTCCAGCGCCGCCACCGTGGGGCCCAGCCCCACGGTCCCTGTGAGGGCGTTCAAAACCACCCCGCTATCAGCAGCGGTCGCCACGGTCACCAGACCCCCGGGACCCCAAAAAATATCGGGCAATTCCTCAGGGGGGAGGTTTTGGGCCAGTTCCCGGGCTGCTTCCTCCCGGGCCAGGGCAACCACCCGGGGGCGGAATTCCCGGATCTGTTCGGCCATAAGGGGCCAGTTGCTTCCGGCGGCCAGGCCGGCCACACGCAATTCACCAGGGAACCGCCTGATCACGTCCAGGGCCTGCCGGCCAATGGAACCGGTACTGCCGAGGATGACAATCTCTCTCATGTTAATATCCGTCTCCTACCTGTGATTCACGGGCTTGATGGTACCCAAAGCGGCCTGCAGGGCGATGAGGGTCAAGGGTCCCAGCACCAAGCCCACCACGCCAATGGCCTTCAGCCCCACATACATGGCCACCAGAACGGCCAGGGGATGCAGGCCCAGGCTGGCCGCCACCACACGGGCCTGCAGGACTTCCCTCACCCCCCAGACCAGCAGGTAAAGCACCACCAGCTTAACCCCAAAGGCAATTTGACCGGTGAAAAAGGACCAGATGGCCCACGGTATATATATGGTTGCCGGTCCCAGTACAGGAATGATATCAAAAAGTCCAATCAGTAGACCAGCAGTCAGGGAATATTTGGCCCCAATTATATAAAGCCCTACAATGCTCTGAATGGTCGTCAGGGTCACCAAAAAAGATTGGGCGCGCAAATAACCGAAGGAAGCCCCCACAACCCGCCGGCCTACCTCCACCACCCTTTGGCCCCAGGGCTCCGGGGCTGTCTCCAGCCAGAGTTTTATGATCAACTGGTAATCCCGGCTGAAGAAATAGGTGGCAATAAGGGCGACGATAATGGTCACCAGCGCGTTGGGAAGGGAAGTTATGAAATGTAGCAGGGAACCGGCCAAAGAACCAGCCACATGGGAAAGCCAGCCGGTGAAGGTGCCCATATTTTCTTGAATGCGCTCGGTAACCAGCGGCGGCAGTTGAAAATAAAAGATTTTACCCTTCTCCACCAGCCGGTTGATCTCCGCCTGTAAAGGTCCCATGTACTGGGGAAGGCGCACCGACAACTCGGAAAGCTCCACCGCCAGGCGCAATACCAGCAGGGTTAACAAAGCCCCCGCCCCGCCGATAACCACCAGCATGGACAGGCCCACGGCCAGTGAACGGTTGATGCGACAAACCTGATGTAGAAAGCGTACCACAGGTTCAATGAGTACGGCAATAATTACCGCCAAAATAAAGGGGGTAAGCACGGTCAATAGGAAATTTAAAATGACCAGCAACTCCGGAACAACGTATTTCCAGGCCAGATAAAAAAGTAAAACAGTAGTAATCAGTATAGCTACCCGCAAAGACCCGGGCACCCGCGTCACCTCAGCTTATTATAAACCTACCCACATAGTAGTATACTAATGGGGCAGTAAAGAGCATACTGTCAAAACGATCGAGAATACCCCCGTGGCCGGGAATAATATCCCCGGCATCCTTTACCCCCGCCTGGCGCTTAAAAGCCGACTCCACCAAATCCCCTACCATTGCCGCCAACCCTAAAAGCAGCCCCAAAAGAAGCAGGGGACCGCGGGGAAGAAAAGGATAAATGATCATAAAAGCCACTGCCGCTAGCAGGCTGCCCGCCAAACCTCCCACCGCCCCCTCCACGGTTTTGCCCGGGCTTAAAGCCGGCGCCAGCTGGCGCCGGCCCCACCTTTTTCCTGCAAAATAGGCAACGGTATCACTGGACCAGGTGCCCACCAGCGTGAAAGTCAACCATATCCAGCCATCGGGTAACAAGCGAAGAAGATAAATATAAACGAACAAACCGATATAAAGGGTTGCCAGCAGGGTCACGGCACCTTCCACCGGGGAAAAGGCCGGATAAAGAAGCACCATGAAGACCAGAATGAAAAACAGTATCAGTGCCACTGCTCCCCCCAGGCCCGCGTCCTTGTATAGATATGCGCTGCCAAGCAGGAAAAGACTCCCCAAAACAGCCAGCCCGTGGGGTGGATATAAATTTACGCGCTGAAACAAAGCAACCATTTCTACAGCAGCCAGCACCATCAGCAATCCGGTGAACACCAGAAGGGGCAGGTTCCCGTGCCAGACAGCGGCAATGAAGAGGGGGATACCCACCAGTGCACTCAAAATTCTGTGCCTGAGCACCTTTGTTCACCTCTAATCAGGCCGCCGAAGCGCCGCTCCCGTCGCTGAAAATCCACAAGGGCCTGCAAAAGGTGCACCCGTCGAAAATCGGGCCACATCACGGTGGTCATCCAGAATTCGGTGTAAGAAAGCTGCCACAGTAGAAAGTTGCTTACCCGGTAATCACCGGAAGGCCGGATCAACAGGTCTGGGTCCGGCTGACCGGCGGTATAGAGGTGGCTGGAAATGGTGGATTCGTCAATTTGTTCCGGGGTAAGTTTCCCGGCCAGCGCTTCCGTTACAATGGTCCGCACGGCATCCACCAGCTCGATCCGCCCACCGTAATTCAGGGCCAGGTTGAGGACCATCTTCTGGTTGTTCCTGGTGCGGGAGACGGCCATGTCCAGGGCCTTTCGGGCGTGGGAAGGCAATTCCTGAATGCGGCCAATGGGATGAAGGCGGATATTATTGGAGCATAACTCTTCTATTTCCTTATGCAGGTATTCCACCAGCAAATTCATCAACACATCCACTTCATCCCTGGGGCGCTTCCAGTTTTCCGTGGAAAAGGCGTAAACGGTAAGGTATCTGATGCCCAACTCGGCACAGGTACGCACCGTGTCCCGTAAAGACTCTACCCCGGCCCGATGGCCGTAGGTTCTGGGTAAACCCCTTTTTTGTGCCCAACGGCCGTTGCCATCCATAATAATGGCTACATGACGAGGCAGACGGTTTAAGTCCAGCTGCGCTAATAGCTTTTCTTCTTCCGCAGAAGGATTCCTTTTCCCACCGCGCCGTAAAACGCGCACCAGGTTTTTCAGCAAAGGGCCCTCCCCCTCTTACCTAACTGAAAAGACATTACCATATTATTATTTATACTTACTAAAACAACCCCCTCCGGAAGAGGGGGTTTCATCCATTACTCTTCGATAATGGCTCCGGTAGGACAGGCCTCAATACAAGTGCCGCAATTCTCACATTTGTCGGGGTCAATTCTGTAAGTCTCGCCCTCAATAATGGCTTCGTTCGGGCAGGACTCAAGACAGGTCCCGCAGGCCAGACATTCCTCGGTAATGCGATAGGCCAAGGATTACACCTCCTTTCCCGTTTCTTCCCGCGCCACCGTCAACACACCTTTCTTGGGGGCGATGACGGTAAAGCGAACAACACGCTGTGGCCCCTGGGGATTCCCCCGGGGAGGAGCTGTTGTCTGCACCTGAACCTGCCAGCCCAGCAAGTCGCATAAAGAAAGCGCTTCTTCTACCTCCAGAGCCAGCACATCCGGTATTTGCTCCCCCTTGACCATGACCGTTAGACCTGCATAATCTCCTGTTCCTTGGTGCTTACCAGTTGATCGATTTCCTTAATATACTTATCCGTAAGTTTTTGAATCTCGTCCTGGGTACGGCGCAATTCGTCTTCGGAAATCTCACCGTTTTTTTGTTGCTGCTTGACTTTATCGTTAAGTTCACGGCGAATATTGCGAATGGCCACCCGACCCTCTTCCGCTTTCTTCTTGACTACCTTCACCAGTTCGGCCCGGCGTTCCTGGGTTAGCTGGGGAATGGCCAGGCGAATGACTGTACCGTCACTGGTGGGTGTAATCCCCAGGTCGGACTTCAAAATAGCCCGTTCAATTTCCGGTAAAATGGTCTTATCCCAGGGCTGAATCACCAGAAGACGTGGTTCCGGCACAGAAATGGTGGCCAGCTGGTTGATCGGGGTAGGGGTACCATAATAGGAAACCAGCACCTTATCCAGAAGGGCAGGAGTGGCACGGCCGGCTCTCAAGGACGCAAATTCCTTTTTGACCAGTTCCACGGTTTTCTTCATATGGCTTTCAGCCTCGGCAATTTTGGCGTTAACCAACATATTCACCCCCGACATAGGTACCAACGTTTTCTCCCAGCACCGCCCGCTTAATATTTCCCTCCTGGTTCAGGTTAAACACCACCAGGGGGATGCGGTTATCCATACATAATGAAGTGGCTGTGGCATCCATTACGGCCAGCCCTTTGTTGAGGAGCTCAATATATGTGAGCCGCTCGTAGCGCCGGGCATTGGGGTTCTTCAAGGGATCGGAATCATAAACGCCATTGACCCTTTTGGCCATCAAAATAACGTCCGCTTCTATTTCAGCCGCCCTTAAAGCAGCGGTAGTATCCGTGGAAAAATAGGGGTTCCCGGTTCCTGCCGCAAAGATGACCACCCGCCCCTTTTCCAGGTGCCTTATGGCCCGCCGGCGAATGTAGGGTTCGGCTACCTCCCGCATCTCGATGGCCGTCTGGACGCGGGTATTCACTCCCTGCTTCTCCAGGGCATCCTGCAAAGCCAGTGAATTGATTACCGTGGCCAGCATACCCATGTAATCGGCGGTAGCCCGGTCCATCCCCTTGGCGCTGCCGGCCACACCGCGCCAGATGTTCCCACCGCCGACCACAACAGCCACCTGCACACCCATCCGGACAAGTTCATCAATCTGACTGGCAATGGATTTGACCACATCGGGGTCTATGCCGTAACCCTGGTTGCCGGCCAGGGCCTCTCCGCTCAGTTTCAAAACCACACGCTTGTACCTGGGTGCTTGAGCCACTGGTCGAACCTCCACTTTCCCCAGTTTTATTTCTACAGTGCCAGGTAAAATCCTCTTTCCAGGGGCGGGAATTTTAGACCTTAAACCTTGGTCATAGCCGCAACCTGCTCCGCAAAATCGTCCTGCCGTTTGGCCAGGCCCTCACCAAGTTCATAACGGGTAAAACGGCGAATGACAATGTTTTCCCCTATTTTGGCAATTTTCTCGTTTAAAAGCTCCTGGACGGTAATATCGGGATTTTTAATAAATGGCTGCTCAAGGAGACAAACCTCTTTAAAGAATTTATCCAGTCGCCCCTGCACGATTTTTTCGATCACTTTCTCGGGTTTTCCTTCATTAGCTGCCTGGGCCGCCAGAACTTCCTTTTCCCGGGCAATCACATGTTCCGGGACATCTTCGCGCCGCACGTACTCCGGCCGGGCCGCAGCCACCTGCATGGCGATATCCCGCACGAACAGGCGGAATTCATCGGTCTTGGCCACAAAGTCGGTTTCACAGTTTACCTCCACCAAAACACCAATGCGCCCCCCGCCGTGGATGTAGGCATCCACCACACCCTCGGCAGCAATCCGGCCGGCTTTCTTGGCTGCGGCAGCCAGACCTTTTTCCCGTAAAAAGTCCACGGCCTTTTCCATGTCCCCGTTAGTTTCCATAAGGGCCTTTTTGCAGTCCATCATGCCGGCCCCGGTACGTTCACGCAATTCTTTGACCATGGCCGCAGTTATTTCAGCCATTGGTTAATCTCCTCCCTTATACCAGGTTTTTCCTTCATGGTATTATGTCCATTATGTAAGCATACCAAACAAAAGACCATAGAAAAAAGCAGGGGTTCCCCGTAAGCAATTATTTCCTGCGGGGCCCCCACCAAAACTCCACCCTTTATTGCGCCGCTACCGCAACTTGTTCACCTTGCCGTCCTTCCAGAACAGCATCGGCAATTTTACTGGTAAGCAGGCGCACCGCCCTGATGGCATCGTCGTTGCCGGGAATCACGTAGTCGATCTCGTCGGGATCGCAGTTGGTATCCACAATGGCCACAATAGGTATCTTGAGCTTCCGGGCCTCGGCCACCGCAATGCGCTCCTTGCGGGGATCAATGACAAAAAGGGCATCGGGCAATTTGCGCATATGCTTAATACCGCCGAGAAACTTTTGTAGCCTTTCCTTTTCATGCATGAGTTCAGCCACTTCCTTCTTCGGCAACACGGCCAGAGTCCCGTCGGCTTCCATGCGCTCCAGTTCATGCAGGCGCTCGATACGCCGGCGAATGGTCTGGAAGTTGGTCAGCATACCGCCCAACCAGCGCTGGTTCACGTAAAACATCCCGCACCGTTCGGCTTCTTCCTTCACCGACTCCTGCGCCTGCTTTTTAGTGCCCACAAAGAGAATGGTTCCACCCTCGGCAGCCAGGTTACGCACGAAGTTGTAGGCCTCTTCTATCTTGCGAACGGTTTTTTGCAAGTCAATAATATAAATACCGTTCCGGTCCGTAAAAATGTACGGAGCCATTTTGGGATTCCACCGCCGGGTCTGGTGCCCGAAGTGCACCCCAGCCTCCAGGAGCTGCTTCATGGAAATAATGGCCACCCTAACACCTCCTCCCCTGCTGGTTTTGACTCCTCCGCCACCTTCATCCTTCCACAAAACCCCTCGCGGGGCACCCCTGTAGAAGTCTGGCGGCGTGTGTAATTCGCACCAGGATGTATTCTAACACAAACCAACCGCGCATGCAAGTAGAGCACTAGGGTAGAGTAGCGTAAGCTTCGTCGTCGAAATATAACTCGCGCCCGGCGGGGATATTTTCTTGTTCCGGAACCCGCGGCTTAGCTACTGCTTCCAGGCGGAAAAAGTTAGATGTATACCAGTTGGTGTCCGGTACAGGCAACGGGCCGAAAGCTCTTTGGACAAGTGGATAGTTTTTGCTCACAAAACCTTCCCTTTCCAGTTCGTATTCCTGGAAATTATGGATTATGTCTGTAATCACAAAATTCATGTCCAGGATCAGCTTCTGAATGAAATACCATTTGTCCCGGGAAGCCTCCAGGTGGGTCAAACCGAAATAGCCGGCACTACCCTTTCCCCGTAAAGACATGGCGCAGCGGGACAAAAACAGGCGGATACCCGGCAGCGTTTCTACCGGATCAATCAAAAAAGTATCATACCGGCCCTGAAACTCCCGGGGGAGAGGATGGCGCACATCATACCTGTATACGGAAAGATTGGTCCAGCCCTTTTTACGGGCCTGGAGATCAATAAACTCTACCAGCCGGTCATCCACCTCTAAAACAGTGATGTGCCTGGCCATACCGGTAAGGGCTATGGCAATGCTGGTCAAATCGTCATCCCCTATAAGCAGGATATCCTGGTTTTCCAGGTCACCCCGCTGGTACATGATGGCCACCCGGGCTACTGTACTCATTGTGTCCACATACCCCTGATCAAATTCGACAATGGCCGGCGGCCTTTGCCGGGCAATTTCCTCAAACTCTTTAAGCACCCGGGGAAAAATGCCTTGCAAAGTAACGGTTTTCCCGCCACAAGTGGGGCAGGTCAGCGGTTGTAAAGGGGACAGGCCCTGGTCCCGGGCCTCCTTTTTCCCTTTACCGGTGAGATAAATATAACTGCCTTCACAACGGGCCAAACCCAGGGCAAGCATTTCTTCCATTACCTGCGTAAAATGAGCCAGGTGCCCGTCCTGTTCCTTGATGAGTTCCCAGAAAGTGCTTGGTTTTGCCATCAGAGCACGCAAGATCTGTTTCCGCGTCCTGTTCAACTTCAACATCCCACCTCCGCTGGTTAATTAGAATGGCCATAATCTTTTATACCATGAGCGGAGAAAAAAATAAAACCTTCGATGTTTTTCAGGAAAAGTTTGACACCAGGGGCAGGAAAATGATACTAAACGTTGAATAAATTAGTCCTTTGAAAGCTGTGAGCAAAGGGTGAATGCAGGTTGTTTGCGCAGAACTGGCTCCCGGCCCTGAAAGCAGCCCTTTTAGCTGGTTTATTTTATTTAACCTACTCTTTGATCTCCCTCCTATATAAAATTGTTTCCATGCAGTATACTGCCAACAAGGCACTTGTTACCAGTACGGTACTGGGCCATACTCTATTGCTTTTTATAGCGATGCTCCTGCCCCTCGGTATATACAAACGCCGCTTGTCACACCAATCCCGACCCTATTCCAAAGCAGAACAATACACTCTTAACAGTATACTTGACACCTTCCCCATGGCTATCATGATCGTGGACACTGAACTAAACATAAGCTACATCAACGGAGCATGGGAACAGCTGGTGGGATACACCCGGGAAGAAGTGGTGGGAAAAAAATTAACGGAATTGCTACAATGGCTCCAGGAAGGAAAGACAACCAGCTGTCCCCCGGGTGAGGATCCTGAAACCTTCCTGCTGTGCCGGAAAATTGAGATTACCGGCAAAAACGGCGAAGAGATCCACCTGACCATGGAAACGAAACCTATCATGCGGGGAAATAACCGGGAGGGTACCGTTATTTACTTCCAGAACATCAATACCCAAGTAGAATATGATCTATTAAAGCAAACCTTTGATACAATTTTGCAGCAAATGGTAGGGGGAGTGGTTGTTGTTGACTCTACCGGAAGGATACTCATCACCAACCATGAGACTGAACGGGTTACGGGACAGTCAGCATCCAGCATAACAGGTAAATTCGTCTGGGAGCTCTTTCCTAATTTGGATAGAAAAGAACTGGTTACCGTTCGGGCTCTGGAAAAAGGTGAAGCAGTGGGTCCCCTGGAGGTCCACTATAAAGTCAATGATAAGGATTTCTGCCTGCTGGTCCGTTCCGATGTCCTGCGGGACAGGTACGGACGGGTCAGCGGCGCAGTCACCGTCTTCAATGATATTACAGAACTGCACCGCCAGCAGGAACTGCAGCATAACCAGGAAAAGCTGGCGGTAGTTGGCCAGATGGCTGCCGGCATGGCCCATGAACTGCGCAATCCCCTTACTTCCATCAAGGGATTTGCGCAACTCCTGAGCGAACGCTTGGAGGATGCAAAAAATAAAGAATACCTGGATGTAATTATCCAGGAAGTCGACCGGACCAATGAAATCATCAGTGATTTTCTCGTGTTGGCCCGCCCCCATTCCACCCGCGGGGAAAACGTGGACCTGAACCGGCTGATCAATGAACTGTTACCCCTGGTGGAGAGCCAGTGTCTTTTGACCCAGGTGGAGCTGGTTCCGGATCTGGCCCCGGAATTACCCTCCATCAAGGCCCAACCGGACCAGCTCAAACAGGTACTGCTGAACTTAATTCACAACGCCCTGCAGGCCATGGAAGATCAGCCGGTAAGAAGACTGACCCTCATCTCCCGCTGGCCGGCCGGATCCGATGAAATCCTGCTGGGAGTACGAGACACGGGCCACGGTATGTCCGGGGAGATATTATCCCGGCTGAGCACACCCTTTTTTACCACCAAGGATGCCGGAACCGGCCTGGGGTTGACCATATCCTACCGCATTATTGAAAGCCACGGCGGGAGGATTGAGGTAAACAGTCAGGAGGGGATCGGCAGCGAATTCAGGATTTATTTGCCTGTACAAGGCCCCGGGCAAATTCACTGAGCCAGGCCAGGGGATCCCCACCTTCACCCAGACAGTGCCATTGTAAACGGGACGGTTCGTATCCCAATTCTCCAAGCAACTTTTGGAAACGCTTTAATTGCTCCTTGACCCGGGCAGCCCCACCGGCATGGCGGCAATTGTTTTCACCACAGGTGATCACTGCCACGCCTAAAGCCCCCGCTTCCAGCGCTTTAAGTAACCACAGCGGGTCCAGTGCGCCAGCCGTGGGCAGAGAAACCAGACGGACCTGCCCCAACCCTGGAGCGGAAGAGATAGCTTCCGGGGCCAGTCCCTGGAAATAAGCCCGCTGGCAAACAAAGACGGCCAACGGTGGATCGGTCGCGGGAGTTGCTCCGCCGACCCGCCCCTTTTCCCCTTCCAAAAAGGCATGCATTTCTTGCTCCGGCAACCCCTTAATAACAATAGCCTTCGCCGGACAGGCCGCCGCACAGATACCACACCCCTGGCAACCCTCCACCGGTATGTCCGCTCTTCCTTCCACCACCGGCACCCCGTAGGGACAAACCCGCTGGCAGGTAAGGCAGGCGGCGCAACGTTCCTTAAGCACTTCCGCCCCCAAACCACAGCGCAGGCAGCGCTCCGCCTCCCGCAGGGCCCGCACCGGAGGAAACTCCAATTCCTGCACCACAAAGGAATGCTGGCGCTGGTCAGCAGGAAGTACGGGTACTTCCTGCCTGGCAAAGGACGGCAAGCGGGTGCGTACCCGTTCCGGCAACTCACCGATGGTTGCTACATCACCAGCCGGGAGGGGTGTTCCTTCCAGATAGGCCCGCACGGCAGTGGCAACCCGGTGGCCGCTGGCCACGGCGGCAATGGCCGGACCGGGACCACAGGCCACCTCCCCGCAGGCAAAGACCCCGGGCACGCTGGTTTCCAGAGTATCCCGGTTCACCACCAGCTGACCCCGTTCGTTTACCGCTACCGGGCTGCCCGCCAGGCACGAAAGATCGGCACACTGCCCGATGGCCTGAATGATCATTTCGCCGGGAACAAATGAGAGCCTGCTTTCATCAAAGGTGGGGTTAAAGCAACCCCGGTCGTCAAAGACCGACAACACCCCTTTAACTTGCAAACCCTGAATAAGCCCATCCTCCACCACCGCCCGGAGGGGTCCCCATCCGGCGCACAGCTCTACCCCTTCCTCCTGGGCCTCCCGCACCTCCCACGGGTGGGCGGGCATAATGTCGCTGGTCTCCAGACAAACTACCCGCACCTCCCGGGCACCCAGGCGCAAGGCGGTCCGGGCCACGTCCATGGCCACATCGCCGCCACCAATGACAATCACCCTTTTTTTAATGTTCACCGGGCGGCCCAGGTTGGCCCCTTGCAGGAAGGGCAGGGCCAGCAGGACATCGGGGTGATCAAACCCCGGCAGGTTTAAGCCCCGGCTTTTGGAAAGGCCCACGGCCAGGATTACCGCATCGTATTCCTTTTGCAGGTCATTTAATGAAACATCTTTGCCAATCTCCACCCCGGTACGTATCTCTACGCCGGCAGCGGCGATGCGGCCCACATCCTCCCTTACCACCCGGCGGGGCAGGCGATAGGTGGGCAGGGAAGCATATAAATGTCCCCCGGCCTCGGGCTGGCGTTCAAATACCGTCACGGTATACCCGGCCCTGGCCAGGTCCCAGGCTGCGGTCAGTCCCGCCGGACCGGCCCCCACTATGGCCACCCGGTAAGGAAGGGAGTGCACAGCCGGATTCTCGGGAAAAATGCTTTCTTTCCCGGCCTTTTCCAGGGCAAACCTCTTCAACGCCCGTACCGATAACGGGGCATCCACCTGTCCCCGCCGGCAATGGTCTTCGCAGGGATGGGGACAAACCCACCCGCATACCGAGGCAAAGGTATTGTTGGCCCGGATCAGCCTGGCAGCCCTTTGATAATCCCCCCGGGCTATGGCAGCCAAGTAACCCGGCACATCGGTGTTAACCGGACAATTGGCGCTGCAAGGCGGCAACGGCGCTAGCATTATATAAAAACCCTCCTTTCGAACAAAACGGGTCATTCTTGTTTGCACAATTCACTACATTAAGGTAATGATTCTTTGTCGGGTGTCTAATTCCTTCATTTATGCCGAAAAAGTAAAAATTCAATGAAACCGGTTATCCCCACATTTTCCGCAGCGTGTGGGAACACCAATATTTTTGTGCTCTATATCACAATTGAGCCTGTCAACCTATTGCAAGACAAAAAGGTTTATGATATTATACCAGTAACAGGTTATGTGCTAGTTATCACAAGCACACATTTTGATCACTCCGCATATTTGGGGAGGAATAAAATGAGCCCGGCCGTTTTCTTCCTGACCGGCTTTGCCGGAGGATTTTTATATCGCGCCGGCGGTCCGGCCTACCAGTCGTTTACCGTCCCCCTGCTGATCATGACCGGCCTGCCCCTACCCGCAGCTGTAGCTAGCGGCATTCTCCTCAATGCAGCCAGCAAATTAAAGTTGATATACTGCCCTGAAATCACCCGGCACGCTCATAAACGGGTGGGCATGACCGTGGCCATTCTATCCTTGCCCTTTATGTTAACCGGAAAGCAACTCCTCCTCTGGCTCAGCACTCTGCCGGAAGGCATGGCGATCCTCGTTTTTACCTACAGCACCGTTCTGGTCATCACCGCCCTCATCGCTGCTGGCCGTTATCGCCACTACTACCGGTTCGGCTTTGAGGACGAAAACCCGCTCCCCCCGGGCAGCTTGCTCTGGAGGTACACCTTAGCGGTACCGGGACTCGCCTTCCCCAAACATATCACGGCAGGCCGGGTGAGCCTGGTTGGTGGGTCCATCGGCCTTTGTGCAGGTCTATTCGGATTAAATACCCGTGCCCTGCTGGAACCGCTTTTGATGTACCTGACTGGCTTATCCCGCCGGCAGGCCCGGGCCACCGCATCTTTTACCCTGTATCTGGTTGGTGCCTTCGCCTTGATTATCTTCCTTCCCGACCTGTTCACTTTTTCCGCGGCGGGAGGTACTCTCATAAGCCTCTGTACCGGCTATCTGGTCGGCTACCTCCAAGCATGGCATCTCCGCCGAAACACACTAAAAAACCCGGAAGAGAGCATTTTTCTTGCCTGGTGGGGTTTTAGTTCCGCCGCAGTGCTGCTGGGCAGCCGGGCGGCCGGCCTGTCCTCCTTTTATACCACTGCGCTTATGTTTGGGCCGACCCTGGTCAACATGCTCAGCTTCACCTTAATCACCCTCTGTCAGGTACGCGGGTACGGGGCCTTACCCCACAGCAATGCATCGCAGAACTTTGAAAACCTATAAAAGTTACTGTCGCCTAACCTTTGGGCGGCGGTCGTCCCCCGTCGCTCCGTGCTCCTTAAGGGACAACCGCCGCCCGCGCCGTCTTTGGTTTTGCGATGGTACCTAAAAATAAAGGGGGCGAGGGCAATGCCATGGCCGCTTAACGGCAGAAAACACCGGAATAAAAAGCGGCCCACCGGGCTGCCCGCCGGTTACCACCGGCGGAATATAATCTACCTTTACGAACCGCTCCAGAGTTCCCTACTGGCACAACATCCGGGGCTGCCACCTTTTGGAAGGTGGGAAAAAAGTTTAAGCCAACCCTTCGCGGAAATTGAAATTTCCCGCGCTTCGCGGGCGGAAAAAGATGCCCGGGTTAAACACTGGCAACTTCTCTTGCCCGTGCTTACCCTGATTATACCCACCGCCCTTTGCCTGTACGGCTTTGTGAATTATTTCATTCGCTAGGCCCACCCGTATTGTGGTATCGTTCACAAAACGACCTTTAAAAGAGGCGACCCCCGTAGTCCAAACCGTAGCCACATTGATACCAGGGCCGCCGCGGATTTACGCCACCAGTATGCCTTTAGTGCCCGCCCACAGCCAGAACACCCGAAGCCGCCAGAACGAGCACCACTACTTCGGCGAGAACTATAAAAGTGTACGGTACATCCTTCTTGGACAGGTAAGCCGGCAATAAAATCAGGTACCCGATGATGGTTAGCGCGGCCAGGAGTGCCATGCCAATAAAGTTCAGGAAGTCACTATAGCCGAGCATCTTAAACCAGCCCCACCCGGTGGGCATGTTTGCCACCCGGACAAATTCGCTGGCCTTCATTCCCCAGTACTGGGGAAGCATAGCCGGTTCAATGTACGGCTTCACCAGCCCGGTGAGATAAATAATATTGGTCAAAAGCAATAGGGCAATTCCCAGCCAGGAGCCGTAGAGAAGCACGTTGGCGTAAACCAGCTGTTCCGGCGCCACCTCCACCTGCGGTGCCACTGACGCTTTTGCTCGTGCTTCTTGCGGCGCGGGGCTTTTCAACATTTCCGCTTGTGGTTTGGCCATCTTTTTACCCCTCCCAAAAGTTCCCTCCAACTAGTTCCAGATCCCCAGGCCCTTGAGCAGTGAACGCAGGCCGGCAGCCAGGAGCAAAACGATCACCAGGTATTTCACGGCCTTAGGCTTCGCCGTGGCCAGTAGCCGCACCCCAACGAAGGAACCTAACATGATACCCACGATGGAAGGTACGGCGATAACAGGCAACACCGCCCCCTGGTTCAGGTAAACCCAGGCCGCCGAAGTGTCGGTAATGGAGAGGAGGAACTTGCTGGTGCCCACTGCTACCTTAAGGGGTGCACCCATGAGCAGGTTCAGCACCGGAACGTTCGCCCACCCGGCGCCCAGGCCGAACATACCGGCCATAATACCAATAGCGATAAATAAAAGGAAACCCTGTGGCGTTCGCCACACCGACCAGTCTACGGTTTTCCCGGAAGAACGTTCGTAATAGGTGCCACCTATTTTTAAAAACCGGGCCAGCTTATCGCTTCCCCCTACCTGGGGAAACTCCGTGTTTTTTGAAACTACGAACAAAAAAGCAATGAGCACGATGGTAATACCCAGAGCGGTCTGCACCACGTCGTTGGGCAGGGCCAGGCCGATAAACGCTCCCACCATGCTGAATGTGGATGCAATTAAGGCCACCGGCAGGGCAAGGCGCAAATTGGCCAGGTTAAGTTTTAAAAGGCCCGGTCCTGCCGCCAGAGCCCCGGCCAGGGCCACCAGCAACCCCGCCCCGCGGACAAAGTCCAGGTTAAAGGGAAAAAAGCTGCCCACGATGGGAACAAACAAAACACCGCCTCCCACACCCCCAAGCACAGCCACAATACCCAGCGCGAAAGTGGTAACAAACAGGAGCAGCGGCCACACCCACCAGGGTATACCCGGGGTCCCGGCAGCCGTGCTTACCGCCGCCCCAGTGGTGGTTACGGCTGCGGTCGCTTTGGCCGCCAATCCTCCCCCTGTAAAGGCAGCCAACCAATCAAGCATGTCTTATCCCTCCAGGATTCATTCTTAGTATGGCCTCAAATCACGGATATCCTGAATTAATTCCGGAAACCACCCGGCCTGCTTACCGGGACTACACGTCCCCATTTTTGTTGACCCTTTTGCACCTCCCCCCTTGAATAATGCCTATCCTTAACCTCCTGGGGCCCAACCGCTGTTATTGAATGCCCAACCTGTTAATCAACGGCTTGGTTACGGCAACGAAGTCGGCAAACTTGCGTGCCGCCAGCCAGGTTTCCCCCCTGCGTACAATTTCATAGGGCAGGATTACTTTGAGCCGGTATTTGCCGGTTGCCTCCACTTTGGGCAGTTCCCTCTCCAGTACGGCCCCCAGGCGTCTTTCAATTTCCTCCTTCAGTTCCAAAAGGGGCAGGAAAACCTGCTTTTTATAACCATCCATAACCAGATCGATCACTAATAGCTCCCGGCCCTGGTAAGGCCCTTTCCGCGGCCTGGTCCGGCCAATGCGGTAGTAAATGTCGTTATTGCCAAAAACCTTTACACACTTCCAGGACTCACTGATCCCCAGGTTTTGCCCGGGCAGGGTGTATGTCACTTCGATGTTTTGTTCCGCCAGAATCCGCTTGGTCTCGGCCAGCACTTCATCTATAAATTGGTCGAAGGTTTTTTCCCCGGGGACGGGAGCAACCTGTTCTATATCCACGCCTTCTTCGCTCTGCAGCCAGTACTCGAACCAGTCCAGGAACTTTTTGAGCTCGCGCATTACACCGGCCTTTTCCCCCTCGCCCTCCCTGGCCTGTTGGGTGATCTTTTTTAAAAACTCTTCCTTGCGCCGGTTGAAAAGCTGCAAGATATCCCTCTCCACCATGACCCCTTGATCACCTCACTTGACCAATCCCGCGAAGGCTTTGTGCTTGTAACCCCATGCACATACTAGCCGATAGAAAACCCCTGGTATTTACCCGGATGATGTTTCTTAAACGACATGGGCATGTTATAATAATCGCAAAGGCTTGTGAAAAAAGTTATAAATTGGCCTTGCATTTTACGTACCAGCCTGGAAGACCCGGAACAATACAGGTCTTGCCCCCAAGGCAAGTAACCTGTCGTGTTCAAAAACAGACAGTTCTACAAACTAACCAGCCAGCAAAAGGGGATATGTTAAAGTGGCCACAAAAAGCAGACCGTTGTCTGTTTTCAGACAGCAGGTGTTTGTTATCCATCACTTTGGTTAACGGGGAAAGAGGTGGAGCATGATCAGGGTCAGCTGGCGCAGTTTGCGCTTTCAAATTATGGCCATCACCGTGGTGCTACTGCTGATTCCGGTTTTATTGCTTCTTTACGACCTTATTTTTGCCACCAAAAGTGAAGAAGCCATGATTTCCTCCCTGGAGGAACGCCTTGGCTCTCTATTGCACAAGCAGGTCGTCCCCGGTCTGGAACAAACGCTGCATAAAAGACTGCCGGAAGAAAAGTTTGTTGACCTGGATCCCGAAAGCCAGGCCAGTTACCTGCAGGCCAGCTTTGCTGAGGTCACCGCCCCCCTGGTGCCCAACTACCCCGGTGTCAGGTTTGGCCTTTATTTGCCCGGTAGTAAACAAATTTTCGTACAGGGTTTTCTCCACGAGTACCGCCAGCTTTCACCCCAGGAAAGCCGGGAAAGGGAAAGACGCATTTTGAATGAGGCTGATTCGGGTTTGATGGCTGTAGTGGCCAGCCAGCGCCCCCTGGCCCGCCTGACCACCAGTTTAAATGATGAAACTTTTGAATACCTGACACCCGTTATTATCGACGGGAAGCTGGTGGCGGTAGCGTGGGTAGATGAACGCCTGCATCCCATCTTTGCCCAGAGCCGCTACTTCCGGCTTATCTCCCGCTACGTGACCCTGTTTGTTTTCTTTGCCTGTACCGGAGGGGTCCTTTTTCTGGTCCACAATCTAGTAAGATCTGTAAACCTAATCAAGGAGGGGTTGGGCCATCTGGAGAAGGATTTGAATCACCTGCTGCCGGACCTTCCCGGAGAAGCCGGTCAAATTGCCCGGGCCATCAACCGCATGGCCCGCTCCATCGCTGAAAAAGAAAAGCTGGAGGAGCAACTGCACCGGTCCGAACGCCTGGCCGCCCTCGGTCGCCTGGTCACCGGCATCGCCCATGAATTACGCAACCCCATTTCCGTTGTTAAAACCATCATCCAGGTAATGGAACAAGATTTCAAGGGCATACCTGATATTAAGCAATACACCGATATCATAAAAGAACAAATCGACCGGCAGAACAGAATCATCCAGGAATTGCTGGACTTCGGCCGACCGACGAAAAATTTCGTCCATCCCGCGTCGGTAAATGCCCTGCTGGATAAAGTGCTTACCTTTACCACTCCCCTGCTAAGGCAACATCAAGTACAGTTGACTGTAGAAAAGGATCCGGACATCCCGCTTATAGAAGTGGACGGAGAACGCATTAAACAGGTATTTGTCAATTTAATCCTGAACGCCGTCCAGGCCATGCCCGACGGAGGCAGGCTAACCATCAAAACCTATACTGGTAACAACCGCGTGTGCATCCAGTTCAGCGATACCGGCCCGGGAATTGCCAGTGAGGACATCTCGCGGATTTTCGATCCTTTTTACACCACCCGGAAAGATGGAACCGGACTGGGGCTGTCCATCAGCCACCAGATTGTCGCCAGCCATGGCGGAAACATTGATGTGACATCCAGTGAAAAAGGGGCCACCTTTACCGTATCTCTACCCATAATGGATCCGACAGGAGGGCGAGCCAACCATGGTGCCAACAATTCTAATCATTGATGATGAACAGCATCTTTGCTGGGCACTGGAACGGGCCATGCAACAGGAGGGCTACCATGTGTTATCCACCACCTCCCCATCAAAAGGACTGGAATTAATCCGCGAGGAACAACCTTCCCTGGTCATTCTGGATTTAAAAATGCCCGAGATGGACGGAATGGATGTACTCCGCAAGGCCAGGGAAATGCAGCCCAAAATCCCCGTGGTCATTCTCACCGCCCATGGCACCATCGAGACGGCCATTGAGGCCATGAAAATAGGCGCGGCCGATTACATCACCAAGCCTTTCGACCTGGACGAATTGAAAATGGTCATCAAACAAAACCTGGTGATCACCCAGCTGGCCACCGAGGTTAGCTTCCTGCGCTCCGAGTTAACCAAAAGGTACAGTAAATTGGTGGGAAAAAGCCCAGCCATTCAGGAAGTGGTTAAATTGATCGATCGGGTGGCCGCGAGCGATGCTACCGTCTTAATTACCGGGGAAAGCGGTACCGGCAAAGAGGTGGCCGCGGTAGCCATCCACCAGAACAGCCCCCGCCGGGACGGGCCCTTTATTGCCATTAACTGCGCAGCGCTGCCCGAACATTTACTGGAAAGCGAACTTTTTGGCCATGAAAAGGGGGCTTTTACCGGGGCCACTGCCCGCAAACTTGGTCGTTTTGAACTGGCCGACCGAGGCACCATTTTCCTGGATGAAATCACCGAAATGTCCCTTTCCATGCAGGCCAAGCTCTTGCGGGTGCTCCAGGAAATGTCCTTCGAGCGGGTGGGAGGTACGGAAACAATCCATGTGGACGTGCGGATTATTGCGGCTACAAACCGCAACCTGACCGAAGCCATAGAAAAAGGGATCTTCCGGGAGGATCTCTACTACCGCCTGAATGTGTTCCAGATCCACCTGCCGCCATTGCGGGAAAGAAAGGAGGATATCCCCCTTTTAGCCAACCATTTCCTGGAAAGATTTCGCCCCAAGTACCTGGTGAATAAAATTTCCCCGGCGGCCATGGAACTTTTGTGCAGTTACCACTGGCCGGGAAACATCCGGGAACTGCAGAACGTAATTGAGCGGGCGGCCATTATTTGCCAGGGCAATGAAATACTGCCCGAACACCTGCCCAAGGAACTGCTGCACACGCCCCCAAATGAAAAGGAACTGGTGATCCACTTCCCCGATGAAGGCATCTCCCTGGAACAGGTGGAAAAGGAGCTGATCATCAAGGCCCTTCAGAAAAGCGGGGGCAACCAAACCCGCGCCGCCCAGTTGCTGGGCATTACCCGCTCGGCCCTCTTATACCGGGCGCAAAAATACGGTATCATCACCAGTTAGTTGTTGGTGGAACCGGGGGCAAACCGTCCTGGTGCCGTAATAGATTTTAAAAAAGCCGGAAAAAGTTTTTTCCGGCGGCAGGATTTTTAAGGGTTTTATCAGAATATTTTTATAACAAGTAATACCTTACCAACCAGGTTAAAATACAAAGAAAGATCGGTGGGTGACCATGTTAACTGCGAGTGCCAAAATAACCGAAATAAAACAATTAACCACACCCCGGGGCTTGGTATTCATTGAAGGACCTGTCAGCAAGGAGTACCTGGCCAGCCTTACCATGAACGAGAGACTGCGCAATTTCCGCAGCCCAGCACGGCAGAAAGAGGCTTTAATGATTGCCGCGGCCGACCCGGAAGGACTTGTATATATTGCCCGTTACGGGCAGGAAATCATAGGCTACGTACTATTTCACAGACCCAGCAAATATACCCGCTGGAGCAGGCATCCCCGCCTGCTGGAACTGGGCGCCATTGAAGTCAGCCGGAGCTGGCAGAGGCTAGGAATAGCGAAAGAGTTGTTGCAACAGGCCTTCAAAAACGAGATGCTGGAGGATTACGTGGTCATCACCACCGAATTTTACTGGCACTGGGACCTGGAAGGAAGCGGGCTGGACGCCTTTGGCTACCAGCGCATGCTGACCCGGCTTTTCGGAAGCGCAGGTTTTAAAAGACGGGGAACGGATGACCCGGAAATTTTGGAACATCCGGCAAATATGTTGATGGTGCGCTTCGGCAAGAGGATAAGCAAAATGCATGTGAAGGCTTTTGAAGATCTCACCTATCAAAATTCGCTGGTTGATTAGAGCTTTCATAAGCGACATTTTCTCAGTCCGCTTACAGGGTGGCAATATCACAGTCCGGTGATAATTTCATTAATTTTTGTTGACAGGGAAAAGGGTGCTATGTATACTTAAAAGTGAATGTTTTCACAACCATATAAGCCTCTCCTTTCCCCATTAAAAGTCCCTAGTAATAGAGACTTTTTTTTGATTTCTTTTTTCGCTCCTGAAATGCCGCATGTACTTTCCGGCCGCCCCAAAAGTCGGGATCTCAAACTGGTTGCCTTTCCCCGGCTGGCAAGGTATAGTTTTTATAAAAAAGGGAGGGACGAGCCATGGGCATTTATGAGTTCGAAGGCCATAAGCCGCAGCTGGCGGAAGATGTTTTTATAGCCCCGGGGGCCAGGATCGTTGGCCGGGTGGAAATTGGCCGGGGTAGCAGCGTTTGGTTTAACACGGTGATCCGGGGGGATGTGGACGAGGTGACAATCGGTGAGGAGACAAACATTCAGGACGGGTGTCTGTTGCATGAAGATCCCGGCTATCCCCTAAAAATCGGAAACCAGGTTACGGTGGGTCACGGGGCCGTGCTCCACGGGTGTACCGTTGAAGACGGCTCACTTATTGGCATGGGAGCTATCGTCCTCAACGGAGCCCGCGTGGGCAAAGGGGCCGTGGTGGGAGCCGGCGCCCTGGTGGTGGAGGGACAGGAAATCCCCCCCGGACACCTGGCCGTGGGTTCCCCGGCCCGGGTGGTCCGGCAGCTTTCAGCACAGGAAACGGAAAAGTTTCAAAAACTGGCCGCCCATTACCGACAGCGGGCACAGCAATACCGGTCGCCATGATTTCCCCTTCCTTTTAGGACAAGGCCCCGGCAAGGGACTTCCTAATTTCCACGAAAAATGGAAGACAGAAAAAATTTCTGTAGAAAATTAGAAAATTTTTCTGTTGAAAAGAAGGAGATTTTTTGATTATGCAGAAATATATGCCAAAGAATTACTTTTAATGGAAGACTTTGCCCGGGACGGGGAAACTGCATGACGGGTGGCTGAAACATGTGGTGAGCATTATACCGACAATCTTAAATGGAGAGACAGCAATGGATAAAATGCCTCTACTGGCTTTAATTTTTCAGTCTGTTCCCGAGAGCATCCTCATCCTGACCCTGGGGTTAACCCTCATGGGTGTTGAACTTAAATGGCAGCGGATTGTTCCGGCAGCGGTGCTCTCTTCCTTAGCTTCCTATTTCATCCGGGAGCTACCCATACCTTACGGGGTACATACCTTGATCGGGATAGTTATAATTACACTGCTTGTTTCTATTTTTTTTAAAACATCTATACCCGTGTCCATCAGTGTGGCCATGATCGGTATAGCTATCCTGGCAACAGTAGAAATGCTCATATTGCCTATAGTAATCTTTTTGATGGGTAAAACAATTAACGAAATTTGGTCATCGCTTACCCTTCGTATTTTATTAGCGATCCCTGAACTAATTGTGCTGGCTTTAATCGCCTTTTTGTGTATAAGAAAAAAGGTTACGTTACGCTCACCAAGCATTTACCGTTCCAAACTAACAAAAGACCGGGAGCATGATTAACTGATGAGTGCACTATCATTTCCCAACTATCTAATGGCAGTTTTAAGTTTGGGACAGGCATTGCTTATTACTGTTTTTACTCAATACTTAGTTTACTTCAAAACATCTATACCTTTGTCTTGGATAGTATTGGTTGATATAGTAGTTTTTGGAAACACTATTTTAGGGTTTATTTTATTAAGAAAGTCGTTAGTTGTGGAAGAACAGGATAATTTGATACGCCAGCAGGCCAGGCACATCCAGGACCTGGAGGAAATGATCCGCAACATCCGGGCCCAGCGTCACGACTTCATCAGCCACCTGCAGGCTGTGTACGGCATGCTGCAGATGGGCAAGCTGGAAAGCGCCCGGGAGTACCTGGCCGAGGTGACGGGGGACATCCGCATTCTCACCCAGACCCTGAAGCTGAAATCCCCCGAGGTGGCCGCCCTGGTCCAGCAAAAGGCGGCCCTGGCGGCCAACAGGAACATCAGCTTCGGCCTGGTTATTGAAACCGACCTGAGCAAGCTGACCGTGCGCCCCCACAACCTCAACCGCATACTGGGCAACCTGCTGGACAACGCCATGGAAGCGGTAATGTTTTTAGCGACGAAAGACCGTTACGTCAGGCTGGAAATAAGAGAAGACGAGCAAAGCTACATCCTCTCGGTAGGCAATTCCGGCCCCGGCATCAGGGAGGACTTGAGGGAAAAGATCTTTGAACCGGGATTCTCCACCAAGGGGGAAAACCGGGGCCTGGGGCTGGCCATTGTACGGGAGATAGTGCAACAGCACGGCGGAAAGATAAGGGTCTCCTCCCCGCCCACCATCTTTACGGTAACCCTACCCAAGGCAGGTGCGGAACAATGATCCACGAACTGGCCCGGAAAATTGCCGCCTGGTTGAGCAAAGAGCTGGAGCAGGAGGAGCGAGCGGCGGTGATGGCCTACGGCCTGGAACTCCTCCTGGGCGCAGTGGTGAAGCTTGTTTGTTTTGTAACTATACCCCTGCTGCTGGGCATCTTCCCCCAGGTTGCCGCGGTAGTGCTGGCCAGTGTGGCTTTCCGCCTGGCCGCCGGGGGGGCCCACTGCACCGCCTACTATCGCTGCCTCATAGGTTCGTTGGTCACCTTTACGTGCTTGGGCTTTCTGGCCCGCTGGCTCTCGGAAACGGACATTCTCGCCCAGGGTATGGCTCTGGCCGCGGTCCTTTTCGCTGTTATTGTTGCCTTAATCTGGGCGCCGGCAGACACTCCGGCCAAGCCAATCACCCGGGAGGGCCACCGCCGGGCGCTGAAAACAATTTCTCTGATGGTGCCCCTCTGCTACATAGCGGTTACCTGGTTCCTTCCCCTGCGGGGGGACCTGGTGACCGCCAGCGCCCTGGGCCTAGCCTTTCAATCCTTTACCGTAACTCCGGCCGGCTACCGCTTCGTGGAGTGGCTGGACGTTTTCCTGGGCCGGCTGCACTCTATACTCATACCCGGCAAAGGAGGTGTGAAGAATGCGGCTTAAGCACTGGTTTTTAGGGCTGGTCGCTTCCGTGGCCATGCTGGTGGCCGCCACGGGCATCTACCCGGCCAGCTGGCTCACGTGGTACCAGCCGGAGGTGCCCGCCGAACTGCGCAAGTAAGGTCAAGCAAAAGTCCAGTAAAAACTAGAGAAAAAAAGCTACTGCTGGCGTACCAGCGGTGGTCCCGTGTGTAATTTCCTTGTGATGTAACCCTTAAAGCATCAGCTTCGTACATAACTAACAATAGCATAGTGCATATGGGCGATAAGCCCGTTTTTTTCTTTACACCCCCACCACGGCCACCTCGTCCCGGTCCAGCCGCCGGCGCAGTTCCCTGGCCAGCAGGGCCAGGGCGCGGTCCTCCCCGGCAGCCCTTTCAATCTGGCGCAAAAGGTCGATTTCCCGGCGCAGGATGGAAAAGATGTCCCCTTCCTGGAGGTTGGTCATGCCCAAAAGCTGGTCAAAGGTGGCTCCCTGGTACCAGGCCGCGGCCAGGGCGGCGGGGAGGGGCGACCAGACACAAAAGTGCTCCGGTACGCCGCTTTCAAGTAAAAAGCGGCGCAATTCTTCCACCCTTTCCAGGGAAAAGGGTGGCGGCATCACCTGTTCATCCCGCCCGGGCTGGTAGTCCACCCCGGCCAGGATGGCAGCCGCCTCGAGAGGAGGGGATTCCAGGATAATACCAGAGAAAACCAGCTCGGTGACCAGTATTTCCTGCACATGCACGTAAAGGGCAAATCTCCCCCGGGGTAAAAGCTCCCGGCCCTGCACATACCCCAGTTTTTCCAGCAGGCTCCACACATTCTCAAACTCCCTCACATAATCCCGGGAGTGTTTGTCCAGCTGCTTCAACCGCTTGTGCAGCAGGTGAACCCTTTCCTCCAACCGGCGTATCTTCCTTGATGCATCGAGACAAATCTTATAGCGACACTTTTTGCGCGCCTTTTGCAATATAAGCTGAACTTCCTGCCGGCGCTGTCTTATGTCGGAGCGATTGCGGTGCTTGCTTTTTTTAAGCTGGTTCAGCTCTTTGCGCAGCTTGACCCGGTAAAGCTCGCAGCAGTCCTGGCCCCGGTCGGGGCAAAAACACCGGGCCAGTTCCGCCGCTTTTTCTTCCAGCTTCTGCACCTCCCGGCGGAGCTGCCGGCTCTCTTTATTGCTCTGGTAAACGGATAAATTTTTTTCCAGCAGGCGGCGAATTTCCGCATCGGTTTTCCAGTGCAAAAGGCTTAAAACCGTATTGGGCGAGATGGTAAGCCTGCCTCTGACCGGTTCCACCTCATCCTCCCGGTAAAAGCCGGTTTGCTCGGGGAAACGCTCGTCGATGCGCACGAAAACCCGGCCCACTTCATCATAGCCGCGCCGGCCCGCCCGCCCCGCCATCTGGAAAAATTCCCGGTTTAAAAGGGGGCGGAACTCCTGGCCATCCCACTTGCGGCAGGCATCAAAAACCGTACTGGCGGCGGGAAAGTTAACCCCCACGGCAAAGGTTTCCGTGCAAAAAAGGACATAAACCAGCCGGGATTCATACAGCCTTTCCACCAGATCTTTGAGCAGCGGCGACAGGCCAGCATGGTGATAGCCAATGCCCTGAAGCAGCAAGCGGCGCAGGTTTTGGCGCCGGGGACCGAAAAGGCCGGGGTTGTTCTCCTCTGCTTCCTGGATCACCCGCCGGACAGTCCGCTTCTCCCCGGAAGTAAGGAAATCCCACTCCCGGCCCAGTTCTTCCGCCAGTAATTCGGTCCGGCCACGGCTGAAGGCAAAATAAAGGGCCGGCAGGTGGTCCTGAATGGCTTCGATCACTTCAACACAGGTTGGACTGGAAAATATGGCGGCCAAGGTCGCACCACCTATCCTAATAATCTAATTCCTCCCATCCGGCGGCCGTCACCTCGTTCCAACGTTGGCGGCGCCAGCGGCGAATCTCCTGTCTCTCGGCAATTTCCTCCCGGGCTTCTTCCTCGTCCAGCACATCTCCCCCGGGCGCAATCCAGGAAATTTCCAGGGGAACGGCCCGGCACCGTTCTTCAACCACTTTCACCACTTCCCCCCGCACCTCGGCCATCCAGGAGGAAATTTCCTGAATATTGGGTACGGTAGCGGAGAGACCCAGAATCTTCATGTGGGGCGGGGCGAAAATGATGCTTTCCTCCCACGCCGTACCACGCTCCGGGTCGTCCAGGTAGTGCATCTCGTCAAAAATGACGTAGGAAGTATACTCCAGTTCCTCGGGATTGGCAAAACACCAGTTGCGAAAGATTTCCGTGGTCATCACCAGCAGAGGAGCCCTCTCGTTAATGGAAAGGTCCCCCGTAATCAACCCCACCCGCTCCGGGCCGAAAAGCTGCCCGAAATCCCGGAATTTCTGGTTGGACAGGGCTTTAATGGGCGACGTGTACACCGCTCCCTTCCCCGCAGCCAATATATGTTCCAGCAGCTTTTCGGCAATCAGGGTCTTACCCGTTCCCGTCGGCGCAGCTACCAGGACGGTATATCCCTCCAACAACGCAGCAATTGCTTCTTCCTGAAAGCGATCGAGCTTTAACGGTCCCGCAGGTAAAACAACCTTTGACCGGCGGCGCCGTGGCCGGCGTTTACCCCTCGCACCGGTTTCTTTTTTCTGAGCCAATGTGACAAAACCGTCCTTTCTCTGGTGCTTTGCTATTTTCACTATGGCCATTATATACCATGTGCCACGTTGACATAAACGTATAAATTTACTTGTTCCCGGTATTCCGATATAATAAAAAAAATGTCTGTTAGGAGTGGTATCCCGTGAGCCAAAAAGCCCCGGTGGACTACCGGGTAAATCATCTTCCGGACGGGCGCATAATCAGTGTAGAGGTTACCTGCTGCGGCCGGCACATAGGTGAGTTGCGCTTTGTGGACGAGCAGTCTCTTAACTGCCCCCGGTGCGGGGTGCGCCATGTTCTGCGCATCCAGCATAACCACTTTCATCTCTGTCAATACAGGGATGAATGAACATTGCTCGCTTTTTCATTTCGTAAACGTTCAGCGAACCCGGTTGGATGCGGTCCGGCACTCACCTAATATGGGCTTTGCTCCCGGTGCTTGCAGCGCTGCCAGACTCGCTCCGAGGTGAGCCAATGTTTCGTCCGGCCCGTAGCACGGAGCGACCAGCACTCACTATAACAAAGGCCTCGTTAGAATAGCTATTAAGAATATGTGACCAAGGTACTCAAAAGAGAGTACCCTACCAGTGAGTGCTGGGCCGCCCCCGTTAGTTATGCGACAGCATCCATTAAGGAATGGGTACGGTTATGTTCAGGCAGTGGTTTTGCCGGTTTAATTTAGATCTGGTCGCCATCTACCTGGCCCACCAGCTGTTAATAGTATTGGCCGGGTATTTTGCCGTTATTTTTTTCCCCGGCCATTATGATCCGAAGCAATTTTTTATCCTTGTAGGACGTGGACTCAACCGCTGGGACGCGGGCTGGTACTTGAAAATTGCCCGGGAGGGTTACAACGAAAAATCCGCTGCCTTCTTTCCCCTTTACCCTCTGCTCATTCACCTGCTCAGCCGGCTGGGCGTGGATCCGGTAGCAGCAGGCATCTTAATATCCAATCTCTCCCTGGCCGGCATCCTGGCCATTTTCTACCGGCTGGCCAGGATGGATTATGACCCGCCAACCTCCCGGAGGGCCACGTGGTACCTGGCCCTGTTTCCCACCGCCTTTTACCTTTCCACCATTTATACCGAATCCCTGTACCTTCTGCTGGTGCTTTTAACCTTTTACTTCTTGCGCCAGGGACGGTGGTTTCCGGCCGGCCTTTGCGGCATGCTGGCCGCATCCACGCGGAACTTGGGCGTGTTTTTACTTTTTCCCGGGCTGTGGGAATACTGGCGGACCACTAAAGGTAAAATAAGCAAGGACATTGTTTTTCTAGCCTTGATCCCCGCGGGTTTACTGTTTTTCATGATTTTCCTGCAGGCAGAGCTTGGTAACCCCCTGGCCTTTATCAAGGCCCAGCAATTCTGGCACCGCTCCTTTGCCTGGCCGTGGGTGAGTTTGGAACAGGCCACGGCGCTTCTCCGGGAAAACCAGCGCTTTAGCCGCCAGTTGTTGGACCTTTCCTTCACCCTGGCGGGATTGGCGTTGTTCTTCATATCCCTGGGAAGAGAACGCCCGTCATATACATTATTTACCTTGTTCGGGCTTCTGGTGCCGCTTTTCTCACCGGCACCCCACGCACCTTTATTGAGCATGCCGCGATTTGTGATGGTGTTATTTCCAATTTACCTGACCCTGGCCCGACTGGTCAAGGAAGAACGGGGGCACAATTTCATCCTTGCCCTAACCTCATCCCTGTTCTTCTTCCTCTACTTGCTTTTTACCCGCGGGCACTGGATTGCTTAAAACCGGGAGGTAATGCCTTTGCTTACGGTAATCATCCCAACCTACAACGAAGAACAAAATATCGTCCCCCTGACCAAACGCATTTGCCGGTCCCTGAGAGGAAAAGCATTTGAGATCCTGTTTGTGGACGACAGCAACGACGGCACGACTAAAGTGCTGGAAGAACTAAGCCGTGGTAACCCCCGGGTCAGGTTCATCCACCGGCAGAACCAGCGGGGTCTGGCCACGGCCGTGGTGGAAGGGTTCAGAGCGGCCAGGGGCGACGTGCTGGCGGTAATGGACGCGGATCTCCAGCACCCGCCGGAGGTCCTTCCCCACCTGTTAGAGAGCATCGAAAAGGGGAACGACCTGGTCATTGCTTCCCGTTTTGTACCCGGGGGTGAAGACGGCGGCTTAACCCCCTTTAGAAGGGTGATTTCCCTGACGGCCCGCCTGATGGGACGCCTGGCCCTTAAAAAAATCCGTCCGGTAAATGATCCATTGAGCGGGTTTTTTATGCTGAAAAAAGAGGTCATTGAAGATGTGCCCCTCTCTCCCCTGGGCTGGAAAATTCTCATGGAAGTGCTGGTGCGCGGGCGTTACCACCGGCCGGCCGAAGTGCCATATGTATTCGAACGCCGCCGTGGTAACCACTCCAAAATGAATTTAGCCGAACAGGTTAATTACCTGCGCCACCTGGTGCGACTGGTTTTAAGCAGCCCCGAAGACCTGCGCTTCTGGAAGTTTTGTCTGGTGGGTACAACAGGGGTGGCGGTGAACATGTTCTTCTTCCTGCTCTTTACCCGACTGTTTTCCCTGGATGTGGTGCTTTCCGCCCTGCTGGCCACCAGCCTGGCCATATTCGGCAATTTCCTGCTGAACGACCTTTTTACCTGGGCACAGCAAAAGGAGGACCACCTGCTGAGCCGGGCCGTAAAGTTTTACCTTTGCTCCGGTGCGGGCATGGTGATTAATGTAGCCGTTTTAAGCGCCTTGCACTGCTACCTGCGCATACCGGCCATCCTGGCCAACGGGGCAGGTATTCTCGCTTCCACGGCATGGAACTATTATGCCAACAACCGCTGGACCTGGGCAAGCACCACTTCCCCGCTGGCCAACGAAAAACCCGATTCCCGGTAGGAAATCCTGGTAAATTACAATACCATAACATTCCGGCTCGCTGGGCAGTAAATCAACAAGGCCCGGCAAGGCCCGGGGAAAGTAAACCCGGGCCTTTTGCGCATAGGCCGGGCAAAGCTTCCTTAGCTTTCTTTTGTAACCGCTGCTTTTTCCGCAGCTAAGGCATATAGCTGCTTGAAACCTCCGTCGTCTAACTCTGGGTCGTCCCAATCATGGCCGAAGATTAAGTCGTGCGCCGCCACGAGGTAGAAAAACTTTTCCCATTGCCCGGTAAATATCAAGTGAAAAACATAGGCCAGGCGGTTAACCATGAACTTGTTAAGGATCTTCATGTCCTGTTGCGATAACTGCCCGTTCGCGTGCAAATCTTCCACCGGACCGTTCCGGAAAGCGAAGTGCGTCACAGCCTTGGCCACGCTGGTAAGAAAGTCTTTGTTTCCGGGCTTCGCACTTAATTCTAAAAGAAACTCCGACCAGCACATTTCGTGGAACCTCATTCCAAGTCGCTGCCGCCTTGTCCTTACTCTCGATCTAGGGACATCGAACAGTTCAGCAATCAGGCGATCCGAAACGCGCTCGTCCCACCAAAGCTGTTTTAGCTGCTCCGGAGAGAGCGATTCGAAATCAAGTTTCTCTCCTTTCTGTTTGCGTTGCTTGAATTCTTCATATAGCTCCATGTTTTCTCCCTCCCACTGCGAATTGTTTCTTAAGGCTCGCCGAGAGGGTCTTCTCCCCCCAACATTGGACTCTTAATTTACTTTGCCTGCTTGACTAACGCTCTGAAAAGCCTGCTTTCACACGTGCTTGACCACAAAATCAGTCAATTTTGATATTCGAAAACAATAAACCAGTATATTAATTCAGCATCTTTTTACTTATTCCTTCCTCGACTGTTTTTGTTCATTCGGGATTGAAGTCCCGGATATGCCTGAAGACTGGCCTCAGGTATCTTGTGATAGGGATGATGATAATTTCCTTTGGGTTGCCGTGATGGGCAAGGCCAAATATATTACCGATAGCAGGCAGGTAAAGCAGGTTGGCTATCTGTCCCGTTCGGCTTCCGGGGGTCTCAAAACTGCGGTTTTCTCTCCTGTAAATGCTGCAATGCGGTCTCGATGAGAGTGCCAATATGCTCGTCATCAATTGTATAGTAAACAAATTTGCCCTCCTTGCGCTGCCTGGCTAGGCCCATATTTCGTAAAAGCCTGAGGTGGTGGGATGCGGTGGCGGGCTTTTGGCAAAGCCACCAACCAGCATGGCCGCCAGGTACAGCCCGATGGCAACTTCCGGCAGTTGTAGGATTGACACCCAAGCTAAGCGCCGCCTGCATTAAGAGAGGCAATATGCCGGAAATAACGAAAGCCGGACTGCTCTTCACGAACAGTCCGGTCTTATGGTTTATGCTGTGAGCAAACCTGTAAGCCGAGTTCTGTCTTGGGTGATCATCTGTCTGGGACGCCAGTTGCCTGACGCCTCTAGCGACCTTTACCCGGGGACGGAGCGGGCCACTCCTTTGTCCCCCTATTCGGTCTTGCTCCAGGTGGGGTTTACCTAGCCGGCCCGTCGCCGTGGCCGCTGGTGCGCTCTTACCGCACCGTTCCACCCTTACCCAGCACTCAGCCCAACAGTTGAGGGTGTTTTACCTTGCAGTTATCTGTCCATCACTGTCATGAAGCACCTTTATGAAACTGCTGGGCTGAGTGCTGGGCGGTCTACATTTCTGTGGCACTTTCCTTGGGGTCGCCCCCACTGGGTGTTACCCAGCACCCTGCCCTGTGGAGCTCGGACTTTCCTCAGGCGCCCCTGCGGGCACCCGCGACCACCCGGTTTACTCACAGCAACTCGTTTCGCATAGATGATTATAGCACATTCAATTTGTTTTTGCAAATTCCGTGCCCCCACGTGGTTATTATTCATTGTTCCCGTTCTTCCAGCCGGCGTAAGCGCTCCAGCTTCTCTTCCAGTTCTTCAAACCGCTCCACCATTTCCGCTTTCACCGAGTGGGCCGGCCAACGCTTTTTGAGTTCGGCAATTTCTTCCTCCAGGTGGGCTATCTGTTTTTTCAAGTCCCCGCTACCCACACAACCACCTCCGGCATTCATGAAAGAGCTGCACCAGTTTCCCCCACCGGCAGCACCCACCGCATTTCCGGACAGTTCCCGGCCACCACCGTTAGCAGCGTTTCGCAGGCCGTACGCCCGGCACCTGTACACGACCCGGCAGCGTTTGTCAAACCGGCGTTTTACTCCTGTACCCTAACCGCTTTCACCGCGCTTGTGGCCTAATCCGGCATTACTTCTTCCTTAATGTCTTCCTTGACCGGGTTGGCTGCCCGGCGAAATTCCCTCAAGCCTTTCCCCAGAGCCTGCCCTACTTCCGGCAGTTTGGACGGTCCAAAGATCACCAGGGCAATAATCAGGATTAAAATCAGCTCCCACGGTCCCATACCAAACATAGATATCCCTCCTTTTTCGTTCCGATTAAGTGTTGCTCTCTACCATGCTCACTTTGTTCATTTTAGACCGGGACAGGCGGTAAACCAGGTAGGACACCAGAACGCCTGCCTCGTACAGCAGCACCATGGGCATGGCCATCATCAGCTGGGAGATTACATCGGAGCCCGGCGTTAAGATAGCCGCGAGGATGAAATTTACCAACAGAGCGTACTTGCGTTTCTTCACCAACCAGCGGGGCGTGACCAGCCCCATCCGGGTTAAAACAAAGACCGCCAGGGGCAACTGGAAAACCAGACCAAAGGGAATGAAGAAAGCCAGCACAAAGGAAAGATAATCGCGCACGGTGATCATGGGCTGCAGCCCTTCCGTTACCAGTATCAGCAAAAACCGTACGGTAAGGGGAAAGACCGTAAAGTAGGCGAAAGCAACCCCGGTTGCAAAAAGGGTCACCGAGAGGGGAAAGAGCACGAGCAAAAGGCGCCTTTCGCCCCGGTTGAGGGCGGGCAGGATAAAACCCAGCACCTGCCACACCATAACCGGAAACGCAAGGATGAATCCCGCCAGGAGGCTGACCTTAATTTTGGTTATGAACGCCTCACCCACCCGGGTGGCAATTACGGGCACACCCAGCTCTTTCAAGGGCCTGGTCAAGAAGGCCAGCAGCTGATCGCCAAAGGTAAAGAAGGCAATGATCGCACAGGCTATTAAAGCTATGGTTGAGACAATAACTACTCTACGCAGTTCCCCAAGATGCCCCGCCAGGGACATGGTCTTCCCATCCATCCCCTTCACCTCCCGCCTTTGCTGGCCAGCATTAAACCGTCATGTCCTGTGGTAAATTAGCCGCCCGTTCCCGGGAACCTGGAGATTGGGCCCGCTTTTTAACCAGGCGATCATACCACAGGGGATGCCGGTGTTTTACGTATTCCAGGTCCACCTTGCCAGTAAACATTCCCCGCAAAAGGGGCCTGTTGGCCTTGAAAAGGAAGGCCGCCAGGTGGGCCAGAATGCCGAAAATCAACATAAAGGTGGCAAAAGTGTGTATATCGGTAACCCAGATCATGGTGTTACCCGTGAAATTAATGCCCGGCAGATTTTTCAATACCTTGATGATCCCGGTGACAATGATAACCAGAAGCCAGAAGCCAATGTAAGCATAGGCCAGTCTTTGCTCGGCCAGAAACTTGTCGCTGGGGGGCTCCTTGCCACCGGTAAGCATAGCCTTGATGATCAAATAAGACTCTTTAAGGTCGCCCCTCCCGGGCAGGATGCCGTATTCCTTGCGCAGGACGTGAAAAACAATGTGGTATGCCGCCGCAAACATCAACACCGCTGCGGCCACATAGTGCATGTACAGGGTTACCGAAAAATCCGCCGACCACCCCAGGCCCGGAATCTTGTAAATCATGTAGCGCCGGTACATGGGCATCTGACCGAAACCGCTGAAAATAAGCAGGATGGTGGAAATGGCCACGGCCCAGTGGACAAACAGCACCGATACACTGTGGCGGCGCACCTTGTTTTCCCGTACCAGAATCTTATCCGCCATGGTCTTCCTCCCCCTTCATGGTCCTGTAGGCCGCATAGCCGGCCGCAAAGGTTCCCGCCAGCGGGGCCACCAGTAGAGCACCGGCAATACCGTTGACCGAATCCAGGAAGTTCCCCACCCCCACCGGCATGCCCGGAAATCCCGGAGCAGTCGGGTTCGGCTGCTTGTTCTTTTGCGCCATCAATTGCTCATGAATTTTTTGAAAGGGAACCGGCGAAACGTAAAAGGTGGACGTCCCGCCGTTTTCCTTATCCCCGTAAATATAACCGCCAATTTCCCGGGCCCGTTTCCAGGCCTGCTCCCGCATTTCTTCCTTATCGCCAAAGGCAATGGCACCCCTGGGGCAGGCCTCCACGCAGGCCGGGATTTTTCCTTCTTTAACCCGGTGGTAGCACAGGTCGCACTTGTACATTACCCCGCCTCCCACATACCTGGGGGCTAACTTCATGTACAGTCCCACCCCTGCCTGCCGGGCGGGTATTCCCCAGGGACAAACATCCCGGCACTTGGCACCCCCCAGGCAGAGATTGGGGTTGATGATCACCGGACCCTCGGGGGTCTTGCTCTGGGCGCCGAAAGGACAGAGATTGGCGCAGGGCGGGTTGTCACAGTGCATACACCGCCGGGGGATAAATACATCCACCGTGCGACCATCCTGTTTTACCTGCACATGCTGCACAAAGGTCCAGTTATATGGCGTCAGGCGTGTAGTCAGATCCTTTTTGTCCCGCCAGTCTTCTTTCTTCTTTTGGGGCCAGTAGTATTCAATGTGTTCGGCTGGTTTTGGAAACTTGAAACTGTTTTCCTCCCGGCAAACGCTAACACACCGGGGTACCTTCAATCCCTTGCAGCCGTCACATTTGGTTAAATCATAGAAGGTCCCCCGGGGGGTAATGGTGGCACCTTCGGCTGCCTTCCCCAACCCGGAAAGCACCAGCCCGGAAGCTACGCCTGCCGCCAGGGTGCGCTTGATAAAATCCCGCCGTGATAACAAAGACATCTGTTACCCCCCTTTGAGCTTGTGAACAACCGGGTTCTATTCCAGTCCGTGTTTTCATGTAAGACCAGCGAGTCCGCCCGGCTGATATGTAACCAAAGTATAAACGGGTTTAAAAACAGATACCGGTTGATTGCTACGGGTACCCGTAGGGGTATTTGGTGATTATAGATTAGCATGCGCGATCCGCTGTGTCAATACTTTTTTGGGGTATTTCGGAGACCATGATAAATGTTTCCCCTATTGGTTAGACATGCCGGGAGCAGAGGCGTTCTTCTGGGGTAAGGCCTCCAGGTAAATCATGGTCCGTTCGGACACCACCACCAGTTTTACCTCCAGGACATACTTTCTCCCGTCCACATCCACCTGGCGCCGGTCCACTACCCGGGGGATCAGCAGGTGGTCCAGGCGGCTCACCTCCTGCCCCAGTAAAGGATGCAGCCATTCCCGTACGTGATTTTCGATAACCAGGTGAGCCCGGGCCTGATCCAACCCGGGTATCTCCTTTTCCTGGACCAGAGTAACGTTAACCTCCAGGGCGGTAATGGTTTGAGGCCGGTGGCCGGCCAAATTTTCCTTCACCTGCTGCAGCTCCCTTTCCGTAGCCAACAGTTCTTCCTTTAACTCGTTGTTGGCCAGGGTCAGCCGGTCCACCTGCTGTCCAAGCAGGGCATTGACCAGGGCACCACCTGAAAGCATGCCAATTAGCATGGCCGCCAGTAAGCGAGCTTTCATTTATTTCCTCCGCATAGGGCCAGGATCAGGTAGTGGGCCGTCTGGGTGCCGGCCAGGGCACTGACGATGTAAAAAAGCTGCTTGATCACCGCACGCACCTCTCCCTGGAAAAGCCCGCTTTCAAAGATTTCAAAGGTAGAAAAGGTGCCCCCGATGGCGGCGGCAATGGCCCAGATCTTAATATCCCGGGCCAGTTTAAGCATGGTGATCACCGGCGGTTCCCGAACCAGAACGGCAGCCAGGGATCCTACCAGCGATGCCCCCAGCAGAATGCCCAGAGCCGTAAAATAAATCAACACCATTTTATTGAGAAACGTCTCCATGCCGGATCACTCCCGGGACAAGTTTATAACAAAGGTATTTTTCCGGCAGGAAAGATATGACTGGTCGGGGATTTTTTAAAATAGTTAATTAGATACAGTCGCTAAACCCCAATTAAAACCATAACCCAGTAGCCCAACCTCTGGCAAATAACAGAAACTGCCAGGCCGTTGGGAACAACTTGCGT
>NZ_FQZM01000010.1:88002-95271 GCF_900142025.1 Desulfofundulus thermosubterraneus DSM 16057 | reverse complement strand
CGTGCCCGCCCCATATACTCCGCCGTCCCTTGGCAGCCTGGGATTTCGCTGTGTCACGCCAGCTCATCCGAACGGCTTAGCCTCTTATGGGGTTCTTGTTCATCGGGCCGTGGTTTTGCCTCCGGCTTCCTTCGGATTCCACCTCGCGATGGACACCCTTGCCTTTGGCTAGCAGACTCGTGCTGCCTCGCCTGCAGTGGACTTTCACCACCAAGTTAACGCCCATGCCGGGCGTACACGGGTAAAGGCTTTTGGGATAATACCCAAAAGCCTTTTATTTTTGAACGAAGATGCACTTGCAAAATTAGGCAGGCGATCATACCGCTTCGTCCCGGAATTTTACCCGGGTTAAACGCACATCATTCCTTTCGAAGCACCAGCCAGTCCATTTCAGCTACGCCGGGTTTTAGCTGGCCTTAGCCTGTCGTTTGTAAAGTCTATCGCCCGCCCAAACGATAAGACTTTATCTGCTATTTTAATCCGACTAAGACTGGGGTGGATTCAATTGTTGCTGCACCTGCTGAAGCAGGTCGCCCACCCGCGTGTTTAATTGTTGCAGTTGGCTAAATTGCTGGGACAGATGCGGCTGGGATGCGGCCAACTGGCTGAGCATTACCCCCATTTCAAAGGTGGCTTTCTGCGCTTCCCGCACTTGAAAGGACATCTGCTGCCTTTGGATGCCGGGATTGGGGCGGTTGTCCAAAAAGTCCAACCAGCTCACGGGCTTAAAACCTCCTTAATACTCATGCCTTTTACCTGCGCGGAATATAATTTGTCCCCTTAAAGTATGTACAATGAAAACAAACTATATCCTAAAAATCCCCCAAAAACCTTCCTGGCTTTTTATGGGAGGCCATGTTATAATAGGTTCTGTCGCTGGCGAGGTGAGGACAATGAGGATTATTACAACTGAAAGGCTACCCATTAAAATTTGGGCCCGGGAGGTGGAAGAGGGCGCCCTGGAACAGGCCCGTCACCTGGCCAATCACCCGTATGCCCGCCATCACATTGCCCTGATGCCCGACGTCCACCAGGGTTACGGCATGCCTATCGGGGGAGTGCTGGCCACGGAAGGGGTAATCATCCCTAACGCCGTAGGGGTGGACGTGGGGTGCGGGGTGCGGGCAGTGAGAACAAATCAGACGGTGGAAGCTGTACGGCCCCGTTTAAGGGATATCCTAAACCAGATCCAGCGGGCTATTCCCACCGGCTTTAACCATCATAAAAAACCTCAAAGCAGCCCCCTTTTTCACCGCGCCCCAGATGTACCGGTAATCCGGGAAGAACTGGAAAACGCCAGGTACCAGCTGGGTACGCTGGGGGGAGGAAATCACTTTATCGAAATACAAAGAGACGAACAGGATTATGTTTGGATCATGTTGCATTCCGGTTCCCGGAACTTTGGCAAAAAAGTGGCCGATTATTACAACCGCCTGGCCATAAACTTAAACGAGAGGTATGGTCCCCCAGTACCCCGGGAATGGCAACTGGCTTATTTGCCTTTAGATACCCATGAAGGACAAAATTACCTGGCGGCCATGCAGTATTGCCTGGAATTTGCCCGGGAAAACCGGGCTCATATGATGAAAGTAATCCTGGAAATCTGCCATTCCCTGTTGCCTGATTTTACCTGGGGAGAAGAACTGGACGTGCACCATAATTACGCCTTTTTAGAAAAGCACTTTGGCCAGCAGGTGATGGTACACCGCAAGGGGGCCGTGCGGGCGGTAGGGGACGTAATCGTACCCGGGTCCATGGGTAGCCCGTCTTACATCTGCCGCGGCCTGGCCAATCCGGAAAGTTTTGCCAGCTGTTCCCATGGGGCAGGACGGGTAATGGGTCGCAATGAAGCCCGCCGGCGCATACCGGTGGAAAAAGTTATTAAAGAAATGCAGGCTCTGGGAGTTGAGCTATTTAAGGCCAAAAAGGGAGACCTGGCGGAAGAGTGCCGCCAGGCCTACAAGGACATTGATCAGGTAATGGAAGACCAGAGGGATCTCGTGGAAATCAAAATCAAGTTACGGCCCCTGGGAGTAGTCAAAGGTTAAGCACCCGCGTTCATCAACCATTCATGCGTTAAGGATTGGGTACTCTACTAATTGCCCCTGCCGGGCAGGCACGGTAACAACGACCACAGCGGGTACAATTGTCCAGGTTAATATTATAGTGTACCGTGTCGTCAATATAAATGCCCCCATCCTTACATTCCAGCTCACAGGCCGCACAGGACATGCAAAGCTCCTGGTTAATCTGGTAGTTAAACTTAAACTTCTTTGGTTTTGTCAAGAAAACCCCCCCCTTAATAAACATTGTATGTACCCTTTCTACAGCCCGGGAAAAATTCCTCCCAAAGTTTTTAAAATAAAATACATTGCGGCAAGACAAAATACTAACAAAAAGCTTAGGAGGAGGGCTTATTTTGATCAGAAGGCGCATTCAGGGGGTAATCCGTCGGTACCGCATACCAGGTTCCACCAGCACCGGATACCGGCCGGTATGGGATATGGGGTACGCGGCGGAATATAAAAAAAGAACACGTATTTCTGGCGTTAACAGGCCCAGTACCTAACTGCCGGCAGGGAAGTTAACTCTTCCCGGGGGTTTCCAATCTAAATGCTTCGGATACTCAAAGATCGCCATAACCCTTAACACACACAACCATCTGGTGCCGGAGCTGATGGAGCAGGCGGCAGAGAAGCTGGATGCCGTATTCGGGCAAAAGAAAAACCCTTCCGCGAAGGAAGGGAAAAGTAAGGACGCGCCAGGGGCTTCCTGCAGCGATTTTCATTGCAGTAATTTTGCAGTAAACCGGCTGCCCCTGACCCGTGAAAGCCTTATTTGGTGGGCCATGAGGGAATCGAACCCCCAACCTGACGATTAAGAGTCGCCTGCTCTACCAGTTGAGCTAATGGCCCTGGTCGGGATGGAGGGACTTGAACCCCCGGCCTCTTGCTCCCAAGGCAAGCGCGCTAACCAAACTGCGCCACATCCCGCTAGTAATACAAGCCAAACTTTAATGATACAAACTTAATTATAACCTCTCCTACCACCGGCGTCAAGGGCAACAGGATCAAAAAAATGTCCAGCTTTGCGCTGGACGGGGAGAGATAGAACTCACCAAAGCGGAGTATTCTTAGTATCTCCCGGAAAAGCCTTTTATATACCTATTCAAGTAAAAATTACAAAAATCCATCCCTAAAATGCCACCAACACGTGTTATACTTGGTTATGATCACCAAATATTCTTTAAGGAGGCCAAAACACATGTTTAAGACAGCTGAAAGGCTAATCCTGGCCGGTATTGGCGCCCTGGCTTTAACCACCGAAAGGGCAGAAAAAATGATCAACGAGCTGACAGAAAGGGGACAAATGAGCAGAGAAGAAGCACGCAATTTTCTGCAGGAACTAATCGCAAAAGGGGAGCAGGAAAAGACCAACCTTGCGGAAACCTTACGCCGGGAGATCTCCCAATTAAGAGACGATCTGGGTCTGGTTACCAGAGCGGAAATAGAGGAACTTAAAAACAGGGTTGCCCGCCTAGAAGAACACCTGTTACAGAAACAAAACGAAACCTGAGTTCAAGATACCGGTAACGATAAAATATAAACCTGCATGAGTTCAAAATTTTTCTTTGTGTCAGCAGGAAAAATAATAGCCACGTCGAAATCGTAACTTCAAAATTTTAAAAATATAAAGATGAGGCAGGAATTACCCCCGGCTATGTAGAAAAGACATTTAGTTACCTTATAACTATAGCCCAGCAGATGGAAAAAGTATTTATGAAATGTGCCCGAGGTGAAACTTAATGAAGCTGGCCATCTCCGGAAAGGGCGGTGTCGGCAAAACCACCATTGCTGCTGCACTGGTTAAGTCCTTTGCGGAAACCCACCAAACCGTTTATGCCATTGACGCCGATCCCGATGCCTGTCTGGCTGCCGCCATAGGGATCCCCGAAGAGGTTGCCAGCGGGTTAAAACCCGTTGTGGAAATGCGTGATCTCATCCGGACCAAAACTGGAGATGGTGCCTTCTATACTCTTAACCCGCAAGTGAACGATGTGTTGGATGATTACAGCTACCAGTATAAAAACATCAAATTTATCCGCATGGGTGGGATTAAAAAAGGCGGTTCGGAATGCTATTGCCGCGAAAATACCTTCCTTAACGCCGTGGTTTCTTCCTTGCTTCTAGATAGCAGTGAAGTAGTAATTATGGATATGGGGGCCGGCATCGAACACTTGTCCCGTGGAACAGCTAGAGGCGTAGACCTGATGCTGGTAGTGGTAGAGCCTAGCCGCAACAGCATAAATACCGCGCACCTGGTCAAGCGGTTAGCTGCTGACCTGGGGATTCGCAAAGTAAGGATCATTGGCAATAAGATTCGCATTGCACGGGAAAAGGAATATATAGAAAATCATTTTTCGCCGGAAGAGATATTGGGTTTCATCGAGTTCAACAACGAAATATGGGAAAAAGCTATGGAACCGAACTCAGATGCAGCGGGAGAACTATTAGCCAGCATGAGGGAGGTTCGCGAAAAAATACTGCGAGAGGCGGGTGATCGGTAAACACCGGGGTTGGGGAGAGGATATTGCAGTTTTTTGCTGTCTTATTTATCCCTGCCTAAAGGGTGGGTACAGCTCGGTGACCCCGGCACCAACCACATTGGATGCCGGAAAAAAACAAATTTGCCAAAGACAAACACTGTTTTAAAGAGGTATTCCAGCAGCAAAAGGGTAGATCCCAGGAGCTTAAGCTAAATTAAAGACCAAAGTTGTCAACCAGCTAATTTTTTAGCCAAGGAGGTTAAAGCAATGCCAAGGTTTAGAGATCCCAGCCATACCTGCCGGCCCTCGGATGCCCCCCGGGTTGTTGATCCGAAGGTAGTAAAAAGGTCCATAGATCCGGCAGTGCTAGAAATGATCGATGTAGCCAAGGAAAGGGGAGTAATTACCACCTTTGACCGGGTGGTGGCACAGCAACCCCAATGTCAGTTTGGCTACAAAGGAATTTGCTGCCGTTTTTGTATGATGGGGCCCTGCCGGATTAAAACAGACGAAGGTCCCGCCAGCAAAGGAATTTGTGGCGCCTCCGTATGGACTGTTGTAGCTCGCAGCGTCGGCTTGATGCTACTTACCGGTGCCGCTTCCCACAGCGAGCATGCCAGCCATATGGCCCACACACTCCTGGAGTGCGCAGAGGGGCATGCTCCAGACTATACGGTCAAGGATCCCGACAAGTTACGCCGCATTGCCAAGCGCATTGGTATTGAGACTGAAGGCAAGGATGATATAACACTGGCCAAGGAAGTGGCCGAAGCAGCCCTGGCCGACTACAGCCGGTTAAAAGGCTTTGGTGAGTCCACCTGGGTAAAAACTACCATTACCCCTGGAAGGTTGGAAAAATTCCGCACCCATAACATTATGCCCAGCGGTGTTTATAATACCATTTCTGAACTGGTAAGCGAAGCACATATCGGTATGGATAACGACCCGGTAAACATTATCTTTAGCGCCCTGCGGGTAGCGCTGGCGGATTATACAGGAATGCACGTGGGCACCGACCTTTCCGACGTTCTCTTTGGCACCCCCAAGCCAGTAGTCAGTGAAGCCAACATGGGAGTCATTGACCCGACCAAGGTAAACATTGTCCTCCACGGGCACAACCCGATCCTCTCCGACATTATTGTCCAGGCCGCCAGGGAAATGGAAGATGAAGCCAGGGCTGCAGGAGCCGCGGGCATCAATCTGATGGGCATCTGCTGTACCGGCAACGAGGTGCTTATGCGTCATGGTGTACCTCTGGTTACCTCCTTTGCTTCCCAGGAACTGGCCATTACTACCGGAGCCATCGATGCCATGGTGGTGGACGTGCAGTGCATCATGCCGTCGATCCGCACCGTTGCTGAGTGCTTCCATACCGTGATTATCACCACTTCACCTATTGCCAAAATTCCTGGATCTTATTACCTGGACTTCCAAACCACCAAAGCGATTGAAAATGCCAAACAGGCAATCCGGCTAGCCATTGAAGCCTTTAAGCAAAGAGACCCCAACAAAGTACACATTCCCAATATCAAGAATAAGGTGGTAGCCGGCTGGAGCTTGGAAGCCCTTTATGAACTCTTCCGCACCGTGGAACCAGACAATCCAGTGAAGGCCCTTACCGATGCAATTTTAAATGGCGAACTCAAAGGGGTGGCCCTGCTGGCAGGTTGCAATAACCTGAAGCGTTTCCAGGATGACACCCATATCACCATTGCTAAGGAAATGATTAAAAATGATGTCTTTACCGTAGCTACCGGTTGTGCCGCCCAAGCCTGTGCCAAGCTAGGGCTACTGGCTCCCGAAGCCATGGAATTTGCCGGCGAAGGGCTGAAAAAGTTCCTGGCCCGGATCAGTGAAAAGGCCAATTTGAGCACTCCGCTGCCGCCCATTTTCCACATGGGTTCCTGTGTCGACAATACCCGAGCCTCCGACCTGCTAATGGATATGGCCAACACGCTGGGCGTAGATACCCCGAAGGTACCTTTCATCGCCTCCGCCCCCGAGGCTATGAGCGGCAAGGCAGTGGCCATTGGCTCCTGGTTTGTAGCCATGGGCGTACCGGTACATGTGGGTTCCATGCCGCCCTTAGAAGGCAGCGACTTGATTTATAGCATCGTCACCCAGGTAGCCAGCGATGTATACGGCGGTTACTTCATCTTTGAAATGGATCCCAACGTAGCTGCCAACAAGATGCTCAGCGCTTTAGAATATCGTACCTGGAAACTGGGCGTGCACCGCAAGGTGGCCGAGGACTTTGAAACCGCCCTGTGCCAGAACTATTAATGTGCCAGGACGAAAGGAGGAACCAGCATGTCTGAGCAAATCAACTTTGACCAGATTTTCGAAGGAGCGATCGAGCCGGGGAAAGAACCGAAGCGGCTTTTTAAAGAGACCTATGAAGGAACCATCACCGCGTTGAGCTATGCCGAGATACTGCTCAACCAGGCCATTCGTACCTACGGGGCGGACCACCCGGTGGGTTATCCCGATACGGCATATTACCTGCCGGTGATTCGCTGCTTGAGCGGAGAAGAGGTTAAGACTCTCGGCGATATGGTTCCCATCCTGAACCGGGTTAGGGCCCAGGTGCGAGAAGACTTCCGTGACTTCACCAATGCCCGGCTGGCCGGCGAAGCCACCTGGTACGCGGCGGACATTATCGAGGCCATTCGCTACCTCCAATATAGCCCGGAAAACCCCCTGCACGTTCCACCCTGGACCGG
>NZ_FQZM01000010.1:0-87992 GCF_900142025.1 Desulfofundulus thermosubterraneus DSM 16057 | reverse complement strand
TGCCTGAATGGGTAGTACATGAATTCGCCAACGCTCGCAGAGGGCCATGGCGGATGGCCCACGGGCCAATGAACAGAGCCCTGGGCAACGCCTACTGGCAGTCCCAGGGCCTGATGAGCTTAACCGAACGCTATCAAAGTCTTCGTCAAGCTTGGTGAACCGCCGGATGCGGACCCGCATGTCCGGTGGTGTGAGAGGACGGGGGCTAGCCGCCCCCTCCTACTCGATTACCCTTTTTTAAATAACATATGACCATAAGTTGCGGGGAGCTGTTTAAAGAAAAGAGGTGAGTTCCTTGGAGAAAGGAACGGCCGTAAGAATCGAACGTTTGAAAAAGAATGGAATACGACTAACTGTTCAGCGGGAAGTGATTTTAAACGCTTTAATGGCCAAGAGCAGTGAGCATCCCAGTGCGGAAGATTTATACGAGGAAGCCAGGCAAAAATGCCCCGGCATCGGGCGGGCTACCGTTTACCGCACGCTAAGGCTTTTCCATCGGTTGGGTTTGGTACGTCGCCTGCAGCTTATGGACGGTTCCTTCCGTTACGAAATAAACGGTGATCCCCACGCCCATTTCATTTGCCTGGGCTGTGGCCAGGTTTTTGAACTGGAAGGCCCACCGGTGGTGGAATTGCCTCCTTCCCAAAGACAGGATTTTCAAATTATCGGAGCTTCCTTGAAGCTTTTTGGTTTTTGCTCGCAATGCCGCGCACAGGGGCAAAAAGTGCCTTCTTAGGCCTGTCTTAGTGAAACTATGTTAAAGAATATATACCCTTATAAATCGAACATAAATTCATTACATGCCTTGAGGGGGAAGAATATGGTCATAATTAACATTTGTCCGTTAGTCGAGCCTCTGGTAAAGTAGAACTAATAATCACAATGTTTTACTAAATCTTAAATTATCGCGGAGGGGGGGCGCATTTACGTACAGCCCGGGAGAAAAAGGTTCAAAGGGACGGGAAAAGCTTTATCGGTGGTTTTTAACGTCTTCCTGCAATTAACCTGTTTAATGTTTAAGGAGGTCAGATAAATGCCAAGGTTTAGGGATCCCCAGCTAACCAGCCGGCCTTCGGACAAAACCCCGCGGGTCATTGATCCCAAGAGTGTCAGACGGTCTGTTGATCCGGCGGTCCTGGAAATGATTGATGTAGCCCAGGAGCAGGGTGTGATCACCGCCTTTGACCGGGTGGTGGCCCAGCAACCCCAGTGCCAGTTTGGCTATAAGGGCATCTGTTGTCGTATTTGTATGATGGGTCCCTGCCGGATTAAAGCGGAAGAAGGACCGGCGAGCAGGGGTATATGCGGTGCCAATTCCTGGACGATTGTGGCTCGCAGTGTGGGCGTAATGATCCTCACCGGTTGTGCCTCCCATGCTCAGCATGGCAACCATATAGCCCATACGCTGGAAATGATTGCCGAAGGTAAAGCTCCCGACTATTCCATTAAGGACCCCGAGAAGCTGGTGCGCATTTGTAAGAAAGTGGGGATTGAAACCGAAGGTAAAGAAACTCTGACCCTGGCGAAGGAGCTGGCTGAAACAGCCATGGAGGACTTCCGTCGCCTGAAGGGAGAAGGGGAATCCACCTGGGTAGTCAAGCAGCAAATACCTGCCCGGGTAGAAAGGTACAGAAGCCATATGGTCATGCCCCACGGGATTCATGCTACCATTTCCGACCTGGTTACCCAGGCCCACGTGGGGATGGATAACGACCCGGTAAACCTGGTATTCAGCGCCGTACGGGTTGGCCTGGCCGACCTGGCCGGCAAGTGGATTGCCACCGATCTTTCCGACATTATTTTCGGTACTCCCCAACCTGTTGTCAGTGAAGCCAATATGGGGGTTTTAGATCCCAAAAAGGTCAATATCGTTGTGCACGGCCATAATCCCCTTTTGAGCGAAATGATCGTGGCTGCGGCCCGGGAATTGGAAGATGAAGCCAGAGCCGCCGGCGCGGCCGGTATTAACCTGGCCGGTATTTGTTGTACGGGAAACGAAGTGCTCATGCGCCAGGGAATTCCCATCGTGACCTCCTTTTCCTCCCAGGAACTGGCCATCTGTACCGGTGCTGTTGATGCCATGGTGGTGGACGTGCAGTGTATCATGCCCGGTTTAAACACGGTGGCCCAGTGCTTTGGAACCAGGTTGATTACCACTTCGGATATTGTGAAGATTCCCGGCAGCATGCACATTGACTACCAGGAAGCAACGGCCATGGCCAACGCTAAAGACGTGATCCGCCAGGCTATTGAAGCCTTTAAAGAACGGGGCACTCGCCCGGTACACATTCCCAATGTAAAGAACAAAGTGGTGGCAGGCTGGAGTTTGGAAGCTATCTTTGAATTGTTCAAAACTGTCAACCCCGATAACCCCGTGCGGGTGCTTAACGAAGCTATCCTTTCCGGGGAACTGAAGGGCGTCATCCTTATGGCCGGGTGCAACAACCTGAAAACCTTCCAGGATCAGGCCCACCTGGAAATCACCAAAGCCATGCTGAAAAATGACGTTTTTGTTATTTCCACCGGTTGTAATGCCCAGGCGTGCGCGAAGGCGGGCCTGATGGATCCGGCCAAAGTGGATGAGTTCTGTGGTCCCGGATTGAAGAAATTCTTCCGGCGTATCAGTGAAAAGGCCGATCTGAAATACGGCCTGCCGCCGGTATTCCACATTGGTTCCTGTGTCGACAACTCCCGGGCGGCCGAACTCCTGATGCTGATGGCCGAAGATCTTGGCGTAGATACTCCCAAAGTACCCTTTGTCGCCTCAGCTCCGGAGGCTATGAGCGGTAAGGCCACCAGTATTGGTACATGGGCTGTAACCATCGGCCTGCCCACCCATGTGGGAACCATGCCGCCGGTGGAAGGTTCCGACCTGATTTACAGTATATTGACGCAAATTGCCAGCGATGTATTTGGCGGTTACTTTATCCTGGAACCCGATATCGAGGTGGCCATACAAAAACTGCTCAACGCACTGGAGTACCGTACCTGGAAGCTGGGTGTGCACCGTAAAGTGGCAGAAGACTTTGAAACCGCTCTCTGTCAGAACTGGTAAACCTGGGGCGGAGGAGGGAAAATAATGGCCGAAGCCATTAATTTTGACCAGATATTTGAAGGGGCTGTTGAACCGGGTAAGGAGCCGAAAAGACTTTTTAAAGAGGCCTACGAAGGGGCTATTACCGCTGTAAGTTATGCTGAGATTTTGCTCAACCAGGCTATTCGCCGGTACGGCAAGGACCACCCCGTTGGTTACCCCGATACCGCTTATTACCTGCCGGTCATTCGCTGCTTGAGCGGGGAAGAGATCAAGACCCTGGGCGACTGCGTACCGGTATTAAACCGTGTCCGGGCAGCCATGAAAGAGGAAAAAACCTTTGCCAATGCCCGCCAGTGGGGCGAAGCCACCTGGTACGCGGCGGACATTATCGAGGCCATTCGCTACCTCCAATATAGCCCGGAAAACCCCCTGCACGTTCCACCCTGGACCGGCTTTATCGGCGACCCGGTGGTACGCCAGTACGGCACCAAGATGGTGGACTGGACTATCCCCGGCGAAGTCCTGATTCTGGGTCGGGCCAGGGACCCCAAAGAACTGGCCCGGGTGGTCAACAAGTTGATGGGCATGGGCTTCATGCTTTTCCTCTGTGACGAGGTTATCGAACAACTGCTGGAGGAAGGGGTAAAACTGGGTGTGGACCTGATTGCCTACCCCCTGGGCAACTTCACTCAGGTGGTCCACTGCGCCAACTACGCCCTGCGGGCCGGCATGATGTTCGGCGGTATCAAGCCGGGTTTAAGGGATGCCCAGAGGGACTACCAGCGCCGGCGGATCCGTGCTTTCGTGCTCTACCTGGGCGAGCACGACATGGTCAAGACGGCCGCCTGCATGGGGGCAATCAACATCGGCATTCCCATTATCACCGACCAGCCCTTGCCTGAAGACAAGCAAATAAAAGACTGGTTTATCTACGAGCCGGACCTGGAAAAAGCCATCCAGCTGGGCATGGAGCTGCGCGAAATCAAGATTACCAGCATAGACATTGATGCACCCATCACCGTCGGCCCGGCTTTCGAGGGTGAGTCCATCCGCAAGAAGGACATGTATGTGGAATTCGGCGGCACCAGGACGCCCAGCTTCGAACTGGTGCGCATGGTCGGCCCGGACGAAGTGGAAGACGGCAAGGTGGAGGTTATTGGTCCCGACATCGACACCGCACAACCGGGAAGCGCCATGCCCCTGGGCATCATCGTGGATGTTTACGGGCGTAAGATGCAGGAAGATTTTGAGCCCGTGCTGGAACGGCGCATCCACTACTTCACCAACTACGGGGAAGGCCTGTGGCACGTGGCCCAGCGGGATATCATGTGGGTGCGCATAAGCAAGGGGGCTTTTGAAAAAGGCTTCCGCTTAAAGCACCTGGGCAATATCCTCTACGCCAAGTTCAAGTCGGAATTTGCCGCGGTGGTGGACCGGGTGCAGGTAACCATTTACACCGACGAGCAAAAGGTTCTGGAGATGCGGGAACTGGCCCGGCAGTACTACAAGAAACGGGACGACCGGCTCAAAGAACTGCGGGATGAAACGGTCGACACCTTCTATTCCTGCACCCTCTGCCAGTCCTTCGCCCCCACCCACGTGTGCATTGTTCCTCCCGAACGGACGGGCCTGTGCGGTGCGGTGAGCTGGCTGGACGCCAAGGCTTCCTATGAAATCAACCCCCACGGGCCAAACCAGCCCATCAAGCTGGAGGGGCTCATAGATCCGGTCAAAGGACAGTGGAAGTCGGTCAACGAATTTGTTCACGCCAACTCCCAGCGGACCATCGAGGTGGTCAACTTCTATACCATCATGGAATATCCCATGACTTCCTGCGGCTGCTTCGAATGCATCCTGGCCATGGTGCCGGAGTGTAACGGCTTTATGGTGGTCAACCGGGAACACGGCGGCATGACCCCCTCGGGGATGACCTTCTCCACCATGGCCGGCACCATTGGCGGCGGTGCCCAGATGCCCGGGTTCATGGGTATCAGTAAGAGCTACCTGGCATCCCGCAAGTTTGTCCCGGCCGACGGCGGCCTAGCCCGGGTGGTGTGGATGCCCAAGGCACTGAAAGACCAGCTGCGGCCGCAACTGGAAGAAGCCGCCGAAGCAGCCGGCCTGGGCAAGGACTTTGTGGATAAGATTGCCGATGAAACCGTGGGTACCAGCGGCGAAGAGATCCTGCCCTTCCTGGAGGAGAAGGGGCATCCGGCCCTGACCCTCCCGCCGCTGCTTTAAACAACCTAAATCGCTCAATATTAATATCGCTCAATATTAATTCAGGATGTAGAAACAAGCATATTTTCGGAGGATACCTGTATAATACAGGTGTCCTCCGGATATGTGTTAATTAAATTAATTACGAGAAAGAAAGGGGAAAAGGAGAATGGGTTTAACAGGTTTAGAAATTTTTAAGCAACTGCCCAAGACCAACTGCAAGGACTGTGGTCACCCGACCTGCCTGGCCTTTGCCATGGCCATGGCGGCCGGTAAAGCTGGTCTCGACCAGTGCCCCCACGTAAGTGAAGCAGCAAAGGAAGCCCTGGGCGCTGCTTCCGCTCCGCCAGTGGCCCTGGTAAAGATTGGCACAGGCGAAAAAGAGCTGACGCTGGGTAATGAAACCGTGCTCTTCCGCCACGACAAGCGCTTTGAACATCCCACGGGAATTGCCATCACTGTGAGCGACACCGCCGGCGAAGAAGAAATTGCCGCCCGAGTAGGCCAGATCAACAAGCTGGTCTTTGACCGGGTTGGACAGCTCCACAGTGTGAACGTGGTAGCCGTTACAAATGATTCCGGTGATGCGGATAAGTTTGTCGCAGCAGTGAAGGTGGCGGCTGAAAACACCGCATATCCCCTGATCTTGATTACCGAAGACATGGTGGCTATGGAAAAAGCTCTGGAAGTTGTGGGCAGCAAGAAGCCGCTGCTGTGCGGGGCTACCGCAGCCAACTACGAAGGTATGACTGCGCTGGCCAAGAAGTATGAGGCCCCCATGGTGGTCAAGGGAGCTGACCTCAATGGACTGGCTGAATTAGTGGAAAAGGTAGTGGCCCTGGGTTACAAACAACTGATTCTGGATTCAGGCGCTCGGGAAGTCCATAAGGTCCTGGCCGACCAGACCCAGATCCGCCGCCAGGCTTTGAAGCGTTTCCGCCCCTTTGGCTATCCCACCATTACCTTTGTTACCAACGAAGATCCCATTCAGGCCGTGGCCGATGCCGCAGTGTACATTTGTAAGTATGCGGGGATTGTAGTGCTTCAAACGGCCGATCCGGCGGACATTTTGCCGTTGATCACCCTGCGCCTGAACATTTACACCGACCCTCAAAAACCAATCGCCGTGGAATCCAAGATTTACGAGATTGGCAATCCAGGCCCCGATTCTCCGGTTTACATTACCACCAACTTCTCCCTTACCTATTTCTGTGTGGCCGGGGACGTGGAAGCCAGCCGCGTACCGGGTTATATTCTCCCCGTAGATACCGACGGTATTTCCGTTCTTACCGGGTGGGCAGCCGGAAAATTCACCGCCGAGAAAATTGCCGAGATGCTCAAAAACTCTGGCATTGCCGAAAAGGTATCCCATCGCAAGGTAATCATCCCCGGGGGGGTGGCCGTGCTGAGCGGCAAGCTCCAGGAGCTCTCCGGCTGGGAAGTACTGGTGGGACCGCGGGAATCTGCAGGTATTCCTTCCTTCCTGAAGCAACGCTGGAACGCCTAGCCAGGGCTGGTTAGCTGGCTCTGGCGGTATACGGTGGCTGGTCGGGCGCTTTTCACTGTGTGGGTACTGCCTGGTAAAAAGTTACCGCTCCTGCTAGCTGACCTGGATACTTCGCAACAATAAACACCAGAAGGGAAGTGGTACTCATGGCCTTTACCATTGCCATTGCCGGTAAAGGTGGAACGGGCAAGACCACTCTGGCCGCCCTTTTAATCAGACAGCTGATCCAGGCAGGTAAGGGGCCCGTCCTGGCTGTGGATGCCGACGCCAACGCCAACCTGCACGAAGCCCTGGGTATCGAGGTGGAAGATACCATCGCGGACATTATGGCCCGGATCAACAACAATCTGGAACCGCTTCCGGCGGGCATGACCAAAGACCAGTACGTAGCTTTCCGGATACACCAGTCTTTAGCCGAAGGAGATGAAGTGGATCTCCTGGTAATGGGTGGCCCCGAAGGGCCGGGTTGTTATTGCTACGTTAATAATCTGGTGCGGGGTTTCATGCAGGAACTGAGCAACAATTACCCGTTTGTAGTTATGGATAACGAAGCAGGTCTGGAACATTTGAGCCGGCGTACCACACAGAATGTGGACATTCTCTTTGTAACCAGCGACGCCAGCGCCCGGGGTATCCGCTCAGCCGGCCGGGTAAAGGAGCTGGTGGAATCCCTGGCCCTGGAGATCAAAAAAATGTACCTGGTGGTAACCAAAGTTAGTGATGGTTCAGTGGAAGCCCTGCAGGAAGAGATCCAGAAAACAGGCCTGGAATTAATTGGCGCTGTTCCACAGGATGAGCAGGTTTTCCAGTATGACCTGCAAGGCAGGCCACTGGTCGAGCTACCCAACGATTCCCTGGTAGTTGCTGCCGTTACGGAGATAATGCGTAAAACAGCCATCCTTTAATTTCATGCACTTACTTAATCTAAGGAGAAAGGAGCGTCTATCATGGCCGTTACCATAGCCAAAGAAAGATGGACCAACAAGGTTGCAGAAGTGGTTTTGGGAACCGAGCCGAACATCGTTAAAATCGGGGGCGAGAGTACCCTGCCCTTCCTGCACTTCGAAGGAGAAATGCCCAACCGGCCTGCAGTGGCCCTGGAAGTCTGGGATATGGAACCCACAAACTGGCCGGAAATCCTGACCAGCGCCTACGCCGGTGTATTAAACGACCCTGTGGCTTGGGCAAAAAAGTGTGTGGAATACGGGGCAGATCTGGTCTGCCTGACTATGGTCAGTGCTCACCCGGACAATAAAAATACCAGCCCGGAGGAGTGCGCCCAAGTGGCCAAGGCGGTAGCAGATGCCGTAAATGTTCCCTTGATCATCCTTGGCTGCGGTATAGAAGAAAAAGACGCCCAGGTACTGGAAAAGGTGGCCGAGAACCTGTCCGGCCGGAACTTCCTCCTGGGTTGTGCAACGCAGGAAAACTACAAGACAATTACTGCCGCCTGCATAGTGCACGGCCACAACATTATTGCTTCCAGCCCACTAGACATCAACCTGGAAAAGCAGTTGAACATTTTAATTACGGAAATGAACCTAGCAGCCAACCGCATTATCATTGACCCCTCGGTGGGCGCCCTGGGTTACGGTATCGAATACGCCTATTCCATCATGGAACGGACCCGCATCGGTGCCCTAACGGGCGATAAAATGATGGCCATGCCCGTCATCTGCCTACTGGGCCAGGAGGTTTGGAAAACCAAGGAGGCCAAAAGTACCACGGAGGAGGCACCGGAATGGGGGAACCAGGAACGCCGGGCCATCCTCTGGGAAGTAACCACTGCCGTGGCCTTTGCCCAGGCGGGCGGGTCCCTGTTTGTCATGCGGCATCCGGAATCTCTCAAACAATTCCGGGCCCACATTGACAAGTTGATGCAGTCCAATACCTATTAATTAAAAAAGTAAAGGAAGGTGTTAAAAAATGATCCTCATTGGTGAGCGGATCAATGGTATGTTTAAGGATATCCGGGAAGCCATATTAAACAAGGACCCGGAACCCATCCGTTACTGGGCCAAACGCCAGTATGAAAACTGTGCCGCTTACCTGGACATTAACACCGGCCCCACCGTGGACCCCAAGGACCAGCCGGCGGTAATGGAGTGGTTGGTGAAGGTCGCCCAGGAAACTGTGCCCCTGCCCTGCTGCATTGACTCGACAAACCCGGAAGCCATCGAGGCCGGCTTAGCCGTACACAAGGGCAAGGCCATGATCAACTCAACCAGCGCCGACCAGTGGAAAATGGATATTTATTTCCCCATGGCCAAAAAATACAATGCTGCTATCATTGGCCTGGCCATGAATGAAAAGGGCGTACCCAAGAGTGCGGCCGACCGGGTAGCCCTGGCCATGGAAATTGTAGTCAATGCCGACGCCCATGGCATCCCTATGGAAGATCTCTACATTGACCCCTTAATGCTGCCCTGCAACGTGGCTCAGGACCACGGACCCGAAGTGCTGGAAGCCATCCGCCAGATCAAGACCCTGGCTGATCCACCGCCCCGGACCACCCTGGGCCTCAGTAACTCTTCGCAACGTTGCACCAACCGGCATCTTATCAACCGGACCTTCTTAATTATGTGCATGGCTGTGGGACTCGATTCGGCCATAGCCGACGTGGAGGACCAGGAACTGCTGGATGCCGTGGCTGCCGCCAATATCCTCCTGAATAAGGACATTTACTGCGATTCCTTCTTAAAGACTTTCAGGCAGCGGTAGGGTATACATCTAAAGGGGAAAGCGGTCGCTCGCAGGCCGTTTTCCCCTTGGTTTGTTTCAAAAATTTTTAAGGACAATTGCAGGATTTGCAAGGTCTATGGACGAATTATATTACCTGTATTCACAAGAGCCGCAAAGAGCCGCACGATTAAAATCCCTCATGCCACGAGTTGAAGGTAGCCTAAAAAACAAAAGTCGCACGCGCTCTTATTTTGTTCTTGTCGGGAGGGGATATAGTGCCTAGGATTGGCGTCTACATCTGCCATTGTGGCGAGAATATCGCCGGTGCTGTGAATGTGGAAGAGGTGAGAAAATACGCCGAAAATCTCCCCGGCGTAGTCGTTGCACGGAACTATCTTTTCATGTGCTCGGATCCGGGCCAGGAATTAATCAAGCAGGATATCAGGAACGGGCTCATTGACCGGGTGGTGGTGGCAGCCTGTACTCCCCGCACACACGAGCCGATTTTCCGCAAGACGGTGGAGGACGGGGGGCTCAACAAGTACCTCCTCGAAATGGCGAACATTCGTGACCAGGATAGCTGGCCGCACTGGCACGACAAGGAAGGTGCCACTGAAAAAGCGAAGAAACTGGTTGCCAGCGCCGTAGCAAAGGCAGCTTTTCTGGAGCCGCTGGAGGACAGGTTTGTGGAAGTAACGCGTGCGTCGCTGGTCGTTGGCGGTGGCGTGGCCGGCATGTTTGCAGCGCTCGATCTAGCCAATATGGGCTATAAGGTTTACCTGGTGGAGAAAAGCCCCTCCTTGGGGGGCAACATGGCCAAGTTGGATAAGACATTTCCCACCAATGACTGCTCGGCCTGCATCCTGACCCCCATCATGGTACAGGTGGGAACCCATCCAAATATTGAGCTTCTGACTTACTCCGAAGTAGAATCCGTCGAAGGATCCATCGGCAACTTCAAAGTAAAGGTAAGAAAGAAACAGACGTATATTGACTGGGACAAGTGTACCGGATGCGGTGACTGCGTGAATGCCTGCCCGGCCAAGGTGCCCAACGAGTTTAACGAGGGTATGGATAACCGCAAGGCCATTTATATTGAGTTTCCGCAGGCCGTACCAAAACGGGCGGTTGTGGATATTGAGCACTGCCTTAGCTGCGCGAAGCGTACTATCGGTACCCAGCCAAGGATCCACTCCAAGACTGGCGAGCCCATCCTTGCCCCGTGTGAGAAAGCATGCAAAACAGGTGCGTGTGACCGTTCGAGAGAGTATAACCCGGAAGGTGAAATCGTCGAGCTCAACGTGGGTACCATCATTGTGGCAACCGGTTACAAGGTAATGGATAAAGCGCCGTTTAAAGAGTATTCCCCGCAATCGCCCAACGTTATCACTGCCATGCAACTCGAGCGTATCCTATCGGCTACCGGTCCCACAGAAGGTCATTTTCACCGCCCGTCGGACGGTGAAAAACCCGAGACCATCGCCTTTATCTCTTGTGTTGGCAGCCGGGATAAAAGGTACCACACCTATTGCTCGAAAGTCTGCTGTATGTATATGCTCAAGGAAGCCCGCTTGATCAAAGAGAAGTACCCTGAAACTAATATTTACATTTTCTTTATTGATGTGCGCACCGGCGGTAAAGACTTCGAGGAGTACTACAACTACTGCCGTAATCTCGGTATCAAGATGCTCCGCGGCCGCGTCGGGGCGGTGGATGAACTACCAGGCGACAGGTTAAGGGTACGCGCCTACGACGTAGACTTGGGTGCACCCGTAGAGTTGGAGGCCGACTTGGTGGTCCTGGCTACTGCTATCGAGCCTGCTCCGGACCTCGATGAACTTGGCCGGAAGCTGGGTATTACGTGCGGCAGTGAAGGGTTCTTAAAGGAGATGCACACCAAGCTTTATCCCGTGGAAACGCCGGTGAAGGGTATTTACATCGCCGGGTGTGCACAGGGTCCCAAAGACATTCCCGAATCGGTGTCACAGGCGCGGGCCGCTTCCTCAGCAGCCGCAGTACCCCTCACTTTAGGCAAGGTAATTGTAGAACCGCTGATTTCGGAAGTGAACCAGAGGAAGTGCACCGGCTGCGGTACTTGCGTGCAACTGTGTCCGTACTCGGCCATCAGCCTGGTGGAGGATAAAGGAAGGTCGCGGTCTAAAATTGACGAAGCCATGTGTGCCGGCTGTGGCGTATGTGCAGCGGCATGCCCGTCGGGAGTCATCACATTGCACGGCTTCACCAATGCCCAGATTCATGCACAAATTAAAGCTTTAGCCTGCTGAGTTCGGGGGTGATACGAGTGTCTAGCGAACAAGCAGCAAGGGGGGTAATCAACCTCTCTGAAAGCGATTCCAGTCTAGTTAATGAAATCAAAGAGCTAGGCGGCGAGGAATTGATGGAATGCATCCAGTGCGCCAAGTGCGCCGCCGCCTGCCCTATGGTGCTGGCTGGCTTTCCCTTTTTCAACAAGCGGATTATTCAAGCGATTTTCCTGGGACTGCGCGACGCACTGCTGGACGATTCATCTATTTGGGCTTGTCAGTCCTGCAATCGCTGCACCGAAGTGTGTCCGCGGGAGGTCAACCCCTTTGAAATCATTCAAGCCATGCGGCGAGTAGCAATAAGGGAGTTTGCCCTGCCCACCCTTTCCATTGAAGGTCTTAAATCCCTATACGATACCGGCCATGCCGTTTATCTGGCGGGAGCCGGAAACACGCGGGTAAAAGTTGGCCTGCCGGAAAAGCCGCCTTCCACGGTCGCGAACCCGGATGCTTTGAAAGAGTTGCAGGCAGTCATACGGAAAACAGCCCTGGCCGACCTGGGGATTATCCCCATGGATGAGCCCGGCGTATAAGGAAACTTGCGAGGTGTAGCCAATGAAGGTAGGTTTTTTTGTCGGCTGCAACACGGCGTTTAATAGACCAGATTTAGAGCAGGCGGTACGGTATGCGTTCCCGGCACTAGGAATTGAACTGGACAATCTTGAAGGACAGTCGTGCTGTCCCAGTTGGGGAACGATGCCTTCCGTAGACGTGGTGGGCTGGTGCGCCGTAGGAGCTAGAAACCACACCATAGCTGAAGAAAAAGGCCTGGATATAGTCACCGTATGCGGCAGCTGTTACGGCAGCTTGGCTGAATCAAAGTACAAGATGGATACCCACCCGGAGATAAAGGCCCAGGTCAACGAGATTCTTAAGGATATTGGCAGGGAATATAAGGGAACCAGCAATGTCAGGCTTACTTTCTATTACCTGTACCATGAGCTTGGGCCTGATAAGATTAAAGAAGCCGTCAAACATAAACTCGACGGCCTTACAGTGGCCCTTCAGCCCGGCTGCCACACTCTCTGGCCAAGCAAAGTTTATTATGACAAAGAAGAAGATACCTTCCACCCCAGGGTGCTGAAGGAAATGTGTGAGGCCTTGGGCGCTACGGTTGGTCATTATACCCGCTTGATTGACTGTTGTGGCATGGGTGCTATGCGGAGCACCGACATGGAAAAATCCTTCAAGCTTGTTGAGAAAAAGCTTATCTCCATGAAAAACGAGGTTAATCCCGACCTGATCATTACCGGTTGCAGTTCCTGCTTGATCCAGTTAGATACAGCCCAGGATCTTCTACGCAGCAGTAAAAAGATTAATTTCGAGATTCCCGTCCTCCATTTCATGCAGGTCCTGGCGTTATGCCTGGGAGCCGATCCGGAGAGGGTTACCGGTCTAGCAAAAACGGATGTAAGTCGCGTTGTAAACAGGATTTTGGAAGGATGATGAAAGACCATCTCGGCCTTTAACAACCCAACTTTTCTCAGCTCTCTGGCTTTTCTTTGGTAGTGAAAGGAGTGAAAAATGGTAATGCGGACAGAGTTTGAACCAAAAATTATTGCCTTTTTATGTAACTGGTGCAGTTACGCAGGTGCAGACCTTGCCGGGTCTCTCAGGTTCCAGTACCCTCCAAATGTGACGATTATTAGGGTGCCCTGCTCTGGAAGGGTTTCTCCGTTATTTATACTGAAAGCCCTTTTTGCCGGCGCTGACGGCGTGCTGGTTGGCGGGTGACACCTTGGAGACTGCCACTATGGTAGTGGCAATTATAACGCTGAACGGCGCACCAAGATCACCCAGCGGCTTTTAGATTCACTGGGAATTGAGCGGGAGCGGCTCCGGTTGGCCTGGATTTCCGCTTCGGAAGGGGCTAAGTTTGCCGAAACGGTAAGAGATTTCACTACTCAGCTACAGGAGTTGGGACCCAACCCATTGCGTATTACAGCCTAAAGCTTCCTTAAATGCAGGAGGAAAGATTAAAGCCTATGGAAAGGAAATCTAGAGGCAAACGGAGTACTTACCTCGGTCAAGGAACCGAGTCCCAATAAAGGTCGGGTCGAGAAGGCGGGGTGTTATAAAATGAACGAATTAACTAGGGCGATTCAAGAAACGGCACAAAAGCTCCTGCAAAACAAGGAAGTTGAACTAGTGGTGGGTTTTGCAGAGGGGAGCCTCCCTTTGCGCAATACCCCCTGTTTTGTTCGCCAACCAGAGGAGGCACAAAGGCTGGTCTGGGGTTACGGCTGTGAAAACAACCTGGCTAACTACCTCCGTAAAAGGCCAGAAAAAGTGGCCGTGGTAGCTAAGGGTTGCGACAGCCGCTCCATAGTAGAGCTTATAAAAGAAAACCAGATCGACCGCGATAAGCTGGTGGTTATTGGTGTACCTTGCCGGGGCACGATTGACCGCAAGAAAGTAACCCGCTTACTGGCAGGGAAGGAGTTGCTGAAAGCAGAAGTAAGGGACGGCCAGGTCGTGTTAATAGGAAAAGAATTTGGCGAAACTGTTCCCCTTGAACAATTGCTTTACGATACCTGTTTAAACTGCCAACACCCTAATCCGGTGTTGTTCGACATCATGATGGGCGAACCAGTTCCGGTGAAGGAAACCGAATGTTTTGCCGACGTAGCAAACTTTGAAACAAAAACACCGGCGGAAAAGCGGGCATATCTCATGCAGGAACTGTCCCGTTGTATTCGCTGCTATGCCTGCCGGCAGGCCTGCCCCATGTGCTTCTGTGAAGAATGCTTTGTCGATTGCTCTATGCCCCAGTGGCTTAGCAAGTCATCCTTGAATGTTCAGGATAACGTCTTCTTCCAGGCCGTAAGGGCACTTCACCTGGCCGGGCGCTGCGTGGACTGTGGAGCATGCGACCGTGCCTGCCCCATGGGTATTGATTTGCGCACCTTAACCCGCAAAATGGTTAAGGATGTTCAGGAGCTGTTTGGTTATACCGCCGGGGTCAGCTTGGATCTAAAACCTCCGCTAGCTGCACCAATTAATACAACAAGCCCGGCCACTTTTAATCAAGACGGGAGGTGAGAGAGTGTTGCTTGTCAATAAAGGCCAGTTTACCGATTGGCTAAATCAGTTAATACAAGTTTATCAGGTATATGCACCTGTAAAAGAGGATGACTATTTCTGCTTTAAAAAAATTAACTCTGGCGACCAGGTAACCTTGAATTATACCAACTCCAAGGTTCCCCCAAAAGAGGTTCTCTTTCCACGTTCGGAAAAACTCTTTTGCTATCGCTATGAAAACGGTGGCGTTCAATTAACAGAACAAATTGATGAAAGCAAAAAAATTATCGTTGGCTTAAGGCCCTGCGACGCCAAAAGCTTTCTCCTTCTGGACGGAGTCTTTAACAGTGACAAATATCATGATCCTTACTACCTGACAAGAAGAAACAATACCGTACTGGTAGGTCTTGGTTGTAATCAACCGGCAGCCACCTGCTTTTGCACTTCCCTGGGTGGAGGTCCTTTTGCCACCGAAGGCTTAGACCTCTTGCTGGTGGACATCGGTGACCGATACGTGGTAGAGGTGCTAACGGACAGGGGTCGAGAATTGCTTTCCGGATTGGAGCTGCCCGCCGCCGACCAGGAGGCGCAGGAAGCTGCCCGAAGAGTGAAAGAAGGTGCGGCGCTCTCTACCCAAGTTAATCTGGAAGGGCTAAAGTCCAAGTTAGATGTTATTTTCTATGACCCCATCTGGGACCTGATCCATGAAAAATGCTTGGGGTGTGCCGCCTGCACTTACACCTGTCCTACGTGCCACTGCTTTGACATTGTAGACGAGGCTGAGGGAAACGAAGGCTGCCGGATACGCAATTGGGATGCCTGCATGTTCCCGCTCTTTACCCTCCACGGCTCCGGCCACAACCCGCGCCCAACGGGTAAGGAACGGTTCCGGCAAAGGGTCATGCATAAATTCAAGTACTTCGTGGACAATTTCAACGCCATAGCCTGTGTAGGCTGCGGCAGGTGCATTATAAACTGCCCTGTTAATCTGGACATCCGGGAAGTGTTAGCGGAGATCCAGGGTTCGGAAGTGAGGTCTGATAAGCAATGAAAAACCCCTATCTTCCACTTCCCATGCGGCTAGTTAAAAACTTTGTGGAAACCGAGGACAAGCTTATTCATACCTTTACCCTGGAGTTCCTAAATGAAGAAGACGAGAAGCTATTCCAGTATTTACCCGGCCAATTTGCCGAGGTATCCGTTTTTGGTGTAGGTGAAGCTCCCTTCGGCATTGCCTCTTCACCCACAGAACCCGGGCACCTGAAGTTCTCGGTGGCCAAAGTAGGCGTGGTGACCACAACCCTACACCAACTCCCTGAAGGCACCGTCCTGGGTGTGCGGGGACCACTGGGCAACAACTATCCCATAGAGGAGTTTAAGGGCAAGAACCTGGTAGTAATTGGCGGTGGCTTTGCCTTCACCACATTAAGATCGCTGATTACCTACATTCTCCATCCCGACCACAGGGGAGACTACGGAGAACTGACGGTAATTTATGGCGCCCGCAACCCTGGCCTCTTGCTCTACAAGGACGAGCTGGCCGAATGGGAAAAGCGTCCGGACATTAATCTCGTCTGCACCATTGACCGCCCGGTAGAGGGATGGAACGGCCGGGTGGGTTTTGTACCGACAGTAACCAAGGAAGTAGCTCCTAGCGCGGAAAATGCGTACGCGGTAATTTGCGGCCCACCAGTAATGATTAAGTTCACCATGCCAGTGCTCGAGGAACTGGGCTTTGCCCCCGAGCAGATCATCATGTCCCTGGAAAACCGGATGAAATGCGGCATCGGCATGTGCGGTCGGTGTAACGTGGGCAATAAATACGTCTGTAAAGATGGTCCGATCTTTACCCGGGCACAACTTAACCAGTTGCCTAACGAATACTAGAAAGATAAAAACAACCCCGGTCTTGCGCCGGCTTAAAGGTAAGACCGGCGCAAGACCGCAGGGTTGTGTATGTGGGATGGTCAATCAAAAAGCCCCAGAGGGGAGGGTTCCTAATATGAAAGCCATCGTGGCCGCAGAACTGGATCCCACTTTTCGGGATGAGTTAGCGGAAAAGATGAAAAGTTTGGACTTTGCCAACTGTTTAGCCTGCGGTGCGTGTACGGCCGGTTGCGCTTTCTCCGACCTGCACCCCGATAATGATCCCCGCAAAATGCTGCGCAAGGTAATCCTGGGGATGCGGGAAGAAATTCTAAGAGATCCCTTCATCTGGTACTGCACCATGTGTGAACGGTGTACGGTGGAGTGCCCCATGTGCGTGAACATTGCTGCCGTTACCAGGGCCATTCGCGGCAATTTCCGCACCGATTCACCAGGTTTCCTCCAAAAGGTGGTTGACGACACCATCAGGTCCGGCAACCAGATGGATGTACAGCCCGATGAATACATGGAAACACTGGAGTGGCTCCAGGAAGAACTGCAGGCTGAACTGGGTGATCCTGATTATCGCATTCCTATTGATGTGGAGGGAGCCGACTTTCTCTTTGGCTTCAACGCCCGGGAGGTAAAGTATTACCCCAACGAGTTGCAGAACATCCTGAAGATTTTCTATGCCGCCGGGGCCAATTATACCCTGAGCTCCCAAAAGTGGGATGCCACTAACCTGGCCCTTTTCAGTGGTAAGGACGAAGATTTCTGGAAAATCACTGAACCAATGCTTCAGGAAGTGGTACGGCTAAAGACCAAGGAATTGGTTGTTACTGAATGCGGCCACGCCTTCCGTTCCGTACGCTGGGGTTACCGCACCTTCTGGAAGGGACCGCAGTTCCCCATCCGCAGCATTCTGGAGGTCTTGGACGAGTGGATCCAGCAAGGGCGGATTAAGCTGGACCCCACCAAGAACCCCGAACCGGTCACTCTCCATGATCCCTGCAACCTGGTGCGCAAGGAAGGGGTAGTAGAACCGCAGCGCCGGGTATTGAAGGCTGCAGTAATGGACTTCCGGGAAATGTTTCCCAACGGCCGGTGGAATTATTGCTGCGGTGCCGGAGGCGGTGCTCTGGCCATGCCTGAATATACGGAACAGCGTTTAATTAAGGGCAAGCGCAAGGTGGACCAGCTTTTGGCCACAGGAGCTAAAATTGTGGCTATTCCCTGCCACAACTGCATGGACCAGTTCAACGACCTCAACAAACATTACAAGCTGGGCATGAAGATGGAACATATCTGTAGCATTGTTGAAAGAGCCTTGATTATGCCCGAAAAAAAGCCCAAAGTTTAGACCACGCCGAATACACCCACCTCTGCCCCCGGCAAAGTTAACCCCTGGGCCGGCCTGCAGGGGTGAGTATTACCACCTCCATTTTGAAAGGACGGATGTGATGTTTAATGAGCGCTAACAAAGCAGGGTCGGTACTGGTGGTGGGAGCGGGTATCGCCGGCATCCAGGCCTCCCTGGATCTTGCCGAATCGGGCTACTTGGTCTACCTGGTAGAAAGTTCTCCGGCCATTGGCGGCACCATGCCCATGCTGGATAAGACCTTTCCCACCAACGACTGTTCCATGTGCATCCTTTCCCCCAAACTGGTGGAATGCGGCCGTCACCTGAATATCAAAACCTACACCTGCGCAGATGTGGTGGACGTGCAGGGCGAGCCGGGGAATTTTACCGTAATCATCCGTCAACGCCCCCGCTACGTCGATGTGGATAAATGTAAGGGATGTGGCGAATGCGCCGAAGCCTGCCCCATTGATGTCCCTTCGGAGTTCGACCAGGGGATCGGGGAGCGCAAGGCCATTTATAAACCTTATGCCCAGGCTTTTCCCAACGCCTATGTCATAGATAAGGAAAACTGCATTGAGTGCGGTGCCTGCGAGGAAGCCTGCCAGGCCGGCGCCATCGACCATTCCATGGAAGAGGAAACCATTGAGCTGAATGTGGGGGCGGTGGTTCTCTGCCCGGGATTTCAGAAGTTTGACCCCTCCCAACTAACCTATTATGGTTACGGTAAATATCCCAATGTTTTGACCAGTTTGGAATTTGAACGCATTCTAAGCGCTTCCGGTCCCTTCCAGGGACATCTGGTTAGACCCTATGATAAAAAAGAACCCCGGCGCATTGCCTGGATTCAGTGCGTGGGGTCCCGAAACTGCCGGATAGACCACGGTTATTGCTCCTCGGTATGCTGCATGTATGCCATCAAGGAAGCGGTTATTGCTAAGGAACATAGCAAAGAGCCCCTGGAGACCACCATCTTTTACATGGACATGCGCACCTATGGCAAGGGTTTTGAGAAGTATTACAACCGGGCCAAGGACGAACAAGGAGTCAGGTTTATTCGTTCACGGATTTATGAAATTTCGGAAGTGGAAGACGAAAGTAAAAATCTACGCATCCGCTACGCTAATGAAGATGGCACTATCAGTGAAGAAGAGTTTGATCTGGTTGTTCTGTCCGTTGGCCTTGAACCCTCCCCGGGCGTCATGGAATTATGCCGGAAGCTGGGGCTTACACTGAACAAATACGGATTTGCGGAACCCGCCCCCCTTACCGGTGTAGGGACAAACAAACCGGGTATTTTCGTAGCCGGTGCCTTTAGCGCACCCAAAGACATCCCGGAAACGGTCATGCAGGCCAGCGCTGCCGCCGGCGCCTCGGCCAGCCTCCTGGCGGAAGCCCGGGGTACCCTGGTGAAAGAAAAGGAATTTCCGCCGGAAAAGGATGTGAGCGGGCAGGCACCGCGTATTGGTGTCTTTGTCTGCCACTGCGGTGTAAACATTGGCAGTGTGGTTAATGTACCCGAAGTGGTGGAAATGGCCAGGAATCTGCCCAACGTGGTTTATGCCGGCGAATATCTCTACGCGTGCTCCCAGGACAGCCAGGCGGCCATGAAACAAATCATTGAAGAATACGGCCTGAACCGGGTAGTGGTTGCCTCGTGCAGTCCGCGAACCCACAAGCCCCTCTTCCAGGAAACCGTCCGGGAAGCCGGTTTAAACCGGGCGCTGTTTGAAATGGCCAACATCCGTGACCAGTGCTCCTGGGTACACATGCATGAACCTGACAAGGCCACAGAAAAAGCCAAGGACCTGGTAAAAATGGTGGTGGCCAAGGCTGCCCTCCTGGAGCCGATTCCCCAGGTCGCGGCCGGCGTGACCAAAGCCGCCCTGGTCATTGGCGGCGGCGTATCGGGCATGACCAGTGCCCTTTCATTGGCCGATTTGGGTTACCGGGTACACCTGGTGGAAAAAGAGCAGCAATTGGGCGGAGTGGCCCGGCGCATCAGACACGGGTTAAAGGGTGAGGAGGTACAGTCCTTCTTAAACGATCTTGTGGCCAAAGTGATGTCCCACCCCAACATCGAGGTTCACGCAGGCACAGAAATTCAAGCCGTAGCCGGTTATGTGGGCAATTTCATCACCACCCTGACAAACGGCAAAGAACTGCAACATGGCGTGGTCATTATCGCCACGGGCGGTGTGGAATATAAACCCACGGAATATCTTTATGGCGAAAGTGACCGGGTATTTACCCAGCTGGAGCTGGAAGAAGCCCTGGTAGCGGGAGACCCGCGCATTGAGAACGCCAAGACATTTGTGCTCATCCAGTGCGTCGGCTCCCGGGAACCCGAGCGCCCCTACTGCAGCCGGGTATGCTGCGGCAAATCCGTCAAGCTGGCCTTAAAGCTCAAGGAAAAGAATCCATCAGCCAACGTATTCGTGCTCTACCGGGACATCCGCACCTATGGTTTCCTGGAGGACTATTACCAGGAAGCTCGCCGCAAGGGCGTGTTTTTCATCCGTTACAATCTTGAGAACAAGCCGCTGGTTGAAAAGGAAGACGGCTCGCTAAAGGTTACCGTAACCGACCACGTCCTGGGTGTACCGGTAGTCATTGAGGCCGATGTAATCGGACTGGCAGCAGCTATCGTGGCGCCTGAAAGCAACCGCCAGCTGAGCCAGCTCTTTAAGGTGCCTTTGAACGAAGACGGCTTCTTCCTGGAAGCCCACATGAAGTTACGGCCGGTAGACTTCACTTCTGAAGGTATTTTCATGGCCGGTTTGGCCCATGGGCCGAAAAATCTGGAGGAAAACATTGCCCAGGCCAAAGCGGCGGCGGGTAGGGCATCTACCATTCTCAGCAAGGATCATCTGGAATCCCACGGTGTGGTAGCAGTGGTGCAGCAGGATAAATGTGCTGCCTGCCTCACATGTGTCAGACTCTGTCCCTACAACGCGCCGAAAATTAGAAATTACGCCGCCGAGATTGAACCATTACTCTGCCAGGGCTGCGGCACCTGCGCCGGAGAATGTCCCAACAAGGCCATCACCCTCCAGGGTTATAAAGACCATATGCAAATGTCCATGAGCAAAGCCTTATTCAGGGAGGTGTAACCAGTGGGGGAATTTGAGCCTAAAATCGTAGCCTTTTGCTGCCACTACTGAGCCTATTCTGCAGCGGACCTGGCAGGTTCGATGCGATTGCAATATTCTCCAAACATTCGCATTGTCGAAATGCCCTGCTCGGGCACTATCGATCACCGGGTGCTCCTGCAGGCCTTTGAAGATGGCGCCGACGGCGTGTTTGTTGCCGGCTGCATGGAAGGCGACTGTCACTTCCAAAAAGGAAACTATCGCGCCAAGAAGCGGGTAAATGCGGTTAAAAAACTGCTCGATGAAATTGGAATGGGTGGCGAACGCCTGGAAATGTACAACCTTTCGGCGGCCATGGGACCCCGTTTTGCGGAAATAGCCAACGAGATGACCGAACGTATCCGCCGCCTGGGCCCCAATCCCCTTAAAAAACAAAGTGCAGAGACCACGGAGAAAGAAGGTGACGTAGCATGATCATAGCACAACAAAAGCCAATTAAAGATATTGCCGCAATGATTGCTGACTGCAAAAAGGTCCTCCTGGTTGGCTGTGCCGGTTGTGTTACCGTTTGCCTGTCGGGGGGCGAGAAAGAAACGGAAGTTTTAGCTTCATCCCTGCGCATCATGCGCCGGTTACAGGGCAACCCCCTGGAAACAGTTACCTATACCGCCACCAGGCAGTGCGACCCGGAATACATTGAGACCCTGGAAAATCTGGTTAAAGACGTCGATGCCGTAGTTTCCCTTGCCTGTGGAGTGGGCGTACAGTACCTCGCCGAGCGGTTTCATGACAAGTGGGTGGTACCTGCCCAGAACACCATGTTTGTGGGTGGTTCCACGGCCCACGGCGTGTGGGAAGAAAGGTGCGGTCTTTGCGGTGACTGCATCCTCCACCGCACCGGTGGTATCTGCCCCATTATCCGCTGCTCCAAGAGCATCTTAAACGGTCCCTGTGGCGGCTCCCAGTACGGCAAGTGTGAGATCAGCAAAGATGTGGACTGTGCGTGGCAACTGATCTACGACCGCATGAAAGCTCTGGGCAAGCTGGACAAATTGCTTGAAATTCAGCCGCCCAAGGATTGGTCCAAGTCCCGTGACGGAGGGCCGCGTAAAGCCATCAGGGAGGATGTGATGATCGGGTGAAAACAGAAAGCAAACTGCAAAAGCTCCTTGACAGCGGCCACTTTGCGGTGACCGCGGAAATCGGGCCGCCCAAGCATGCGTCCGCCCATGGCATCCGCCACCATGCCCACATGTTGAAGGACTACGTGGATGCAACCAACATTACTGATTGCCAAACGGCTATCGTAAGGCTCTCCAGCATTGCTTCTGCCGTGCATATCCTTGATTGCGGTCTGGAGCCAATTGTGCAAATGACCTGCCGGGACAGAAACCGCATTGCCATCCAAAGCGATCTGCTGGGTGCCTACAGTCTGGGCGTCCGGAACCTGCTCTGCCTGTCGGGCGACCATCAGAAATTTGGCAATGAACCCTCGGCTAAAAACGTCTACGATGTTGACTCCATACAACTAATCTACTTGATGCGCCGCATGCGGGATGAAAAGATGTTCTTCTCCGGCGAACCCATCAAAGAGCATGAGCCCCGCTTCTTCATTGGAGCGGTGGCCAACCCCTTTGCGGATCCCTTTGAGTTCCGGGTGGCCCGGCTGGAGAAAAAAGTGGAGGCCGGTGCGGAATTTATCCAGACCCAATGTATTTTTGATATGGAGCGTTTTGAGCGCTTCATGGAAATGGTCCGGGAGAGGGGCATTCACGAACGGGTACACATCCTGGCCGGGGTCACCCCACTAAAAAGCTGGCGGGCGGCAAAATACCTGCAAACCAGCGTCTCGGGCATGATTGTACCCGATGATATCGTGGAAAGGCTGAAAAAAGCGGAAGATCCCAAGCGAGAGGGAATTGAGATCTGCATCGAGCAAATCAAGCATATTCGCAACATTCCCGGCGTACACGGCGTACACATCATGGCCATTGCCTGGGAAGAAGTGGTGCCGGAAATCGTGGAACGGTCCGGTCTTTTCCCGCGGCCCAAAGTGGAATAAGAGAAAACTAACCCCCCGCGTAATGAGCGGGGGTTTTTATTGTTTCACCGGAAAAGCCTGAAAATACTAGTTTACAAACCCTGCCGGGACAAATAGAGAGCAGTATCAACCACCCGGTTGGAATAGCCCCACTCGTTATCATACCAGGCCACCACTTTAACCAAAACACCATCAATGACCATGGTGGAGAGAGCGTCTACAATTGATGAATGGGGGTTGCCATTGAAATCCCGGGAAACCAGGGGTACTTCGCAATAGCCCATGATTCCTTTGAGTTCTCCCTGGGACGCTTCCTTTAAAACGGCATTGACTTCTTCCTTGCTCGTAGGCCGGGCAAGCTCGGCTACCAGGTCAACCACGGAGACATTGGGGGTGGGTACACGCATGGCCATACCGTTAAGCTTGCCCCTCAATTCAGGTAAAACCAGAGCCACTGCTTTAGCGGCACCCGTAGTGGTAGGAATGATGGACAGGGCCGCAGCACGGGCACGACGCAGGTCTTTATGGGGCAAATCCAGAATCTGCTGGTCGTTGGTATAGGAGTGAACGGTGGTCATCAAACCCCGGATAATACCGAACCGCCCGTGCAGCACCTTGACTACGGGAGCCAGGCAGTTGGTAGTACAGGAGGCACAAGAAATCACCCTATGCTGGGCGGGATCATATTTATCCTCGTTTACACCCATAACAATGGTAATATCCTCATTTTTTGCGGGGGCGCTAATCAACACCTTTTTCGCTCCACCTTCCAGGTGTTTGGCAGCATCTTCCCGGGCGGTAAAACGACCGGTGGATTCCACCACAATATCCACTCCCAGCTCGCCCCAGGGCAGTTTACCGGGATCCTTCTCCGCCAGCACTTTTACTTTCTTGCCATTAACCATAAAACCGTCATCAACTGCTTCCACCTCGCCCCGGCAGATCCCATGCACGGAATCGTATTTAAGCAAATGAGCCAATGTACCGGCGTCGGTAAGGTCATTAACCGCTACTACTTCCAACTCCGGATGGTTCAGAGCAGCCCGGAAAACATTACGTCCAATACGCCCAAAACCGTTAATACCCAATCTTACCGTCACTTTGATCACTCCTTTTTCAGAATGTACATGTTCTATTTTTTCCAGCTCCTCAAGTTTAAATGCTGTTATCAACACACCTTGTGCAAAATTTAAAATAACATAAACTATCCTTCAAGGGCAATAGTTAGTCCATAATCCAGAATTACCCGTCAATTTTTCTCAAAACTGATATATGGTGTACTCTTTCCTGGTGAAAAAGGATAAAGATTATCTTACAGCGAATATTAATGTATCAAAAAAATAATTTGACGGAGGCCTTGCTTTATTTGTATGCCCTTTAATAAGGAGGTCTGTCATATGATTTTAACCACCACTCCAAATGTAGAAGGGAAAAAAATTTTAGCTTACCTGGGCATCGTAACCGGAGAGGCAATTATGGGTGCCAACATAGTCCGGGATCTGTTTGCCACCATTACCGATATTGTGGGTGGGCGTTCCGGCGCTTATGAGGCCAAACTCTCCCAGGCCCGCCAGATTGCCCTGGAGGAAATGGCCACCCAAGCCCGCCGTTTAGGAGCCAACGCGGTGGTCGGTATTGACCTTGATTATGAAGTAATCCGGGAAGGCATGCTTATGGTCACCGCCAGTGGAACAGCCGTCCAAGTTGTTTAAATTTAAAAAAGTTACCGGTGATTATTAAGATGTGCTAAAATATTATTAGCTTTGTGGCTTGGCTAAAAAGGATCATCATTATGGTCTTTTGAAAAAGGAGTGATCCTATGTCCCGCAACGTTTTAATAGTCATAGACATGCTCAAGGATTTCATCGACACCGACGGCGCCCTGAATTGTGGCGAAAAAGGCAGGGAGATTGTACCCTTTGTAGTGGAAAAGGTAAAAGAGTTTATGGCCCAAAAGGAGCCGGTAATCTTTGTCATGGATGCCCATGACCCCGAAGATCCGGAATTCTCCCGTTTCCCCGTCCACTGCGTTTACGGCACCCCGGGAGCAGGGCTCATCGATGAGCTTGCTTCAATGGTGGAGGAATACCCCTTTGCCATCAAGGTGCCGAAAACCCGTTACAGTGGCTTTTTCCGTACTAATTTAAACAAAATCCTGGAAGATCTCAATCCGGCTGTAGTCCACGTCGTAGGGGTTTGTACTAATATCTGCGTCCTGTATACGGTGGAAGAACTGCGCAACCGGGACTACCGGACAGTGGTGTATACCAAAGGGGTGGCCAGCTTCGATGAAGAAGCTCACCGGTGGGCGTTAAAACAAATGGAAACGGTTCTGGGAGCGGAGATCATTTAATGAAACTTCTTTTGGACTACCACATCCACCCCGGCTATTCTATAGACGCCGAAGATTACAGCATTCTGGAGTACTGCCAGCAGGCCCTGAAACTGGGGTTGAGAGAGATCTGTTTCACCCCCCACCTGGAAGTGGACCCGGTACGGCGCCGGTTGGACTGGTTCGTGCGGGTAAATGGAAAGCTTCACCCCATGGAGGATTTAGGCTGGCTTGATCATTATTTCCGGGACATTGAGGAAGCCCGTAGCCAATTGCATGACCGGAAACTGAAAATAAAGGCTGGTCTAGAAGTTGGCTTTGAACGGGGCTGTGAGAAAACCATTGAAAAAATCTTAAACAATTATCCCTTTGATTATGTACTGGGTTCCGTCCATTGCCTTGAACACCAATCCATATCATCCTGGGAGGAAAGCCGGATCTACTTCTCCTCCCACACTGCGGAAGAAGTGTGTGGCGAATACTTTCAAGTCTTAAAGGAAGCCGTGGAAAGTAACCTTTTTGACTGTATTGGCCACCTGGATCTTTATCGACGCCACGGAGAACGCCTCCTGAGTACAACCCTAAGAAGTGCCCATAAAGGAGTGGTCGAACCGATTCTTAAGGAAATGGCACGACGAAATATGGGTCTGGAAGTGAATACCTCCAGTCTGCGGCGGGGACTGACTGAATTTCATCCCAACCGGGAAATCCTCTTACAGGCCCGGGAATGTGGCATCAAAATATTCACCGTGGGCTCCGATGCCCACCGGCTTTCTGATCTGGGAGCACATACAGACCAGGCGGTATTAATGTTAGAAGAAATGGGCTTTGCGGTGTATACATTTACTTCTCGTCAACCTTGCCCTCTTTAACGGTTTTTTCTGCCTGGACAAACTTCCTCCCTTACCATAAAATATTCACTAGCGGGGGAGGAAGAGCATGATGAATGGCAGAACGGTGAAAAGATACCGGGAGGGGAACATTACCGCTGCCTTTGGTGCCGACCTGTTGCTCCAGGGCACTACCACCATCCCGAATCTTTTACTCCGCTTGTACCGTCACCTTGATATAAACGACGAAGAAATGATCCTTCTCATTCAGCTTCTCCGGTTGCAGGTAGAAGAAAAGGACCTGTTTCCTTCCGCCTCCACCTTGGCCGCGTGCACGGCCCAGGATGTAACCCGGGTACAACAAAACCTGAACAGGTTAATAGAAAAGGAAGTTCTGGCCGTAACCCAGTATTATGATGAAAGTAAAGATCAAATCCTCAGTGGATTTGACTTTGAACCGCTGTTGGAAAAGCTCTCGGAGATCTGGGCCAGCATCAGGGTCAAGGAAATTGAACGTACCCGTAGCCTGCTGGAAAAAAGGCCTTTAGAGACAAGAGCGCAAGATTTTGCCCTGATCATTCGGGCCTTTGAACAGGAATTCGGGCGACCTGTTTCTCCCATGGAGGTCGAACAAATCCGCCAGTGGGCCGAGGAACTGGACCACACGCTGGTTTTGGAAGCTTTACGCCGGGCCGTCCTGATGGGCAAGCATAATTTTAAGTATATTGATAGTATTATTCTAGAATGGAAAAAGAACAACCTGCGTACCGTCGAAGAAATAAATGCCTATGACGCAAAATTTAAGAAACGGCGTTCAGGCAAACACCCCCCTTCAAAGGTGGATGAACGGAAGAAAGCACTTTTAAAAACGCTATACCTCAGTTAATTGGAAAGGATGCTGGCCAGTGAAGGCCTGTCCTGTATGTGAGGATCGGGGTGTGGTGATCAAAAACAACGTGGCCGTTCCCTGCCCGTGTAACAAGCAGAGGGCCCTGGCCAACCGTTTTAAAGAAGCAGGGTTACCGGAGGGGTTGCGTAACCACACCTTTAACAAATTTAACTTCAAGTATTATTCGCGATTGCGGGTAGATCCCGAACGCAAAATCACTTATTACGAGTCGGCCCGGCGCACCTTTCAGGCGGCGCAAGACTTCGTCCGTAATTTTAGGAACGACCGGCATATCGACGGTCTGTTGATTACCGGCCCCGTGGGCAGTGGAAAAACATTCCTTGCCGCCTGCATAGCCAACGCCCTGTTGGAAACCGAAGTATTGTTATTGTTTGTGGTTGTACCGGACTTGCTGGATCGCCTGCGTTCTACTTATGACCAGAACCGCCAGGGTGCAGATTATTATTCGGAAAAGGATCTCCTGGATGCGGCAAGGGAAGTGCCCCTATTGTTTTTAGACGATCTGGGAGCCCATAATTACACCGAATGGACCAAAAATAAACTTTATTCAATTTTAAATTACCGCGTCAACCACCGTCTCCCCGTAATCATTACCACCAACATCAGCCTGGAAGATTTAGGCGAGTATTTAGGAGAAAGAACTACTTCCCGCATTTGCCAGATGTGCTGGCCTTACCGGTTGCCGGTTGAAGATGACATTCGCATGGTCCAGCGCAGGGAAAGGCTCCGGGAAGGTTAAAAACTAAATATGTGCGGGGCAGGTCCCCAACGGGGATAATAGGGAAGACCGGGGAGCAGGTGGATCCTGCTTAAGCCGGCGCGGTCCCGCCACTGTAACCGGGGAGGAACCCGCAAGGTGCCACTGGTCCTGCACTCACTGACGAGCTAAAATGTAACGGCATGGTTTAACCGATGTCACTGGTGAGTGCTAGACCGGGAAGGCGCGGGCATCCAAAGATCCGGAAGCCAGGAGACCTGCCTGCCCCTTTCACTGGAACATGTCCCTTACCAAAGGGCAAAAAGCCAGTGGCAGACCTTTCTATCTTCGCGCGAAAGATAGCAGGCGTAAAGACTTCCACACGCCCCTACTTTTGCCGGGCGTGTTTTTTTCAGGGGGGAACAAGGTGGCTAAGCCTTTACGAAACGGGATCACGACAGGAGCCTGTGCCGCTGCGGCTGCCCAGGCTGCCACGGAGTTGCTTTTTCACGGTAGAAAACCTGATCACGTCACTTTAGTCAACCCTATGGGCCAGCCTTTAACGGTGCCCATTCACCAGATAGAGGCAATACCCGGCGGCACCAGGGCAGTGGTGATCAAAGACGGAGGGGATGATCCCGACGTTACTCACGGTCTGCCCGTTGTGGTCGAGGCCCGTCCCGCCCCAGAGGGAATTCGCCTGTACGGAGGACCTGGGGTAGGGCGGGTAACCAAACCGGGACTGGCTGTGGCCGTAGGCGAACCGGCCATTAACCCCGTTCCCCGGCAAATGATTAAGGAGGCTGTGGCCGGCGTTCTCCCTCCCAAATGGGGAGTGGAACTAATGATCAGCGTACCCGGGGGGGAATTGGTGGCCAAACGCACCCTGAACCCCCGTCTGGGAATTGTAGGGGGCATATCCATACTGGGAACTACAGGCATAGTCCGGCCCATGTCCGAGGAAGCTTTTAAGAATTCCCTGCTGCCCCTTTTGGACATGGCTAGGGCAGCAGGCTTTGATCAGGTGGTTCTTACCCCGGGACGATTGGGAGTCCGAGCAGCGGTGGATGGATACGGATTCCCGGCCGAAGCCGTGGTGGAGATGAGCAATTTCGTGGGTTTTATGTTGGAAAGCTGTGTGGAAAAAGGTTTTTCCAGCGTTTTGCTTTGGGGGCACCACGGAAAGCTTTTAAAGGTAGCCGCCGGCATTTTTCATACCCACAGCCGCGTTGCCGACGCCCGGCGGGAAACTCTGGCCAGCCACGCCGCCCTGATGGGTGCAGACAGGGACCTCATCGCCCGCATTATGGAAGCCAGCACCATTGAGAGTGTGGTAGAGTTGCTGGCGGAACACAATTTCCTGTCTGTTTACCACCAGCTGGCCTGCCGGGCCAGCCAGCGGGCCATGGAGTACGTCCACCACCGCTTAAAGGTGGGAACAGTCTTTTTGACCCTGGATGGCAAAATCCTCGGTTGGGACTGTCAGGCACGGGAAATCGGGAGGGCGCTGGGATGCCGCGAATTAAGGTGATTGGCGTAGGACCGGGTAACCTGGATTATCTCACCCCTGCCGCTCAAAGGGCTTTGGCCAGCGTCCGGGTACTGGTAGGCGGCCAGCGCCACCTGTCCTATTTAGCTCGGGAGGAACAGAAAACTTTTGTCATTAAAAATAATCTTGCGGCCATGGTGGATTTCATCCGCTTACACCGGGAGGAAGGGATAGCCGTTTTAGCTTCAGGTGATCCTGGACTGTACGGAATTTTGAATTACCTGCGCCTGTATTTCACCCCGGAGGAATTAGAGGTCATCCCCGGAATCAGTTCGGTGCAACTGGCCTTTGCTCGCCTGGCCATGCCCTGGCATGATGCGCTGATCTTGAGTGCTCACGGAAGGCCCGTCGAGGACCTGGTTAATCTGGTGCGCAACCAGGGGAAAGTAGCCCTCCTCACCGGCCCGGGAGCTGCACCCAACCACATTGCCAGCCTGCTTTTGAAGGCAAAAATAGCTGATCGAAAAGTTTTTTGTTGTTGTAACCTGGGTTATCCAGAGGAGAAAATCCTGGAAACCACACCCGGTGAACTGGCCCGCCGGGACTTTTCCGGGCAAAATAATTGCGTCATGGTGATCATTGATGAAAAAAGCCTGGCCCTATGTGACTCCGGGGATTCCCGATAACCTGTTTATCCGGGGGAGCATCCCCATGACCAAGGAAGAAATTCGCGCCGTCACCCTGGCCAAGGCCCGGCTGGGACCGGGCCAGGTGGTCTGGGATATTGGCAGTGGCACCGGCTCCATTGCCATCGAAGCAGCCCGGCTGATCGGTGACGGCATCGTTTATGCCGTAGAGCAAAAACCTGCGGCACTGGAGTTGATCCGGGAAAACATGCGTCGCTTTGACCTGAAGAACATCCAGGTGGTGGAAGGCCGTGCCCCCGAAGCACTGCTCCCGCTCCCGCCCCCCCACCGGGTCTTCATCGGCGGCTCGGGCGGCCAATTAGGGGAGATAGTCCAGTTGCTGGCGGAAAGGCTTACTCCGGGGGCAAGACTGGTCATCAACGTCCTGACCCTGGAAACACTAACCCGGGCCCTCGCTTTGCTTGGCCCTCCCTGGGGAAAAGAGGTGGTGCAGGTTTCCGTAACCCGCACGGTATCCCGGGGCCATTATCATCTGATGCATGCTTTAAACCCTGTGTGGATCATCACTGCCCAAAAGGAGGGGGATGAGGGTGTCGGGTAAGTTTTATGGCATCGGCGTTGGTCCCGGGGATCCGGAGTTGCTCACCCTGAAGGCCTACCGTATTTTACAGGAAGTGGACCTGGTGTGTGTACCCAAATCGGCCGCCGACCGGGAAAGCCTGGCCTTGTCTATCATCAACAAGGTTATCAAGCGCCAGTTTACAACCCTGGAGTTATCCTTTCCCATGTCCCGGGATCGCCAAATACTCGAAGAGCACTGGGCCAGGGCCGGTGAAAGGGTGGCCCAACTGGTACGAGAGGGGCAGAAGGTAGCCTTTGTCACCATCGGTGACCCGATGTTTTACAGCACCTATGGCTACGTACGGGCTTACCTGCAAAAAAATTATCCCGACCTGCCAGTGGAAACCATTCCGGGGATTACCGCCATGAGCGCCTGTGCGGCCGCGCTGGAAGAACCACTGGCCACAGGAGAAGAAAGCCTGGCCGTAATACCAGCGGCCTATAACCTAAAGCGCCTGGAAGAGGTGCTGGACAGCTTTGACAACGTGGTGCTCATGAAGGTAAACCGTTATTTCGATCGGGTGTTGGAGCTCTTACGGGAAAAGGGTTTAACCGAACGAGCTGCCCTGGTGAGCCGCTGCGGTCATCCCGATCAAATGGTAAGCCGGAAGGTCACCGATCTGACCGGACAGAAGCTTGATTACATGTCGATCCTGGTCATCCACAAGGGAGGCCGTTAACAAGGGGGACGCAAAAGTGATTTTCTTTATTGGTGCCGGACCGGGAGATCCCGAATTGATTACCGTTAAGGGAGCAAAGTTGCTGCAGGAGGCCGATGTGGTCATTTATGCCGGTTCCCTGGTTAATCCGAAAATACTGGAATATTGCCGCCCCGGAGTAGAGATATACAACAGCGCCACCATGACCCGGGATGAGGTGCTGGCCGTGATGCGCCGAGCACATCAGGAGCAATTAACTGTAGTCCGGCTACATACCGGTGACCCTGCTTTGTACGGGGCCATCCAGGAACAAATGGATGCCCTGGCAGCCCTGGGCATACCTTTTAAGGTTGTGCCGGGAGTGAGCTCCTTTCTAGCTGCTGCTGCCGCCATCCCCCACGAACTGACCCTGCCGGGGGTAACCCAGACCGTGATCCTTACCCGGCTGGAAGGGCGCACCTCGGTACCCGAGCGGGAAAAACTAAGGGAACTGGCCCGCCACAAAAGCACCATGTGTATCTTTCTTTCCGTACACCAGATGGATCAGGTGGTTGAAGAACTGCTTGCCGGAGGTTATACCCCCCAAACCCCGGTGCTGGTAGTGGAAAAGGCCTCCTGGCCCGAAGAACGGTTGTTGCGTGGTACGCTGGCCGATATCGCTGATCAAGTCAAGGAAGCAGGCATCACCCGCACCGCCCTGGTGCTGGTGGGAGATGTTTTCAACTCCCCCTACCAGTTGTCGCAGCTCTATGACCCCCAATTCTGCCATGGTTACCGGAGTAGCAGGACATGATCATTGCCGTATTCGCCATTACCAAAAACGGTATTGATCTGGCGACAAAGGTATCCCGGCATTTACAACAAGCGGGGCACCAGGTGCGCATGTTCAGGCCCGCCCGTTTCCCGGGGGAGGGGGAACCCTTTACCGGTCCGGTGTCCCGGGTGGTGGCGGAGGAATTCTACCGGTGCCAGGGACTGGTCTTTATCATGGCCCTGGGCATTGTGGTGAGATTGCTTGCTCCCCTGATCAGGGATAAGCGCTCCGATCCGGCTGTAGTGGTCATGGATGAAAGGGGACAGTTCGTAATCAGCACTCTAAGCGGTCATCTGGGAGGAGCCAATGAGCTGGCCCAACAGCTGGCCGGGGCTCTCCAGGCAGTGCCGGTGATCACCACCGCCACCGATGTACACGGCCTGCCCGCGGTGGACGTCCTGGCCCGCAAATATGCCTTGACCATGGAACCATTCACCGCCGTAAAACAGGTGAATGCCGCCCTGGTAAACGGTGAGACGGTCACCCTTTGCAGCGAACGGCCCCTCCCTCTCACCCAAACCCCGGGCCTGCGGTTAATCCCGTGGGAAGACTTGCCCGCCACCCGGCCGCGAGGTTGGCTGGTGGTAATCACCAACCGCGTGATGTCGTTGCCCCATGAAAAGACCCTTTTCCTGAGGCCACGAAACCTGGTAGCCGGCATAGGCTGCCGCAAGGAAATAGCCCCGGAAAGGGTCAGACGAGCTCTTTTGCATGCCCTGGATCTTGCCCGGCGCAGCCCCGCCAGCCTGCGGGCACTGGCGACGGTGGACTTGCGGGCAAAGGAACGGGGTTTGCAGTTGGTTGCCCGGGAGGTGGGTGTGCCCCTGTTCAGTTTCACGAGGGAACAAATTCGTTCCATTTTTGCCCAAAAACCCAACCTTCATCATTCATCCTTTGTCCAGGGAAAAATAGGAGTTGGTGGTGTATGCGAACCGGTTGCCCTGCTGGCAGCTGCCCCCCAGGCCAAACTGATTCTCCCCAAAACCAGCTGGGAGGGCGTGACGGTAGCCTTAGCCGAGGAAAGCTATGGGTGGTGGGAACGGGACCGGGAAGTATAGAACATTTAAGTCCAAGGGCATTAAAGGCCCTGCAGGAAGCCGACGTAATTGCCGGGTACAAAACCTATATTGAACTCATTGCCCCTATAGTGGAAGGGAAAGAAATCATCAGTACGGGTATGACCCGGGAAGTTGAGCGCTGCCGCGCGGCCATTCAGCGGGCCAGGGGAGGGCAGAAGGTAGCCCTGGTATCCAGCGGAGATCCTGGGGTTTACGGTATGGCCGGACTGGCTTTAGAAATCTTGCACCGGGAAAACCTGTTTGACCAGGTCGAGGTTGAGATCATCCCCGGCATCACCTCCGCTACCGCTGCAGCAGCTCTTCTGGGCGCACCATTGATGCACGACTTTGTGGTGATGAGTTTAAGCGACCTCCTAACCCCCTGGGAAGTAATTGAAAAAAGGCTAGCCCTGGCCGCCCAGGGGGACTTTGTGGTAGTTTTGTACAACCCGGCCAGCCACAAAAGAACATCCCAAATCCGCCGGGCCAGGGAACTCTTGCTCCAGCATAAAAAGGCCAGCACACCGGTGGGGATTGTTCGCAAAGCTTACCGGGACGGGGAAGAGGTGGTAATTACGGATCTGGAACATATGCTCGACCACCCCCTTGATATGTTTAGCATTGTGATCATTGGCAACAACCAGACCCAAAGGATGGGCAACTTTCTGGTTACACCCAGGGGATATGCCTTATGATTCTGGTCTTAAGCGGCACCGCCGACGGACGCCTGATTGTACAGGACCTGGTAGCCAGCGGTTACACTGTGCTGGCCTCGGCAGCCACGCCGTACGGCGGAGAACTGTTGGCCCGGCACGGCGCCGAGATCATTACCGGCCCCCTAGCCCTGGACGAAATGGTTGCCCTGATCAAAAAACATCGCATTGAGCTTTTAGTTGATGCCACCCACCCCTACGCCCAGCGGGTCTCGGAAATTGCCCGCCAGGCCTGTGCCCAAACACAAATCCCTTACCTGCGCTACCAGCGGGGGGAAAGCAACTTGCCCCGGCACCCCTTGATCCATTGTACCGCCGGTTATGAGGAAGCAGCTCAACAAGCCGCATGTTTGGGAAAGGTAATTTTTCTTACCACGGGCAGCAAAACTCTGGATATCTTTTTAACTGCCGCCCGCCGGCATGGATGCCGCCTGGTGGTACGGGTACTCCCCGAACCTGCGGTAATCCAGCGCTGCCGCCAGCTGGGACTGAGCCCCGCCGATATTGTAGCCATGCAGGGCCCCTTTAGCCTGGAACTGAATCGCGCCCTGTTCAAACAATATGGAGCCGAGGTGATAGTCACCAAAAACAGCGGGGTCGTAGGGGGAACAGATGCCAAGATAGCAGCAGCACTGGAACTGGCCCTGCCGGTGGTGGTGATTAACCGGCCCCGGGAGCAGGACGGGGCAATAACCACTCGTGAAGAACTCCTGGAGAAAATCCGTAGAAGAAAGGATGTTCATGAGGCATGAAGACGGGTATTATTCTTTTGACCCACGGTAGCCGCCTCCCGGAAGCCCAGATTACCCTGCATCATTTAAAGGAGCTGGTAGCCCAGGAAAGCTCCTATGATGTGGTGGAGGGAGCCTCCCTGCAATTCAACCAACCTGACTTGCCCGCAGCTCTGGCTACCATGGCGGCCAGGGGAATGAAAAGGGTTGTGGTTGTACCCCTGTTCCTGTCGCAGGGGGTGCATATGAAAGAGGACATACCGGAAATTCTGGCCAGGGAGAAGGCCCGTTATCCCCACATGGATATTGTTATGACCGGCAATATCGGCGCCCACCGCAAACTGGCCGAAATAATCATGGAACGGATCCGGGAGGTAAGTGACCAGCATGCAATTAATTACTAACCCTAGGGCCATTGAGGAGCAGAGCATGCGCATTATCGAGGATCATTTGCCCGACCTAGCCAGGTTGCCGGCAGGGGAAAGGGCTATTGTCAAGCGGGTGGTGCACACCACCGGCGATCTTTCTTGCGCCCAGCTCATGCGTTTTCACCCCCGGGCTGTGGAAAGTGGTTTAAGTGCCCTCAGGGCGGGAAAACCCATCCTTACCGATGTCAACATGGTTCGCAGCGGCTTGATTAAAGATCGTCTGGCAGCCCTGGGGGTGGCAGTAGATTGTTTGATTAACCATCCGGAGGTAGTTACCCGCGCCCGGGCCAGGGGAACTACCCGGGCCATGGTAGCCATGGAACTGGGCGCCCCCAAAATAGAAGGGGGTATCATTGCCATTGGCAACGCTCCTACGGCGCTTTTCACCCTGTGCCGGTTGATCTCTACCGGACAGGCCAAACCGGCCCTTGTAGTGGGAACACCCGTGGGCTTCGTGGGCGCGGCCGAATCCAAAGAAGAATTGATATCCCTTGATATTCCTTATATCACCATAACCGGCACTAGAGGAGGCAGCACCATTGCCGCGGCAGTGATCAATGCCTTTTTGCTCATGGCTTAAGTTTTGGAAACTTTCAAAGTCAAAAATGATGCCCGTGTATAATTCCTCCCCGGCCTGTTTAAAATAGTATGTGGCCGGAAAGGAGGACACAATGGGCAGTAAACTAACCAGATATGCTGGCGTGGTTACCTTTTTTGTTGTGTTAACCTGGGTTGCAGCCGGAAAACAGGTAGAAGCCAGCACATCTTGGGGTAGTGGCAGCAACCTGACCCACTACAAATATCTGCTTTGCTATACCGTCAGGTCAGGAGATACCCTGTACGATATAGCCAGAGTTTACGATGTACCTCTGGCAAAACTGATGGACACCAATAAACTAAAGGACACCATCATCAGGCCCGGCGATGTATTGCTGGTACCGGACCGGGTCAGCGACAACGTCCCGGCAGTACTTTCCCGCGGAGGTATTTCCCGGGAGGAGTTTATGCTCCTGGCCAGGCTGATCCACGCCGAAGCCCGGGGGGAAAGCTTCACCGGTCAAGTGGCCGTGGGGGCAGTAATCCTCAACAGGGTAGCCAGTCCGGGCTTTCCCAAAACCATCCGGGAAGTAATCTTTCAGAAAGATCAAAACGTCTTTCAGTTTTCCCCGGTGGAGGACGGCTCCATCTACCTGGAACCGGATGAAATGGCCATTAATGCTGCTCTGGAGGCTCTGGCGGGGCGGGATCCGACCAACGGAGCTTTGTTCTTCTATAACCCACGTACTGCCACGGACCGCTGGATCCGTACCCTGCCGGTGGTCACCCGCATCGGCAACCATGTGTTCGCTACCAAAACCTAAAAAAGAGCCGGCCGTTAGACCGGCTCTTTCCCCCGGGGAAAAGACAACTCCCGCACCAGGATGTTTACGGACTTGACCATCAAGCCGGTCATTTCCTCCACCCGCCTTTTCACCGCCACCTGGATTTCCCGGCCCACCTGGTTTAATACGCAACCGTAGTATAAAACCGGATGCACCTCGATAACTACCCCGTCCACATACCTTTGTACGGTCACCCGCCCAGCACTTTTTACTCCCGGCACTTCTTCTGCCGCCCGGGATACAATAGCCACCAGAGCGCTGGTGGTGATGGTTAGTTTACCGTAATAGGTAAAGGTGGGGCGCACCACCGATTGTTCCAGCCAGCTACGCTTACCCTGCGGACCTTTACGACCCAGAAAAATCCTTAAGGAATCGGCAAATATATCTGGAAATCTTTTTTTGACCTCCACCGTGGGAGCGGGAATGACATGTTTACTGTACCGGGCGCGCATGGTCAGGGCCTGACGGATTTCGCGGGGAGAAGCTATTTCTTCAATGGAAATGATCCGGGAAACCGGGGGCAGACCCAACCGGGCGGCAATTTTTTCCACCATCCCCACCGAAGTGCCCAGAATTAGAACCCGGGACGGTTTTACCTTTTCCAACACCGCTCGGGCCTGCCGGGCGTGCTCTTCGTCCATGAAAAGGGCGGCCTTAATGGCTCCAATACGGGTTGACTGTCGTTTTGCCGATATACCCCCCAGGATTCGATTGCCTTTAATCAAAAGACCGTCGTCAATGATCAATTCTGCGCCACATTCATGAGCGGTAGCAATGGCCCGGAAACTCTTTCCGGTGCCGCTGGGACCTACCAGGGCGTAAACTTCCACGTTGTTCCCTCCAAAATAACGTGAAAAGGACATTTCTACGTACATAAACCACTTTCCTTTTTTTAGAGTCAAATTAGCGGTAGATGCGCCTGGTTGAAATGGGATAAAATACTATACCAACCGGAAGTATCTCCATTTTTTAAAAAACAAAAGGCCATGAGGCCTTCCTTGGGAGTGCCTTTAGAATGAAAAGAATGCTTCTGCTGCTCCTCATTCTAGCGGGCCTGGTTGCCGGATGTACAAGCCTAACCCTGCCGTCTGAATTACCCACCCCTTCGAAAGTATTCGATGCCCAGGGGCGGCTGATTGCCACCCTTTCTCCCCAAAAGCGTATACCGGTACCCTTAAAAGACATCTCCCCCTACATGCAGCAGGCCATAGTGGCTATTGAAGATGCCCGCTTTTACCAGCACCACGGTATTGACCCGGTAGGCCTTTTGCGCGCACTATATCATAATATTCGGGCGGGGAAAATAGTGGAAGGGGGGAGCACCATCACCCAGCAACTGGCCAAAAACATGTTTCTGAGCCCGGAACGGACCGCCAGGCGCAAAATAAAGGAATTGTGGTTAACCATCCAGCTGGAAAGGCGTTATAGTAAACAGGAAATACTGCAGATGTATCTGAACCAGATTTATTTTGGCCAGGGGGCTTACGGCATTGAAATGGCCGCCCGCACATATTTTGATAAGTCAGCCCGGGAACTGGATCTGGGTGAGAGCGCCATGCTGGCTGGAATTGTGCGGGCACCCAGCCTGTATAACCCGGCGACCAATTTGAATGGCGCCAGGGAAAGGCAATCACTGGTTCTCCAGCGCATGGTGGAACTGGGTATGATTACTCCTGAAGAGGCCAGGGAAGCCAGGCAGAAGCCCCTGCACCCCCAAAACCGCCTGGCCGGGCAAACCCGCGCCGCTTACTTTGTAGCTGAAATAGTGAAATACCTGCAGGAAAAATTTCCCGACCAACCGGACCTGGCTTATACGGGCGGGCTGTATATTCATACAACACTGGATTTAGATATGCAAGAAGCGGCTGAAAAAATATTTCAAGAAAGCTTGGCGCAACAAGACCCTGCCCTGGAAGGAGCTTTGGTGGCCTATGATCCCCGTAACGGTTATGTGAAAGCCATGATTGGAGGTAGAGATTTCAGCCGGTCCCAGTTTAACCGGGCCCTGGCCAGAAATCAGCCGGGCTCGGCCTTTAAACCTTTTCTTTATGCCGCCGCTATCGACCGGGGCTACACGGCAGCCACCACCCTGGAGTGCAAACCGGTTAGCTACGAAATACCGGGCCAACCACCTTACCAACCGCGGGATTTTAACGGAGGCTATCATAACCGGCCCTTTACCCTTAAAGAGGCCCTCTACACATCGGATAATGTGGTGGCTGTGGAACTGAACAACCGCCTGAAGCCGCAGACCCTGGTCGCATACGCCCGGCGTATGGGCATTGCGAGCCCCCTGAGGCCTTACCTTTCTCTGGCCCTGGGCACCTCAGAGGTGACTCCGCTGGAAATGGTCCGGGCCTATGGCCCCCTGGCCAATGGAGGTGTACTGGCCAGACCTTTGTTGATTACAAAAATCCTGGACCAAAAGGGCAGGGTGCTGGAAGAAAACAGCCCTCAACTACAACAGGTGCTTGACTCTAAGACGGCCTATATTGTTACCGACATGCTGAAAGGGGTGCTTGAACCGGGAGGCACGGCGGCAGCGGCCGGCGCCCTCCTGGACCGGCCGGCGGCGGGGAAAACCGGAACCACCGCCTATTTCCGGGATGCCTGGTTTGTCGGTTACACTCCGCAACTGGTAACCGCCGTGTATATTGGTTACGATGATAAATCGAGATCGGTGGGGGCCACCGGAGGCCAGCTGGCTGCCCCGCTCTGGGCCAAGTTCATGGCCGCGGCTCTACGGGATGAACCTAAGGATGATTTCCCTGTACCTGAAGACATTGTCTTTGTCGACATTTGCACCGATGATGGACTGCGGGCCACCCCTTTCAGTTCCCGGGTGATTAAGGCAGCCTTTGTGAAAGGCACGGAACCAGCCCTCCCCAGTTTCTGGGGCAGCACCACCCCCTGGGGTTTAAAACTGCGGGATCTGCTGCAACAGGACGTGAACTTTTACCGGAAGAATTATGAAAAACCTTAAAGGATCTGGACCCTGTTATGGAGAAAGAGAATCATTGAGGCAATAACGCCGCACAACACAAGGGGTGGGAATCTTGTCCCGGGAATTTGCCGCCGCCATAGGTAAACAGTTCCGTCTCAACGAGCAAGAGGTTGCCCTGTTGGGAAAGAACATCCGGCAGCTCTCCCGCCTGGAACGGCGTACCTATTTTGAGCAACTAAAACCAAGGGAAAGGGAGTTCAAACTCTTCCTGAAGGAAAAGTACGCTCTCCTGGATGAAGGAGGACGGCAGAAATGGATGGACACCACCGTGCATAGCCTCCTGGAAAAAGGAGGCGACCCGGATCTGGCCGACAGCCTGGTTATGGATGTGATCGGCCGGTTACAGGTCTACAAGAGTTTGCGGGAAAGGGCAGAGAATGAAGGCATTCGTTTAAAGGCTCTAACAAACTTCGGCGGGCTTTCCATGGTTCTTTTCATGGTAGTAATCATTACAGCCATCGTCCTGTACCTTGTGGGCCGCTAAAAATCCTGATGAGGTGGGAAAATGGTTAATCAGCTTAACGCTTTAAGTGAAGCAGTGCGGAACTTTGCATCCCTGGCCAGCGAACCGGAAGCCGTGGTTTTACGCACCGGTGCCTCCTTTGATGCCCAGAAAAAATTTTTCCTGTTACCTTATTTGGGACATTTTTACGAAATTGATCTCGCCGGTAACGTACAAAAGCAGGGCTCCACTGAAAAAGTACCCTACAATGATCGCACCCTCATCTTGCAATACCTGTGCTCGGCCAGCGGTTTACCGCCTCGAGGTCGCTGGCTGTCCTTCCTGGAATTGCCCAATGGCGCCCACCACAATGCACCATTCCACACCGACGCCCTTAACCCCCTGGCGGAAGCCTTTGGCACCAGACTGGAGGATTTTCGCCGCGCCACCAGGCATCTGGGAGGCGAACCCCTGAATATGGGAGATGCGGGTGCTAAAATCCCGGCCCTGCCCAAACTGCCTCTGGCCGTCACCATCTGGGCCGGCGACGAGGAATTCCCGCCCCGGGCCAATATTCTTTTTGACGCCGTAGCCCCCACCCATTTAACCACCGCCGCCCTCTGGGTACTGGGTGTGGAACTGGCCCACAAGCTCATAGCCTTCATCCAGCCGGCGCGGCAGGCAGTGGATTGGCTCGGGAAAAACCCTTGACTTTTCTTAAACCTTATAGGATAATATTCTTTGCGGGCGGGATGTAGCTCAGTTTGGCTAGAGCGCACGGTTCGGGACCGTGAGGTCGCAGGTTCAAATCCTGTCATCCCGACCAGTATTTTTTATAGTGAAGGGGATCCGGGTCAGACCCGGGTTTTGTTTTTGTTGCTTGATAAACCTGTTTCCCTGGTGAGTAATCCATGCTATAATTTATATTAATTGATTACGGTTATTTTCAGGAGGGGATGGTTTTGAAACTGCTGATTATGGGGCCCCCAGGGGCCGGGAAGGGCACCCAGGCCGAAATGCTGGTGAAGGAACTGAATATTACCCACGTTTCCACAGGAGACATGTTCCGGGCAGCAATTAAAGAAGGCACAGAAATGGGGAAAAAAGCCAAAGAATATATGGATAAGGGCGAATTGGTCCCCGATGACGTGGTCGTGGGCATGGTACGGGACCGCCTGCAGAAACCCGATTGTGTAAAGGGCTTCCTGTTGGATGGTTTTCCCCGGACTCTGGCCCAAGCCCAGGCACTGGACGACACTCTTCAAACCATGGGTATCCAGCTTGATGCGGTAATTAATATTGCCGTACCCCGGGACAAGCTTATGGCTCGCCTAACCGGTCGCCGGGTTTGCCGCGGTTGCGGCGCCAGCTATCATATTCTGTTTAACCCACCCCGGGTAGAGGGCAAATGTAACAGCTGTGGCGGCGAGCTCTACCAGCGTAGCGATGATAACGAGGAAGCTGTAGCCAACCGCCTGGATGTTTACGAAGCCCAGACCCAACCATTAATTGATTATTACGCTGGCAAAGGACTGCTCAAAAATATTAATGGTGACCAGGAAATTAAAAAGGTGCTGGAAGACATTCTGGCCTGTCTCAACTAATAAGGCAATCAGGATATCAAAGCCCCCGAATTTCAACGGGGGCACATTTAACTTAACCCGTGAAAGGAAATGGTCATGCATTGTTATGCCGGTCTGGCACGAATTTACGATTTTTTAGTGGCCGGGGTGGACTTTGAGGGCTGGGCCGATTACCTGGAAGAAATCCTACGGCGATTTGACCATCACCCCCGTACGATCCTTGATTTAGCGTGCGGTACGGGGAATACCACCCTACCCCTGGCCCGAAGGGGTTACCGGGTCATGGGGTTGGATCTCTCCCCGGCCATGGTAGCCATTGCCAGGAAAAAGGCTGCAAAACAGGGTTTGGCGGTAAATTTCTTTGCCGCCGATATGCGTTCTTTTCAGCTAAATAAACCGGTAGACTTGATTACCTGTTTCCATGATGGATTAAATTATCTAGCAGACTACAGGGATCTGGAAAGGACCTTTCAACAAGTGAGAAAAAATCTTACGCCCGGTGGAATGTTCATTTTTGATTTAAATGCCATTCAATGGTTGGCCGGCACCACCCCTGAAGTAACCATAGTGGACGAACCGGATTTGACCCTAATCTGGCAGAGCTGTTACCAGCCCGCAAATTGCAGCTGGGAAGTCCAACTAACCGCCTTTGTCCGGGAAGGGGAATACTATTATAAATTTACCGAACAACACCGGGAGTACGGCTACACACCGGAGCAGATACAGCAGGCCTTGCAAACCGCGGAGCTTAAGCACCTCGCTTCCTACGATGCCTTCTCCTTTAACCCCATTCATGCAGAAAGCCGGCGTCATTTTTATGTTGCCCAAAGGAGTTGATTGCGTGTCCGCACCAGACATCCCACGGGTAGAGTTTGCCATCATTGGCGGGTCAAGTACCTTTAGCTTAAATTTCCCTCAAGACCTGGGTACTCCCGATGTCCAGGTTCTGGCTGAAAACCTGGTTTTCCCCACGCCCTATGGGGACAGTCCTCCCTTAAAGTTGTTTACCATCGGGGAAAAAAAAGTGTTAACCGCAAAAATGCACGGCTGGCGCCGGGGGATAAGCCGGGGCAGGGCCTCCCAACAACTGTTCTGGGTGCTGCGAGAAGCAGGAGTAAAGAGAATTTTAGCCGAGGGCGGGGTAGGATCCATCAACCACCTGCTTAAGCCCCGGGATATTCTGGTTGCCTCGGATTACCTGGACTTTTCCATGCGCAAAGACGTGGGCCTTGATAGTGAATTTCTGCTCACCATGCGCCAGCCCGTTTGCCCTGTCCTCCGAGACGCCCTGATCAACGCGGCCGAAAAAAGTACGCCGGGACGGGGGCGTATTTTTGACCGGGGGATTTATGCCGTTACTGACGGACGTCATTTTGAAAGCCCGGCCGAGATAGCCATGTTGGGACGCTTAGGAGCCGATATAGTGGGGCAGAGCATGTGCCCCGAGGTTTATCTGGCCAGGGAAATTGGTGCCTGCTACGGCCGGGTGGATATAGTGACCAACTACGCCGAGGGTGTGGTCAAGGAATGGGAGCACCGGGAACTGGCCGACATCTTTTACCAAGAAGCAACCCGGATGGGAAACATTCTTCTGGAAGCCATGCGCCAGCTCGATACGCATCAGGAGTGCGGGTGTCCGGACTTACGCCATCCCACCCTTCTTAAGGAATAAATTACCAGACAAAATACCCGGGTGTATTTAATATAGTTTTATTGTAATCGGGCTACAAGGAGGTGGATGAGTAAGAGAAGGGATTCCCTGCCACAATTTAAATTATTGTCCAAAATATCCCAAAAAGCTATGAAAAATGCCCTGTGGAGCGCCAATACAGGCGCTCCAAAATTTTTATCCCCTTATAAGAAGTTTTTAAAGGATTTTTGAAGATTTTGTGGAATTAACTTACCGTTTAATATGACTAACCCGCCAAAATAAAGGGGAGGTGACTGTGCCCGGGAGGAAGCAAAAGCTTATTTGGCAGCTCGCAATCTAAAAAGGAGGAGGTACGACCCGTGCGTAAGAAATTTTGGTCCATCCTTTTAGTTGTACTGCTCAGTTTGGCCCTGGTTGTTACAGGCTGTGGCGGCCAGGGTAAAACGGAGACCCAAGGCGCCTCAGGGGAAAAGGTAATCAAGATCGGGTTTATTGCCCCCTTAACCGGCGATGTAAAGACCTTTGGCGAATCGGCCCAGAAAGGTTTTGACCTGGCATTAGAACAGGCCGGTTACAAGGCAGGGGATTTTAAAATTGAACCCGTAAAAGCTGATGATCGTAACGACGCCACGGAAGCTGTCAACGTAGCCACCAAACTGATTACCCAGGATGGCGTCAAGGCCATTGTAGGTTCCCTTACTTCCTTAACCACCATTCCCATTTCCAAGTTTGCCAATGATAACAAGGTGGTTTTGATTACCGGCACGGCCACCAGCCCCAAGGTTACTGTAGACGAGGGTAAGCGCAAAGAATATATCTTCCGGGCCTGTTTCATTGACCCCACCCAGGGTACTGTGGCAGCCAAGTTTGCCCTGGAAGAACTCAAGCTAAAAACTGCCGCCATCCTTTATGACCAGGGTAACGACTATACCATTGGCTTGGCCAACAACTTCAAGGAAGCCTTCACTGCCGGCGGAGGACAGGTACTGACCATGGAAGCCTATGCCAAGAATGATACCGATTTCTCCGCAGTGCTGACCAACATTGCCAAGAAAAATCCCGACATTCTCTACCTGCCGGACTACTACCAGAAGGTCAGCCTAATTGGCAAACAGGCCAGGGATAAAGGCATCAAGGCCGTATTTATCGGCGGGGATGGTTGGGACTCCAGCGACCTGGATTACAAGACCATGGAAGGCGGTTATTTCACCAACCACTACTCCGCACAAGATCCCAGGCCCGAGGTACAAAATTGGGTCAAGCAATTTAAGGAAAAATACGGCCAGGAACCCGACGCCTTTGCTACTCTGACCTACGACGCCACCAACCTGCTGCTCAATGCCATTAAAACCGCGAATAGCGATGACCCGGCCAAGATCAAAGAAGCCTTGCAGAACACCAAGGACTTCTCCATCGTAAGCGGCGAGAAAGTTTCCTTCGACGAGAACGGCAACCCGATTAAACCGGTAACCATACTCAAAATTGAGGGCGGCAAGCAGAAGTTCGTCACAGCCATCAAGCCCAATTAAAACGGCAACAGGAAGCGGGGAGGTGGGAAACCCCTCCCCGCATTCAGATTGGTTGACTGCAGGAGGTTTAGTGGAGTGGAGCATTTCCTGGAACAGGTGTTGAACGGCTTACAACTCGGACTCATGTACGCCCTGATTGCCCTGGGCTACACCATGGTTTACGGAGTGGTGCAGCTGATTAACTTCGCCCACGGTGATGTCTTTATGGTGGGGGCTTTTCTCGGCTACTTTGGCTTTGCCGTATGGGGGTTGCCCCTGCCCGTGGCCATACTTACGGCCATGGTGGCCTGTGCCCTGCTTGGGGTGATCATTGAACGGGTAGCTTACCGTCCCTTGCGTTACGCCCCGAAAATTGCCGCCCTGATTAGCGCCATCGGTGTATCGCTCTTTTTAGAGTACTTCAGCAGCCTTAAGTTCGTATTTGGCCCCAATTACCGGGTGGTGCCGCGACCTTTTCCTGAAGTACACTGGAATATTGCAGGCCTCTCCGTCAGCAACATTCAAGTGATTGTTTTTGTGGTTGTTCTGTTCATGCTTATCCTGCTCCAAATACTAATTTACCGTACGAAAACTGGTATGGCCATGCGCACGGTGGCCGTGGATCATAACGCCGCCCGGCTGATGGGCGTAAATGTGGATACCACCATATCCATTACCTTTGCCATCGGGTCGGCCTTTGCCGCCCTGGGAGGCGTTTTATACGCCATTGCCTATCCCCAGATTCATCCCTTCATGGGTATCATGCCAGGTTTAAAGGCCTTTACCGCCGCCGTACTGGGCGGAATCGGGATCATTCCGGGAGCAGTACTGGGCGCGCTTATAATGGGTCAGGTGGAAACCCTGACTTCCGCCTATATATCTTCCCAAATGCGAGATGCCATTGCCTTTGCCATTTTGATTCTGGTTCTCCTATTCCGGCCTACGGGGCTGTTGGGCCGTACGGAAACAGAAAAAGTATAACGTCATAAAGTAAGGTGAAGGGGCAGATGAAATTATCACGCAATACGTTTTTCTACTTTGCAGGGGCAGTGTTCTTCTTTGCCCTGGTCAAAGCCATGCAATTTAGTGGGATGCTCACTCCCTACTGGCAACTGGTGCTGGACCAAGCCCTGATTATTGTCATCGGTGCCCTGGGGCTTTCCATCATTTACGGCTTCACCGGGCAGTTTTCCCTGGGCCATGCAGCTTTTTACGGTCTAGGAGCCTATACGGCCGGAGCCCTGGACAAGGTCTATGGAAACGGCAACATGCTGTTTTTCTTTCTATCCCTCCTGACCGGGGCTGCGGTAGCAGGTCTGGTAGCATTGCTGATCGGCCTGCCTATTTTAAGGTTGCGTTCCGACTACCTTGGTATCGCTACCCTCGGGTTTGGTATTATTGTTAGAGTAGGCATGGAAAACGGCAACAAGTTGTTCCCGGTGCTGGGTGGAGCCACGGGGATGAGTGGCACACCCCAGGTGGCTCACTTCGATTTGATCTTCATCTTAACCCTGATTGTAATTCTGTTGGTACGTAATTTCATATTTTCTACTTACGGTCGTGCCTGCACCTCCATCCGAGAAGATGAAATTGCTGCCGATGTAATGGGCATTGATACTACCCGTTACAAGGTCATGGCCTTTGTCCTGGGCTGTGCCTTAGCGGGCCTCGCCGGAGGCATTTACGCCCACCGTTATCCTTTTTTGCACCCGGCCAGTTTTGATTTCCTGAAATCCTTTGACTTCCTCCTCATTGTGGTGCTAGGCGGGCTGGGAAGCATGACAGGCACTATCGTCACGGCAGTAGGCTGGGTCTTCTTGCTGGAAGTTTTGCGTGTGGTCCTGGGACAAAACTTTATTGACTGGCGCGGAGTTATTTACGCCCTCATCCTAGTCGTTTCGATTATCGTTAGACCCCAGGGTCTTTTCAGCGGCAAGGAATTGCGGTTATTAATCCCTGATCATCTGAAAATGCTGACCGGAAAGGAGCACACCCATGCCGGTTCTGGAAATTAGTAACCTGGCAAAAACCTTTGGCGGCCTCAAAGCAGTGAACAATTTTAGCTTAAGTTTAGATGAGGGAGAGATTGTCGGCCTCATTGGTCCCAACGGTGCGGGTAAAACGACAGTTTTTAACTTGATCACCGGCCTTTATAAACCAACCGCTGGTACCATACATTTTTGTGAAGAAGATATTACGGGCTTACCACCTTTTAAAATTTCCCAGCGAGGAATAGCCAGGACATTTCAAAATATTCGCCTTTTTAAAGGAAACACGGTGCTGGACAATGTGCGGGCAGTGTTTCATCCCCGCATTAAATATAACTTTTTTGATGCTCTTTTACGAACACCCCGGTATAACGCTGAAGAAGCAAAGGTTACCCGGGAAGCACTGGAACTGCTGGAGGCATTGAACCTGGCCCACCGGGCAAATGAAAAGGCAGCCAACCTGGCTTACGGGGATCAACGGCGGTTGGAAATTGCCCGAGCGCTGGCCACGCACCCCAAATTGCTGCTCCTAGACGAACCGGCAGCGGGAATGAACCCAGCGGAAGTGAAGCGCATGGTGGAATTAGTCCGTTACATCAAGGAGAGATTCAAACTGACGATATTACTAATTGAGCACCAGATGGGTATGGTTATGAACCTGTGCGAGCGCCTTGTGGTTATGGACTTTGGACAAATTATTGCAACAGGTACTCCCCTGGAAATCCGAAACAACCCGGTGGTTTTGGAGGCCTACCTGGGTAAGGGGGCGACAGTGGCTTGATCCTGCAAGTAAAAGATTTGGAAGTTTATTACGGTTCCATCCGGGCACTACAGGGGATTTCCTTTTACGTTGATAAAGGGGAAATAGTTACCCTTATCGGAGCCAATGGCGCGGGGAAATCCACCACCCTGCGCACAATCTCGGGACTGTTAATTCCCCGCCAGGGAGAAATATATTTCCAGGGCCAAAAAATAAATCGCACCCCGGCCCACCAGATAGTGAGAATGGGTATTTCCCACGTGCCGGAAGGGCGGCAAATATTCCCCAATCTCACCGTCATGGAAAACCTCTTGATGGGAGCCTACACCCGCCGCAACCGGTCCGAGGTACAGGAAAGCCTGGAAGAAGTACTGAACCGTTTTCCCCGTTTACGGGAACGGGCCAAACAGCTGGCCGGCACCCTGTCCGGCGGGGAGCAACAAATGCTGGCCATGGGCCGGGGATTGATGAGCAAACCCACTTTGCTTGTTCTGGACGAACCGTCCATGGGCCTGTCACCCCTGCTGGTAGAAGAGATCTTTGAAATTATCAAGAATATCAACCAGCAAGGAACTACTGTACTCCTGGTGGAACAAAATGCCTACATGGCCTTGCAGATAGCTCACCGGGCGTACGTGCTAGAAACAGGCCGCATTGTCTTAAGCGGCACCTCAGCAGAAGTACAGGCCAATCCACAAATTCGCAGCGCCTATCTGGGCGAAGTGGAAGAGGGGGCTTAAAATGTACGATGTAGCGATTATCGGAGGTGGCCCGGCAGGTTTAACAGCCGGGATTTACGCTGCACGAGCAAAACTCAAAAGCCTTTTAATTGAACGGGGTATGACCGGTGGCCTGGCAGCTACCACGGAATTTATTGAAAATTATCCGGGTTTTAGCGAAGGCATTGGGGGTCCGGAACTGATGAACCGGATGGAAGCCCAGGCCAGGCGTTTTGGCCTGGAAATCCTTAATTCCAATGTTGAGGCCCTCAAAAAAGAAAACCTGAACTTCATAATAAAAACAGAGGACACTGAGTTCACGGCCCGTACGGTCATTGTTGCCACCGGAGCGCAACCTCAAAGGTTAAACGTCAGGGGTGAAGAAACTTTTCATGGCCGGGGTGTCTCTTATTGTGCCACCTGTGACGGGGCCTTTTTTAAAGACAAACACGTGGCGGTAGTGGGCGGTGGAGACGCGGCAGTAGAGGAGGCCATGTTTTTAACCAAATTTGCCACCCGGGTGTTTATCATTCACCGGCGCGGTGAATTAAGAGCCACCAAAATCGTACAAGAGCGGGCCCGGCAAAACCCGCGCATAGAATTTATCTGGCACAGCGTAGTGGAAGAGATCACAGGTAACGAAATCGTAACCGGTGTACGCATTAAAGACGTCCGCACCGGCCAAACCAGCGAATTGCCCGTTAATGGGGTGTTTATTTACATTGGTTATAGTCCCAATTCTTCTATAGTTAAAGAGCTTGTTAAGCTGGACGAGCGTGGCTATATCCTTACCGACGCAAACATGCAGACCAGCTGTCCCGGCCTTTTTGCTGCGGGAGACGTCCGGCAAAAGTCCCTGCGCCAGGTAGTTACCGCCGTAGCCGATGGCGCCATTGCAGCAGTCAGTGCGGAAAAGTACCTGGAACAAAACCGGTAACGAGACAAAAAAGAAGCTGTATCGGTTGATACAGCGGAGAAAGGGAGAGGAGATTAGGTTGTTGTCAGCCTTTGTCTTTATTGTATCCATTACCCCGGGAGCTGAAAAGTTTTGGCGGCCAAACGGTTAGATTTACTTCCTAAGCGGAAAATAAAAGCTCTTACAGTTTCAGCGACCCCCTCGTTTTATGGTGGGCCCTATTTTTTTCCCCGCTGTTACCATTCGGCAGTTCATAGAAACCATCTGGCTGATACCCGAGCAATCAGCCGCCACAGTTAGCAAAAATATTTATAATCTTTTTATTCAAATAACAATAGATGCCATGGGGGTGGTTTTTTCAGTTATAATAAAAAGGGGGGAGGGGTACGAATTGAAGGATATAGCAAGCCTTATGGAAAGATTTCGGGCCGGCGACCCCAGAGCACTGGCCCGGGTAATCAGTTACCTGGAAAATGAAGAGCCTGTGGTTGAACACATCATGGAACAGATTTATCCCCTAACGGGGCGGGCGTATATCATAGGTATTACCGGTTCCCCGGGCGCAGGCAAAAGTTCCCTGGTGGACCATCTCACCACCTTGTTGCGCCAGAAAGGGGAAACCGTAGGTATTGTGGCAGTGGATCCTACCAGCCCCTTCACTGGAGGGGCACTGCTGGGAGACCGTATACGCATGCAAAACCACGCCACTGACCGGGGCGTATTCATACGGAGCATGGGTACCCGGGGGAGCCTGGGCGGACTGGCCCATACTACCGGGGAAGTGGTCAAAGCTATGGATGCTTTTGGCTTTTCCTGGATTATAGTGGAAACAGTGGGGGTGGGTCAGGCCGAACTGGATATTATGCACCTGGCCGATACCACTGTGGTGGTCTTAACCCCGGGGGCAGGGGACGCCATTCAAACCATTAAAGCCGGTATTATGGAAATAGCCGATGTCTTTGCCATCAACAAGTGCGATTTATCGGGGGCAAACAAAATTGCTGCTGAAGTGGAAATGATGCTGGATATGCAGGAGGATCGTTTAAGCTGGCGACCCCCGGTGGTAAAGACTTCTACCCTGGATGGACAGGGAGTAGCCGAACTGCTTGCAGCCATTGAAAGCCACCGGCAGTACATGCTACAGGACAAAACCCTGGGGGAAAGACGCTGGTTACGGACACGAAACGAAACCCTGGAACTGGTACAATACCTCTGGCAACGCATTATCACCCAGGAACTTGAGCATATTAATCCCATTCTTGATGCGGTTGCCAGGAGGGAAAAAGACCCTTACCGGGGGGCACGGGAGATTACCAGATACCTGCTGGAGAAATATTACCAAAAACTGGGTTCAGGATTTGAAATAGATACCAAAGAAGGTAAGGTGGGATACAATAACTCATAATAAAACTAAACTGAAAGGAGTGGTGTTACCAGATGAAGGTTACCTTTTTAGGCCACGCAGCCTTTCTCCTAGAGGGAGAGGCAAAGGTATTAATTGATCCCTTTATTACTGGCAACCCGGTAGCCACCGTTCGGGTTGAAGATCTGCACCCGGACCTGATCCTGGTCAGCCACGGCCATGGTGATCACCTGGGGGATGCAATTGAAATTGCTAAAAGGTCCGGTGCAACGGTAGTCTCAGTCTTTGAACTGGCCAGTTATTGCAGCCGTCAAGGTGCACTGGCCCACGGCATGCACATCGGAGGGAGCCATCAATTTGGTTCGGTAAAAGTAAAATTAACGCCCGCCTGGCACGGCAGCGGACTGGTTACCAACGGACCAGCTGAATATCTCGGCACTCCCTGCGGCTTTGTTTTTACCATGGACGGAAAGACCATTTATCATGCCGGAGATACAGGATTATTTGGAGACATGGCCATGGTGGGACGCCTGCATCCCATTGACCTGGCCCTGTTGCCCATCGGAGATAATTTCACCATGGGCCCTGAAGACGCCCTGGAAGCAGTACATCTAATTAAGCCAAACCTGGTCATTCCGATGCACTACAATACCTGGCCCCTGATTGAACAGGATCCCCAGGAATTCAAGCGGGCGGTGGAAACACAAACACCGGCGCGGGTAATCATTCTCGCCCCGGGAGAGAGCTATGAAGTCTAATCACCAGCCGGACCCGGCCTGGATGCGGGAACAGGGACAAAAGCTCCTAACATTGTTTAACCAGGCCCTGAACCAGCTGCAGGCGCTCCCACCTGACCCGCAGCTGGCCAATTACGCAGCCTTCCTTCACGGGCAGATTTACGGCCTGGCCATTGCCTTACATTTTCTCTTCCCGGGGTCCGGCAATCTGGGGGAAAAGGCCGCTTTAATGGTAAGACCCGTTCTTACCGAACACCGGTGTGAATGTGAAAGTTAAAAGGCTGAAATGGCTAAAAGGGAAGTCAAAGAGGAGGTTTACCTGCACGGTAGCCTCCTCTTTCTTTGAGTCTCTTTTTCCTCCCTTTGAAATAATTGTAATCAGCGTCACCCCATCCAAGTTTTTCTCATATTATAAACCAGAACGATGCACCCGGGTGTCGTTCAGAAAGAAAATTTAATTCCATAAATAAGGAGGAATTTAAGATGCCCGATGTGGTGGAAAAACCGGAAGTGGGGACCAAGGCTACTAGCGTCACTGAAGTTTTTGCGGGTATTTTCTTGATTCTAATTGGCCTTTTGTTGATCAGGTTCGGGTTCTTCTTCGCCGGTGCTCTGGTTGCCGTAGTAGGACTGGTTGTCCTGGCCTTTTAGAGCCAGCATGCCACCGGTACCCGTGAGGAACTTTTCCCTAAACAAGGAGGGCTACACCAGTGTAGCCCTCCACCCGCATCTTAGATGAAAGGATGTGCAGAGCGTGAGCTACGAAAAATCCATCCACAAAGCTCTCGATGACCTGGTGGAAAAACTAGAAAGCCTGCAGGCAGAAAAAAGCGGTCAGATTGAAGATACTGGAAAAGTGTCGGCCAGCCTGGACCGCCTGGCGGAATTAATTGCCGATCTTGAAGTACAGCGTTCACGAGAAAACAAACTGACCCAGAAGTTGGAAGTAGTCATTAATCAACTGGAGCGCCTGACCAAGGAACCTCTTTTTCGTTCCGAAGCCCAAAAAAAGGATCTAGAGTTCACACTGCGCAAGATTATCGCCGGCACCAGAACAGTCGGCCAGGTAATTGAAATCATCGCCAACAGTGTACAGATCATGTTTGATTCCATACTGAAAACCTTCAATGACTTCAAGGTAAACGCCAATCAAAGCACCCGCAGCGGCAAGAGCAATTCCCTGGAACTGGCCAAGGTTCTAGAACCTATGAACACCTTTTTAAGGAGCCTGGCCGCAAACATAGAAAAAAAAAGTAACGCCGAATCAACGGCAAGCTCGGAAGATACCCCGGCTGTTAGCGGCAGCAAGCAAGCATAGGGAGATGGGGCCGATGAAGCTTTTTGCCCATCATGAAAAACTCTCCAACATAGTACTCTTCAAAAAACCCGCTTTTGACGGGAATGAATTGCGCAGGGAATACCAGGACCTTCTTCATAAACACGGCGCCACCCGCATTGAACCTTTGCCCTTGGTGAACGGCGTAGTTTGCAATTTTTCCTTAGGGATTCAGCTGCGGGCTTTAGGAGAAGAGGAAGAAGTAGCTGTCCTGGAAGAAAATCTCCAGGTAAAACTGTATCCGTTTGAGGTACAGTCAAAAAACATTTTTCTGGAACAGGAGAGTTACCAGATCATCCCCTGGGGTATTCACCGCATTGGAGCGGACCAGCTCTGGTCCCAGGCCACGGGAGAAGGCATGAAAGTAGCCGTTTTAGATACGGGAATTGACCTGCACCACCCCGACTTACAGAAAAATATTGCCGGGGGCGTAAATTTTGTGGAACCCCACCTTCCACCCCAGGATGATAACGGCCACGGCAGTCACGTAAGCGGTACAATTGCGGCCGTAAAAAACAACTATGGTGTGGTCGGTGCCGCTCCCGGAGCTAAACTTTACGCCGTAAAGGTTCTCAATCACAAGGGCGAAGGGTATTTCGCCGATGTAATCCGGGCTCTTGCATGGTGCCTGGAACAGGGCATCCAGGTGGTTAACCTGAGCTTCGGCTCCAACACACCCAGCCATGCCCTCCATGAGGCCATCCGCCAGGTAACCGGCAAGGGAATGATTGTGGTGGCTGCAGCCGGCAATGACGGTACAACCCGTTCGGTGGACTATCCCGCAGCATATCCGGAAGTAGTGGCGGTAGGTGCAGTAGATGAAAAGAACCGTCTGGCCTCCTTTAGCAGCCAGGGGCCGGAAATTAATCTTGTGGCTCCGGGGACCCGCATACTTTCCACCGGAAACGGGGGATTATTCTGGCGTTTGAGCGGTACCTCCATGGCTACTGCCCACGTCAGCGGGACAGTAGCCTTAATATGGTCCATGGCACCCCAACTAAACTCCGATCAAATCCTGCGGACCCTTTATTCCTCGGCAGAAAGACTACCTGATCTCACCCGTGAACAGCAGGGTGCGGGAATGGTACGGGCGGATCACGCCAGCCAAAAACTAAGCCGGGGGAAAGGAGAAGAACTGGAAACCCCGGTAATGGAAACAACTGGTGCCGATCAGGCACATGAACCAAGCCACCGCTTTCCCCTTCTGCACTTTGGCCCTTTGTTTCCGGGACCAGTGAGGGAACAATAAGAATTTGGGGTAGCTTCGAAAGCTACCCCAAATTAATTTTAGCTTTTATCCTGGTGGTTCATTAACTGCATCATATTGGCCAGCAATTGGTTTAGTGCCTGATTATCCTGTTCACGGAGGGAGCGTATAAATTCTATGGCATTACCAAAAATACCCATCAAAACTGCCGGATCAACGCTGGCTCTTAACTGATCCAGCGTGGTCGGATCGATGTTCTCGAGCAGATTACGCAAGGGTTCGGACAACATGCCCAAATCCAAAGGTGTTTTTTCCATCTACTCTTCCCCCCTTTAATTTGATACTATATATATGTGTGTGATATATGTGTGTGATTATTTTTTTGCCCCCATGACCAGAATTCGAAAAGGGGAGAGTGTGCGCGGTGCCACATTCGGTGGTAGTTTGTGATGTGGAAACTACAGGTTTAAATCCTCAACATGATGAAATCATCGAAATAGCTCTCCTCCGGCTGGAAGAAGGAGAAATAACCGGGCAATTCCACAGCCTCGTCCGCCCGCGACAACGGATCCCAGTAACCATCCACCGTCTCACCGGTTTAAGTGAGGAACTTCTGGCCAGTGCCCCGTCGATAGATGAGGTGTTACCATCAGTGATGGATTTCCTTGGCAACAGCTCCCTAATGGGTCATAACGTATCCTTTGACCGGGATTTCCTGCAAGCCGCGGCAGGCACCCCGATCGCAGCTCAGCTTTTTGATACCCGGGAACTGGCCCGCATCCTTTTACCCAACGCCCCTGGCTTTCGACTGACCGACCTTTGCCGGCTTTTGGGGATAGAACAAAGGCGCGTCCACCGGGCACTGGATGACGCTCTGGCCACGGTCTCCCTTTATCGCCGGTTGCTCGATAAGGCCGGGGAAATGGAGGGGCAGGTGTTGTTATACCTGGCCGCCTTTTTGCAGCGGGCCGGATCGGCCTGGGCAGACGAAATAGGCCAGCTGGCCTGGCAATGCCGCTCCAGGAAGATTACCCGCCCCGCCTTCTTTTTGCCCCCTGAACCGGAAGAAACACAGGAACCAGTTTGCCCGCGAAACCTTCCTCAATCATCCCGGGAGCTAGCCGCCTTGCTGGAGCCCGGCGGCCCCCTGGCTCTCCACTTGGAAAACTACGAATATCGCCCGCAACAAAAACGAATGGTAGAGGCGGTAACCCGGGCCCTGGAGGAAGAAAAATTTTTGCTAATGGAAGCCGGCACGGGAACGGGAAAATCCATGGCCTACTTGATCCCGGCATTTTACTGGTCCCTCTTCCGGAAACAGCGTGTCCTTATTGCTACGCGAACCATTAACCTACAGGAGCAGTTATGGCAAAGAGACATACCCCTGGTGAAAGCGGCCCTCGGCTGGTCCTGCCGCGCCGCACTGGTTAAAGGCAGGCAAAATTATCTGTGCCTGCGGCGCTGGTTAAATACCCTGCAGACCAGTGATTGGACTGCTGCGGAAGCAGCTTTCTATGCCCGCATACTCGTCTGGACACAAGAAACCACCACCGGGGACAGGAGCGAACTCAATCTTTCCAGTTTGGAGCAAGAACTCTGGCAAGAACTGTGTGCCGATAGTGAAGCCTGCCTGGGCTCCCGTTGCCGGTGGTTCGCCCGGGCCTGTTATGTTTCCCGGGTCCGGGGCCAAGCTGAGAGAGCTAATCTGATCATTGTCAATCATTCTCTTCTCTTTTCCGATGTGCGAGCTGAAAACCGCGTACTTCCAGAATATGCCGCTCTGGTAGTAGACGAAGCGCATCATCTGGAAGACGCGGCCACTGAACAACTGGGGCGCGCAATTTCGCGTACCGTACTTTTCCGCTGGTTAAACAAGCTCAACCGGCTCCTGATCCGCTTGAGCGAACTGGCACCGCACCGGGGCGATTCTTCCTGGCTTTCCAGCCTCCAAAAAGTCCGTGATGCCTGCCACAGGGCATTCGAGGGGGCGGAGTCGTTCTTTAACGTCTTCCAGCAACTGGTTGTCCGGCAAGCTTCCGTGCAACAAAAAGAAAATACACGCAGGCACGTCCTCCGCTTACAACCGGGCTTAGAGGGGGATATCACTGTCGAGCTGCAATCGGAACAGGCAAACCTCCTTTTCTATCTCAAGGACTTGTTGACCGGCTTGAAAAACCTTATAGATCACCTGGAATCCAGCCAGATAGAAGATGAGAGCTGGGCCGGCCCGATCTGGGAGCTATCATTCCATGCCACAGAGGGTACCAGGATGGTAGCAGACCTGGAATCCATTCTTAAGGGCACCCTGGAGAAAAACGTCTACTGGGTCGAAGTACATGAAGGAGGGGAAAAGACCAACTGCAGCCTGCGGGCTGCGCCAATTCAGGTAAATAAAATACTTTACGAACACTTGTATCAAAGTAAAAAATCAATCATTTTTACCTCAGCAACCTTAACGGTTGAAGAATCGTTTGAACATTTTATGGAACGTACCGGTTTGGACCTTATTCCTCCCGAACGTGTAGTAACCATGCAGGTGGACTCACCTTTTCGGTACGAATACCAATCCCTGCTATGCGTTGTGAGAGGACTGCCTACTCCCGGAGAAGGGGCCGAAGATATATACTTCGCCACCCTGGCAAGTACGCTCCTGGACCTGGCTGAAGTTACGGGAGGCCGCATGCTGGTCCTATATACCTCCCACCGAGCACTGCAGGAAACCTATCGCCGGTTAAAGCCCACATGTGAAGAAAGGGATATCTGTCTCCTCGGCCATAATCTTGACGGCAACCACTGGCAACTGGTAGAGGAATTTCGTACTTCTGAAAGGGCTATCCTAATGGGAGCGTCCAGCTTCTGGGAAGGTGTGGACATTCCCGGACCGGCTTTAAGCTGCGTGGTCATGGTCAAACTTCCCTTTTGGGCTCCCCAGGTTCCAGTGGTGGAAGCACGCCTGGAAGAGCTGGCCTCCCAGGGGAAGGATGGTTTCCGCCATTTCAGCCTCCCCCAGGCCATTATTCGCTTTAAACAGGGCTTTGGCCGGCTAATCCGGACAGCCCAGGACCGGGGCGTAGTGGTAGTTTTAGATGGACGCCTGCTAAACAAAAAGTACGGCCGCCATTTTTTACATTCTCTACCTTTAAAAAGCCACATCCACGGAGACCGCCACCTGATTGTGAAGCGGATTGCCCACTGGTTTGCCCGTCCCGGCAGTCAGCCTAACTGGCTTGCGATCAATCAAACCGAAAATGTAGAGCGATTTGCTTCTTCCAGTCAACAAAAGAAATTTAATCTCTAAAACTGTCACATTTCGGCCAGCGGCACATACTATATTAAGGACCAACAAAGTAAAGGGGTGAGTTGTCTTGCGCGTGTATTTCGTGCGGCTGCCATCCTTCATAAGAGCCCTTTTAATGAGGGTTTGGAAATAGGGTCGGGGACAGGCCAAAACCTGTCCTTTTTTATTTGCTTGCAATATTGTGATCTCCGTCATTTTTAAAACGGGGATTTTTTTTAGACTTTAAAAAGGAATTATAATTGAGGCGTCGAAAGTATATCTTAAAACAGATATAGCATTAATTGGTTTTAGCGAAATCAACCCCTATCATATTCGAAAAGGGGCAAGTTCTTTACAAAAGAGGGATTGAGATGGAAACTATCAGACTCAACGAAAGTGAAGATAGGGATTTTATCGAACGTGTATCCCGGGAAAGCGGACAGGCAGTGGAAAATTGTTACCAGTGCGGAAAGTGTACCGCCGGTTGCCCGGTGGCCTTTGCCTATGACTTAATGCCCCACCAGGTAATGCGTATGGTACAAATGGGATTAAAGGAAGAGGTACTTCGTTGCCAGAGCATCTGGCTCTGTGCCTCCTGCGTTACCTGTACGGTCCGTTGCCCCCGGAAGATTGATGTAGCGATGGTTATGGACACCTTGCGGATTATGGCCCGCCGCAAGGGCATGGTACCCCCAGGCAGGGGACGCAATGTAGCCCTGTTCAACAATAATTTCCTTGGGTCCATTCAAAAGTACGGGCGGCTGTTTGAATTAGCCACCATGGCCATGTTCAATCTCAAAACCGGCCAGCCTTTCCGGGAAGCCAATACAGGGCTAACCATGTTAAGGCGGGGCAAGTTAAAGTTATCGGTAACAAAACCACGGGGATTGGAAGAAATTAACCATATTTTTGAAAAAGTACGCCAGGCGGAAAAGGAGGTTTAAACGTGAAGTTTGCCTATTATCCCGGTTGCAGTTTGGAAACCAGCGGGAAGGAATACGATCTTTCCACCCGGGCGGTAAGTAAACACCTGGGTATTGAACTTACGGAGGTCCCCGACTGGAGTTGCTGCGGGGCTACGGCTGGACACAGTACGAGCCACCTTCTGGCCCTGGCCTTGCCCGCCCGCAATCTGGCCCTGGCCGAAGAAACAGGTCTCGACGTAACCGCACCCTGTGCTGCCTGTTACCAGCGCCTGGCCCTGGCCTGCCACGAATTGAACCAGAACCCCCAGTTGCGGGAAAAAGTCAATGAAATTACAGGGCGGCCTTTTCACGGCAAGAGTAAGGTGATATCCATCCTGGAAGTGATTAGTTCCGTTGGTTTGGAGCAGATTCGGGCCCAGGTAGTGAAGCCCTTAAAAGGGCTGAAAATTGCCGCCTATTACGGCTGTCTTTTAGTGCGGCCCCGGGCCATCCAGATCGATGATCCCGAAAACCCGCAAATTATAGAGCAAATTATGCAAGCCGCCGGAGCGGATACGGTGGACTGGCCGCATAAGACCGAATGCTGTGGGGCTTCCCTGGCGGTAAGCAATGAAGAAGTAGCCATTCCCATGGTTTCCCGTATCCTGAAGGCGGCGGCACTCTCCGGTGCCAATTGCCTGGTGTGCGCCTGCCCCCTGTGCCACTTCAACCTTGACATGCGCCAGTTAAAGGTTAACCGACTCCGGGGAACCAATTATCAATTACCGGTATTTTATTTCACCCAGCTTTTGGGGGTGGCCATGGGTTTGAATCCGCAGGATTTGAGCCTGCATACCCATTTTGTAGATACCGGCCAGGTACTTAAACTGGTTGGTTAGACTATCACCGACAAGGAGCGATAGAAGTATGCAGCGTATCGGCATCTTTGTCTGCTGGTGTGGTTTAAACATCGGCGCGGTGGTAGACATGTCCCGGGCAGTGGAAGCAGTTTCCAAATTTCCGGGAGTGGTGTACGCCACCGACTACAAGTACATGTGCTCTGAACCCGGGCAGGAAATCATTATCCAGGCAGTGCGGGAACACCGCCTGGACCGGGTGGTGGTAGCCTCCTGCTCTCCCCGCCTCCACGAAGCTACCTTCCGCAAAACCCTTGCCCGGGCTGGATTGAACCCCTATCTTTTAGAAATGGCCAATATCCGGGAACAGTGCGCCTGGGTACATCAACGAGAACCAGAAAAAGCTACCCAGAAAGCCATCGAATTAATCCGCCGGGCCGTATCCAAGGTAAGCAAGCTGGAACCCCTTTTTGAATCCACCATTCCCGTCACCAAGCGGGCGCTGGTCATCGGCGGCGGCATTGCCGGTATGCAGACCGCCCTGGACATTGCCGACGCCGGTTACCAGGTCATCCTGGTGGAAAGGGAGCCTACCATTGGCGGGAAAATGGCCATGCTGGATAAAACTTTTCCCACGCTGGATTGTTCGGCTTGAATTATCACGCCCAAGATGGTTGCTGCGGCGCAGCACCCTAATATAACCCTGTTTACTTACGCCGAAGTAGAAAAGGTAGAAGGTTATATCGGCAATTTCGAAGTGACCATCAGGCAAAAAGCCCGCTCCGTCGACCATAGCAAATGCACCGGATGCGGCACCTGCTGGGAGAAATGTCCCACCAAGGTGTTAAGCGAGTACAATTTGGGATTGGGAATGCGCAAGGCCATTTACATCAGCTTTCCCCAGGCTGTACCCAACAAACCCGTTATCGACCGGCAACACTGCAGACAGTTTACCATGGGTAAATGCGGCGTTTGCCAGAAGGTTTGCCCGGCACAGGCAATCGATTACCAGCAGGAAGACCAGTTAGTTAAGGAACAGGTGGGGGCCATTGTTGTGGCCACCGGTTACGACCTGTTTGAATGGGAGCAGGCCTACGGCGAATACGGTTACGGGCGCTATCCCGATGTAATCAGCGGGCTGCAATTTGAAAGGTTGAACAACGCTTCCGGGCCAACGGGAGGCAAGATTTTAAGGCCCTCCGATGGGAAGGAACCAAAAAACGTGGTTTTCATCAAGTGCGTAGGTTCCCGGGATGCAGCCAAAGGGAAGGAATATTGCTCCCGGACCTGCTGCATGTACACGGCCAAACACGCTCACCAGGTGCTGGAAAAAATCCCGGGTTCAAAGGTCTACGTCTTTTACATGGATGTTCGGACCCCCGGTAAGGCCTACGAGGAATTTTACCTGCGCACGGTCCATGAAGGTGCCCGGTATATCCGCGGCCGGGTATCCAAAATTTACCCCGAAGGTGACCACCTGGTGGTCATGGGTGTGGACACCCTTTTGGGCCGGCCGGTAGAAGTAGCCGCGGATCTGGTGGTGCTGGCCACGGCCATGGTACCCAGCAAAGGATCGGCCGAAATTGCCCGCATTGTGGGCTTTTCCACCGACCAGGACGGATTCTTTATGGAAAGCCACCCCAAACTGCGGCCGGTGGAAACCAATACCGCGGGAGTCTTCCTAGCCGGAGCCTGCCAGGGACCTAAAGATATCCCCGATACCGTTGCCCAGGCCAGCGCGGCCGCGGCAAAGGTATGTGCATTGTTCTCCCACAGCGAGATGGCCGTGGACCCCATGATTGCCCACGTCAACCAGGCCCTTTGTTCCGGTTGCCTGGAATGCAAAAACGTCTGTCCCTACCGGGCCATTGAAACGGCAACGGTCACCGAACGGGTGGGCGGTAAAACGGTGGAACGCACGGTGGCCAGTGTTAACACCGGACTGTGCCAGGGATGCGGCGCCTGTACCGTAGCCTGCCGGGCCGGGGCAATCAACGTCAAAGGCTTTACCAATGAGCAGGTACTGGCGGAGGTGGACGCACTGTGTCTGTAACAGAACAATGGGAACCTAAAATCATCGGCTTTTGTTGTAACTGGTGCAGTTATGCCGGCGCCGATCTGGCGGGCGTTAGCCGTTTGAACTATCCCACATCAATCCGGGTGATCCGGGTGCCCTGTTCGGGAAGGGTTAATCCTGTTTTCATCCTGCGCGCCTTCCAGAGGGGGGCTGACGGTGTGCTGGTGAGCGGGTGACACCCGGGGGACTGCCACTATGTTAGTGGCAACTATCATACGCGGCGGCGCTACCTTATTTTTAAGCGCCTGCTGGAATACGTTGGCTTTGAACCGGGACGCTTCCAGGCCCGCTGGATCAGCGGCTCCGAAGGGGCTAAGTTTGCCCAAACAGTGGAGGATATTACGGCACAAATTAAAGCCCTGGGACCGAATACCAAGATGAGACAGAAACCAGTGCCGAAACCTGCTGATGTTTCCACCGGGGTGAGGGTGGAATGAGTGAACTAATGAAAATCCAAGAAAATTTGAGGGAGACAGCCCGGAAATTGTTAGCCAATGGGGAGGCCAGCCTGGTGATCGGTTATGCCCTGGGCAGTGAAGTAAGCCGGGTAGTTCCCGCCTTCATCAGCCGGGAAGATGAGGTGGACCGGCTGGTCTGGAATCCCCTCTGTATCAATAATCTGGCTAAATACCTGCTGGATTACCGTCATGAACCGGGGAAAGTGGCGGTGGTAGTCAAGGGCTGTGATTCCAGGGCCATCATTCGCCTGCTGCAGGATAACCAGATCACCCGGGAAAAGGTGATCATCCTGGGCATACCCTGCCCGGGCCTGATCAACCCGGATCTGGTGGCGGCCCGCCTTGACCCGGGAGCACAAATTACGGTTGCAGCCGTCAGTAAGCAAGACTTTTCTTTGCAGACAGGGGAGGGAACTTTCACTTTTACCCGGGACGAGGCCCTGCTCAAGAAGTGCCGGGACTGCGAACAACACACCCCGGTAATTGCCGATTTTATGCTCGGGGAAGAAATACCGCCTAACGATCCGGGGGATCCCTTTGTCGCAGTAAAAACGCTGGAAGAACTCCCGGTAGAAGAAAGAAGCGCATACTGGGATAAGCAGTTCAGCCGGTGCCTGCGGTGTTATGCCTGCCGCAATGTTTGCCCGGCTTGCACCTGCCGGGAATGTGTCTTTGACCAGGCGGAACCCTGCTGGGTGGCCAAAGCCAATAACCTCCCGGAGAATACTGCTTTTCATCTCATCCGGGCCTTTCACGTGGCCGGACGATGCGTGGATTGTGGTGAGTGCGAGCGGGTATGCCCGGTAAATATACCCCTTTCGCTCCTCAACCGGAAGATATTGAAGGACATGAAGGACCTGTTCAACGTCCCCACTCCGGGTACCAGTCTGGAGGAACTGCCGCCCTTAGGGGCATTTACCAAATCCGATCCCGATGAATTTATGTAGAGGGTGACGCCCGATGAAAGCATACACCATTACCAGGGATAATTTAGGGGCCTGGCTCGATGCCCTGGCCAGGGATTACACCTTGATCGCTCCCGTCAGGGAAGAAGAGAGCGTTTCTTTATTTAAACCCGTAAGTGGCTTTGCTGAGATAAACCTGGGTTATACCAATAGCACGGTATCCCCAAAGGGCTGGCTTTTCCCCCAAACGGAAGAAATGTTTTTCTTTTCCACCGGCGGTGATCAGATTACCCTCGCGGACGCGCAAACTCCCGGACCGGCCGTACTGTTTGGCCTTCGCCCCTGCGACATTAAAGGGATCCTGGCTCTAGATCCGGTTTTTAATGGTGCCTACCAGGACTGCTATTACCAGAAGCGCCGCCAGGATACCATTCTGGTGGGTCTATCCTGTACCCGGGTGGAACGTGACTGCTTTTGTACTTCCATGGGAGGAGGTCCCACCGACGGGGGGGGAGCCGACCTTTTATTAACAGAGATAGACGGTGGTTACGGCATCGAGGTGCTAACCCCTCGGGGAGAGAAACTGGTCAATAGGTACCAACAGTACTTTGACGCTGACCGGGAAAACCGGGTAATTCCGGCTCGCGAGGAACTGGGTAAAAAATTAGCGGGGCACTTTACCCGTAATGTGGACACTACCGGCCTAAAAGAATTCCTGGATCAACACTTTGAATTACCTTACTGGGGTGAGCTTGCCCGCCGCTGCCTGGGGTGCGGCATCTGCACCTATATATGCCCGACCTGTCACTGCTTTGACATCTTCGACCAGAGCCCGGATGGGGAGTCGGGAGTGCGCTCGCGCTGCTGGGATTCCTGCATGTTCAGCCACTTTACCCGTATGGCCGGCGGACACAACCCCCGGCCCACCCAAAAGGAACGGGTACGCAACCGTTTTCTGCACAAACTGAAATACCACCGGGACCGCTACAACCTGGACGGATGTGTTGGTTGTGGCCGTTGCGTCACCAGGTGTCCGGTAAATATTGACATCCGCCAGATCATTGCCGACCTGCAGGAGGTGGCCCGGCATGAGTAATTGCCGTCACAACCCTTTAAAGCCCTATCCAGCCACCATCGTGAAAATTATCGATGAAACCCCGGACGTGAAAACCTTCCAGATGGTGTTCGATGACCCGGCAGTAATGGAAAGTTTCCGGCAAAAACCGGGCCAGGTGGCTCAGCTTTCAGTGTTTGGTGTGGGGGAGGCTACCATTTCCATTACTTCCTCACCCACCAGGAAGGGCATCCTGGAGTTTAGCGTGAAAAAGGTGGGCATGCTGACCAGTGCCCTGCATTGCCTGGAACCGGGTACCAAGGTGGGTATCCGCGGTCCTTACGGCAACCACTTTCCGTACGAGGTAATGAAGGGCAAGGATCTTTTGTTTATTGGCGGTGGTATTGGCCTGGCTCCCCTGAGAGCACTAATTGATTTCGTGCTGGCCGAGGAAAACAGAGGAGACTACGGAAAGATAGATATTATCTACGGTGCCCGGTCTATGGACGACCTTTGTTTTAAATACGACATCCTGGATCGCTGGCCCCAAATGCCGGGCACTACCGTCTACACCACCATTGACCGGGCCGAGCCTGGCTGGGAGGGGCATGTAGGGTTTGTCCCGGCCTACCTTGAGGAAATCAATCCCTCCCCGGAAAACAAGTATGCCATTACCTGTGGCCCGCCCATCATGATCAAGTTCGTGCTGCAGGCCCTGGAAAAGATGGGTTTTTCCGACGACCAGGTGATCACAACCCTGGAACTGAAGATGAAGTGCGGCATTGGCAAATGCGGCCGTTGCAACATCGGCAGCAAGTACGTGTGCCTGGACGGGCCCGTATTTTATTTGAGTCAGTTAAAACAGTTACCACCGGAATTTTAACATGCGCTAACAAGGCCCCAGCCCCTAAACAGCCAACGAAATGGCCTCTTCAAAGCGGGCAGCCAATGGCCTGGTACACCGGGGAAAATTAGCCCTTTACTGTAAAAACCCCGTGGCTAAGGGCGGGCGGTCGTCCAGCTCCCTGCAAGAACGGGGGTGAGGTGCCGCTCAAGGTATTGAGTGGCAGTCTTCGGAAGAATGAAAAGACACCGTCTTTCAAAGACCGGTGTCTTTTTCACCACATATAATATTGCAGGTCTTTTTCCCGGGGTGATCAGGATGACAAAGACGTCACGTTGGCGCATTTATGTGGGGCTGTTTCTTTTAAGTGCGGGAGGGATATTGCTGGGCATAATCCTGTTGCTGCGCTAAAAAAGGATTTCGCCATAATCCCGTAGAACTTAAAAGAGTCAACCTTGATCGCCGAAGCCTACCCCCAGTATGCCCCCCAGGGCGCCAGCCACGAGGGACAAGATCAATTTTTGGAGCAGGGAAACGGGTATGACCTGGGAGGGGAGTACGGTGGTAGCAAGCAGCCAGGAAACGAGGAAAAATAATACGGCCACCCCCAAACCGTGAAACAAACCCCGATTCCCAGCCCGGCTCGCAGCGGAGCAGGCTCCCACCACCACACTGAAGAAAAATAGACCTGCGGCAAACCAGGGCAGGCTACTTTCAGCGAGGCTGGTAAAATAATAACCCGCACCTATTAAAGCGCTGCCCAGAAAGGATACTGCCAGTCCTAAAAGAGTCCCCCGCAATACTTCCCAGAGGCTAAAGGAACCGGGAGTTTCCTGGTTAAGCAAGGTTGATCACCTCCGTTTTTTTATTTTTCATCTATAGTAGGTGACCGTGGATAATATGACTAATTTTGGCCGGGAGAGGAAAAATGGCAGGACAAATTGTGGCTTATCCACTGGGGCAAAATTTATATCTCAATATCACCAACCGGTGTACAAACAACTGCCTCTTTTGCATCCGCCGCACCTCCGAGGGTGTTGGCTATGATCTCTGGCTCAAACAGGAACCATCCCCGGAAGAGGTGCTTGCCGCCGTGCAAGACCCCACCTGCTACCGGGAAATAGTTTTTTGTGGTTATGGGGAACCGCTAATGCGTTTGGAAGTAGTCAGGGAGGTAGCAGAGCAGCTAAAAAAAAGGGGGGCACAAATCAGAATTAACACTAACGGGCAGGCGAATCTAGTGTATCAAAGAAACGTGGTCCTGGAATTAAAAGACCTGGTAGATGCCATTTGTATCAGCTTAAACGCGCAGTCGGCCGACCGCTACCTAGAAATTTGCCGGCCCATATACGGGGAGAAAGCCTACCAGGCCGTATTAGATTTTGCCCGCTGTTGTGTTGGACAAATTCCCAAGGTGGTCCTTTCGGTTGTGGAATGGCCGGGCGTGGACGTGGAAAAGTGCCGGGAAATTGCCCGCAAGCTGGGAACAGAATTCCGGTTGCGGCGGTTTTCCGGTACGCTCAAACAGACATGAGCCAAAGCATCCCAGCGCCGCTGGGCTTTAGGTCAGACGCCCGTACTGGGCCTTTTTATGCCTAACGTATCACCCGCCCTTTCTGCAGGCTTTCCTTCGGAAGAACCAGGAGGGTGGGGCGGGGTGGGATCATCAACAAAATCGTGTTCCCACTGGCCATCGAGGTTAACCATAGTGGCCGAACCGGTAGCCTCCGGGATAATGGCATCGCCTTTAGCAAAAGGTTGCTTTTTTTTCTTTTCCGTCACCACTTTTTCCTCCTTTAAAAAAGCGGTCGTTTCCCGTCGTCTCAATCCTTAAGTGCCGACGCATAGTACCGATTTGTAAATATTCAATAAAACCGTTATGACGAGGATGCGGCGCTGTCCGGAGCGAACGACTTGCGAAGCGCCGGTAACAGCACCCGGTGAACCCAGCACTCACTGGCAGTGGTGCTCTTTCTAAGCCTGCTATAAAAGATAGTGAGCTGCATGTTTTTCCCCGTATGGCTTTTTCAGTGAATGCTGGGCGGCCCGAAGCGAGCCGCGGTGCGCATCTTACGCGGAGCACTGGAGTGAGCGGGGACCCAGCACTCACCGGGATACTAGCTCTTCCCAAAACCTGATGTGTCAATTAAACCTGAAACACCGGGAGTAGAGTCATATTTGGGTGAGTGCTGGGCCGCATCCAACCGGGTTCACTGAATATTTACACCGATTTTATATATCACCGGCTGTTCCTGTTCTTATACGAATACAATCCGGGGGATAATATAAAAACGGCTATCTGGTAAAGGAAGGGGGTGTAAAATCCTTTGACGATACAAACGACATGGCTAAAAATTGAAGGGATGTCCTGCAACCATTGCAAGGCTGCAGTGGAAAGGGCTTTAAAGCAAATTGACGGAGTAAGGAACGTTTTAGTTGATCTGGATAACAAAAGGGCCACAGTTACCCACAATCCCAAGGTAACCATGGAGGAACTGGCCAGGGCAGTTGAAAGGGCGGGTTATCAGGTGCTTACATAACTTTAATTTTGCCAGTAGCCGGAGGTAACATATTGCCACCTCCGGTTTTTCTGTTTGAACATCCTGTCGTAAGAAGAGAATATTTGATGGAATAAAGTTACAATTATTAGCAGGAAAAACCAGGGGCCAGAAAGAAATGGGATTTAACAGATATCGGAAGAAGGAGCGATTCAGATGTGGAACCCACTACCTGCACTGAAGCGCCAGAGTACCTTGGCCGTTTTGTGGCAAGTAGGGGCCCGCATCCTGGAAGCCCTGGGGGCCGACGAACAGGCCCTGCGCTGGATTGATCGGGCCATGCGGCTTGAACCCAGACAAGCAACGCTCCACCTGCATGCAACCAGGCTGTGCCTGAAACGGGGCCGCCTGGACCGGGCAATCCTTCACTGGAAAAAAGTAGCCGGTGAACAGGGTAAAACCAGCCTCTTGTACTGGCTTAAACGGACCAACCAACGGGCTTTTAATGCCTCCCGGTTGATACAAAAGACCGGTACTTACTCCCTGGAAGAAAAGGAGAAAAATCCTGCTCCTCCCGTTAAAGAGAGAAAGAATTCCCTGCCCCGTTTTTTAGGCCGGTTTGGAGATATTTTCCAGAGACACCCCGACACACCGCCTCTGGATGAAATAGGCGTGCAACTACTGGAAATAGGGAGGGCCGAACAGGCTCTGGCCGTGTTCCGGCAGGTTCAGCTTTGTCAGGGAGCCAGTCCTGAACTATACCTGAATATGGGGCTGGCGGCCAGCAAGCTGGGTCGGCACGAAGAGGCCCTGGAATATTACCAGCGGGCGCAGGCCGGGGGATTGAATAACGTAGAAATAATGAACAACAAAGGATACAGCCTGTCCCATTTGGGGCGATATGAGGAGGCCATTGCCTGTTATGAACTGGCCAAAGAAATGTGTCCTGGAGATGCGGCTATCCTGTCAAATCTAGCCTCCTGCTACCACCGGGCCCAGTTATATCAAAAAGCCCTTTCCTGTTATGAAAACGCCCTCCGTTGTAGTTCCAATGACACCACAACCTTGAACAACTATGCCTTGTGCCTGGATGAAATGGGCAGGCACGGGGAAGCCCTCCAGTTCTACGACCGGGCTCTGGCCGTGGATCCGGATAACCAAACGATCCTTCTGAACAAGGCTGCATGTCTGGTAAAGTTGAAACGCTATGACGAAGCCATAGCCATATGTGACCAGATACTGGCCAGAAAACCCGGCTGTCTAGAAACATGGGGTATGCGGGGAAACGTGCTAAACGAGATGGGTCGCACCTCGGAAGCCGTGGAATGTTACAACCGGGCTTTGAGCCTGTCGAGCAAAAAATTTGCAGGCAGTTGAATATAATTAAATATAACTTCCTTTGCTGTTACGGCGGCTTTCCTGCATCGTCCGGGGATGACCGCCGTCTTTGTTTTCGCTGCTGCGTTTCTTTTTTGTCGTCGTCCCGTCGGAACTAGAAGGACGTTCGGGAAGGGTGGCGAAATAGTTAAAATCCAGGTGGTTGAGTTATACTACTCGGTGGAGGAATTAAACATATGTACCGGTTAACAGTAATTAAGCGCTTTGCAGCCGCCCACCGCCTGGTCAATTACCAGGGTCAATGTGCCCGACTACACGGACACACCTGGACCATAGAGGTCTCGGTGGGGGGAGAGAAACTGGACTCTTGTGGCATGCTCATTGACTTTCGAGCTTTAAAGGAACTGGTAGGCCAGATCGTAGGAGAACTGGATCATAGCTATTTAAATGATTTGCACCCGTTTAGTGAGCCTAATTTTAACCCCACCGCGGAAAACCTTGCTAGATACATTTATTATAAACTGAAGTCGCTGCTACCCTCCGATTTGACCATGGGCGAGGTACGGGTTTGGGAATCCCCCGATGTCTGTGCCAGCTACCGGGAGGATATCAGACCGTGAAAAGTATCGTTTTGCTTTCCGGTGGCCTGGATTCCACCGTTTCCATGGCCCAGGCCTTACGCGAAGGCGAGGTAGAGCTCTGCCTGACCATGGATTACGGCCAGCGGGCAGCTGCAAGGGAAATTGCGGCAGCCAGCGCCCTGGCTGCCTATTATAAACTAGCCCACCGGGTAATCCAGTTGCCCTTCCTGGGTGAGGTTACCACTACCTCCCTGGTGAATAGGAAGGAAACCATACCGGAACCTGCGGAAGAATTTTTAGACGACCCCCAACAGGCTACAGCTACGGCGGCCGCAGTATGGGTACCCAATCGCAACGGCCTATTCATTAATATTGCCGCGTGCTTTGCGGAAGCTCTGGGCTGTGAGCAGGTAGTAACCGGTTTTAACCGGGAAGAAGCGGCTACTTTTCCTGATAACAGCTTTGATTTTTTAGAGGCCATCAACAGCTCCCTGGCCTATTCCACGGCCAGCGGTGTGCGCGTGGTCAGCTACACCGCCAGACTAAATAAAGCGGAAATAGTGCGCCTGGGGCAACGCCTGGGAGTACCGTGGCACCTGATCTGGAGCTGCTACTATGGTGGAGAGACCATGTGCGGGCGCTGTGAAAGTTGCCGGCGACTCTGCCGGGCCATGGCTGCCGCAGGGCTTGAGGATTGGGTTCGGAGGTGAAATCCATGCACGTTTATTTTGCCCCCCAGACCATCCTGTACGACGGTACACAACTTTCATCCCTTTGGGCCTACCGCTCCTTTGGCCTGTTAGGGGACAGCATTGTGGCCTTCAGGGGGCCCTGCCGCGTTCAATTCGAGCACATGGTTGATCTGGAGGATGTACGGGCACAATCACCCATTTACGGCGATGATATGTTGCATTTCATTGTGGAACACTTTGATCACGATTTAGAAAGAGCAGTCCTGCGACAGCGCCTCCTGGCAGCCATCATCAGGGAAATACTGGAGCAAAAGGGGTACGGGCTGCAACGATCCGGAGATGATTTATATTACCAGGACCGTAAACTTTCTATTTCCATTGCCACTACCACACCCGTATCCACCATGATCCATACGGCCTTAAATATAACGGCGAAAAATACACCGGTACCGGCAGCCGGCTTGGTGGAACTGGGCTGGTCGGTGGCACAAATCCCGAAGCTGGCCGGGGAAATTGGCCGGGCCTACGCAGACGAAATGCAGAGCGTGCAACGCTCCAGATGTAAAGTAAGGGGGGTGGGTTAGGGTGTCCCCCCCGGTTGCCCCCCTGGTGGAAATTTTCTCCTCCATCCAGGGCGAGGGTATCTGGGTGGGTTGCCGGCAAATTTTTTTGCGCTTTGCCGGCTGTAACCTGGCCTGCAGCTATTGCGACACGCCCCGCGGTATACCCCAGTACTGCCGATGGGAAGCCCGGCCGGGCAGCCGAGAATTTCTTCTGTTGCCCAACCCCCTCACTGCCCAAGAGGTAGCCTTGATGATCAGGAAACTAGAGCCGGCCGCCCATCACTCCATCAGTCTGACGGGGGGAGAGCCGCTACTCCACACATCCTTTCTTTTGGAGCTCATTCCCCTTCTTAAGGGAACCAGGCAGGGTATTTATCTGGAAACCAACGGCACTTTACCGGATAGCTTGGAAAGGATACTTCCCCTGGTGGACATTATCGCCATGGATATCAAATTACCGGGAACTGCCAACATAAACCCCTGCTGGCAGGAACACAGGGCATTTTTAAAGCTGGCCCGCGGGAAACATGTATTCGTGAAGCTGGTAGTGGATGAAGACAGCAAACCGGAAGAAATAGAAAGGGCCTTGGACTTGATCTGCAACGTGGGGGATATCCCCCTGGTGATCCAGCCGGTGACAACCCCTGAAGGTAAAACCAGGTTAAACCCGGAAAAAGCAATCACCTGGCAATCCCGGGCTCTGGAAAAACTAACCGACGTCAGGGTCATCCCCCAGACGCATAAATTTTTGGGTCACTTGTAATGTTAGGAGGGAGAGGTAATGATTGATACCGAAAAGATTGAAAAAGCGGTACGCATGATTTTAGAAGCCATCGGCGAGGACCCTGACCGGGAGGGATTAAGGGAAACGCCGGCCCGGGTAGCCAGAATGTACAAAGAAATCTTTTGTGGTTTATGGGAAGATCCGGAATTACACTTGGAAAAAATATTTACCGAGGAACATGAAGAAATGATCCTAGTGAAAGACATCCCCATATATTCTATGTGTGAGCATCACCTGTTACCCTTCTTTGGCAAGGCCCATGTAGCCTATATACCCAGGCGGGGTAAAGTAACGGGGCTTTCCAAGCTGGCACGGGTGGTGGAGGGATTTGCCAAACGCCCTCAATTACAAGAGCGCCTAACCACCCAGATTGCCGACAGCATTATGCGCCGGCTAAATCCCCAAGGTGTGCTGGTGGTAATTGAGGCGGAACACATGTGCATGACTCTGCGGGGAATCCGTAAGCCTGGCTCGAAAACCATTACCTCGGCAGTCCGTGGTTCTTTTCAAAGAAGCGAGGCCACAAGGGCGGAAGCCCTGGCCCTCATTAAGGACTAGCTAACCAATGCATTTGGAGGTCAAAACCAATGAGGGAAAAAGAAGGCAAGCTGGAGTTAATAGCCACCAAAAGCTTTGCTCCCTATCCGGAAATGTACAAGGTAATTGATTTCCTAAATAAAAACCTAAAGCATAAAAAAATAATGTTTGGTTTAACCAAAGATCCCGAGAAGGGCAAAATGATTATTTCAATTTATGAAATATAAGCGGAGGGTACCATGATTGTTTTGCTCAGCAATGATGACGGCATCCACGCCCCCGGTTTAAAAGCCCTGGCCGAGAGCCTGCAGGAACTTGGCGATCTTTATATCGTGGCCCCGGACCGGGAACGCAGCGCTACCGGCCACGGGATTACCGTTCACCGCCCCCTGCGCCTGGAAACGGTTAGTATTCCTGGCATTAAGGCCATGGCTTGGGCCGTGGATGGAACACCGGCCGATTGTGTTAAGCTGGCCGTGGAAGATCTACTACCCAATCCCCCGGCCGTGGTGGTCGCCGGCATTAACCAGGGACCTAATTTGGGCACCGATGTCCTTTACTCCGGAACGGTTTCCGCAGCCATCGAAGGAATTATCAATGGTTTTCCAGCCCTGGCCATTTCCTTAACCAGCTATGGCAGCCATGATTTTACCTCGGCCGCGGAAGTAGCCCGGAAGGTGGTTAACCTGGCTATGCAAAAGGGCCTGCCCCGCGGGACATTATTAAATATTAATGTACCGGCGGCTAAGCCCCGGGGCATACGCTTTACCCGCCTAGGCAACCGGCGGTATGTGAATATCTTTCATAAACGTACTGATCCCCGCGGGCGCATTTATTACTGGATGGCCGGAGAACCGCTGGACCTGGAAGAAAACGGCGATGATACGGACGTGCAGGCCATAAAACAAAATTTTATCTCCATTACGCCCATCCAGCTTGACCTGACCGACTACCAATCATTGCAAATTCTTCGCCAGCAGTGGGGGGAGATAACCTTTACTTTTTAACGGCGCAAGCCCAGGAACGAGGCCAGGCGTCGCAAATCATGGCTGTGCACCCCACCGGATAGAAACAACAAAAGCAAATAGGTCACACCCCCCAGGAAAAGCACAACCAAAAGGCCGGCACGGGATAGATCATCGGAGCCCAGCATAAAGTTACGGGCATACCACATAACCACCGTCATGCCCGCGGTAGCCACCAGCGGTTTACCCAGGCAATAACCAAAATCTACCTTAAGAGCGATGATTTTCTTTAAGTCCCGGTAATTCAACAGGGACATAATCATATAGGCGGCGCACAGGGAGAGGGCAGTACCCCTGATCCCCAGGGCGGGAATGGCTGTAAGGTAGTAAATGCCGGCCACTTTAAAGGCGGCGGCAATAATCAGGTTGCTCAATGGCCTTTCGGCACGGCCCAATCCCTGCAGGATCCCCGTGGTGGTCTGCTGCAGGTAAAGAAACGGCCCTCCCAGAGCCAGGGTCCCCAGAGCCACGCCGGCGTCGGCATAGCCGAAAATGGCCTGACATAACTCCCTTGGCAAAAGGAAAAAGACCGCGGTGGCGGGTAATCCGGCCAGCATGGTCAGGCGCAAAGCTTCTTCCGTCCGGCCACGTACCAAGGAAAGGTCGTTTTGCGCCAGAGCATCACTTATGGCCGGAACCAGAGCCGTGGCTAAAGAAATAGTCACAATACTGGGAGTAAACAGGAGGGATTCAGCAATCCCAACAAATTGACCGTAAACCCCGGTAGCCTCATTTAAGGTCATTCCTGCCACTTGGAGACGCCGGGGAATCAACATGGCGTCCACCGATAAAAAGGCGGTGGAAACAAAACGGGTCAGGGTTACGGGAACGGCCAGATCGAAGATCCGCCCTGTAATTCTCAGTGCCGGTTCCGGACAATAAGCGACAAGAGGTGAAAAGTAAGGGCGTTTTTTGAAATAAATGGCCAGCATGGACAAAAAACCGATAAATTCCCCCAGCACCACCCCCAGGGAAATGCCCATGGCCGCATACTCGATTCCCCGGGGGAGCATAAACCAGGCAATACCCAAGCCGGCAGTCACGCGGACCAGCTGTTCCACCACCTGGGTTACAGCCGTAGGAGTCATTTGCTGGAGCCCCTGAAAAAATCCTCGAAAAGCCGAGCAGAGGGATACGATAATGATTCCCGGCACCAAACTAAGAAAACAGTAGTACACTTTCGGGTTAGGGAAGACGTACTGTTGCAACAGGGGTGCACCCAGAATGAGCACCAGGGTAAAGAATAGACTGCTAGCCATAATCCACCAAAAGGCGATGGAGAAAACCCGGTAAGCTCCCCCCAGGTTGCCCCGGGCCACCTCCTCGGCCATCAGTTTAGCAATAGCCACCGGAATACCGGCGGTGGCCAGAACCAGCACCAGGACGTATATGGGGTAGACCATGTTAAAAAGGCCAACCCCCTCGGGGCGGATCAGCCGGATCATCAAAATCTGATAGACAAACCCGATCAGACGGTTGCAAAGGCTGGCCAACAGGAGGATAAAGGCGCCATAGACAAAGGATTGCCGGGACATGTTCTGCCACCTCTTGCTATATGTATGTTCGTACCCGAATACCTATGTGGCCAACCTTGTCAAGCCCGCTGGAATGTATGCCGAAAAAATTTTCTTATTTCCAAAGGATTTTGTGAGCTTGGCGTAGAATAACAGGAGTTTAAGTAACGTATAAGAGCAAAAAGGCGTTGCACTAAAGGGCACCCGTGATGGGGCTGTTTTTTGTTGTCTAATCCAGATATGCCCAGTTCTGGCTACCATAGAGTATATAATACAGACCTGGGGGAAACCATTATTTACAAAAAAAGGAGGTAACGGGATTTTGAAAAACTACCAGACTTCTCAAATCCGTAACATTGGCGTGGTAGCCCACGGCGGCGCCGGCAAGACCTCTTTAGTAGAGGCAATGCTTTTTAATACCGGGGCCATTACCCGACTGGGCCGGGTAGAAGATGGCACCACCACCGCCGATTACCATCCCGAGGAAATCAATCGTCAGGTAACCATTCATACCAGCCTGGTACCTTGCGAATGGCAAAATTGCAAGTTGAACCTTTTAGATACCCCTGGATACTCGGACTTTATCGGGGAAGTGTATGGTGTAGTACGAGTGGTGGAAACGGCGCTATTTGTGGTCTCCGCCGTTGACGGAGTACAGGTACAGACTGAAGTTATCTGGGATCTGATAGAGCAGGGCAATCAATCCCGGGTAGTTTTCATTAACAAGATGGACCGGGAAAACGCCAATTTCTACAAAGTGCTGGATGATCTTCAGGCCAAGTTTAAAGCCAACTTTGCCCCTATGCAACTGCCTATCGGCCAAGCCAATGATTTTGTCGGAATTGTAGACCTGGTGGAACAAAAGGCCTATTCCTTTGAAAATGGGAAAGCCAAGGAAGTGGCCGTTCCCGATAATCTGGCCTCGGAAATTCCTTCATACCGGGAAAAGTTAATCGAGGCAGCGGTGGAAGCCGACGACGAGCTGATGATGAAGTACCTGGAAGGGGAAGAATTAAGCAGCGAGGAAATTAAACAGGGCCTGCAAAAGGGGGTCATTGCAGGCAAGGTAGTTCCCATCTTGTGCGGCTCGGCCACGAAAAACATAGGTGTGACCAGCCTCATGGATTTCCTGGTGAAAAACTGTCCCGCTCCGCCGGTGGAGGAAGGAGTTCCCTTCTCCAGCCTGGTCTTTAAGACCCTGGCCGACCCCTACGTGGGCAAAATGAACTTTATCCGCATTTTTACCGGAACACTGAAGAGCGACACCGTCGTGCTCAACAGCACCAAAGAAAAGCAGGAAAAGATTGGACAGATCCTCTATGTACGGGGCAAAAACTCCACTCCTACCACCGAGGTGCCCACGGGCGACATCGCCGTGCTGGTCAAACTGCAAGACACCAGTACGGGCGACACGCTGTGTGACAAGGATCACCCCGTCAAGCTGGAGGGAATTAACTTCCCCGAACCAACCCTCACGGTTGCCATCCAGCCCAAGAGTAAAGGGGACGAAGATAAACTGGGCGATGCCCTGTCCAAGTTACTGGAAGAAGATCCCACCGTCCGGGTGGAGAAAAACACGGAAACAAAGCAGACCCTGCTCACTGGTATGGGAGAGCTGCACCTGGACATACTCCTCGAAAGGTTAAAGCGCAAATACGGCGTGGATGTAAACATGGATTCCCCGAAAGTACCCTACCGGGAAACCATCCGCGCCGAAGTAAAGGTGGAGGGCAAGCACAAGAAGCAAACCGGCGGCCGCGGTCAATATGGTCACGTATGGCTGCGCTTGGAGCCCCTGGCCGATGCGCCCTTTGAATTTACCGAGGAGATTTTTGGCGGAGCGGTACCCAAGCAATACATCCCAGCAGTGGAAAAGGGCGTACGGGAAGCCATGCAGGAGGGCGTGCTGGCCGGTTACCCGGTAACCGGCGTAAAAGTGGTACTCTACGACGGTTCCTTCCATCCGGTAGACTCCTCGGAACTGGCCTTCAAAATTGCCGCTTCCATGGCCTTTAAGAAGGGACAGCAACAGGCCAAGCCGGTACTGCTTGAACCAATCATGGAAGTGGAAGTCACCGTCCCCGAAAACTTCATGGGCGACGTCATTAGCGACTTCAACACCAAGCGGGGACGCATTTTGGGCATGGAAGCGGCCGGAAAGAATTCCCGGGTAAAGGCTCTGGTGCCCCTGGCGGAAATGTACCGCTACGCCATCGACCTGAAATCCATGACCCAGGGGAGAGGTTCCTTCCGCATGAAATTCTATAGCTACGAAGAGGTTCCCGCCCGCTTAGCCGAAGAAATCATCAAAAAGGCCAAGGCGGCAGCGGAGGCAGAAAAATAGGCAGGAGCAAACCTCCTGCCTTACTTTTTCCTCAAAAAAGTTTACGCTAAAAAAGCCTTCCTCTTTGGAAGGCCGCTGTTTTATTGGCTGGCAGGGGAGACAGGACTCGAACCCGCAACCTACGGTTTTGGAGACCGTTGCTCTACCAATTGAGCTACTCCCCTCCAAACAAACTGTTGTAGCAGTGTTATTATAAAATATTTTCATCAGACCGTCAAGGACCATTTTAAAATAAAAGGTGTTGTTGCCTGGACGGGATGCCGTAACTCTGATCCCGGGGAGGCATTAATATATTAACCCGCGAAATACGGGATGACAAGACTGGTGGTTGTTGCTAAAATGAAAGAAACCTGAAAACTTTTGCGAAAGGGGGGAATGCCCCGGAGCGACCAGATTATCCCGGACAGGTTAATGCAAAAAAGACTTTCATTTAGCGCCGGGGATAAATCGCACGGGCTTATGCATGGGTATTGAGCTGCGGAAAATAGTAAACGAAACACAATTTCATAACCCCTTCCAGGGGTTTGCCTTAACCAGCACCCCCAGCGAGATACGGTTTGATCCCTTAACCGGCCAGAGGGTGCGTATTCTGCCTTTGCGCAACCGCAAATTACCCCGCCACGATTGGACGCCTTTTGTGGAGGAATCACGGCAGAAGTTTTGCCCCTTTTGCCCCGAAAACCTTGAAAAGGCCACGCCCCGTTTTCCCGAGAATATAGTACCCGGGGGCCGTTTGAAGTACGGTCAGGCAGTGGTAGTGCCAAACCTGGCACCTTACGAGATTTACGCCGGGGTGACGGTAATGGGACCGGAGCATTACCTGTCCATGACCGCACTAACTCCCGGTATTATCGTTGATAGCTTCCGGGCGGCACTGGATTTTCTTAAATTAGTCGAAGCTTACGATTCTGAGCAGGCCCGGTACGGTTCTGTGAACTGGAATTACATGCCTTATTCGGGCGGTTCTATAATTCATCCCCACTTACAGGTTTTATGCGGGCCGCAGCCCTGCCGCTACGATGCGGAAATGATTGATCATGGAAGGACTTACCTGGAGAAAAACGGCCGAAACTTCTGGGCGGATCTTCTGGAGTATGAGCAGGAAAAGGGAGAACGTTATCTGGGCCAGGTGGGAAACATCCACTGGTTGGCTACCTTTGCCCCCCGGGCCCTGTGTGACGTTACGGCCATCCTACCCCATAAAACAACTATCGCAGAGGTGGAGAACCAGGATTTACAAGACCTGGCTGAGGGTCTGCTCAAGGTTATTCGTTATTACGATGATATTAACATCGCCAGTTTTAACGCAGCCCTCTATACTGCCCAGCAAGAGGACCGGGGTTTCTGGATCACTGCCCGGATCGTGGGACGTTACACCATTTATCCCCTGGTGGGAAGTGACTTCAGCCATCTTCAGGTGCTCCACGATGAACCGTGGACATTACATGTACCTGAAGAAATGGCCCGGGAATTAAAAACATACTTTGAATAGAACAACACTTTACTTTTGCGAAGCAAGGCCTGCCGATTTGCCGGCGGGCTTTAATCATTAACATCGCTAATAAAATGAGGGAGGAAAACACCATATGGCGGCGAATAAATATGTGTAAGAGAAATATGTCGGGGAGGTGTTACCCGGTGGGGGCACGGTGTATCATGTGCGGTCGTTTGGTAGAAGTTGAAGAGTTTAACCCGGATTCATACGATGATTACGAGGATGAGGATCTGCAACCTAAAAAGTCCATTTTGATTTGTCAGTTGTGTGAAGCAAAATTACGCCACGAAGCAGATGAGGCGCAAAAAATTCCCAAGCCCATGTAATTTTTCAAGTAGCACCCAGGACACTTCGGAGCAAGGGACGCTTCTGGCATCGTAACAGGGGGAGGATTAGTGTTGGGGATAGCTTTAAGATTTTCTAAAACATTGCTAATTTTAGGTCTCTTGATTATCCTGGCCCTGATATACTGGGGGGCGGGCTTTTATACTGACTGGCTGTGGTTTAAATCCTTAAACTTTGAGAAAGTCTTTTTAACTATTCTGCTTTCGCAGTGGGCCGTAGGGCTGGTTGCCGGGCTAACGGTCTTCCTGGTCTTTTTTATCAACCTGCTATTTACCCGCGGCCCGCTGAGTAAGGCAGCCGAAACCAGGCCGATCAGCGATGGCGACATAGTCACCCTTTACCAGCCTCCCTGGAGCAGGTATGTCCAATCAAAGAAATTAACCGCGATCATGGCCATTTTAAGCTTTATTCCGGCATTTCTGACCGCGCTGGCCGTAACCGATAATTGGATGATAGTCCAGCAGTTTCTGCACAGCACCCCCTTTAATCTGAAAGATCCCATTTTTCATCGTGATGTAGGTTTTTACGTATTTCAGTTGCCCTTTTACCACTTTATCTACCGGCTTTTATTGTGGATCAGTGTGCTCAGCTTGCTGGCCGTAAGCGGCATCTACGCCCTGATTGGCGGCACCGGTCAAAACGGCTGGAAAAGCATTTTTCGTTTTGAACAGGCCAAATATCACCTGTCGTGCCTGGCGGCGGCATTCTTCCTCCTGCGGGCCTGGGGATATCGCCTGGATCAATATATGTTACTTTATTCCGAACGAGGAGTAGTCTATGGCCCCGGCTACACCGATATTCACGCTAACCTGCCGGCTTATAAAGTCCTGTTTGTCCTGGCCCTGGCCTGTACGGGGATTATTCTAGTGAATATCTTCCTTTCTCGCTTCCGGCTCGTTCTTTATACGATCGGTTTTCTAGTCGTTGGCTCTATAGTCCTGGGAAGTATTTATCCCGCCGCGGTCCAAAAATTTATTGTCGTTCCCAACGAGATGAACCGGGAAAAACCTTATATTGAAAATGCGATTAAATTCACCCGCCTAGCCTATAAACTGGATAGTATCGAAAGAAAGTCCTTTCCTGCCGGCCGGGAGTTAACCGCGCAAGATCTGAAGAATAACCAGGATACCATTAACAACATCCGGCTTTGGGATTACCGCCCCCTGCAGCAAACTTACAGCCAGCTGCAGGAAATGCGTCTCTATTACCAGCTGAAAAATATTGATATTGACCGCTACATCATTGATGGACGTTACCGCCAGGTGATGGTGGCAGCAAGGGAATTAAATCAAAGCCAGTTGCCCCCCCAGGCGCAAACCTGGGTAAACCTGCACCTAAAATATACCCATGGGTACGGTATTGTCATGAGCCCGGTCAATGAGGTAACCAGGGAAGGCTTACCACGCTTCCTTATCAAAGATATTCCTCCCACCACCCATACGGACCTTAAAATCGAACGCCCGGAAATTTATTTTGGTGAGGTCACGGATAATTATGTAATCGTCAATACCAAGAGCCCCGAATTTGATTACCCCAAGGGAGATGAAAATGCCTGGAGTACTTACCAGGGGAATAAAGGCGTCAAAGTTGGCTCCCTGGTGCGGCGGCTGCTATTTGCCATCTCTTTCGGGGACTACCGGTTGCTTCTTTCCGGAGACATCACCAATGAAAGCCAGATGCTTTATTACCGCAATATCTACGAACGCGTACCCAAGCTGGTACCTTTCCTGACCTACGACAGAGACCCCTATATTGTTCTGGCCAACGGCAAGCTGTACTGGATGTGGGATGCCTATACAACCACCAACATGTTCCCTTATGCAGAACCCTACAACCACCGGCTGAACTACATCCGCAATGCAGTGAAGGTAGTGGTCGATGCCTACGATGGAAGCGTTGATTTTTATATTGCTGACAAGGATGATCCCATAATCCAAACCTACAGTAAAATATTCCCGGGTGTCTTCCGGCCCCTTGCCGAAATGCCTGAAGCCCTGAGGGCTCACATCCGTTATCCAGAGGACCTCTTTATGAACCAGGCACAAAAATATGCTATTTATCACATGGAGGACTACCGGATCTTTTACAATAAAGAAGATAAATGGGATAGGCCCACCGAGATAGTTGAAGACAAGGAAGAGCTTATGGAGGCCTATTACATTATCACCAGGCTGCCCGGGGAAAAAGAGCCCGAATATATACAGATCCTGCCCTTTATTCCCCAAAATAAAAAGAATATGGTGGCCTGGCTGGCAGGCAGGTCGGACGGCCCCAATTACGGCCGCTTGCTGGTATACGAGTTCCCCAAACAGGAACTGGTGTACGGCCCCATGCAAATTGAAGCGCGCATTAACCAGGATACCACCATCTCGCAGCAACTCTCCCTGTGGGACCAGCGGGGTTCCCGAGTCTTCCGGGGTAACCTTCTGGTGATACCGGTCAAGGACTCCCTGTTGTACGTGGAGCCGTTGTACCTGCAGGCAGAACAAAGCAAAATGCCCGAACTGCGCCGGGTAATTGTAGTCCACGGCGACCAGGTGGTCATGGAACCAACCTTAGAGGAGGCCCTAAAGCGCATCTTCTCCGATGGCAAAGGGGAAACGGGCCAAGCCATACCGGGAGCGCAACCAGCCACCGGTGACCAGTCAGTGGCTGAATTGGCACGGGAGGCCAGCAGGCTTTACGATCAGGCCATGGAAAGGCTCAGAGGCGGAGACTGGGCAGGTTATGGCGAATCTTTGCAACAGTTAAAACGTGTTTTAAACGAATTAACTGCACGAACAAAGGAATAATAAGAAACCCCGGAAATAACGTACCGTCAAAAAGGACCCGGGGTAAAGAGGAGGGGGAAAATGTTTTTCGAACAATGGTGGCAGGGGGTTGTCTTCGGGTTTTTCACTACGCTGGTGATGCTGGTGATTGGCTCTGCATTCACCATCATGTGGAAAAAATATGAGGATGTGGAAGAGAAGCCAACCCATAGCTGCGACGCCCATGGGCATCACTGAATTTTAGCAGTAGCAGTCTACCTTAAAGTGTTTGATCTTTTACCGGTACTAACGCCGGTAATTTTTTCATGGAGGGTTTCCTGATGCCTTTTATAACCCTTGAAGGGCTCAATTATCATTATTTCGCTGGGATGCCCAAAAACAAGGAACCAAGGCAAACCATCCTTTTTATCCACGGAGCAGGGGGAAGTCACTGCCACTGGCTTTACCAACTCAACGGTTTAAAAGAAGACTACCTGGTGCTGGCCGTGGATCTACCCGGCCACGGCCAGTCGCAGGGAAAAGCATCCGATGCTATTGCCGCTTACCGCCAATTTGTTTATGCTTTTGCGGAAAGGCTAATTGGTCATCCATTTTTCCTGGCCGGACATTCTATGGGAGGAGCAATCACCCTGGATTTTGCCCGCTGTTATCCAGAGAAACTGGCCGGGATGGTCTTGATTGGAACTGGTGCTCGCCTGCGAGTGCTACCGGCTTTGCTGGAGACCTTCCAAAGGGGGGAACACTATGCGGAGCTGATCCAACTGGCTTACGGCAAAAACGCGCCCCCTGCTCTGCTGGAAGCTGCCCGCAGGGAAATGGAATCCGTTCCACCCTCAGTATACCTGGCAGACTTTACGGCCTGTAACGGTTTTGACTTGATGGGTGTCCTGCCTTTTATCGATGTCCCCGCCCTGGTCATTGCCGCCGATCAGGACCTGCTCACGCCGCTAAAGTACGGCCAGTATCTAAAACAGAAGCTGCCCAGGGCCGAATTAGAGATTATTCACGGGACCGGCCACATGATAATGCTGGAACGGCCAGGAAAAATAAACGCTATCATAAAACGATTCCTGGAGGAGCACAGCACCATTACGGGGAATCATTGGGTTAATCAGGATGAGTGAAAAGTGTGGGGATAAAAGCGAGTGATGCTCTTTTGCTTAAAACGTATGGGGGGAGGTTTGACCATGGCTGGTCCAGCCAAAATTAAACGCATTGGTGTATTAACCGGCGGGGGCGATGCTCCCGGATTAAACGCCGTCATCAGGGCGGTGGTAAAAGTAACTATCAGGGAATATGGGCTTTCGGTAATTGGCTTTTTAAACGGTTTTGGGGGATTGATTAAGAACCAGGCCCGGGAGCTTACGGAAAAGGATGTAGTCGGTATCCTGCCCCGGGGTGGAACCATTCTCGGTACCACCAACCGTGATAATCCCTTTCATTATCCAGTGGTTAAGGGCGGGAAAAAGGTTTTTGTAGACGTAAGCGATCGTATTTTTGAAAATATCAGCATCCACGGGGTCGATGCCCTGATCGTTATCGGTGGAGATGGCAGCCTGGCCATTGCTAAAGAGCTACACGCCAAAGGATTATCTGTGGTTGGAGTTCCTAAGACCATCGACAACGATCTGCTGGCCACAGATCAAACTTTTGGTTTTGATACTGCCCTTACTACCGCCACCGAAGCCCTGGACAAGTTACACACCACGGCAGAATCCCACCACCGGGTTATGGTTCTGGAGGTAATGGGGCGTTATGCCGGGTGGATAGCTCTGGCCGCCGGGGTGGCCGGTGGGGCGGATGTAATCTTGATTCCTGAAATTCCCTACCGAATTGAGAAGGTCATTGAAATGATCAACCAGCGGGAAGTACAGGGTAAAAAGTTTAGCATCATCGTGGTGGCCGAAGGGGCCAAACCAGTGGACGGAGAATTAGTGGTTCAAAAAAGGGTGGAGGACAGCTTTGATCCCATTCGTTTGGGTGGCATTGGCCATGTAGTGGCTCAACAGGTCGAGGAAGCCACCGGAAAAGAAACCAGGGTCACCATACTGGGACATCTACAAAGGGGAGGTTCCCCTACGGCTTTTGACCGCATTCTGGCCACACGCTACGGCACGGGGGCAGTTCGGCTGGTTATGGAGGGGCGTTTCGGACACATGGTCTGCCTCCGGGGTACCACCATTGATGCCGTACCCCTGACGGAAGCTACGGGTCAGATCCGCTCCGTACCCCTGGACAGCGATCTGCTGCTCTCGGCAAGGCAACTGGGAATTTGCCTGGGAGACTAAGTTATGTGATAAACCTTATCCTTCGACAAGGGAGGGGTAGAATTGCTTACCGTGAAAATACCGGAGCGGGGGATGCTACAACTGCAACACCTTGTTCTGGATTTTAACGGCACGATGGCCAAAGACGGCACCCTGCTACCAGGAGTAGAGGAAAGGCTAAACACCCTTGCCGAAAAACTAGCGATCCACGTGCTTACAGCCGACACCTTTGGAACGGGGGAAAAGGCCTGCCGTAATATTAAGGCCTTCGTGCACGTCCTGGAGCCGGGAGAAGGGGGCAGCCAAAAGCTAAAATTTATTGAGAAACTGGGTACACAACATACAGTAACCATTGGCAACGGTACCAACGATAGCCTGATGCTTAAAAACGCCGCCCTGGGGATCGTTGTTCTGGGACCGGAAGGTGCCTCGGTACAGGCCCTTGTGGCAGCCGACGTGGTTGTCACGGACATCTGCCAGGGCCTGGACCTGTTGCTGCATCCCAAGCGGCTAATCGCTACCTTGCGCTTATAGGAGGCAGGAGAAAGGAGTGACCTTTTTGTGATCCACAACTACACTGAAGTGGTAGTGCAGCGGTTTTTACCAGAGGTATTAAAAGAATATGCCAAAAACAACCCCGGGACCTGTACCTGTATCCGCTGCCAGGAGGATATTATGGCTCTGGCTTTAAATCAATTGCCCCCTCACTACGTAGTGTCCGATGAGGGTACGATTTATACAAAAGTAAATTTTGACCAGATAGGCGGGAAGGCACAGGTAATCGCGGCCATTACCAACGCCATTAAACAAGTGGCGGCCAACCCCAGGCATGACAAATCCCGACCATAAGCAGGAGGAGGGGGAAGGCATGCAATATGAACCACCCCTTTTCCGGCCACCCAGTGAAGCCAGCAGTTTAATTTTACAGGTTACCCTCGGTTGTTCCCATAATGCCTGTGCCTTTTGCGGCATGTACAAGGGTAAGAAATTCCGTCCACGAACCCTGGCGGGAATCATAGCTGACGTCGAGGAAGCGGCCCGTTTCTGGTCTGGAGTGCGGCGGATTTTTCTGGCCGACGGTAATGCCCTCGCCATGGATACCCGGGAGCTCTTAAGGCTGTTGCAGTACCTTTATCAAACTTTTCCCGAGCTTGAACGGGTCTCCTGTTACGCCGGCCCCCTGGATCTCCTCAGAAAAGAACCGGAAGAACTGCGGGAACTGCGGGAAGCGGGCCTGAGATTGCTCTACCTGGGGGTAGAAAGCGGCAGCGACCTGGTATTAAAAAGAATGCACAAAGGGGTCAACGCCGCGGAGATGGTATGTGCCTGCCAGCGCGCCCTGGATGCCGGATTCGAGCTATCGGTAACGGTGATTACGGGCCTGGGTGGGAGGGAACTTTCCCGGGAACATGCCCGGGCCACCGCCAGTGTAATTAACGCCATCAACCCCACCTATCTGGCTGCACTTACCTTGATCGTGGTACCCAACACCCCCCTTTACAGCCAGGTGGAGGAGGGCAAGTTTTTTCTGCTTAATCCGGAAGAAACATTACAAGAGCTAAAGTGGTTGCTGGAAGGGCTGGAAGTGGATAACTGCATCTTCCGCTGTAATCACGCTTCCAACTATCTGCCCCTAAAGGGCACGCTCAAGAGGGACCGGGAGAAGCTTATCGGGATACTGGAAGAAGCTTTAAGGGATCCGGCCAGGGTTTCATTGCGTCCGGATTATGCCCGGGGTTTGTAACGCAAAAAATCACCTTTAGGGATAAGTTGCCTTTAGGGCAACTTTTTTTACGTCCCCAGGCCAATGTAAAAAAAATTTCCCTTCTCCCACATTATAACAATTTTTTACAAGGATGTATTTACCTTCTAGTCGTATACTATTCCAATAAGTACGTAGGGGGAGGGGAAAAGAAATTGAAACTTTGGCACGTTGTCATTACGGCCCTGTTTTTTTTGCTGCTGGCAGAAGGGAGCCACCTGGCCGCCAGCACCACCCAACAGAATGAGATATATGCTATCATTAAAGGATCGGTAGAGGACGATTCCTGGTGGCAAGCACGAAACAGGGAAGAAGTAAAGGAAAAGCTGGGAAAGTACTACGCCGAGCCCCTATTATCCGAGGTAAGTGAGCGGGCATGGGATTTTATCGCCCGGCCAACCGATTGGTATTGCCGGGCTGCCGTTACCGATGTTTCCCTTGAGTACCGGACATCAGAAAAGGCAACGGTAAGCGCAACCCTGATGAACACTGATCTCGTCACCGGGCAAATCCAAAAGGGAACAGGATATTTTAGTTTACATAAAACTCCACTAGGTTGGCGCATTGTTTCTGCCGATTACCGCTGGGAGGAAGTAATCGACGCCCAATAAGTTATCAACTGAAGGACTTGGAGCCCCTAAACGAGAACAATATAATGGTAATATAATGGCAGTAGGGAGACCATCAAAAAAAGGGGCGTGGGATTTTTGAAAATCGGCGTTTTTACCGATAGCTACCGTCCATATACCAGCGGTGTGGTACGGTCCATAGATACTTTTACCGCTGAGCTAACCAAACTGGGACATGACATCTATATCTTTGCCCCCAATTACCCTAATTGCTCCAGGGAAAAGCGGGTTTTTCGTTTTCCTTCCGTCCCGGCCCCAACAAACCGGGATTTTGCCCTGGCGGTACCCTTTTCCTTTCGCCTGAAACCCACCATCAACCAATGGCAACCTGATATAATCCATGTTCATTCACCCTTTTTGCTCGGGCGAGTGGGGGCCCGTTATGCCCATAAGCTGGGCATCCCTTTGGTTTTTACCTTTCACACTCTCTACGATCAATATGTCCACTATGTACCCTTTGCCCAGGGCGTTACCCGGGAACTGACCAGACGCTTTTGCCGGGACTTCTGCAACCGGTGCGATTTAGTGGTTGCGCCCACCGGCATTATTGAGGAACATTTAAAAAAAATGGGGGTGCGTACAAAAATAAAAGTCATACCCACCGGCATCAATCTAGAGGAATTTACACAAGGGGACAAAAACTGGTTACGCCGGGAACATGGAATTAAACCGGAAGAAAAGATCCTGCTTTTTGTGGGACGGCTGGGGCAGGAAAAGAACATTGGTTTTCTGTTATCCGCTTTTGCGGAACTTAGCAGGGGGAACTCCAATCTAAAACTGGTTCTGGTGGGTGGGGGTCCGGAAGAGGTCAATTTAAAAAGACAGGCCGCCCAGCTTGGCATAGGCCAGCAAGTAATATTTACCGGCACGTTAAATAGAACGGAAGTAATTAACTGTTATCAGGGGGCCGATCTTTTTGTTTTTGCCTCCAAAACCGAAACCCAGGGGTTGGTGCTGGCTGAAGCCAAGGCAGCAGGACTTCCGGTGGTAGCTGTTAAAGCTTTTGGTACAAGTGAAATGGTCAGAGACGGAGAAGATGGTTTTCTGACACCGGAAAATAAGGACCTTTTTGTAGCAAAAATAAAAGAGCTCATTACAGATGACGACCTGCGACAAAAAATAGCCGTCCGGGCAAAAAACAACGCCCAATTGCTTTCTTCCCGCCAATCAGCTTTAAATCTAGTTGCCGAATACCATGCCCTCAAGGAAAAAAAACACAATCATCTTATGCGCAGCTCGGTCTAAAGTTTCGATCTAGAAAAGTTCTAAAGCTCATGTTAAAAAACGTCGAAAGTGCTTATTGCCGGATATATTTATGGAGGGAAGAGGATTGGAAACTTGGTTACCAATGATAGGAGGCTATCTGTTTATTTTCTTTGCCCGGGTAATAGACATGTCCCTGGACGTAATCAGAGTATTGATGCTGATGCGGGACAAACGGTTGCTGGCGGCTGTAATTGGTTTTCTTGAGGTTTCCGTGTTCATACTGGCTCTCAGTCAAGTATTGGCCGGGGGTTTAAACGACCCCGTTAAAGTAGTAGCTTATGCCGGCGGTTTTGCAACGGGGAATTACATCGGCAGCCTTATCGAAGGCAGACTTGCCCTGGGTTACCTCTCGCTACAGGTGTTCCCGGCACCACAACTGGCATCCCAGTTTATCGAAAGGTTGCGCCAGGAGGGATTTGGTGTTACCAGCGTGGAGTGCCAGGGCCAGTGTGGCGAGAGGACGGTTTTGTTCGTACTTCTTAAACGGCGCGACCTGCAGCGGGCGTTATCCATCTTGAATAAGCTTGATCCCAACATATTCTTTAATGTCTCGGATGCCCGGCTGATCCATGGAGGAATTTTTCCATCTAAAAGTAAGTAAAGGCAAGGGATAAAGGCAGAAGTGTATATAACACCGATTACATCAGGTATTTAACGGGCGGTGCTTAAAAGACCCGGTTCTAAAGATGTAGTCTTGCCGCCGAGCTGATCCGTTGTCACCGGCCTCTGCAGGGGAACCACGGTAGGAGCACCGTTTAATCCTGTAATGATCAGATACTCGTGGCCAGTGGCATTATCCCGCAGAACAGTAAAACCGCCCAAATTTTTAGTTTCAGAATGCTCATAAATAATCTTAAAACGCTGGTCCTGTCCATCAGGTGTTCCAGGGAGTTGCCCGTGATTGGCCTGACCGGTATCCCGAGAACAACCAGCCAAGACGATAGTTATAAGAAGCAAAAAACTGAGCACAGCAGTGCGCATAAGAGATCAACCTCCTAGCTTATGGAAATTACCAATTACCGAAAACCTTCTATAAGAATTATTATATTTCAGCACGTGTAACATTTCAAAGGTTTCCAGGAAAGAACAGAGGATTCTCATCACCACGATGCCCCCGACGGGAACCCGATAGCATATTCCAAGCCACCGGACAATGATGATCAGGACAAGATCAGTGCTTGATGACTCCACTTCCGTGTATTGGCCAATCGGGTAACCCCCCTGGAAACATCCTTTCACCTATATATAGTACCGGGGGGTCGTTCAAGCCCCGGAAGCAACGGCAAAGTGGCCAGCGGAGGGCCGGGCACGAGCTTGCCGGTGAATTGAAAGCCGGCCGTGAACCACAAGGCTTGCAAGCGCAATGCCCGGCCCGGAGCGCATCGAAGTGGCAGGAGTTTCCGGGGCCGGTTGACATAATTCCGCTTTGATCGGCCCCGCGACCCCAGATCATTGCTTCCTGGCTGCGGGGCGGATAAAGCGCTATTATGTCGATCGGCCACCGTAACCCAAGGCGCCGGCGCGAGGTT
>NZ_FQZM01000003.1 GCF_900142025.1 Desulfofundulus thermosubterraneus DSM 16057 | reverse complement strand
AAAAGACCCCATGACCGGCTGCCGGCGCCGGGTCTGCTGCATGGGCTGATACCAGTCGTCTTTCTTGGCGTACTTAGCCGCTGTTCGCCAGTTGATACCTACCCGCCGGCTAATTTCGGCAATACTGCACTCTTCTCGCTCGTAAAGATGTTTGATATACTGTTGTTGGGCCATTGCTATCACCTCTTGTATCCCCTCCTGCCTTTGCCCAAGTCAGAAGGGTTATTCTAGAGCGTGATGGCAATGCCCTCTTTTACACGCGCCATGCTATGCATTTTTGGCTGCCGTTTTATGCAATTCTATTATGCCAAAAACACCTACTCTAACTTATAGTTATCGAAATAGTTATAGAAATGGAATTTACGCTATAGTGCTAAGCATTCTTTGAACCCTGGATTAGGAACGTCCAGGGCATTAAAAGATTTGCGGGTATCGGCAGGATCCGTCCTTTTTGTGGGGAAATAAATACTAGGTCTGCCTTACGTCTACCAGTCATACTGATTTGCCATACTAAAGCTAAGGGGTGAAAATTTTGACCCTGTCGGCCAGGCTGATTGGCTGCCGTATTATGATTGCCCGCCTGGGGGAAAGGGATTTGCTTAACTGGTGGGACAGCGAGGCCCTCACCCCGGCCGGGCGCATAGTGCTGGGGCGCCTTTTCCCCCGCACCGGCCTGTGGGCGGCGGCGGAGCTGGCTGTGGAAACGGCCGGCGCCATGCACCGGGCCATGATGCCCCACCCCGGCGCCTATAACCTTTTTTACCTAGGAGAAACCATAGAGCAGCAATTGACACGCATCCTTCACCGGCAGAAGGTACCTGCTGACCATTTTAATGATCAGAAGATTAATATACAGGAGATACTGGCGCGATTGCCTGTGGAAGGGATCGAGATCCAGCACCAGGCCGGCCACAGCGTCAGCCAGGGGGGCGATCACTTGCCGGACACGCTACCGGCGGGAATGTGCCCGGCGGAACCCCGGCCCGGCCACGGCCACATTTACGACAACCATCACCCGCCGGACCGGCAACCGGCTAAAGATGGTCCGGCAGGCCTGGAAACCTTTCTAATCAGCCAGCTGGCCGGCGGGAAACCGGACTCCCGTACGGTGGCCTCCTGGCAGAAAAAGGTGGTTTCCGGCACCGTATGTATATCTGAGAATACGGAAGCCCCGGTGACCGTCTCCCAGTGGAACGCTTTGCTGGACCGGCTGCTGGCCGGCTATACCATCAGCGACCCCGGCAAACTGATCATGCCCTATTTTACCGTTAAAGGCAACGGTGCCTTATCTTTGCCGGCCGGGGAACTGGGGGCCGCCGGATGAAGAGCAGTCTTTCGCCGGAGTATAACTGTACCGTCATGGAGGGCCGGCGGGTGGGTGTTTCCGCTTCCGGGCGCCGGTACACCTGCAACCTCATGAAAGGAGTGGCCTTGGCGGAAAGCAGGCAGCTGTTGCTGGAATGGCAACCCGGGGAGGACCGGGCCTCTTTTTCCGCCCGGGTCGCCGGGGCCAACCTTTTGGGCAAGGCCAGCCGCCGGCGAGTGCGGGACCTGGTACAGAGCGTCTTCTGGCCCCGTTTTTTTGCCGGCAATGTGCCACCCGGTGAGCTAGCTCGGATGATGCTTAAGGTCATTTTCGATACGGCAACCGCCTTTCGCCTGGTTTACTACCATGCCGCCCTGGCCGACCGGCTGCTATACGACTTTGTCACCCAGTGGCTTCTTGCCCTTTACCAGAAAAGCCGTCATCAGGTCGTTGTTGACGATGGGGTGGCTTTTATCGAAAAGCAAATCCAATCCGGGCTCATCAAGCCCCCCTGGTCGGAAAACGTCAAGTTAAAAACGGCACAGGGCCTGCTGGCTGCCTGCCGGGACGGCGGTATCTTACGGGGAACGGTAAAAAAAGAATTTGCCCCGGTGCAACTGCCCCGCCCCGTCTTTCTCTATGTGGCCTATTATCTGAAGGGTCTGGTGGCCTCTGCGGCCCGGTTGGTGGCCCACCCCGACTGGGGCCTCTTTCTGCTCACCCCCAGACAGGTTGAGGAACTGTTTCTGGAAGCCCACCAGGCCGGCGACCTGGGTTTTTACTGCGCAGGAGGGATAATGCGCGTTGAATGGCCATACCCCGACCTCGCACGGTTCGTCCGGGGTTTCACTGGAACAAATGCTTAAAAAATTGGAAGAGAGGTTAATCGCGCCCGTACCGTCTTTGAGCGCTTACCATGATCTGCCCTTCGCCATCTTCCTGTACGATCCGGCCCGGGAGTTCGAACTGCGTTCTTCCGTGAAAAACCTGGTCACTCGCTTGAAGACCAACCACGGCAAAGAGGTGGTAACCATCTCCTTGGCCCATCTCATGTACCGGGCTGTGGAAGAGACCCGGGGGTTGGACCGGCTGGCGGCCATGGAGATGGAGATGGGCCTGGAACTGGCCGTGCAGACTGTACACCGCATCCTCTCCGGTAAATACCCCCTGCATCAGCGGGTGAAGGATGAACTGGAACGGCGGTTAAAGACCTCCGGCCTGGCGCCGGATCCGGCCGGGACGGTTCTCTTTTTAACCCGGGCCGGTGCCCTTTTTCCGGCCTTCCGCACCTCGGCCCTGCTGGAAAAACTACAGGGCCTGGTGCACGTGCCCACGGTCCTTTTTTACCCCGGCACTCTAGAGGGCATTAAAGGTCTGCGTTTTATGGGCATTTGCCAGCCGGATCACAACTATCGTCCGGAGATTTATGGTGTGGAGGGACTGTAGATGGGTAAAATCCTGGACCTCTTTGAGCGAAAAATAGACCGGCGCATCGAAGAGGTCATCAAAGTGGACCAGGCCGATGAGGATGTGGTTTTTAATGAACTGACGGAATATGTGGTCACCCCGTCCATAAAAAACTATTTTCTGGAAGTGTTAGAATGTTATGAAGAGACACCCCGCAAACCCCACGAAGGCATCGGCGTTTGGGTTAGCGGCTTCTTTGGATCGGGAAAATCCAGCTTTGCCAAAATCCTGGGCTACATCCTGGAAGGCCGGATGGTTAAAGGCCGCCCGGCATCGGAAATCTTTGCCGAACAGGCTGCCGACGACCGCATTACCGTTTTGCTGCGCAAGATTAACCGCCAGATACCTACCGCAGCCGTGATCTTTGACCTGGCTACCGATCGGGGGGTGACCAGCGGAGCGGAAATGCTGACGGAAATCGCCTACCGGGCTTTCCTGGGCCACCTGGGCTACTCCGACGACCTGGACCTGGCCGAGCTGGAAATTGCCCTGGAGTCGGCCGGCCGGCTGGAACAGTTCCGGCAGCTCTATGCCGAGATGTACGGGCAGCCGTGGGAGGAAGGCCGGGAATACATTGGTTTTGCCAAAAGCGAGGCCAGCGCTGTTATGCACCGCCTGGACCCGGCCACTTATCCAGCCGCCGATTCCTGGGCCCGAACTGCCCGCCATGTGGACATTTCGGCCAACGATTTTGCCGTCCGGGCCTTTGAACTGCTGGAACGTCGCCGCCCGGGGACCAGGAACTTGGTTTTTGTGGTGGACGAGGTAGGCCAGTATGTTTCCCGCAGCACCGAGAAAATGCTGGACCTGCAGGGGCTGGTACAGGCCTTTGGCCGGGTGGGCCGGGGGCGGGCCTGGCTGGTGGTCACTTCCCAGGAAAAACTGGATGAAGTGGTGGATAATCTAGAAGGGAAAAAGAGCGAGTTGGCCCGGCTGCGGGACCGTTTTCCCCTGAATGTGGACCTGGCTCCTGCGGACATCAGTGAAGTGACCAGCCGCCGGGTGCTGACCAAAAAACCGGCCGCCGAGGAGGCTTTGCAGGAACTTTACCGGTGTCACCAGGGGGCCCTGGGTACCCATACTGCCCTCACCGGGGGCGTCCATCAGCCCCTGGATCCCGAAACCTTTGCCCGTCTCTACCCCTTTGTACCATACCAGATCGACCTGATCATTAACATTGTTTCGGGGATGCGCACCCAGTCCGGGGTCAGCCGCCACATGGGCGGTAGCAACCGTACCATTATTAAACTGGCCCAGCAACTGATCATCCACCCCCGGGTCAACCTGGGAGAGGAAGAGGTAGGGCGTCTGGTCACCCTGGATATGGTTTACGATTTGATGGAAGGCAACATCAGTTACGAAAGGAAAAAGGATATTGTCGAAATCGCCCGTGCCTACCCCGATCCCCTGGTGTCACGGGTGGCCAGGGCCGTCTGCCTGCTGGAGTTTAGCTACAAGGTGCCCGGCACCGCCGAAAATATCGCCGCCGTGCTTTACCCCGCCGTAGGGGCGCCCTCCCTTCTTCCCCGGGTGAGGGAAGCCCTGGAAATCCTGGTGCGGGACCGGCGGATTAAAGAGGGGGAAGAAGGGTACGAACTCCTCACCGCCGAGGGCAAGCTGTGGGAGGAAAAGCGCCAGGGCTTTGGCCTGGATGCACCCGATGAAAAAAGGCTGCAAAGGGAATTTGTGGATGGGGTTTTCAAAACACTGAAACCCTACCGCCATGCAGGGTTGAAGAATTTTACCCCCGCCCTGGAGCTGCACGGGGAAAGGCTGGGCCGGGAGGGGGATGTGCCCTTCATTCTGTACCTGGCCAGCGATGAGCAGTACGGCCGGGTCTGTGACGAGGCCCGGGAGAAAAGCCGTGCCGAACAAAACTCCCTTTTCTGGGTGGTGCCCCTTGATGAACAGGTGCAAAACCTTTTTGTGGAAGTGTATCGCTCCGAAAAAATGGTGGAAACCCACGAGCGGGAAATGCTTACCCGGGAACTGGGCCAGCTGGTGGCCGACGAAAAACGTCGCCTTTCGGTGTTAAAGCAGCGCCTGTCCGGCGCTATAAGCTTGGCCCTTTTAAATGGAACGACCTACTTCCAGGGAGTGGCCCGGGAAGCCCGGGGGCTAGGGGACAATCTGCAGGCCGTGGTCCACGCCCTTCTGGAGCTTTCCGTGCCGGTGATCTTTGACCGGTTTGACCTGGCCGCCGTGCCGGTGAAGGGGGAGGAGGCCGGGCAACTGCTGGCCTCGACCAACTTGGTCGGCCTGCCCGCCGTGGTTTACGACGGCCCCGGGGGCCTGCATCTGGTGCACAAGAAGGGTCGCACGTATATGATCAACCTGAATGCCCCCTGCCTGACCCACGTGCAGTCGTTCATTGCGGAGGAATACCGGAAAACCAGCCAGCCGGTCAGCGGCCGGGCGCTGGAAACCCGCTTTCGCGGTTTCGGCTACGGCTGGGACCTGGAAGTAATCATGCTCATTGCCGCCGCCCTGTTCCGGGGGGCGGCAGTGGAGGTTTACTCCCAGGGACGGCTCTACCGTAGCTATACCGTGGCTGCGGCCCGGGAGGTTTTCCTGAAGGTGCCGCTTTTTCGCGCCGCCGGCTTTACCCCCCGGCAGGGGAGCCTCACTTTAACGGATCTGGTCAACGCAGCCCAGGCCTACCAGGAAATATACGGGGAGACCCCTGAACACGAAGTGGAGGCCATTTTTGAGGGTTTACGCCAGGCCTTCCAGAAAGAAAAGGAGATCATCCTGCCCATCTTGACCGCCATGCATCACGAAGGATTGCCCGGCCGGGACAACCTGGAGTCTTTTCTGGCCACCATACAGGGGATCATGGAAAGCGCCCCCGATGAAGCGGTAAAGGTTTTCGCCGACCAGCGGCAGGAGTTCAAAGCGGCCATTGATGCCCTGCGGGGACTTCAAGAAGCCCTGAGCGGGGAAAACCTGGCCCGGCTGAAGAGGGCACGCATGGTGCTGGACCGGGCTTGGCCCGTGTTGCAAAAGTACGGTCGGCCGGATGACGGGCTGGTAGAAGCGGCCGGCCGTCTGAAGGAGAATCTGGCCGCCCCATCATTTTACCGGCGCCTGCCGGCCATTAATGCTGATACCGCTGTTCTGGCCGCCGCCTACGGCAAGCTTTACCGGCAGGTCTTTGCGCAGCGGGCCGAGGCCTACCGGGCGGTGCTGGAAGAGATACGCAACCGGCCGGAGTGGATCACGGTGCCCTATGAGCTGCGGCCCCGGGTGACCGGCCGGCTGGAGGAAAAGGCCGGTTTAGACATGGAGATCCGGGACGATCTGACCTTCCAGCCTCCGGTGGAACAGATGAAATCTGACCTGGACGCGGTGGACAGTTTGCGCCGGGCTGCTCTCCTGGAGCTGGAGAAGCTGACCGCTCCCCAGGTGCCCATCCGCCGGGTCCGGCTGGGCAAATTTGTACGTACCTCCCTGAGTAGTGTGGAGGAGCTGGATGCCGCCCTGGCCCGGTTGCGGGAAGAGTGTATAAAGGCCTTTGCCGAAGGGGCCAGGGTAATCATAGAATAGGGTGATCTTAGTGGACAGGGAAACCCGCAGGTTAATTGCCAGAACAGTGACTGCCGTTCGGGAGCTGCTGGAAGAAGATATGGCCCGGCAACTGGAAGGTACCTTTGGCATTACTCCTTACCTGGTCGAACCGGAAGAAGCTATGGCCGTTTTACAACGGCATCCGGACCTGCTGGTCCGGCGCCGGGAAATTATATCGGCCATTCACTATTACATCAGTGCCGGGCAGACCCAGGCCCGGGCCGTGCAGGAGTATATCCGGGAGGCCGCCTTTACGTACTTAAACCGCCTGGTGGCCCTGCGCCTCATGGAGGCCCGGGGCCTGGTGTCCGAAAGCGTCGGCCGGGGGAGTGAGTCCCGTGGCTTCAAGCTATTTCAGAAGGTCTGCCCGGGCCTGTGCCGGAACCTGCCCGACGGGGGCTACCGGCGCTACCTGGAAATGGTCTTTGACGACGTAGCCGGGAAAGTGCCCCTGCTATTTGACCGCAGTCTCCCCCATTCCCTGCTCTTTCCATCCCCGCCGGTGTTGAAAAAGGTACTGGAATGGCTCAACCGGCCCGAACTGGAAAGCATCTGGGATCAGGACGAGACCATAGGCTGGTTTTACCAGTTTTTCACTCCCAGGGATGAACGGGAAAGAGTACGCAAAGAGAGCCAAGCCCCCCGGGACAGTTATGAAATGGCCATCCGCAACCAGTTTTACACTCCTGAATACGTGGTGCGCTTTCTTACCGACAATACCCTGGGGCGGTTGTGGTATGAAGTGAATCCTGCCACTTCCCTGGTCCAGTTCTGCCGGTACTTTATTTACCCGGAGGGGGAAGGGGTTAAAAGGCAGATGAAGCCCACGGAGATCAAGGTGCTGGACCCGGCCTGTGGTAGCGGCCACTACCTGCTCTACGCCTTTGACCTGCTGGCTCGCATATATGAGGAAGAGGGTTACCGGCCGGCGGAGATCCCCGGCCTGATTTTAAAACATAACCTCTTCGGCATAGACATCGACCCCCGGGCGGTACAGATTGCCTCCCTGGCCCTTTACTTAAAGGCGAAAAAATACCACCCCGGGGCGGTGGTTGGATCGGCTCGGGTGGTCTGCGCCGGCCCCATGCCGGGGGACGAGGGGCAGTTCCGAAAATTTTTGGCGGGTCTGCACTCGGTATTGCAGGAAATCGTTAAGGAATTGCGGCAGTCCCTGGAACTGGCCGCGGAGGCCGGCTCCCTTCTCAAGCCGGAAGCCGCCTTGCGCGCGGTAATTGAAAAGCAAAAGGAGTATTACCGGCAGGCGGCCTCCCTCTTCCGGGAGACCGCTTCCTGCTATGCTGCCGGTCCGCCGCCCGAACTCCCCGAAGATTTCTGGCAGCGGGCGGAAGAAGAGATCATGGCCCTTCTGCGCCGTTATGAGGCCACCGTCAACGGCAGCGGTGCCGCCCGCCGGCTCTTTGCCCGCCAGAGCCGGCAGGGTATTGAGTTTACCCAGCTTCTCCGCCAGCGGTACGACGTGGTGCTGATGAATCCGCCCTTTGGTGAGGCCTGTATATCAGCCCGCAAATATATTGAAACCACTTACCCCCGCACCAAAAATGACGTCTACGCCGCCTTCGTGGAGCGGGGGCTGGAACTCTTAAAGCCGGAAGGCTTTCTGGGGGCCATTACCAGCCGCACCGGATTCTTTCTCACGACCTTCGGCAAATGGCGCCAGGAAGTCCTGCTGCCTGCCACCTCGGTGGTGGCCGTGGCCGACCTGGGTTCTGGCGTACTGGATACGGCTATGGTGGAAACGGCGGCCTACGTGCTGGCCAGGCCCAAGCGTTCCGGGGAATCTTCCCTCTTCTTCCGGTTGTTGAAAGTGGAAGACAAGGCCGGCGCCCTGGCCTCCTGCGTGCAGGCGGTGAATACGGGGGAGGAAAACCCGGCAGTGTACGACGTAGACCAGGACACCTTTAATCTGCTTCCCGGCGCGCCCTTTCCCTACTGGGTGTCGGATTCCATGCGGCGCAAGTTTGTGGAATTCCCGCCCTTTGAAGGCAACGGGGGTTTGGTGCGCCAGGGTCTGGCTACCGCCGACGACTTTCGTTTTGTCCGGGCCGCCTGGGAGGTGCTCCCGGAGAAGGTGGGGCAGGGGAAGAAGTGGGTGCCCTTTGCCAAGGGCGGGGAGTACTCCCCCTATTACGACGACATCCACCTGGTGGTGAACTGGGAGAATGACGGGGCGGAGATAAGGGCGTTCCTGGATGAAAATGGCAAGCTTAAATCAAGGCCCCAAAACCAGGAGTTTTACTTCCGGCCGGGGCTGACCTGGCCTTACCGTACAAACAAGGGTTTTAATGTTCGAGTCAAACCTGCCGGAACCATTCACGGTCATGTAGGACACAGCTGTTTCATTGCCGGGGATGATCCAGAGAAACTTTTATATTGCCTGGGCTGGTTTAATACGAGGCTGGTTGAATGCTTGTTAAGATGCCTGACTACATATAAATGGGAAGTTGGGTATGTACAGAAACTGCCCTTTATGTGGCCGGAAAAGGATTTTATGGGCCAGGTGGCCTCTTTGGCCTTTAAATGTTTTAACGCTCAAAGAAAAGTGGATTATGGCCATGAGGAAAGTCATGCTTTTATCAGACCGGTTCTTTTACGAAAAGGTCAATCGTCTATTGTATCGAATTTGTTAGATGTGCTGGCGGAGATGGATGAAATTAAGAGCGAGCAATTGGAGGCGGCATATCAAATAGACCGGCTTTTTATAAAATTGTATGGGCTCACCCCGCAAGAAGAAGGGATTTTAAGCTCGGAATTGCTTCCCAATCCGGCCTCCTATCCTTGTCAGGAGCTGGATACAGAGGACTTTAAACAGGCTTTTTTTAAAAAGGAAGAAATATCCGTCAACAGGATCAGTCATGAAGATGATGAATGTGAACTGGAAGAGACAGTGTCAGAAGATAGAATTAAAACTGGCTATGGTACGCTGACATACCTCTCCCACCTCTTCCGCGCTCATCCCCGGTCCATTGCGGCCAAACGGCGGGAGCTGGGCCTGTACCGGCAGGAGGAGCTGGCGGAAGAAGTGGCCAATTTGCTCATGTACGCTGTGGGCTGCGCCTTCGGCCGCTGGGACGTGCGTGTGGGGCGGCGCCCGGAACTGGCCCCGGCATTGCCCGGCCCCTTTGACCCTCTGCCCGCCTGTGCCCCCGCCACCCTGGTGGGGCCCGATGGTCTGCCGGCCACATCCGGTCGCATAGTCAGCGAAGAATGGCTGCAGGCCCGGCCTGACGCCATTACACTGCCTCCTGCCGGGCAGGTGCAGCGGCCGGTTATTAATGATGATGAATATCCCATCCCGGTGGCCTGGGACGGGGTGCTGGTGGACGACCCCGGCCACCCGGCCGACATTGTGGACCGGGTGCGCCGGGTGCTGGCCTACCTCTTTGACGACCCGGGGACTGTAGAGCAGGAGGCCTGTGCCATTCTGGGGGTGAAGGACCTGCGCTCCTGGTTGGCCGGCAAATTCTTTTCCTTTCACATCAAGCGCTACTCAAAAAGCCGCCGCAAGGCGCCCATTTACTGGCAGCTCCGGTCATACCGCAAAAACTATTCGGTATGGCTGTACTACCACCGCCTGACTGGGGATACCCTGTTTCACGTGTTACGTACTTACATCGGCCCTAAAATTCAATACGAAGAAAGGAAACTGGCCGAGTTGCAGGAGAAACTGGCCACCGCCCGGGGAGGCCGGGAAGAGCGGGCGTTGCACCGCCGGCAGGAGGAACAGAAGCGTTTCCTGGAGGAACTGCTCCGTTTCCGGGACGACTTGACCGCTGTGGCCCACGCCGGTTATGAGCCCGACCTGGACGACGGAGTGCTGATCAACATTGCTCCCCTTTACCGGGTAGTGCCCTGGCCCGACGCCGAACGCACCTGGAAGGAACTGCTGGCCGGCAAATACCCCTGGAGTAAAATAGCTCAAAAAATGTTTAGGCAATAAAACTGGTGCGATAAAGGCTATCAATAAAAATCAAAAAGCCCCGTGGGGCTGCAAGGGTGAGGGTGAATTCGTAAGCTTAACATGTAGCACATAATTCCTTTTCTTCCATTAGCCTTTCTTTTAAAACAAAACGGATAGTTGATTCTATTTCCTCTGAACAATTCCAAAACTTTATACTACGCTTAAATCTCTCAAGACCGACTTCTTTAAGCAATTTACCAAAAGCCTCATCACAAAAGGAATGGGAAGCCATCTCAACATTGGCAAAGTCTAAAATAACGCTATTTGGGCTTGATAGGTTGAGTTTCTCCAGAATAAGCAGCCTTACTTTTTTCCCTAAAGTACGGCTTGTAAGATGCGAACCAAAATTCTTGAGTATTATCATAACTATTCCTCCTAAAACAAATCATCAAATTCAGCATCTATAGGGAATTCGCTATCAAAAATTTTTTTTGGGTCAATCGGTTTGTCAATATTGAATACCAAAGATACGATGGTTCCTTGCCAATACTGATGTTTTTTATTAAAAACTTCGTCGTTAAGTAATGTATAGTGGGCGTTCCCGGAGATTATATCCATCTGACCAGAATTTTCTTTTATAAATCTTTGACATACAAAAAGGCCTTCCCCGGCATTCTCAAGGGGTTTGCTAGTTACTTTTTTCCCCAAGGCAGTTTTAATCGCCTCAAAATCGTCGAGTATAAATCTATACATAGGGTTTCCCCAGAGCGACTCTTTAATACCTATTCCGCAATCAGCTATGGCAATTTCTACTTTTTTCAGGCTTTTATATGTTTGCGCACATACAAATCCATTGACAGGAGAATTGCTGTGATGAAATACGTTATTGATTACTTCTCCTAGAGTATGAGAAATTGCGTTTATCATGTTTCTTTCAGGTTGCATTTGCTCTTTTATAATGTTTGCAAGTTGCTCTGTAACCTTATCGGCTTCAGACTCTGATATTACTTCGCGTAATTCACAAAGCGAAAAATTTGATTTCGTCTTAGGAGCCGGGTTCTCACGAATAATCCCAAACTGATCATAAAACCCCATCCTTTTTAAGTATTGCCTTACCTCATAATTCTTCGATTCTCTTAAATAATATCGATCCGCTATTTTAAGGTGTTTGGAGAACTTCATTAATGCAACAATGGCAACAAGACCGGACGGTCGAACAAATTCTACTCTGGAAAAATCAAAAATAATTTCGTTTATAGGACTTGTACTTGCTTTCCAGAGTGCTTCTAAGTTTATTTTATTAATAGTATTAATTTCTAACTCAAAAGGAATCGGAATATGTAACTTTCTAGTATCCATAATTTAACACTATCCGCCTGTATTGAAACAAAGCAGGAAATACAATGGAGTGGGGGGATTAAAATCGGGACTATTGTCAAGTTCCTGAAAGGTTCTCTATCGAGGAAAATGGCCGTTTTGAAAGGTTTAAAACATTTAAGCTCGGAAAAACTTTGTATAATTCAATTTTAATAACTATAGTATATATATGTCCATTCCTTTTAAAGGCCAAAAATTGCCGTTTCGGGATACCAGTATCCCTTAAAAGCGCGGGTTTAGCGAATATCAGGGATTTTTACAGGTACGCGCATACGCTTAGTTCCTACCGTCTTTTACCCTCTGCAAAAAAAAGGAAAAACACAGGAGGTTAACATGGGACCAATCAGTCAATATATACTTAACCGGGTGAACAGGTTGCTAGACGAACACCGGGTGGTGGTGTGGTACGATCCTGGACGGAAATTTGACTCCCTTCTGGAGCATCTTGCTGGTGATGAAACCCGCGTTATCCGTTTCACCGGCAGTTACTACCGGTTGCTGGCAGAAGCAGAAGAACTGTTTGACCGTTACGATCAGACCAACCTTCCGGCCATGCCCCGTCTGCTTCTATATATCCCGGCCACTCCCCTGGACGGGCACATGGATGTACTCATGGAAATAAGCATGGCCGGGGAGGTCTTCAAGGAGTCCCTGCCCACCCTGGCCCGATTGGCACTGCGGGACCGCATACCCCGGGCCAGACTGGAGCAGTTGCTCTCCGGTGATCAGCTCACCCTGGCGGACCTGGACCGGCTGGCGGAGGACCAGGGCCCGGGCGGTTTGGTACCGCTGTTGTTTAATACCGCCGCCGCCCACGAAATTGCTGTGAAATATCTTTGCGAACCTGAATGGGCGGAAAGAGTGAAAGAAAAAGGGTGTTTTGCGGAACTGGCCGCTCTTTTCCGGGACTCCTTCGGCCTTCCTCTGGAAGGTGTTTCCGGCCACGAAGCCCTGAAAAAGGCCCTGGCCCGGCAGATCCTTCTTACTGAATTCATTGACGATATGGGGGAGGGGGCGGATTTAAGCTCCCTGACCCACTTTCCCTTTCCCTCGAAGCGCGACCAGGTGGAGTGCTGCCGCCGGGCGGCCGAATTGATGCGCCAGCTGAACTACGCCGTTCCCGCCTACATGGAGCTGGCCCGGCAGGTGGAAAAGGATTACCGCCTGCGGGAAATAAAGCTGGACCCGCAGGGGCTGGGTCGGGTGGATACCTTTCCCTTTGAGGAGGAAACCCTTCTCATTGCCCTGGAAAAGCTCCTTTTAAACGGGCAGGAAGACCTGGCCCGGGAGTTGATCGAACAAAGGCGTTCCTCCTTCTGGACCCGGGTGGATCCCCGGCGGGCCGTCCAGTGGCAGGCCGCCGGCATGGTCCTGGAGCTATACCGGGAAGTGCAGCGCATAGGCGGGGAAATCGCCCGCCAGCCCCGGCTCTCCCCGGAAGCCTGGCTGCAGATGTACACCGGGCCCGTTAACGGCGGTGGGGAATGGTACCGGCTGGATATGTGCTACCGGCAGCTGGAACGGTTATTAATCAACATGGAGGAGGACTTTGCCCTGGCCGATCTTTTAGACCAGGTGCGTCGGGCTTATTTTCAGACCCTGCGCCGGTTAAACGAAAATTTCAGCCGCTCCTTGCAGGAGTATGGCTTTACCTTTACCGGCTTTACGCTTCAGTCCGACATCTACGACCGGTATGTGGTCCCCCTTCTGGAGCAGGGGCCGGTGGCCTATTTTCTGGTGGATGCCCTGCGCTTTGAAATGGGAGTGGAGCTGGCCCGGATGCTGGGACAGGTGCGCCGGCTGGAACTGTTTCCCGTACTGGCTACGCCCCCGACCATCACCAAAGTGGGCATGGCCGCCCTGCTGCCGGGGGCCAGCCGGGGTCTGACCCTACTCGCACATAATGGCGAATTGGCAGTTAACATTGGGGATGTCATGCTGGATTCCATTACTGCCAGGCAAAAGTACCTGCAGCATCACCTGGGCCATTCCCTGGCCGAATTCACCCTGGCTGAAATCTCCAGTAAGGGCAGCCGCAGCCTTTTCCGGGCGGTGGCCGGGAAAAGCCTGGTGGTGGTTCGAACCAGGGACATAGACAGCATTGGTGAAGAGGATCTCTACCAGGCCCACCGGGAAATGACCGGGGTGCTCGGCCTGATCCACCGGGCCGTGCGTCGGCTGGCCCGGGCCGGGGTACGCCGTTTTGTCATCACTGCTGACCACGGTTACCTGTTGGGGGAGAGGATAACTGAGGATATGAAAATAGACCCTCCTGGCGGGCAAACGGTGGAATTGCACCGGCGCTGCTGGGCCGGTTACGGGGGGAGCGCTTCTTCCTCATACCTGCGTTTTACCGCCGCCGGGTTAGGCCTGGGCGGCGACCTGGAGCTGGCCTTTCCCGTCGGCACAGGTGTGTTTAAAAAGGCCGGGGGCGGCACGGCCTATTTCCACGGGGGACTGTCCCCGGCCGAGTTGGTTATTCCGGTGCTGTCCTTTGAACTTGACCCTCCCGCCGGGAAAGTTACGGGGGATCAGTTTATTCTGGACGCAGGTAAAACAGAAATCAACAACCGCATTTTCACCGTCAGAGTAAATTACATGCCGGCCCTGTTTGCTGCGGAAAAATACCGGGTTCGCTGTGTGGTTGTGGCCGGGGAGCGGGAAATCGGTGTAGCCGCCACGGCTGTTTACGGATATGACAGCCAGACCGGTGTAATTGAACTGGAGGCCAAGCGGGAAAACCACATCACAATGATGATCAATGAAGGAGACGGTGGTACTATGAAGGTGCAGTTGCTGGACGCCGCCACGGGAGTGGTGCTGGCGGAGCAGGAAATTCCCTACCGGTTCAGTATATAGTCCTTGAAGGTGATGAATTGTGCCGCAACTGGATCAACTGGCCAATGAGGTTTTTCCCGGGAAAGTGGTGCGCAAGGACCTGGTGCGCCAGGTCAAGGTAGGAGCCAATGTGCCCGTTTACGTGCTGGAATACCTGCTGGGTAAATACTGTGCCACCGATGACGAGCGGGCCGTACAACTGGGCCTGCAGGTGGTTAACAGGACGCTGGCGGAAAACTTTGTCCGGCCCGATGAAAGCATGAAAGCCCAGTCCCGGGTGAAGGAGCAGGGCCGGCACTCCTTTATTGATAAGGTGCGTGTGCGTCTTTTGGACAGCGAGGATAAATACTGGGCCGAACTGGTCAACTTCGGCCACCGCTATGTGCACATTCCTGACGGAGCCATCCGGGATTATCCCCGCTTACTGGAAGGGGGAATTTGGGCGCATATCCAGATGGAATATAATGCCGACGAGACCCGTAAGGGTCAGATCCGCCCCTTTTTTATCACCGGCTTGAAGCCTATCCAGGTGGCTTCTTTCGACATGGAAGAGTACCGCCGGGGGCGGGAGAAGTTTACCACGGAGCAGTGGCTGGATTTCCTCATCCGTAGCACCGGCCTGGAACCGTCCCATTTTAACCGCCGGGTGAAACTGCTCTTCCTGGCCCGTCTCATTCCCATGGTGGAGCGCAACTTCAACCTGGTGGAACTGGGTCCGCGGGGTACGGGGAAATCCTTTATCTACCGGGAGGTTTCCCCCTACACCATTTTAATCTCAGGGGGTAAAACCACCGTGGCCAACCTGTTTTACAACATGGCCACGGGCAAGATGGGCCTAGTGGGCTTGTGGGACGTGGTAGCCTTTGACGAGGTGGCCGGCATCCAGTTCCAGGACCGCACGGCGGTGCAGATCCTGAAGGACTATCTGGAAAGCGGTTCCTTCAGCCGGGGAAAGGAGGAGCTGATTGCCGACGCTTCCATGGTTTTTGTGGGCAACATCAACCAGCCGGTGGAGGTGCTGGTGCGGACCTCTCACCTTTTCCAGCCCCTGCCCGAGGCTATGCAGGACATGGCCCTCATTGATCGCTTTCATTTTTACCTGCCGGGATGGGAAACGCCCAAAATGTCCAGCCACTTCTTCACCAATCATTACGGTTTTGTTGTAGATTACCTGGCCGAAGCCTTCCGGGAACTGCGCAAGTACAATTATACCGAGGCGGTGGACCGTTATTTTTCCTTCGGGTCTCATCTAAACGCCCGGGATGTGAAGGCCGTTCGCAAAACAGTCTCCGGTTTGATCAAGCTCCTGCACCCCGACGGCAATTTTACCCGGGAGGAATTGCAGGAATACCTGGAGCTGGCCCTGGAATGCCGCCGCCGGGTGAAGGAACAGTTGAAGAAAATGGGCTCCTTTGAATATTATCAAACCAGCTTTTCCTACCGGGACAAAGAAACCATGGCCGAAACCTTTGTCGGCGTGCCCGAGGAAGGCGGACGGGATCTCATTTCCAGCGACCCCATGGCGCCGGGATGCGTCTACACCGCCGCCCTGGCTGAGGGGGACAAGGTGGCCCTGCACCGCATTGAAGTGAGCCGCATGCCCGGCAATGGAAAGTTGAAGATAACCGGTACCAATGACCGGCCCATGCGGGAATCTATTTCCACAGCCTTTGACTACATCAGGGCCAGGCGCAAAGAGCTGGGCATTGAAAAGGATCTGGCCAGTTACGACTTCCACGTGCAGGTGGTGGACCTGATGGCCTCCAAGGAAGGGAGCGAGGCCGGGGTGGCCTTTTTTGTAGCTTTATATTCGCTCCTGAAAGAAATACCGGTTCAGCCGGGCCTTGTGGTGCTGGGGGAAATGACCATCCAGGGTAACGTTATCCCCTTGCGCAGCCTCACCGAACCCCTGCAGGTAATCATGGACAACGGCGCCTGCCGGGTGCTCCTGCCGGTGGAAAACAAAAGGCACTTCTTCGAGGTGCCCGGTGAGATCGTGGAAAAGGTTGACCCCATTTTCTACTCCGATCCTCTGGTGGCAGCCATGAAAGCCCTGGGGGTGCGGTAGCTAAGCGTGTACCAGTGCAACAAAAATCCAGTGGCCTTCTTTTCCGTCATGAGGGCTGCTTTATGTTGTTTGGCCAGAGCGGCGAGGTAGGCATCTACAAAATCAATGTTTTTTTCTGCCATGTCTTGTAAAGCCTGGACAGCCAGATCGGAATTGCCGACTTGAATACCACCCGCGTGAATAAAGAAAACCAGCGTATTAGCAATCTCCCGTTTGGTAAATTTGTAAAAAGAGGAGAGAACCTAGACGATTTCAGCTATCACCAGGTGGTGAAGGCGCAGGCAAACTTCCCCCTTCTCGGCACGGGCCATCAACTCCAGCGCCTGGGCGGCCATCTCCGGCGGATTACCGGTAAGAAATCATAGGACAACGTTGGCATCAATCCATAAATAAATCATTCTTTCCCTTTACCCAGGATCTGCCGGGCAATACTGGCGGCTACTTCCTCACGCACTTTTTCTTTTCCAGGATATTCCTTAACAGTTGGTAAAGAAGCGTATAACTCTGTTAAGCGCTTGCGTTTAAAAGACTTTACCTTAACCTCGCCTTCCGGGCTTACATCAAAGAGTAGGTCGTCTTCCGGTTGCAGGTTAAGCATGCGGCGCACAGTTACCGGCATGGTTATCTGGCCCTTACTCGTTAATCGTGCCTTAACATATGAATACCTGCTACGAACCTCCTTACGGACAGCATATGTCCTTCATCGAGCTGTGTCAAGCCGTTCCCTTAAGGCAGGATCCCACTGCTACTGGCAGAGATCGGGTTGCAGGTTCTGGGTGGCGCCGCAAGGCTCTATCTCGCCGGTCGCTGCTGCTTCACGGTCCTTTCCAGGGCGTCTTCCACCTGCAGGGCATAGTCGGCCAGCAGGTGGAGGTTATGGTGCAGGTATTCCCACGCCTGGAAGTTTACACGGTCGTGGCACAGTATATTGATGGCTTCTGTGATAAAGGAAGCCGCCCGCCGGGTAATGATGCCGGCCCGGTGCAGTACCAGGGGCAGCTGTTGCCGTTCTTCCGGTACGGGTAGCCCCAGCCTGACCACCGCCCGGTGGGCCAGGTTCAGGCAGGTGCGCAGAATGCCCTCATAGGAGGCAAAAACCTGGCCCCGGGCGGTGCGGACGATCCAGGTTGCCTTTAGCCGCCAGGCGGCAATGGTGGCCTCCTCCGGCGTAGGGCGGCCGTGCCGGAAAGCCAGCTTTTCCAGTTCCGCCTTAAAGGAGGGATCCGGGGTGTGGATCGGCAGGGCGCCGGCCAGCATCCAGGGGAGGGAAGAAACGGTGTGGGGTGCGTTCAGCACCACCACTTCCACCGGGGTGAAGAGCCATTCCGCCCGGGGTTCGGCGTCATAACCGGGAAAAAGCGCCTCCGTCAGGGAGTATTCCAGTGCCGTTGCCAGGTCCAGGGCGTCGTCTGTGTTCGGGCACAGGGAGGGGTAAAGGCCGATGCCCACATCCACATCACTCAAAGGGGTGGCCGTGCCCCCGGCATAAGACCCCATCAAATAGGCTACGGCCACCTGTGGCCGGTCCTGGACATGGCGTTTAATTTCACTGATAATTTTTTCGCTCTCGAGAAGCATTTTTATTCCTCCCCGGGTGCAGGTAAACAGTGCAGGCAAATGGGAGTGCCCCTGCCGGGGTAAAAGTACTATTGTATCCACTGGCCTGACCTGCCCACTGACATGACCGGGCGGCTGGGTACCCTTCTCGAACCACAGAACCGGGAAAAGCCCGAAGTCCGGTTTTTAGTCAGGTAATTTTCCAGGCCCGGCATGCTATGTTTAGCTTACGTACCAATATTGTCAATCCAATAGCTCAAGGGCCAGTTGCTGCTAATTGCATCCGGGATTGAGTCCGGTTATTTTATTTAGTATAATCTTGATTAGACTAATCATATCATAATCAAGTTATATTAGCAATGAGGTGCTGCTGTGACTTTTGTGAACCGGAAAGCTGAACTACACTGGCTGGAGGAAGCTTACAAAAGCGGTCGTGCACAGCTGCTGGTGTTATACGGCCGCCGGCGGGTGGGGAAAACGGAACTGCTCAGGGTTTTTTGCCGGGAGAAGAGACACGTCTTTTTTGTGGCCGACCTGGCGCCCGACCGGGAGCAGCTGGCCGCTTTTTCGCAGCGGCTGTGGGAGCAGGCCTACGGACAGGCAGAAACGGGTTTTTCCTTTCCTTCCTGGGAAGCTGCCTTCCGTTTTATGGGCGGGCTGGCCCGCCAGGAGCGGCTTATTGTGGTGCTGGATGAATTTCCCTACCTTATGGAAACCAATCCGGCCATACCTTCCATTCTGCAGAAAGTCTGGGACGAGGAATTGAGGAATACCGGGATATTGTGTATTTTGTGCGGTTCCTATGTAGGAGTGATGGAGAGGGAGGTTCTGGGATATAAGAGCGCTCTCTACGGCAGGCGCACCGGGCAATACCTGATTGAGCCCCTGCACTTTCACGATATGGCGGGCTTTTTCCCGGGGAGGGATCCTATCTGGCAGGTGGAAGCCTACGCCGTGCTCGGTGGAGTGCCGGCATACCTGCTGGAATTTATAGATGAAGATGATCTTTTTGCCGGCATTGCCCGCCGGGTGCTGCGCCGGGGCACCTTCCTCTATGAAGAACCGCGTTTTCTTCTCATGCAGGAACTGCGGGAGCCGGCCAATTATTTTGCCGTGCTCAGGGCCATTGCCCACGGCAAAACCCGCCTGAATGAAATCACCCAGGCGGCGGGCCTGCACGACCGCAGCGCCGCTTCCCGTTACCTGGACATATTAAGGGACATGGGTTTAATCAAGCGTCTGGTGCCGGTGACGGAAAAGCAGCCGCAGAAAAGCCGCCGGGGTATTTACCGGTTACAGGATCAATTTCTGCGCTTCTGGTTTCGCTTCGTTTACCCCAACCGCAGCGACCTGGAGGAGGGAGAAGCGGAGCGGGTGCTGGAAACCAGGATCAAGCCCCATTTTCCGGAGTTTGTTGGCCCGGCCTTTAAAGAGGTTTGCCGGCAGCATTTGCGACTCCTGGGGCGGCGGGGGAAACTTCCCTTTTATCCCTACCGCCTGGGCTCCTGGTGGGACGGGCAGAACGAATTGGACCTGCTGGCCATCAGTGAGGATGAAGCGGCCATTATGGTGGGTGAGTGCAAGTGGTGGGCGAAACCGGTAGGGGCAAATGTACTCTCCGAACTCCAGCAAAAGGCCAAAGCCGTGCTGCCCCATTTTCAGCGGCCGCCGCATGTGTATTACGCCCTGTTTGCACGGAACGGTTTCACTGAAGAGCTGCGTGAGATGGCGGCGGAACGACACGACCTGCTGCTTATTGAAGCCAGTAAATTCCATAGTTCAGGCGATTTGTGAACGTTTATTCCCTGTGATTAAGTTTTCTAAAAGGCATTCTTTCCGCTGAGGTGAGCCAGGCATGGTTACTGAAATTGCGCCGGAAAAGCTTAAATTGATAGCCGCACAGAAAGAAGATGAAAACTGGGAATTCCGTTCCTTTTTAAAGACCAGGATTGCGGGTGAAGAAGTGGATTCCCTGGTGCACAGGCTGTATAAAGATATTTCCTCGCAGGTTGACTGTAAACAGTGCGCCAACTGTTGCCGGGAATGCAGTCCAGTTCTGCACGATAAAGATATCACGAGGTTATCTCAAGGGACGGGTATGCCGGTTTCCGAATTTATAGAGAAATACTTGAAAAAAGTTGAAAACGACTATGTTTTCAACCAGAAACCATGCCCGTTTCTAAAGAACAATCTGTGTACGCAATATTCATACCGTCCCGGTGATTGCAGGAGTTATCCTCACTTGCACAAAAAGGGTTTTGTTTTCCGGTTAATTAGTGTAATTGATAATTATGCCGTCTGTCCGATTGTATTTCATGTTTACGAGGAACTGAGAAAAGAGTTGGGCTGGAAGAAAAGGACCAGACCCGGAAGAGTGCCGACGTATGGTTAACGTCAACACCCTGAAGGAGCTCTCGCTCATCCTGTGGAGAACTGTTTCACGTGCTACTGCTTACATCAGCCCTAAAATTGTAAAGCCTGACAGTCCTTGTCACGGACGTGGAACACAAAGCAGGCCTCTGATCAGGAAAGAGCATCTGCGGGAAAAAATTGACTGTTCAACGGTAGTAAAATAAGCAAAACGGAAGAAATCGGCATTTACAATCTTTCCCTGTGTCTGAATAGCAATATTTTACATTGCCCGCCGAATTCATTACCTTATCTTTCCAAATTCTATCGGAGGTGTGTCATGCTTACCAAACTTCTCGCCAGCATTGGCATTGGTTCTGCCAGGGTAAACCTGGAGGTGGCGGGGACTGCGGTCCCCCTGGGCGGGAGCCTGAATGGGACTATCAGGATCCAGGGCGGGAACGTCGAACAGCGGGTGGACAAAATCTACATCAACCTTATCCTATCCTCAGCCTACAAGGCCGGGGATCAAACCAGGAACATTCGCCGGACCATCGGCACGGTCACGGTGGGGGAGAAAATGGTGGTCCGGCCGGGGGAGGAAAAGATCTACCCGGTGAGTTTCCAGATCCCCTTCGGCCTGCCCATTTCCAGGGGCCGGACCAGGTACTTCCTCCAGACGGGGCTGGACATACCCCAGGCCATTGACCCGGTCGACCATGACCCCATTCAAATAGTGCCCAACAGGGAGTTCAAAATGTTCTTCGATGCCTTAAGGTTCCTGGGCTTTCGGGAAAAGCCAGGTTGTGGGGATTACAACGGCCGCTTCCAGGAGTTTGAGTACCGTCCCACCACCTATTTTGCCCGGGAGCTCGATGAAATCGAGGTTTATCCCGTGGCCGGGGAGAGGGAACTGGTGGTGGTCATGCAGCTCGACAAAAAGGCCCGGGGCCTCTTCGGGTCTCTCTTCTGGACGAGCTGGACCTGGACGAAAGATTTGTCCGGTTTACCATCCCCTACAGTGAAATAGACAGTGTGGCCGGGCTGGCTGGAATGCTCAGGAGTATTATTGAAAGGGAATACCGGAAGATTATTTAGTGGAAAATGACTTTGTCCCCATTTCCACATTGGATGCCACCTTTAATTTCCCGTTTAATTTGCGGAACAAAAAAATTTCCTTAGGGAGCTGTTACAATGAAGTCTTACACCGAGTACCTCTGGTTCAACACTGCCCGCCGGAGGGAGTACATCAATATAACCTCTCAGGTGGAGGAGGCGGTAAAAAAGTCCGGTATTAAGGAGGGGCTGGTGCTGGTCTCGGCCATGCACATTACCGCCGGGGTCTATGTCAATGATGCCGAGGAGGGGATTATCCAGGACATCGACAATATGCTGGAGAAGCTGGCCCCCTTTGGTCCGGATTACCTGCACCACCGCACCGGAGAAGACAACGGCGACGCCCATCTGAAGAGCATCCTGGTCCACCACCAGGTGATCCTCCCGGTGACCGGCGGAAGACTTGACCTGGGCCCCTGGCAGCAGGTTTATTATGCTGAATTCGATGGCCGTCGGCGGAAAAGGGTCATTATTAAAGTGCTGGGGGAATAACCAACCTGGATCTACAACATAAGATGTGGGTTTACTTTTAGGTTTTGGATGCATTTTGTCTTGTAATAGGAATATACGTCTTGTATACTGTAAGAAAAGGGAGGTGTGTTGTTTGAGCACAAGAAATATCATTAAAACCACTGTCAGTCATCGTTACCAGACCGTTATTCCAGCCGGGATTAGGGAACGCTATAATATTCGGGAAGGGACGCGTATAGCCTGGATCGACCAGGGCGGGGAGATAAAGATAATTCCTTTGCCAGCTGAACCGGGTAAACTTTTCCGGGGTGCTGGAAAGGGAAAGGATTTGCTCGGTTTACTGATGAAGTACCGGGAAAAGGAACGGAAAGTAAATGAGTGACATCAAAAAATACGTGCTGGACACCAGTGCCCTGTTGACCTATTACCAGGATGAAGCAGGAGCTGACCTGATCGAAGAGGTATTTGTACAAGCTTCCTCAGGTAAGGCAATTGTTTATATTTCGTTCATGAGTATTTTTGAGATTGCTTATCTGGCCATGTCCAGGGAGAATCTGGATGAGGCAACAAAACTGGTTCTCCAGCTAAGGGAATTGCCACTGGAAGAAGTCTGGCCTGACGAGGAGTTGCTCTGGTTGGCCGCACAAATAAAAGCAAAGGGCGGGTTAAGCGTGGCCGATGCTTTTATTGCTGGCCTGGCAAGGAAAAAAGCTGCTACGCTGGTGCACCGGGATCCGGAATTCAGCAGAGTTGATCTGGAAATTGATCAGTTGATGCTTCCGGCTAAAAATATCCCGAATTCTCAATAACCAGTTCGGATAAAAATTGGGCTGAAATCCTCTGACAATGCTCAACATGATCCGGCCAGGTAGCCGGATTATTTTTGTGTACGCCCGAGCATGGTCGTGGTCTATTATATATAGAGAAATACTTGCACCGGCAGCCGGCGCCCGCTTCAAGGCGGGCTGTTTACAGGATTAAAACTATACCCGAATGGTACTGATTTTCTGGAACCCTGCTCTTCTTCATTATTCTTGTATCCATAAGAGAAACCATTTACCCATAATATCTACCGTTATAGTACATTTTTGCACTCCTCGCACCAACCACCAAAACCCTGCCTGACTGACTGGCTGGCCATCCAGCCTGAAAATAAAATATTTTTTGGAGGGATTACTACCGTGAAAAAAATCTGCCCTTCTGCCGATGAAGTCCTCTTTCAATTCATCTCCGGCCGGGACGGTGTGGAAACGGCCTTTCACCGCCTGTCCGAGCAACAATCGAAATGCGGTTTCGGCCTGCAGGGAATATGATATTCTGCTGGGGGAACCACAGCTGTCCTCCCAGCCGGTGGGTTTTGGCGTGGTGGACCCGGATTACATCAACATCATGGTCACCGGTCACCAGCATGCCCTGATCGGCCCGGTCCAGGAAGGCCTGGGAGAGCCCTGGGCCGTGGAACTGGCCCGGGATGCCGGGGCGAAGGGCTTTAAAATTGTGGGCTGCACCTGTGTGGGCCAGGACATCCAGTCCCGGGGCGGTGAGGTGTTCGCCGGCCATGCGGGCAACAACTTCACCAGTGAGGCGCTGCTGGCTACCGGCGGCATAGACCTGGTGATCAGCGAATTTAACTGCACCCTGCCGGGTATTGAGGAGGTCTGCCGCCAGTATATGGTGGCCCAGATCTGCCTGGACGATGTGGCCAAAAAGCAAAACGCCGGCTGCCTGCCCTTTGACCCGGCAGGTGGGGAATCCATTGCCCGCCGGGTTGCCGGATAGCGGCAGAGAGCTACCGCCGGCGCCGGGATAAAGTAACTGTTAACGTACCCCGGCACGGTTACCCGAATTCGCTGGCAGGTTTTGGCGAAAGGAATTTACGGGCCTTTTTAGGCGGGCACTACAGGCCATTAATTGACCTCATCGCCACCGGACAGATCAGGGGACTGGTGGCCATAGTTGGCTGCTCCAACCTGACTGCCGGCGGTCACGATGTATTTACCGCCGGGCTGACCAGGGAACTGATCCGGCGGGACATTTTGGTCCTTTCTGCCGGTTGCACCAGCGGCGGGCTGGAGAACCTGGGCTTTATGTCTTCCACGGCAGTGGAGTGGGCCGGGGAGAAGCTGCAGAAAGTCTGCCGGGAATTGAACATACCGCCGGTGCTGAACTTCGGCCCCTGCCTGGGTATCGGCAGGCTGGAAATGGTGGCTGCCGGGATAGCAGTACTTCCCCCTATCTTATACACCCACTCTGAAACTGGAGCGGGCTTTTTTGTCTGAGCCAGAGGGAACCTTGATGAGGAAAAACCTGCTTCTTCCTGTTCCAGGGCAGGATTTTTGTTGCCGGCAGTAGAAGAAAAAGTCGAGTTATTTTTTGGAGGAACCTGTGGGGTGTACAAGAACAAGAAAGAGACAGTCTCTTTATCAGGCTAGGCCTTCCCCATAGTCACCTTAGAGGAGAAGAGGAGAACCAGAAGCGTGAATACGGAAGCACAAATCTGCCCTTTTTTCCAGCCGGTGCTGGCAGTGGACACTTACAGCATATGGGGTTACGAAGTCTTGGGCAGAAAGGTGACGCCGCAGGGTGTTGAGAGTCTGGGTGGATTTTTTCACGATCCAGCTGTGCCAGTGGAGGAAAAGCTGGAAGTGGATCGTTTGGTACGCCGCAAGGCACTGAAGTTTTTTAAGCAGAGCGGCAGGAATACACGGTTGTTTTTAAACATCCAGCCGCAGTGGCTTTGCCCTTTCATGGGCCAGGAGCGAAAATTTCCCACCCTGGAGTATCTTGAAGAATTTGGTATTAGTGCTGGCCAGATTGTGGTGGAAATAAGCGAAACAGAATTCTGTGCAGACATCGAAAGCCTTTCCATACTGGTTGCCAGGTATCGCGAAGCCGGTTGCCGGATTGCCGTTGATGACGTTGGCCGCGGTTTCAACAACCTGGAGAGAATTATTGCTACTCGTCCGGATTTTTTGAAGGTGGATACCCTGCTGGTCAGGAAGAGCATGCAGGAAGAGTCGGCCCGTTACTTGCTGGAAGCCCTGGGTTATTTTGCAGAAAAATCGGGGTTGAGCCTGATTCTTGAAGGAATTGAAGATGCAGAGTTGTTGCGGTTAGGGCTGGAAATCGGCGCACGTTACTATCAGGGTTTCTTTTTGGCTCCCCCGGCGCCTCGTTTGGCCGAAACTGCTGGCCTCGCGGAGCTCATGAAACGAGAAGTCGAAGGTTATGTGCGTGATGAAATCCAGTGGCGTACCAGACGATGGCGGGAGGCCGAAGAACTAGATAAGCTTCTGAAAAACCTTCGCTTCTCTGGCACTACTCAAAACCTCGATGAATACATAGGTAGGTTAATGTATTGCCTGCCCGGATATTGTTTTCGTATCTATGTATGTGACGGTTATGGCTATCAAAAAACGCCCAACTTCACCCGCAATCCGTGTGGCGGGTGGACCGTTTCCGGTGAATATCTCAACCGTAACTGGAGTTGGCGCCCATACTTTCCTCGTGGTATCACCTTTGCCAGACAGCTGGGCAAAGGAATTGCTTCCGAACCCTATTTCGACCTGGAAACCCGTCTAAAGATATGGACATTTTGTTATTTCCTGGGTGACGACCTGTACCTGTTTATTGACAGCCGGGTGAATTAAAAAAGATTTCAGCCACCACAGAAAGGTTAAAAAACCTGGATGGTGCGGGACACGCCCGGCCTTCCAGTTTTTTGTGGGGGAGCCTGGTAGTCTTCAGTGAATCTTTCCACGAGGTGTTTTTCATGCGGAGAACCCGGGTCGTTCTGCCAGTCATTCTCGCCTTCCTCATCGTTTTGAATCCATAACAGGAACAGAAGGCCCCTATGTTTGCGGTGGGAGGGGATTAATAGTGAAACCGTTTAAAATTTGCGACGGCCTTTACCAGATCGGCGGCCCGGAAATCACCGCCCCGGAGGACTGCTGCGTTTACCTTCTCGACGGCGGCGGTGAGCTGGCCATAATCGATGCCGGACTGGGCCGCAGTGCCCCCGAACTGATCGGCAACATAAAGAAGCTTGCCCTTGACCCCGCTTCAGTGAAATATCTGGTGGCGACGCACGGCCACATCGACCATACGGGAGGGCTGGCTTATCTTAAGGAAAAATTACAGGCCAAAGTGGTGGCCCACGAGCATGAGCTGCCGGCAGTGGAAGGGAAAAATGTCTCGCTGACCGCGGCAAGTTATTACGGCGTGAAGTACAGGCCGGTGGCGGTCGATGTTGTTCTCCGGGGCGAAGAAGAAACCCTGGATCTGGGGGGTCTTAAACTTGTCTTTCTCCATACACCCGGCCACACTCCCGGAGGAATTTCCCCTTACGTTGACTTCGGAGGGAAAAGGATTCTTTTCGGACAGGACATCCACGGTCCGTTTCATCCCGCTTGGGGCTCGGATCTGGCCGCTTGGGAACAATCGATGCGAAGGCTTTTGGCTCTTAAGCCAGATATCCTCTGCGAGGGGCATTTCGGGATTTATCAGCCTTATGAAAAGGTCAAGCGGTACATCGAAGGCTACCTGCAACGCTATCGGGAAAAAGCGTAGTTTTTGGCCAACGGATTAAATGGAGTATGATGGAAGGCCCTCTCGTGCGGGTACCGGGGATATTAGCGCGAGGGTTTGCCGGCTCTAGTCCCGTTGAATGGAGTTAGGCGTTTGTGTTTCTTTGGTGGCGTCTGCCGGCGGGAGAGGCTCTTCCCCGATTTCCCAAGCAGCTTCCGGCTGAACGTCACCTGGCCTGATTAAAACGGCCTTCCTGGCACGGGGAGCCCAAACTTTGAACACCAGATAACCCAGCGAATATACGCCCGTCAGAGCGAGGCCGGCCAGAAGGCCCGCACCCTGGCCGGGTATCAGGGGCATGCTGGCCATGATAGCCAGCAAAGCGGCCAGCCCTCCCAGAGTTGTGTAGGGGTAGCCCGGCAACTGGTAGCGCCCGGTGGGAGGACAACCCCAAGCTTTGCGGAAGCGGTAATGGGTGGCCATGATGATCACGTAGGCCAGAAGTAAAGAAAACCCCCCTGAAGCAACGAGGAAAAGGTATATTCCCTTCGGCAGCAGGTAGGACAGGCTTACTCCGGCCAGCATGGCTGCACCCGAAAACAGGATTCCTCGCCGGGGAACCGCTACAGAACCGGCAGGTTCCTTCAGCCAGGATGGGGCGTGCCCCTGTGCATAGAGAGTAACGGCATTCACCGCCGGCCCCTCCAGCAAAAGCGCGGAGGGCTTTTTTAAAGCCGGGTTTTACAAAGCGCTGTGGGTTGTGGTACATATTTAGGGAGGCGACAAACAGGGAAAAAAGGAGTAAAGACAATGAAATTAAAGGTGATCCCCGGGGATTTCGTGGTCAGGGAATTGGCTCGCCTGCCTCTTCGGGAAAAAGGACCCTACCGGCTGTACCTTTTAGAAAAGAAGGGATGGAATACCATCGATCTTTTGCTCCAGCTTGCAAAGGCACATGGCCTTCCCTACCGCCTTTTTGCTTACGGGGGATTAAAGGACAGGCATGCTCATACTTTTCAGTACGTCACGGTTAAGCATCCCGCTAATTTAACCACCGGGGACAAAAACTTTCACTTCCAGAGCATTGGCTATATGGACAGGCCCATGGGGCCCGATCTTCTGGAGGGAAACGAATTTGCCATCACCATCCGCGCCCTCAGTGCGGAAGAGGTATCCCGCATCACCCGCCGGGTTGATGAGGTCAGGGGTTTCGGCTATCCCAATTACTATGATGACCAGCGTTTCGGCAGCATGGACCGCCAGATGGGCTTCATGGCCGAGAGATTGCTGAAAAAGCACTATAACGGCAGCCTGCAGATCTACCTTACCGGTATATACCCGGAAGAAAAAAAAGAGGCCAAGGAACGAAAGCGCTTTTTCCGCGAACACTGGGGGGATTGGGCGACCTGCCTTTCCCGTGCCAAAACCACCATGGAAAGTAGAATATTTTCCCTGCTCGCAGAGAAACCAAAGGCCTACATAGAGGCGTTACAGATGATCCCCAGGGAAGAGCTTTCGCTCCTTTTTTCGGCCTACCAGAGTTTTCTCTTTAACGAGCTTTTAAGAAGGGTTTTGCAGGATCTCGGGCTTGATCTTGCGGCTGTTCCGGGAGTGGCCGGACCCTATCTTTTTTACCGGCGCCTGGAAAGAAAAGAGCTTACCTATTTGAAGTCTCTTGCCCTGCCGCTGGCTGCCAGCCGCATGGAGTTTCCCGATGCCCGCACCGAACAACTCTTTGCAGCCATCCTGGAGGAAAGAGGCATCAAGCGCAGCAGTTTCAACCTCCGCAAGGTGCGGCAGGCGTTTTTTAAGTCCACTCCCAGGAGTGCCGTAGTTTTTCCCGGCGATTTTCGTTTGGAGCCGGCGGAACCCGATGACCTTTACCCCGGCAGGCAAAAAATCCGCCTTTTCTTTAAGCTGCCGCGCGGGAGCTACGGGACAATGCTCATCAAGAGGCTGACCATGCCTTGAACAATGATCATTGACCCCTGTAATAGCCGGGACGATATGCCCGGCTGGCAGAGGTAAAGAACAGCGGTGAGGTGAGAAAAATGGTGGAAAAAGGGCGGCAGCGCCTGGATAAAGTGCTGGCACACATGGGGTTTGGTACCCGTAAAGAGATTAAAAAACTGGTCAAAGAAAAACGAATTATGGTTAACGGGGAATTGGCCAATGACCCGGGATTACACGTTTTACCCGTCCGTGATCACATTGAGGTGGACGGCGAACCCGTAGAGTACAGGCAGTACATTTATATAATGCTAAATAAGCCGCAAGGCTTTCTGTCGGCCACCGAAGATAGATTTGCGCAAGTAGTAGTTGACCTGCTTCCTCCTGAGTATCGTGCATTTCATCCGTTCCCTGTAGGGCGGCTGGACAAAGATGCAGAGGGATTGCTTTTACTTACCAATGACGGCAAACTGGCCCATCAACTCCTGTCACCAAAAAAACACGTGCCCAAAACTTATTATGCCGTGGTATGCGGGATGGTTACGGAAACTGATGTGGAAGCATTTCGTAACGGGGTAACCCTGAACGACGGCTACCGGACCATGCCCGGTGAGTTAAAGATTCTTCGCTCCGGACCGGAATCGGAAGTTGAACTCACCATTTATGAAGGAAAATATCATCAGGTAAAGCGCATGTTTGAAGCTGTGGGCAAGAAAGTAATCTATTTGAAACGGATTGCCATGGGATCCTTAATCCTCGATGAACGGCTGAAGCCCGGAGAGTATCGTGAATTATCGGAAGAAGAAATAAAAAAGCTGCGGGAATTAAACCCGACAAGATAGCAGCCCGGGTGGTGGCCTCGTACGAACCCCGGGCATAAAAGTCTTCTTGACATGTTCTTTCCTGGCGTGATAGTATTTTGCCAGACAGGGAGCCGTAGGGTGCCCCGAGGTTTAATAAGCTAATAGAATAGAGTTGAGCTGAGGTGAGCTGAGATGAGTGGATTGGGTTGATGAAGCCAACACTCATCATCATGTGAGTGTTGGTTTTTAATTTTCCCGAGGTTGATTGGGGTTACGGTTAGTTTATAATGCGGGGACTTACCTGTGGTAGTAAAAGGCCAAATAAAAAGAGCTTAGCTGAGGAGGTTTATATGTTGAGGAAGAGTTTGTTAGGCGTTATTGCGGTTTTATTGCTGGCTGGCCTGCTGGTTACGGGCTGCAGCGGGGGTGCTGCAAAAGAGGGTAAAAAGGAAGAAAAATCCGGGGCTGCAAAACCTATCGTTTTGAAATATGCTTTCTTTGCTCCCGCCAATACTTTCCCCGCCAAGCAAATGGAGAAGTGGAAGGAAGAACTGGAGAAGCGGACCAATAACAAGGTCAAGGTCGAGTTGTTCCCCGGGGGAACCCTGCTGACTGCTCAGAACATGTATGACGGGGTAAAAAATGGGGTGGCGGACATCGGCTTATCCTGCCCGACCTACGAACCCGGCCGTTTCCCGCTATTGGCCATTTCAGATTTGCCTTCCGGTTTCCCCAACTCCAGGGTAGCCAGCCGGGTGGTCTTCGATCTGATTAAGGAGTTTCCGCCCGACGCCTTTAAGGATTTTAAGATTATCACTGCTTTTGCCACTGAGCCTGCCCGCCTGATGGTCACGGAGCCGGTCACCAACCTGCATGACCTGAAAGGGAAACAAATTAGAATATCCGGGGCCCTTACCCCGGTCTTAAAGGAATTGGGCGCTTCCCCTGTGGGGATGCCCATGTCGGAGGTCCCGGAAGCCCTCCAAACAGGTATTATTAAGGGGCTGGTGAGTTCGCGGGAAGTCCTGATGGATTTGAAACTGGCGGAGAAACTCAAGTATACGACAGATTACCCCCTGACCGTTACCAGCTTTGTGGCGGTGATGAATAAAGATGTCTGGAACTCCCTGCCGCCTGACGTGCAAAAAGTGATTGATGACTTGAGCCTGGAAATGGCCATTTGGACCGGCGAATACATGGATAACCACGTCAAGGAAGCCCTGGAATGGAGTAAAAAGGAACACGGCCTGCAAATAATCACCCTTTCTCCGGAGGAGAAGGCGGCCTGGGACAAAATTCTCAAACCCATCCAGGATAAATACGTTGAGGAATTGAAGGCAAAGGGCCTGCCTGCCGAGGAATACAAGAAGAGGCTCTATGAATTGAAGGAGAAGTACAGCAAGCAGTAATTCGTGTTCAGCAAAACCGTAATGACGTGGATGCGGTGGGCATCTTGGGCGAAGCACTGGAGTGAGCGAGGACCCAGCACTCACCGGGATACTGGTTCTTCCCAAAACCGGATGTGTCAATTAAACCTGAAACACCAGGAGCAAAGTATTTGGGTGAGTGCTGGGCCGCATCCAATCGGGTTCGCTGAACATTTACATGCGGGCTTGGTGAGGTGAACGCTTTGGGGTTGCTGGAAAAACAGGTGATGCAGAAAAGGGCGGTAGCCGGCCTGCCCCGTAAGGTGGAGGCTCTTGACCGTTTAAACAGTCTGAGCCTCTTGCTCAATCAAGGGTTGGCCTGGGTGGCCAGCGGTAGTTTACTATTGATGGTGCTGGTGGTCGTCGGTAATGCCCTCCTGCGCGCGGTTTACGCGCCGTTTCCCGGTGCCACGGAAATTGTCGGCTGGCTGGCGGCTGTTACCGGGGCTTTCGGGCTGGGTTATACCCAGGTCAACCGGGGCTACGTCGAGCTGGACGCCCTGGTCGAGCGGTTGTCGCCCGGCTTGCAGAAAGCCGTCAGGTGCTTCGTGCTTTTCACCAGCATGATCTTCTTTGCCCTGGTTGTCTGGCAGGTCATTGTTTACGGATTGAATGTGGCCAGAAACGGCAACCTGTCGGAAACCATGGGGATACCCTTTTACCCCCTGATATTCCTGGTTTCGCTGGGTTTTGCGGGTTTGACCCTGGCCATATGCGTTGATTTTCTCAAGGAATTTAACGGGGGTGTCAACAGGTGAGTCCTGTCACCCTGGCCCTCATCGGTCTGGTTGTATTGTTTTTATTGATGTTCCTCCGGATGCCAATCAGTTTCTCCATGTTAATTGTGGGCTTCCTTGGGCTGCTGGTGGCGGCGTCACCCGGGGCGGCCTTCAACGTTTTAACGGCGGATCTCTGGAATCAATTCTCCAGCTATACCATGAGCGTGATCCCTTTGTACATCTTAATGGGAGAAATTGTTTTCCGTACCGGGGTGAACGAGAGCCTTTTTAACGCCGCTTACAAATGGCTGGGACGGTTCAAAGGCGGCATGGCCGCCACCGTTGTCCTGGCCAGCACCGGGTTTGCGGCCATCTGCGGTTCCAATTCGGCCACCGCCGCCGCCATGGGGACCATGGCCCTGCCTGAACTGAAAAAGTACAGGTACGACCAGACCTTCAGCGCCGCCACGGTGGCGGCCGGGGGAACCCTTGGCGTGATTATTCCTCCCAGTACGGTGCTGATTGTCATTGCTTTGCAAACCGAACAGTCCGTGCGGCAGTTGTTCGTGGCCAGCGTGATTCCCGGTCTGCTCCTGGCGCTCCTGTTTCTGGGAACGGTATTCTTCCTTTGCCAGAGAAATCCCGAGCTTGGCCCGGGCGGGCCCCGGGTGAGCCTGAAGGAGAAGTTGTCCTCCCTATCCGGGTTTGTTCCTACCCTTCTCTTGTTTGCCTTTGTGATGGGCGGGCTTTTTCTCGGCTGGTTCACACCTACGGAATCCGGGGCCTTCGGGGCTTTTGGCGCCATGCTGATCTCCCTCGCCATGCGCAAGCTGAATGTGGAGAACCTGAAAGCGGCCCTATTCGGCACCCTGAAATCGTCAACCATGGTGATCACGCTGGTGATCGGAGCTATGGTTTTCGGTCGTTTTCTGGCCATCACCCGGCTTCCCTACGAGGTGGCCGCCTGGGCCGGTTCCCTGCAGGTGCCGCCGGTATTGATTCTCGTGGCGGTCCTGCTGGTGTATCTCACCGGTGGGGCCTTAATGGATGCCCTGGGGTTTTTGATCATCTCCATCCCCATTTTTTACCCCACGGTAATTTCTCTGGGCTACGATCCCATCTGGTTTGCGGTGGTGCTCTGCATTGTGACCAGTGCCGGGGCCATCACGCCGCCGGTAGGCGTAACGGTATTTGTGGTGAAGGGATTGTCGCCGGAAGTACCACTGATGTCCATTTTCAAAAGGGCATCTGTTTTCCTCATCAGTTATGCCGTCTTGCTTTCTTTGTTGGTGGCCTTCCCGCAGATTATTACTTCCGTGGTTAGATAAAAAATTGCTCAATCAATTCCCGTACGTACTGAAGGAGGCCTGTTGATGGCAGTCGCTGAAAAAATGCTCCTGATGGGTAATGAGGCTATTGCCAGAGGAGCGGTGGAAGCGGGGGTGCAGGTGGTTACGGGTTACCCCGGCACCCCTTCCTCGGAGGTTTTGGGGACGTTGGCTCATTTTGCCAAAGAATACGGTTATTACGCCGAGTGGTCCGTCAACGAAAAGGTGGCCCTGGAAGTGGCTGCCGGGGCGGCCTATGCCGGGGCCCGGGCTCTGGTAACCATGAAACAGGTTGGCCTCAATGTGGCGGCGGACCCCTTGATGACGCTGGCCTATATCGGTGTCAAAGGCGGCCTGGTCCTGGTAGTGGCGGATGACCCGGGGCCCCACAGCTCCCAGAACGAGCAGGATACCAGAAAATTTGCCCAGTTCGCCAAACTGCCCGTCCTTGATCCGTCCACTCCCCAGGAAGCCAAGGATATGACGGTGGCGGCCTTTGAACTATCCGAACAACTGGGCCTGCCTGTGATCCTCCGGCCTACCACCAGGACCTGCCACGTCTGCCAGGATGTCATCCTCGGCCCTCTACCGTTAACCAGGAATGAATGCAGGTTTGACAAGAACCCGGGATGGGTAATCCTTCCCGGCCTCGCCTACAAAAAGCATATCTGGCTCAACCAAAAGCAAAAGGAGATAAGCCGGCTGTTTAGCAGGATGCCTTTTAACAGGGCCGAAATTAAAGGCAAAACCGGGATTATTACTTCCGGTGTGAGTTACAACTACGTGGTGGAAGCCCTGGAAATGCAGGGCTGGGAGGCATCCCTCCTCAAAATAGGGACTCCCTATCCCCTACCTGAAGACCTGGTTTTAGAATTCCTGTCCCGGGTGGAACGGGTGCTGGTGGTGGAAGAACAGGAGCCCGTGGTGGAAGATCAGGTGATCCACCTGGCCTGGCGGCACAGCCTGCCGGTTGGTATGGCGGGCAAACACAACGGGCTGGTGCCCCGGGAAGGGGAACTGGATGTTGACAAGGTAACTGCCATCCTGCATAAGTTTTTCGGATTTGTGGGGATGAAGCAGGCTGCTGCAAGTAATACGGCGCGCCACGCTCCTGATTTGCCTTTGAGGACTCCCGTCCTTTGTGCGGGATGTCCTCACCGGGCGGTTTTCTATGGTTTTAAGGAGGCCTTAAAGGATTACGACCCGGTCTTTACCGGAGATATTGGGTGTTATACCCTGGGGGTTATCCCACCCCTCAACGCCCTCGATACCTGCCTCTGCATGGGTGCGAGCGTTACCATCGCTTCCGGTCTTTCCCGCGTGGAACAGGGGCGCAAGTACGTGGCCTTCCTGGGAGACTCCACCTTTTTCCACACGGGGGTGGCGGGCCTGATTAACGCTGTTTACAACCGCGCCGACATCACCCTGGTGATCCTGGATAACGGCACCACAGCCATGACAGGTCACCAGCCCCACCCGGGAATTGAGAGGAATGCCACCGGCGACCCGGCCCGGAGAATAGACATTGCCGGGCTGGTCAAGGGGTGCGGCGTGGATTACATCCGCGAGGTTGATGCTTACAACCTCCAGGAGGTTATGCAGGCCGCCAGGGAAGCCGTGGAGCACAAAGGCCCTTCCGTGGTTATCGCCAGGCGGGAATGTATAGCCCTGGTCAAGCCCAGGACGCGCTACCGGGTAAATACCGGCGCCTGCATCGAGTGCCTGTTGTGCGTGGAAAACCTTGGCTGCCCGGCTTTATGCAGGGAGGAAAAGGTGGTCATCTCCGAAAAGTGCACCGGATGCGGCGTTTGCGCCCAGGTTTGCCCGGCCGGTGCCATCGAGGAGGTGAGCCGGCATGAAGTTTGACCTGGTTATTACCGGAGTAGGTGGGCAGGGAACAGTCCTGGCCTCCCGGATCGTTGCCAGGGCTGCCATGGACGCCGGGTGGCAGGTCAGGACTTCCGAAACCATTGGGATGGCCCAGCGGGAAGGCTGCGTGGTGAGCCATGTCCGGGTAGGGGAAAATCTCGCAGGCGCCCTGATCCCGGACGGCAGGGCCGATGTCTTGCTGGGTTTTGAACTGGCGGAGGCGGCCAGGGCTCTGGCCAAGCTCAAGGCCGGTGGTAAGGCCATTGTTAATGAAGACGTCATTGTGCCAACATCTGTATCAGCGGGTTTGTCCCGGTACCGGGTTCAAGATATCCGGGAGTACCTGGAGAAGGAACTCCCGGGAGTGTGCTTTCTCAGGGCTTCGGAGGTGGCCAGGGAGGCGGGAAATAGTAAAACCGCCAATGTGGTGATGCTGGGGGCGCTCTCGACTCTCCCCGGCCTCCCCTTCAGCCCGGAGGGGTTGCTGGAAGCGGTACTGAAGACTGTGCCGTCACAGTTTAGAGAGATTAACCGGAAGGCTTTTGAAATGGGCCGCCGGGCCATGGGGGTGTGTTGAATGGCTTTAGAAGCTGCAGATCTTGCCAGGGGTCAATTCGATTTCGAAAGCTTGTATGAGATGCAGGGATCAATGCTCCGGGAAATGGTCCAGCGGGTGTACCAGAATTCCCCTTTCTATCGCAAAAAGCTGGACGAAGCAGGGGTGGACCCCGGGTCCATCAAAACTATTGCCGATCTTGCGCGGGTACCTTTCACCGACAAGCACGAACTGCGCGACGCCTATCCCCTGGGACTGATGGCCGTCCCTGAGAAACAGGTGGTCCGCATACATTCCTCCTCCGGTACCACAGGCAAGCCGATTATTGTGCCTTACACCAAAAAAGACGTGGATATCTGGGCCGAAATGATGGCCCGCTCCCTGGCCATGACAGGGGTCAACAACCGGGACAGGGTGCAGATCACTCCGGGCTACGGCCTGTGGACGGCGGGCATCGGTTTTCAGGCCGGCGTTGAACGGCTGGGCGCCATGGCCATACCCACCGGTCCCGGGAATACGGAAAAGCAAATGGAAATGATGATCGACCTGAAGACCACTGTTTTGATCGGCACCTCCTCTTACGGCCTCCTGCTGGCTGAAGAGGCCTATAAAAGGGGGATCCTGGATCAAATCAAGCTCCGCCTGGGTATCTTCGGTTCGGAACGCTGGGGCGATAAAATGCGCCGCCGCATTGAAGAAATCTTCAATATTGAAACCTTTGACATCTATGGGCTGACCGAGATCTACGGCCCGGGAATTGCCATTGATTGTCCCTACCACAGCGGCCTCCATTACTGGTCCGACCACCTCCTCTTCGAAATCATTGACCCCGTTTCGGGTAAGCAGCTTCCCCCCGGGGAAGAGGGAGAACTGGTCATCACCACCTTGACCAAGGAAGGTATGCCCCTGCTCAGGTACCGCACCCATGACATCACCCGGTTACTGCCCCACAGGTGTCCTTGTGGAAGCGAGTATCCCATGATCGACCGGATTCTCGGCCGGACCGACGACATGATCAAGATTAAAGGGGTGAATATCTACCCGGGCCAGGTTGACCATGTCCTCAAGGTGACGGAAGGGGCCGGCAGTGAGTATCAAATAATCTTGACCAGGATCGAAGGCAAGGATCACATGCTGATCAAAATAGAAGGAGAAGAGGGAAAAGACCCCCAGAGAGTCGCCGGGGAGTTCAAGCGTAACATGAAATCCTGGATTGGCATCACTGCCGACGTGGAAGTGGTCGCGCCGGGTACCTTGCCCAGAAGCGAGAAGAAAAGCAAAAGGGTTTTTGACTACCGGGATATGTAAAAATTTAACTCGGAAAACGGGCTGGTCCGTAGTACCAGCCCAAATTTTTTTAAGCTGAATCGGTAACTGTTCAGTAAAACCGCTACCACTGGCAGGTGCCGCCCAGCACTCACTGAAAGGGTAGCACTTAAAGGCTTCAGAGCTAAAACAGGTCGTAGCAGGCTTAAGCGAGGACATCATTACAGTGAGTGCTGGGGAGGGTAACCGGATCTCGCGGCGCTTAAACCAGCGGCACCGTATTTTATTTTACGTCTTTCAATGGGAAGTTTTTCACTTCCAAAAGTGGATTATCCGGTATTAAAATTAAGTTATAAACCCATTCCCGTTAGAGGTGGGATCATTGCACAGATTTTTTTACGGCAACCGTATATTGTTTCTGGTAACCCTGCTGCTGGTACTGCCTGTACTTCTTACCGTCTATATGATGCATATTATCAAAAACAGCGAACTCTCCCTTCTGGAACACCAGAAGGCGGAGCTCAACCAGGCCGCTTACCTGCTTGATCAAAATTTGACTATTAGCCTGGATGATTATCTGATTAAAAATGGCCTCAGTAATAAGACACCCCAGGAAAAAACCATTGCTCTGGGAAGTTATGTCAATAGCAAGATTAACGATATCAAGCGCGAGTACCCCAACGTTCACTTGGGGTTATATTACGCACCGCTGGACGTATTCTTTGACGGCACGGAACGCTTCGATGTAAACTTTTCCCTGCGCCGCAAAAAAGCTTTCGAAGAAACCATGGCCCGAAGGACCAGCCTTGTACAAAACCTGGGCCCGGAAGAAGGCGGAATTGTAGAAATCTACCGGCCGTTTACGCGTAACGGAAAGGTAGAAGGTGTAATTCGATCCGCTGAATATTTATCAGAAGTTGGATATTATGGTAAGAGGCGCCATATCGAAATGATTGCCTATTCGGCGATTGCCGTTGTGGTGCTCACGGGTTTTGGAGGGGCCATATATATATTCCGTGACCTGGTAATGCAGGTGCGGTTCATCAGGCAGGGATTAAAAACCCTGGAAGAAGATCTTTCCCAAACAATGCCTGAAGCCCACGGTGAGCTTGGCGAGATTGTAGAGGGGATTAACGGTTTTGCCCGCCGCATTGCCGAGTTGAACCTGTACACCGAGACCATGCTGGCCGTGATTGATGAAGCCATCGTGGTAGTCAACGCCGAGGGCAAGGTGGTACTGGCCAATAACCTGGCACGGGAACTTTTCGCCCTGCCGGAAGGGATTAAAGGCCGTGTGATTCACGAGCTTTTTCCCAAGAACTCACCCCTGATAGATTACCTGCAACGGACATTAAAAGAAGAAAAAGCGTTTCGCGATTTGATGCTAAACTGGAGCAACGGCCAGAAATCCCGTCAATTACTGTTGAGCATTTTGCCTTTAAAAACTGCTTCCGGTGAGCTCTTGGGGGCCGTGATAAATTGCCGGGACCTGACCGAACGTATGCGCCTGGAGGAAAAAGTGCGGCGCCAGGAACGTCTTGCCGCCTTAGGGAAGCTGGTTACCGGTGTTGCCCATGAGATCCGCAACCCGTTGACTTCCATTAGTTGCTATATCCAGCACTGGCTGCAAAATAATCAGCCCAATGCTCAGGCACTGGCTACAATTCAGCGTGAAATTGCCCGCCTGGATTACATTGTGGAGCAACTGTTGTACTTTACCAAACCTGCCGAGGCCCGGCTGGTACAGCGCGATCTAAATGTCCTGATCCGCGAATTGACTGAATTCTTTCGGGAGATGCATCACGGCAAATATAACCTTCTGCTCGATCTGAGTACCGACCTGCCGCCGGTCTGGATGGACGCAGAACAAATGGAAAGGGTGGTGGTCAATATAATCTTTAACGCCATCCAGGCTATGCCCGAAGGTGGTACCATATCCATAACCACCGCTTACCTGCCCGACCGGCGCCAGGTGGCCATGACTATTGCCGATACCGGGTGCGGCATACCCAAAGAGAACCTGGCCCGCCTTTTTGACCCGTTTTATTCCACCAGGCCGAAGGGGACCGGCCTGGGGCTGGCCATTGCCTACGAGATCGTACAGGCCCATGGTGGGCAGATAGAAGTGGACAGCGAAGTGGGCAAGGGAACCAGGTTTACCGTTTATCTCAGGGCATAGCAGGATTGCTTAGAGGTGAAAGTGTATGGAGGATTTGATTTTAGTTGTCGACGATGAAGAGAGCGTGCGGCAAACCCTTAAAGACATTCTTACCGACCACGGTTATCGTGTGGAGACGGCCCGGGATGGCCGGGAGGGGTTAGAAAAAATAACCGTGCTTGATCCGTCAGCGGTAATAATGGATATCCGCATGCCGGAAGTAGACGGGATCAAGGTCCTGGAACTGGTGCGCTTAAAGGGGCAGAATACTCCCATTATCCTCATCACGGCTTACGGTTCCACTCAAAGTACCATCGAAGCCATGAAGATGGGTGCTTTCGACTACCTTTTAAAACCTCTTCAGATTAACGATCTTATCGAGACGGTCAAAAAAGCTACGGAAATAAAGCGGTTGATGCGAAAAACCTCGTCTCAATCCGGTAAGGAGATGAGCGGACCCGGCGAGATCATGATCGGGTTGTCGCCGGGAATGCAGAAGGTTTATAAGGTTATCGGGCGGGTGGCCAATTCCAATGCCACGGTGCTCGTACGGGGCGAAAGCGGTACGGGTAAAGAACTGGTGGCCAGGGCGATACATTTTAACAGTGTACGGCGGGATAAACCTTTCATTAAAATCAACTGTGCCTCCATACCCGACAACCTCCTGGAGAGTGAACTGTTCGGTTATGAGAAAGGCGCTTTCACCGGGGCTGTAACATCGAAACCCGGTAAATTTGAACTGGCCCAGCGCGGAACCATTTTCCTGGATGAAATCGGGGAAATGTCCCTGAACCTCCAGGCCAAGCTGCTCCGCGTCATCCAGGAGCGGGAATTTGAACGCCTGGGAGGTACCGAAACCATCAAAGTAGACGTACGGATTATTGCTGCCACCAATAAGGACCTGGAAAAATGCATTGCCGAAGGAACTTTCCGGGAAGACCTGTTCTACCGCCTGAACGTGGTGGATATCTACCTGCCGCCGCTGCGGGAGCGAAAGGATGACATTCCGTTGCTGGCCGAACATATGATCAAGCTGTACAGCGCCGAGTACAAAAAGCAGGTCAGCGGGTTTACCGAACAGGCCATGAAGCTGCTCCTGGAATATGACTGGCCGGGTAACGTGAGGGAACTGAAAAATGTTTGTGAACGGGCCGTATTGATGTCTAACGGCCCCCTGCTGACGGTGGAGGACCTGCCCCACTCCATCCGTAAAAGCTCCCGCCGCCTGCACTGGTTAAAAGGCTTGAGTGGGGATTCCTTTAAAGAGATGATCGCCGAAGTGGAGCGGGAGATCATTCTGCAGGCACTGGAAGAACACAACTGGAACCGTTCTGCAGCCGCCCAGGCGCTGAAAATGAACCGGAGTTCCCTTTATCTTAAAATGAAAGAACTGGGCATCATCGACTGAGCCCGGCGCGCAAATTGTTATGGAGGGGTATGCCGTGCTCTCACTGAAGGCGCGTGATATTATGATTCCCATTGAACAGTTTACCACCATCACTGCAGATGCCACCCTTCATGAAGGCATCCAGGCCCTGAGACAATCTTTTCACCGTGAAGGCAGACCCTGGCACGGCCACCGTATTCTGATTGTTCTGAACGAGAATGGCAATCTGGAAGGCATTTTAACCCTCCGCGGTATATTAACGGCAGTAGGCCTTTACGATTTAATCAAGGATCCCCTGTTTAAATCCGAGTCCTGGAGCTGGTATTTTTTAAGAAAATTAAGGGAAGGATCTCGTATGCGCGTGCGGGATATCATGCGACCCGTACCGGTGGCCACAGTGCAGGCTGATGATGAACTACTGGACATCGTTCGTACTTTTTTAAAGCACAACGTTAATTCCCTGCCCGTTTTAGACCGCGGGTGCTTGCTGGGCGTCGTGCGCACCGTTGATGTCTTCAGGGTATTGAGCGATTACTATCTGGGGCTGGAAGAAAAGAACGGCTGAATTTTTTCTGGTGCGTCCGGACCATTGTGAAAATACTCAATTACACATTTTCAACGGAGGCTGCTGAAAAATTCAACACCGGCAAGTGGGGACTGGTTGGTAGACCGGGCGGCCACACTCCTTGAGTTAAAAGCTCAAAGGCCGTTGTTTTTTTAAACTGTGTTGAGAAAATAACCGGCTGACCATAATTTAGTCAACAGGTAAAACTTGGGAGTAACCAGAAGGCCTTTAAATACGGCCTTTTTTTTTGTGAACAACGGCACAGCATTTGCACCTTTGGGCACAAAAGACAAAAAACCGGTTGAGAGAGGGGGGAATGGTTGAGCTAATTGCGGTGGCGTGGGTGATAAAGTTGCAATGAGTACGAGGAATGAACCTGTATGAGCAATAAAAATCATGGCCAAACAACAATTTCCGGCAAGGGGGGATGAACATGGGCAATCAAAAAAGGCCTGTCAAACAGGCAATATTATGGGGAATAGTCTCCCTGGCGGCCTATCTGGCGTTATTTTTAAACCAGGAAATCGTAACCAACTATTTTGCCCGAGGAGGCGCTTTTGCGATAGCGGTTGTTCTTACGGCCATGGCTTTTTCGTTCATTCACGGGGCGTTTGCCAGTTATCTCCTGGAAATGCTGGGTATCCGGCCCCTGAAGAAAGGAGTGCATTAGAATGGAGCGCCGTAAAAAGATAACGCGCTGGAGTTTGGTTGCCCTCGGCGCCTTGCTTTTGCTTTCCATACCCTCCCTGGGTGAAGCAGCCGGGGAAGCGCTGGGTCCGGGCGATGTGGTTAAGCAGTTTGTCCATCTCGATGCACTGGGGGCGATTTACCTGATCATCCTGGGCTTCCTCGGCGGGTTGATCAGCGGCTTTATCGGCTCCGGGGGGGCATTCGTTCTGACTCCCGGCATGATGAGTTTGGGTGCACCGGCGGCCATCGCGGTGGCCAGCAACATGTGCCACAAGTTTCCCAAGGCGATGGTGGGGGCTTACAAGCGCTATAAATACGGCCAGTTGGATTTAAAAATGGGGCTGTTTATGGCCATCTCGGCTGTTATTGGCGTCCAGCTGGGGATTTATGTACAAAAGTTTATTTTTGCCAAATGGGGTTCGGCCGGATCAAACCTCTACGTAAGTGTAGCGTTTGTGTTGATTCTGACCCTGGTCGGCCTGTATATGCTTTTTGATGCCAGAAGAGCGGTGCGTGCCAAAAGCGAAGATACCACTTCCAGACTGGCGGAAAGGATGAAAAGAATTACCATTCCCCCGATAATTAATTTTAACGTGGCCCGTACAAGGGTTTCTTTCTGGGTCATCGTTCCGCTGGGGCTTGCCACCGGCATGCTGGCTGCAACGATTGCGGTGGGAGGTTTCATTGGCGTTCCGGGCATGATCTATGTCCTGGGTGTGCCGCCCATTATGGCCAGTGCCACGGAGCTGGTGGTCGCCTTCCTGATGGGCCTGACCGGCACGGTGACGTGGGCATTGAGCGGCTTTGTCGATATAAGGATGGTTCTGCTTTTGCTGGCCGGTTCCCTGATAGGTGTACAGCTGGGCGCCGTGGGTACTACCTACGTCAAGGAATACATGATTAAGCTGGTCATGGCCACTATAATGTTGATTGTCTCCGTCAGCAGGGGGATAGCCATACCGACCTACTTGCACCAACTGGGTATTATAAAGCTCGACCAGAGCACTATAAAGCTGCTGAATAACACGAGTTTTATCATCATGTGCCTTGCCCTGGCCACGGGTGGGGCGATTGTGCTGGGGAATATGTGGAAGAGAAAGAGGGAGCTGGAAGCAAAAGATGCTGGCGTAGCAGTAACCCTCCAAAAAACTTGATTAACCCGGGCATGAACGCAACGTTATGCCCGGGGCGTCTTCTCCATGGTTTTTCTTTGAATATTACCCCTGATTGAGGGGAGGGTTGGCCATGCATAATGGCAGGGTATACTTCTTGCAAGAAGGTTGTTCCGGTAAAGAAGCGTTAACGGCCCACCCGGGCAGGCCGTCCCCGGACTACGATCCTTCACTTCTGGAATACCTGGAGCAGGCGTTCACCCGGATCGAATTGTCCCGGGCTGAAAAGCAAGCAGAAAAAGAAGGCGGTTTGCTGCTGGTTGTTATGCTTGCGTTCGTTCTGACAGCTTGCCTGCTGCTGGCGCTCAAAATGGCGTAGGTGGTCAAGACCCGCCAGAAGCGATGTGCAACCGGAGGGGAGGGTAGAACTCCCCTTCCTGTGTTACCGGAAGGAAAAGGAGGGGGAAATTTTGAACGACAGCGAATTTATCCTGTCTTTTAACAGATTCAAACGTGAATTTCTTCAGCAATCGGGTCTGGAAGAGGGCCAGCTGGGGGTTCTGGAAATGTTTGAAAAATGGCTGCAGATGCGGGATAATGATAAACAGGAGGAAATTGCCCCTGTCCCGGGAACGCACTTCAATGTGGAAAAAGATTGGAGGGTTCTCCTCGAAGATATCTGCCGGCGTGTGGAAAAGTACCTCATGAAAAGGGGAATAGTGATTAAATGCCTGTCCGCGGCGCGCTGGGGGCAGGCTAAGGGTTCGGCCCTGTGCCTGGTGCTGCCCGACCGCCGGGATATTTTCTACCGTCTGTGCCGCACGCAGCCCCGCAAAGGGCCCTATTCCGGGCAGAAAATCATCAAAGGTGAACTGGTGCTGGATGGCCACAAGCACAGCCTTTTTTTGCCGCTTCTTCACCACCAGGCCGAAATGGAACACCGCCTGGGGTTTCGCCTGGAACGGGAATCTACCCGTGTTGAAGAAACCGGTAAATATCGCTTTAAAATATGCTTTCCCTTGAACGAACGCATATCGACACGTGACTGTGAAGAAATCGCGCGACTGCTGACGGAATTTATTTTTGTAACCCATGAATATATTGAAAAGATCAATGAGGCCAAGACCGGCTAAACCCTGGGGGAGGTGCAAAGGTCTCATGCCCCTGCGGCTGAAGGTGCGAGAAATTATGGTCCCGGCAGGAGAATTCCCGGCACTGCACGAAGATGCGGACGTGGCTTCGGCTTTCAAATTGTTCCGGGAATATTTCCGCTGTAAAGACGGCACGTGGATGGGCTTTCAATCGGCACTGGTTTACAACAGCCGGGGACGCGCCGTCGGTATACTTACCCTGCGGGGGTTGTTGCGGGCACTGCAGCTCCAGGCCCTCCTGGATGATTTGCTGAAAGGCGATCCGGTGGGTCTTTTTTTCCTGCCCCCACGCTGGAGTGAGCAATTTATAACGGTCAAAGAAGTCATGCGCCCTGTGGAAACGGCCTTTATCAATGAAGATGCAGCTTTGTGGGAGGCTGCGCTGCTTATGTTGAATAAAAAGGTCAACTCCGTACCGGTGATGGCCGGGGATAACTTGTGTGGCGTGGTGCGGACCATTGACCTGTTCTGGCTTATAGGTGAAATCCTGGAGGATATGGCCTGAAAAATGCGCGCCTGCTTGCCGTTGTGTCTTTTGGTGGATTAAACACTACCATCCAGGCAGGTTCGCTTCGGACAACGCAGCACCTGCCAGTGCTAGTGGTTTTATTTAACGTTTGCCTTACCGCAAACTCGCTTTTTGCTATAAACCTGAACTGCCGAACGGATGAAAAGGCACGGTGAATGACTGTTCACTGGTTGGGAATCCGGCATGCAGGCCTGGATAAGCTATATATTATCTGGCCTTGAAAACATTTTTCCACTTTGTCCTGGGGATTCGGGGCAGAGTGTTTATTTTTGCCCGCCAACGGTGAACGCTCCACCGGAGGTTTGCGTTTTACCATTTACATATTTTAAAAACACGCTGGGGCTATAATTTGTCAATTGGACTTAAAATTCTTAAAATTTATTAACTTATGGTGTAAAATTCTTTGCAGAAAAAGAAAACACTCGCGCTGGCTTAGTGTGGGGGTGATGCTGGCACCTGGTTCTGCCTGGGATACTAACATTTTCAAAATAGGAAAAGGAGGTCTGATTTGATGGCCAATGAAGATAAGGTTCTTGAGGCTTTATTAAAGGAAGAACGGACATTCCCGCCGCCGGCATATTTTGTCGAGAAGGCGTTGGTAAAAGATACCTCCCCTTATGAAGAGGCAAAGAAAGATCGCGAGGCTTTCTGGGCCAGGCAGGCCGAAAACCTGGACTGGTTCCAGAAGTGGGACAAAGTGCTGGATACCAGCAACGCTCCTTTCTTCAAGTGGTTTGTAAACGGTAAATTAAACGTTTCTTATAACTGCATCGACCGCCACCTGAATAGCTGGCGGAGGACTAAAGCGGCCATCATCTGGGAAGGGGAGCCCGGGGACGACCGGGTGCTGACCTACCAGGATCTGTACCGGGAAGTAACTAAATGCGCCAATGTGCTTAAAGAGCTGGGCGTCCGGCGGGGTGACCGGGTGACCATCTACCTGCCGATGATTCCCGAATTACCCATTGCCATGTTGGCCTGCGCCCGCATCGGTGCTCCCCACAGCGTAGTGTTTGGCGGTTTCAGCGCCGAGTCCTTGCGTGATCGCATCAACGACTGCCAGGCCAAGCTGGTCATTACCGCTGACGGTGGCTGGCGCCGGGGCGGCATTGTACCCTTGAAGAAGAACTGTGACGATGCGCTGGCCGAGTGCCCCAGTGTGGAAAAAGTGCTCGTGGTTAAACGCACCGGCCAGGACATTAACTTTGCCCAGGGGCGCGATTACTGGTGGCATGAAATGATGGCCAGGGCTCCCATCGGTTGCGAGCCGGAGCACATGGATGCCGAGGATATGCTGTACATTCTTTATACCAGCGGTACCACCGGCAAGCCCAAGGGCGTGGTGCACACCACCGGCGGCTACCTGGTCGGAGTTTCCACCACGCACCGGATGATCTTTGATGTCAAGGACGATGACATTTACTGGTGTACCGCCGACATCGGTTGGGTGACCGGCCATTCCTATATCGTGTATGGACCTCTGGCCAACGGCTGTACCACGGTGATGTACGAAGGCAGTCCGGACTGGCCGGAAAGGGACCGCTTCTGGGCCATTGTGGAAAAGTATCGCGTCAATATCCTGTACACTGCTCCCACGGCCATCCGGGCGTTCATGAAGTGGGGTACCGAGTGGCCCGCCAGGCGCGACCTCTCCAGCCTGCGCCTGTTGGGCACAGTGGGAGAGCCCATTAACCCCGAGGCCTGGATGTGGTACTACAAGTACATCGGCAACGAACGCTGCCCCATTGTGGATACCTGGTGGCAGACGGAAACCGGCATGATTCTGATTTCACCGCTACCGGGTGTTACCACCTTAAAGCCCGGTTCCGCTACCATACCCTTCCCGGGTGTGGAGGCTGCCGTGGTGGATAATACCGGCAAGGATGTACCCCTGGGCGGCGGTGGCTACCTGGTCCTCAAGTCCCCCTGGCCGGCCATGCTGCGCACCATTTACGGCGATCCCGACCGTTACGTGGCCCAGTACTGGAGCCGGTTTGAGAATATGTACTTCACCGGTGACGGGGCCAGGTGGGATGAGGACGGCTACTTCTGGATCATGGGCCGGGTGGATGACGTGATTAACGTCAGCGGGCACCGCCTGGGGACCATGGAAATTGAGAGCGCCCTGGTGGATCACCCGGCAGTGGCCGAGGCCGCTGTTATCGGCAAGGCCCACGAGGTCAAAGGCCAGGCCGTAAGTGCCTTCGTTACCCTGAAGGAAGGAGTGCAGGGGACGCCTCAACTGATTGATGAATTAAAAGCCCACGTGGTCAAAAAGATCGGCGCCCTGGCCCGGCCGGAGGATATATTCTTCACCGCTGAACTGCCCAAGACCCGCAGTGGTAAGATCATGCGGCGCCTGCTGCGGGATATCGCCGAGGGCCGGGTGCTGGGAGATACCACCACCCTGGCAGATCCCTCGGTGGTGGCACAAATTAAGGAACAGTACGAATCACAGGAAAGCTAAATGTAATTTGGGCCTGCCGGGCGGCGGTTATGCCAGCGCTTCCGCCTGCGGGGGCGGTTTAAGTGAATACTTGGGCATTACCTCCGCCCGCCGTCCGGCGGGTCCATTTATTTTTTGCGATAGCAGTAAACAGCGGGCACTGGCGGCGCCCGCTTTTTTCCTGCCCGCCGTCCGGTTTTTGCTTAATGAAGGAATAGACATTTTAATGTGGAATTAATATAATAAAGTTAACCGGTTAATGAATTTATATCTTAAAAATGTTATGAATTGTTAAAAAAATATAGGGAGGGGAGGGTAGTGCAGTGCAGAGAAAACTGGCCCTGGGGGTAATTGCCCGCTGGTTGCCGATCAATTTTTTAGCCACCGGTTTTGTTCTATTATGGGACCCCCTGGCCTGGAAGCTGGTGCTGGCCATGGTTTGCGTCAATGCCGTGGCTGCCTTTGTGGTCAGTGACTACATTCAAAAACAAAAAATTATTAACTTAAAGACAGAACAGCATCCTCTGGATTCCACCCTCCAAATCGCCAGCGAAACTTTGCCCTATTTGCGCCGGGGGTTAAACGAGGAGACGGCGGCCAAAACTGCGGAGATCATTCAAAAAATCAGCGACGTGGCGGCCGTGGCCATCACTGACCGGGAGAAAGTTCTGGCTTACATCGGTGCCGGGTCCGACCACCACCAGCCCGGAGGATCCATCATGACCGATGCCACCCGGGAGGTACTGGCTACGGGCGAACTCAAGGTGGTGCGTAGCGGCCGGGATCTGCAGTGTCCCGTTCCGCACTGTCCTTTGGAGTCGGCGGTTATTTCCCCTCTTAAGTGCAAAGAGGAAATTGTGGGAACCATTAAACTTTACCGGACGCAGCCGGGGGAAATCCCCCAGAACCTGGTTAAGCTGGCCGAAGGTCTGGCCCAGTTGCTGGGCATGCAAATGGAGCTGGCGGAGCTGGACCGGCAGGCCCAGCTGGTGACTAAAGCGGAGCTGGACGCTCTGCATGCCCAGATAAACCCCCATTTTTTATTCAATACCCTTAACACGATCATTATGTTCAGCCGTACAAACCCGGAAACAGCGCGGCGCCTGCTTATTCGTTTGGCCTCCTTTTTCCGCCACGCTTTAAAGCGCCACGGCCATTTCAACACTTTAAGGGAAGAAATAGAATACCTGAACACTTACCTTATTCTGGAAAAAGCGCGGTTTCGTGAGAAGTTGCGGGTAATCCGGAATATTGACCGGGAGCTGCTGGACTACCAGGTGCCGGTATTGACCATCCAGCCTTTGGTGGAGAATGCCGTTAAACACGGGATTCTCCCCAAACCTGGACAGGGCACGGTACAAATTACGGCCCAGCGGTTGGATGAGGATATGCTGATTGTGATTAGAGATGACGGGGTGGGTATACCCCCGGAAAGATTGTCCGAGGTGCTCCGGCCCGGGGTCGGTTCGGGCAACGGTGTTGGCCTCAGTAATGTGCATGAGCGGTTAAAGAGCCTTTTTGGCAAAGATTATGGCCTGCGCATTATCAGTGCGCCCAATGCCGGAACGTCGGTTTATGTGCGGGTACCTTTGTTGTGCAAGCTGGGGCAAGGGGAGGGGAATTCAGTTGAAGTTAAAGGCGCTTATAGTAGATGATGAATATCCGGCCCGGCAGGAGCTACGTTACGCCTTGAGCAATTTTGAAAATATCGAGATTGTGGGAGAGGCCACCAATGCCCAGGAAGCTATGGCTCTAATCAAGGCTCTTGACTACCAGATTCTTTTCTTGGACATTTCCATGCCCGGGATGAGCGGCCTTGAGCTGGGGGCGGTTATCCAGGAGTTGCCCAGGCAACCCCAGGTAATTTTTGTAACCGCTTACGATGAATATGCGGTGCGGGCCTTTGAAGTCAATGCGGTGGATTACCTTTTGAAGCCGGTGGATCAGGCCCGGTTGAAAAAAGCCGTAGACAAAGTATTGAAAAAATACCAGGAGCTCTCTCCGGCCGAAGCTGCGGCTACGGAGGAGGACCTGGTTACGCCAGCTGTCCGGGGTGGCAACGGGGCGGGTCAATTTAAGATCGACCGTATCCCCGCGGAAAAGCAGGGCAAAACGGTGCTGGTTGCCGAGTCAGATATTGTGTACGCCTTCACGGAGCAGGACTATATCTACATCAAAACATATGCCGATAAGTTTTTTACCCGTTTCACCTTAAAGGAACTGGAGGCCCGCTTAAACCCCAACATGTTTTTCCGCACCCACCGCTGCTATATAGTAAATCTCCACAAGGTAAAGGAAATCGTGCCCTTCTTCAACGGCACTTACAACCTGGTGGTTGACGACAAGGAAAACAGCGAGGTGCCGGTAAGCCGGGCCCAGGCAAAGAAGTTGCGCAAGATCTTGGGCTTCTGAACGAACTATGAACGGGGGACGACTGCCGTCCTGAGTAATTGGGTGACGGTATCTAGAGGAAACGGCATGGCTAAAATGGTCGTGCCGTTTTTTTATTCAGGTGCCCTGAAATATCCCTGGTTTGTTAAAGCTTCCGTTTTGGTTCTGTATGTTGGCAGCGGTATAAACAAATCCCTTTTTGTAAAAACTATGCCGGAGGCTCTGGAAGGAAATCGTTTTTGAGTACAAACCTGGCATGGATGGTGATGTCGATGCAGGCCGTCTGGGATATGTTAAGCGACCAGAAGATCTGGAACCTGTTGGGCGACGTACAGCGCCCCCTGGATGAAGACATAATTCGTTTAATGTTCATTGAGCTTTTCAGCCGGGTTAAGGTTCTAGAAGAGGAGAATCTCGCCTTGCGCGTTTTGCTAATGGAGCAGGGTCTGGTGGACGATGAGCTTTACGCCCTCACCCGGCGGGCGGTAAGGGAATTTCTCAAAGAAAAGGATGATGAGCGGGCTGCAGAGAGCGAGTTCTTTGCCCGGTCGGGGATTCCTTTTCCCGAATGGGTGAACTTTAAACTCCGGGGGACCTTCATTAACAATGGAGAAGGGGTTTAACGGCAGGGTTTTGCCATTTCAAGGAGAACTATTAAAAAGCTAGGATTTAAATTTATTGGAGGAAAATTGAAAGATAAAATGGAACGCGATATACGAGGCAGTATCTGTAGCATTGGTTCGGATATGGTTTCCGTGGACAGAATCAGGCAGGCGATAGGGAAATTTGGGGAACGATTTTTGGCCAGGGTTTTTACCTGGCAGGAGCGCCGGTATTGTACGGCCCGCCGGGATCCCTGCCCCTGTTACGCAGCACGTTTTGCCGCTAAGGAAGCGGTATTAAAGGCCCTGGGCACCGGATTAACTGCGGGCTGCAGCTGGCGGAACGTGGAAATAGTTCGCGACAGGCACGGTGCCCCCGGGGTGGAGTTGCATGGTCGGGCTGCCCTGCTTGCCCGGGAGCGGGGCATTAAAAAGTTTCTGATCACTCTTTCCCACGATGGCTCGTATGCCGTAGCTTTTGCTGTGGCTCTTGGTGATTAACTGATTGAGCGAGGTGTTGCCCATGCGGGTGGTTACCGGAGGGCAGATGCGTGAGCTGGACCGCACTGCGATAGAAGATTACGGCATACCGGGGTTGGTGTTGATGGAAAATGCCGGTCTGGCGGTAGTGCGGGTCGTCCGGCAGGTGCTGGGTGAGGTGGCGGGAAAACGGGTGGCCGTGTTTGCCGGCAAAGGTAATAACGGGGGAGACGGACTGGTGGTGGCCCGTCACCTGTTTAATGCCGGGGCGGAGGTTAAGGTTTTGTTACTGGCTGAACCGGAGGAAATTACCGGAGATGCGGCAGTAAATTTAGCTATCTGGCAGAAGATGCGCCAGCCGGTGTATCCCGTGGCCAGGGGCGAGGACTTGAATGCGGTCCGCCTGTTCCTGGTAGGCGCCCACGCCGTGGTGGATGCCATCTTTGGTACCGGATTTAAAGGCGCAGCCCGGGAGCCGGCGGCGGGAGTGATTGAGGCCATCAATGCCAGCGGCAAGCCGGTGGTGGCCGTGGATATACCCTCCGGGGTGGAAGCCGACACCGGGCAGGTGCATGGCCCCTGTGTGCGGGCCACCCATACCGTAACCTTTGCTCTGCCCAAGCTGGGCCTGGTGCAGGAGCCCGGGCGCAGCCACGTTGGGGAACTGCATGTGGCCGATATTTCCATACCTTCTTTTTTATTGGAGGAAGGCACCCCCGGTCGTTACCTGATCACGGAAATAATGATCCGGGAATGGTTGCCTCCCCGGCCCGCCTGGGCTCACAAAGGGTCCTGTGGCCGGGTGCTGGTGGTGGCCGGTTCCCGGGGTATGACCGGCGCGGCCTGCCTGGCGGCCCTGGGTGCTGTCCGGGCCGGGGCCGGGCTGGTGACCCTGGCCGTGCCCGCAGAGCTGCAGGATGTGGTGGCGGTAAAGCTGACGGAAGTAATGACGGTTGGGCTGCCCGGAACAGGGGAGGGAACGCTGGCCCGCAACGCCCGGAGCGAAATACTGGCCCTGCTGGAAAAAGCCGATGTGCTGGCCATTGGCCCGGGTCTCTCCCGGCACCTGGAAACGGTGGCCCTGGTGCGGGAGTTGTTGCCGGTGTTACGGGTGCCCTGCGTCATCGATGCCGATGGCCTGAACGCCCTGGCCGGCGATGTACAGCTGTTGAGTCGTATTTCCGTACCCGCGGTGGTTACGCCCCACGAAGGGGAGATGGCCCGCCTGCTGGGGCGTCCTCTGGAGGAAGTCCGCTCCCGGCGCCTAGCGGTGGCGGAGGAAGCGGCGGCAAATTGGGGAGTAGTGGCCCTGCTGAAAGGGGCCGCTACACTGGTCGCCTGCCCCGACGGCACTACTTATATCAATCCCACCGGTAATCCCGGTATGGCCACTGGAGGTAGCGGTGATGTTCTTACCGGGATAATTGCCGGGCTTTTGGCCCAGGGCATGAGTGCTCCCCGGGCGGCGGCGGCGGGGGCATACCTGCACGGCCTGGCCGGTGACATGGCCGCCCGGGAAAAAGGTATGCGGGGCTTGTTGGCCGGCGATATTCTGGAATCACTGCCGGCAGCCATATCACGGGTGGAATGTAAATACACTTAACCCACCGCCGGTCTTCGGGGGGATTGAGGTGAAATAGAGTTCTTTTTTTCCTCCTGCTCCAGGATAAACTTTGTGAATAATTCGACCAGGTGGGGATCAAACATTTTCCCTGCTTCTTCTTTTAATACCATGCATGCTTCCAGAGGGGTTTTAGCCCCTTTATAGGGGCGGTCTGTGGTCATGGCGTCAAAGCTATCGACAATGCGCAAAATACGGGCAAAAAGGGGGATCTCTTCTCCGGCCAGGCCATCGGGATAACCGCTGCCGTCGTAGTTTTCATGATGGTGGCGGATCAGCGGGACAATGGCCGAGAGCAGGGTTAGGGGGCGTACAATGTTCCCACCCCACTCGGGGTGGTTTTTAATCATCTCCCATTCATTTTGATCCAGTTTGCCGGGCTTGTTCAGTATTTCCGGCGGTATCTCAACCTTGCCTATATCGTGCAGGTACGCGCCGCACTGGAGCAGGCTGACATGATCCGGGGGAAGCCCCATCCTCTCCGCCAGGGCAACGGCGTAACCGGCCACCCGCTCGGAGTGTCCAAAGGTATAACGGTCCCTGGCGTTGATAATGGTAAGAAGGGTTTTTAATGAATTAAAGAGCTCCTTTTCCGAGTGGCTAAAGGTGCGCAGTTCGTCCACCACCGAGAAGTACAGGTGGGTTTTTCGGCCGTATTTGGCCCGGTAAAGGGCGTCATCCGCCACCCGGACCAGTTCCCGCGCGGTGGTACCGTCCCCGGGGTAGCAGGCTATGCCCGAGGAGATGGTCAACCTGCCTGCCGGCAGGTTTTCCGCACCCTCAAAGGGAAAACCGGCCACCTCCCGCTTGATCTGCTCGTCCAGTTCCCGGGCTGCCTCCCGGTCCGCCCCGGGCATGACTGCTATAAATTCTTCCCCTCCATAACGGGCCGCAAAAAAAGGCTCCTTTACCAGCCGGGCCAGTATACGGCCGATGGTGGCCAGGACTTGATCGCCCTTCTGGTGACCGAAGGTATCGTTATAGAACTTGAAGTAATCTATGTCCATCATGATCAGGCTTAAAGGCCTGCCGGTTTTTTCGGCTTCTGTCAGGCGGCGGCGCAGCTCTTCCTGGAAGTACCGGTGATTGTAAAGCCCGGTCAGGCCGTCGGTATTGGCCAGGTGGATCAGGGTGTTCCTGGTTTCGGTTTCGATATCCGTAAGCCCGCCGATAAACCACCCTGCCAGGACAATTACGCCGGCATTGACCAGATCTATCTGGAAAGCCCGGGGTGAAAAAGGATGCAGGATGGGGGATAAATCGCTGATAAGCACCACGCAGCTGGAAAAGGCGGCCACGGCCACCCCTACCTTTTTGCCCCAGGTGGTAGCGGCGATAATTACCGGTATAAGGAGAAGGAATTTAGTTGCCGGAAAGGCTACGGCCAGGGAAAGGGTGAGGGGTAGTAGGATGGAAATTATTAATAGTTCGCTGGCATTACCTAATTTAATTGAGTAAAATTTTTGTAACAGATAGGTTACCAGAAAAAGGGATATGGCTATAGATGGAAAAAGCCAGTAATAAATAGTGCTTTGGTAGGTTTGCCACGGTTTTAAGTCATATAGGGCTGGCAAAACCAGAAGACATAAAAGAATGCATGCTATATGGGTAGATAGGATATGCTCGGCAATATCTCGTTCCCTTTTTTCTTTCCGCGTACTCATAAGTTTTCACCAACAAATATAAAGGCGTTTAGGAGAGGTGGTCACCTCTCCTAAACAGCTATAAATGCTTACTTTTGCTTACTTTTTCAAACCCCGGGGTATTTCAGGCTGATAAAATAAAGAGACACATGCGGGTTTTATACTGACCGTGGCTACAAAAAGCAACACAGTGAAAAGAGCTGTTAAAGCACTAAAATACATCCGCTTCATTGGTGGATCACCTCCATTTAGATGAAATTAAATGCTTTGTCTAACCTGGCTACAAAGCGGTGGCCGGTGCGGGTCAGGGAAAAAACCTGCCACAGCATACCCATTTCAGCAGCCAGGATAAGAATTGCCATGTTGGGGCTGGAGAGTAATAGAAGAGCGAGTTGAAACGTAACAATACTCAACACTGCTGCTAATGACAGCCAACGGAAACGTTGCCGTTCCCGTGATGAGGTAATGGGCTTGGCCGGGGAATCCACCGGCGCCAGTTGCCAGACAACCGCAAAAGCCAGTGCCCCGCCGGCCAGAATCACCAGGGCCAGTAAAGGGCGTGAGAAAAATGGTGCAAGATTGGTTGCCAGCGTTCCAAACAACGGGACAGTCAGGATACTTAAAATAGTACACCTTGCGGGCGAAGTACAATGGGCGCCTCCGGAAAAAGAGCGCAGAAAGGCGCTTGTAAAAAGTGTTGCCAGGGCGGCCGGCAGGCACCCTGCCAGCCATGCCACCAGCGACACGCCCAGCAGGGAGATGACAGTCTGAAAGAGGATCAGCAGGCTATAGGCCGCAATCTCTTCCTGCTCTTCTGTCAGTGCCAGGGTTTTGCGCAGGTAACCGGCTAATTCCCGGGAGGGACTAAAGCGAGCCATCGAGTTCATCACCTGGATACTTGTTTGCGATTCCGCTGGTTGAAGTAGTTTTTCCCCAGGGCCAGCATTAATAAGGCAACCTCATAGGGAAGGCTGAAAAGGCCCCTTAACAGAGGGTTTTTAACTGCCTGTTCATATGAAAGGTTACTCATAGTCATTAGCGGCTTAACGCTTATCAGTTCTACCGTAAATATAACTATAAAACAAATTACGATCGCGAGAAAAATCTTACTAAGCTTGACACCCGTAAACATCCTGGTGTAAATTGCCAGGGAAATCGTCAAAATCACCGTGTGCATCCCAAAGGCAATGGGCAATAGACGCACCATGTTGGTGGCTGTCTGCAAAAGGGCTACCGCTGTAATCTTTTTCCATTCCAGCGGCAGGCCCAGGAGGGCAAAAACGGCCATGGTCATGACAATACTTTCAGGCAGGTCCTGTACGGGTAATGCCAGCAATGCCTGGGGTAATGTTTCTCCAAACATGTTGTAAGGTCTCTCCAGGTAGGAATAACCAGCCTCTTGTTTTTTCTTCGTCATAAAACAAGAAATTCCTGCCACCCGGGAAAAATTTTGCGTAAAGTAAAAACAATCTACCCCCCTGCGCCTGCTAATCTTCAAAATGAAGATTGCCGGAACAATTTTCCCCAAAAATTTGCCCGACAATGGAACCAGAGGGCCATCCAGTTCGTCTATGATGTAGAGGTACGAGATGGTACAGGAATGTGCCGGGGGAGAAGGTCCGGTCTGGACGGATTGATGCAGGCGCCAGGCTTTATTGCACTTTAGTTTGCAGTTAGCTAAAGGGGGAGAACAGGATGGGTTTATCACGAAAGCCTGGTTGGAATGAGCAGGATGAAACGAAAGGGGTGGGGTCAAAAGGGTTGATGTGGCGGAAGGTTTCCCAACGGTTAACTGAATCGCTGGCGGGAAATCAAGGTTTTTGCGCGTGTGCGGGCCAGTATCTGTCTTTGCCGGCGGAGAAAGGTTGCTGCCACAGTGTCGCCGAACAATTTTTCCGGCGGCTGCCGGCATGGCGCTGGCTGGCCGCCATACTCACACTTGTATTGCTCTTTTGTTTTTCCCGGGTGGTTTTTGCTGCGCCGCCGGCGGCAACTGCCCGGTCCGGTCCCGTCAAAATGAACGTAGAACTGGGCTGGCAGGGACAGGTGGTGCCGGGTAATACTGGTCCGGCGGTGGTAAGCCTGAAAAATAACAGCGGGCGGGACATCAGCGGTGTGGTGGAAGTAATCAACCACTATAAGCACCAACCACCCCCGTCGCCCGGTTCTCCACCCGGTACCAAACCGGGGCCGCCCATTTTTATTCCCGCTTCGGCCTTTGGCGAGAAAGTTTCCCTGCCTGCCGGTGCGGAAAAGCGTGTGGTGCTGTGGTTTCCCTGGCACGGTCCCGGGGACAAGATGATCTTCCGTTTTCTGGAGGGGCAAAAAGTCCTGGGAAGCATAGAAGTGAATGTGCCGGGCACTGCGGGCATGATATCTGGTCCCATGGCAGGTGCCGTCGGGGTGCTCGGGCAGGTGCCTCCGGCGCTGGAGAAAGTGCGTTTGACCATGCCCGACGGTGTTCCCCGGGCTCCCCAGGTAATCCCGCTGACTGCCGATCTTTTCCCCCGGCGCGGTGAGGACTTAAATGCCTTTACCACCATCCTGGTTACCGGGTCCGGGGCGGGTACCTTGACCGAAGAACAGCGGCGGGCCCTGGCCGGCTGGGTGGAGCTTGGAGGCCACCTGGTTCTGGCTGGAGGGCTTGAGATTAACGATACCCTGGCCGTCCTGCCCTCTGGAACAACCACCATTAAAAGCGAGGGCATAACTGACCGGGGCAACTGGCAACCGGCGGCCGCCTGGTTAAAGCAGCCTTCTTCAGTGGTAACCGGCGCCCCCGTAGCGCGTCTGGTCGGGAAGGGGACCTGGTGGGGGCCGGCGGAGGGCCCCCTGGGACTGCAGGAAGATTATGGTAGCGGCAGGATTACCGTACTCACCTTTGATCCCAATCAAGAGCCCTTCAATCACGGCGCCCTGGGCCGGGCCCTGTGGGAGAAGCTCCTGATGGCAAGGGGTCGGGAGGAGTACAGGTTCAGCCCCAATTCCCCCATGGCCCGGTTGGGGAACATATCCCACCTGCCCAATAACCTGCCCCAGACGGCTTTTCCCCGCTGGTGGGTGGTGGGGATCTGCCTGCTGGCCTATATAGTGGTGGCGGGGCCGTTAATTTACCTGCTCTTACGGCGGCTCCAGCGGCCCGAGTTTACCTGGCTGGCCGTACCCCTGCTGGCCGTAATTTTTACCGGTAGCCTTTACATTCACATGTTCCAGACGGGAACCGGTGTACTGGTCAACACGGTACAGGTGGCCGATGCCGCCACAGGGGACCGGGTTAAAGGATATACGGCGGTAGGCTTTTTTGCTCCCACCCGGTCCACCTTTACCGCCACCCTGGCCGGGGGTGACCGTTCGGTACAGGTACAAACCTTTGGGGGCCGGCCCTGGGAGATTTACGGCCCGCCCACAGAACCGCCCTATACCGTAATCCGCGGCAACGACCTGGAGGTTCGTTTCAGCGATGATTCCCGGTGGACCATGCGCACCCTGGCTTTCCACCAGGACATGGCGGGGGCTGTTGTCGGGTTGGCGGCTAAATTGCGGGTTGAGGGAACCCGGCTGATCGGTACGGTGAAAAACGGCACCTCCCTCCACCTGGACCACGTTACCCTGCTCCTGGGCCAGGATTACCGGGGTTTAGGGGATTTAGCCCCGGGTCAGGAGGCAGCCGTGGACATGCCCATTCCAGGTCCGCCTGTTTACAATCCCCAGGGGATGCCCCGTCCCAACCTGCCCACCTGGCAGATTTTCCTGCAACCCGAAGGCCGCAGGGATGATAAGCGTGGTCAGGCGCTGCTCCTAGTGCCTCACTCGCCGGAGTACCAGCCCCCGCCCCGGCCGCTGACTGTGGAGGAGCAGCGCCGGGCCATGATGCTGGAACAGTGGCTGAACATGTACCGTTACGGGCCGGTGGAGAACGTGGGCCAGCCCCTGACCCTGGTGGCCTGGACCCACGACCCGCTGCAGGACGTGGAAGTGAAAAACCTGCGGGCCAAAACCCACTACCTCAGCATGATTTTCCTGCGCCCGGAACTGGCGATCCCCAGAGGTGCTTTTGACTTGCCCGCGGGCCTTGTTGTGCCTCAACCGGTGGATATGCAGGTGCAGGGTGTCTCCGGCCATAATAACCTGATTGGCCTGGATGGCGGTTCCATTACCTATGCCTTCCGACCTGGTTTGCCTGCCGGGGCGAGGGTAAAGGGGATTACGGTGGAACTGCCCTTCTTTCCCACCCGGTCCACACCCGGCATGCCCAAGGGGTCTGTGGGACCGCCTGTTTCCCAGCCGGCAGATGTAGCTCCGGGAGCGCTGGAAGTGTATCACCCCGGGCGGGGGCGCTGGGAGCTGCTGGCAGGGGCCAAAAGTTTTACCCTGCCTGAAGAATATGTCAGGCCGGGCGGGGAAGTACTGCTGCGGGTAAATGGCGAGAGCTTTTCCTCCGGGAGAGGATTTTACTTCCTGCCGCCGACGGTGGCCTACAGGGGGGTGATGGAATGATCCGTACCAGCGGGCTGGTTAAATACTACGGAAGGGTAATGGCATTGCAGGGGCTGGATATGACGGTGCCTCCGGGGGCCATTTACGGGTTCATCGGTCAAAACGGGGCCGGTAAAACCACCACCCTGCGCATCCTGGCCGGGCTGCTGCTGCCCGACGGCGGCGCGGCCGAAATAGCGGGCTACGATGTGGTGCGCCATCCCCGGGCAGTGCGGGGGGTGGTGGGGTACATGCCCGATTTTTTTGGCGTGTACGATGACCTGAGGGTGGGGGAATACCTTTTGTTTTACGCCGCTGCCTACGGCATCCGGGGCCAGCGGGCGGCCAGGTTACGGGATGACCTTTTGGAGCTGGTGGAACTGGGGGATAAGCGAGATGCTTTTGTGGATACCCTGTCCCGGGGGATGCAACAGCGCCTTTGCCTGGCTCGTTCCCTGATCCACGATCCCCAGGTGTTGCTCCTGGATGAGCCGGCCAGCGGTCTGGACCCCCTGGCCCGGGTGGAAATGAGAGAAATATTAAAGGAATTGTGCCGTCTGGGCAAGACCATCATTATCAGCAGCCACATCCTGTCGGAGCTGGCCGATCTCTGCACCCACATCGGCATGGTTACGGCAGGCCGCATAATACGCCAGGGGCTTTTGCACGAAGTGCTGGCTGCTGCACACCGGCGGAATTTTATCGTGCGCTGTTACGGGTCCCTGGTCCCGGCGCTGGCCGTCCTGGAAGCGTGGCCCGGCGTGGAAATCATCAACGCCACGGAGGAACAGGTTGAATTCAGCCTGTCCAACGGTCCGGCCCAGGCGGCGGCCCTGTTAAGGGAGATGATCTCCAGTGGGGCGGCCGTAACCCATTTTGCCGAGACGCAGCAGAGCCTGGAGGATACCTTTCTACAACTGGCCAGGGAGGGGGGCGAAGCATGAGCAGAGAAAGGGATAGGACTGATCACACTGCCGGGCCGCCGGGACCGGCCGGGAGCGGCCAGACGACGCGGTGGCACCGGAGGGAGTGGCTAAAAGCATTCCTCTGGAACCAGTGGGAAGGACTGCGCAACGGCCTGGTTCCCATGCTGGGCAAGGAAATGCGTGGCCGTACCCGGGGACTGCGTTCCCCTTTGTTACTCAGCTTTTACCTGGGGTTGATGAGTGCCGGTACGGTGGCCTTTCTATGGCTCATGACCGATCGCACCAGCCAGATCATGCCTCAGGTGGGCCTAAACCTCTACAGCCTTCTGGTCCTGGGCATGATACTGCTTCTGGCCTTTATTGCCCCGGCCATAGCCGCGGGAGCCATCAGCGGCGAGCGGGAAAGACGTACCTATGATCTCCTGCTGGTGACCAGGGCTTCTTTAACGGGAATTGTCCTGGGCAAGTGGCTGGCCTCGGTGGCCTACCTCCTCTTCCTGGTGCTGGCTGCCCTGCCGGTGCTGGCGGTGGTCTTTCTCTTCGGGGGAGTGCCCCTGTCCAACATGGGCATGGCCCTGGTGGTGGCCTTAACCACCGGTTTGGGCTACGGCGCCCTGGGCCTGGCCCTGTCGGCCATTTTACGCCGCAGCCAGGCGGCCACCATTGTTTCCCTGGTCCTGGTCTTTATGCTGGTCTTTGGTTCCCTGGTAGTGGCAGGAGTGGTCAGTGCCGGCAGGCAGCCGGCGGGAGATATGCCCGTGCCGGTTGGTGAGCCGTGGCAGTCCGTTCCCGGCCCACCCTGGTATGTTTACCTGAGCCCCCTGACAGCCCTCTCTCCAGCCCTGCCGGGTACGGAAGGTGAGGGGCTGGCCATGAGCGGGCGCATTCCCCTTGTAGGCACGTTACTTAACGAGATCATGCGTGAATTTCAGATGGACCCGGCCAGTGCTTACGCCCGGAAAATGAGTTATGCCTACGGAGTCTATCCCGGCACAAATCCCGGTTCTCCCGGTGTTCCCCCGCCGGAGCGGGGGTGGGGTGCGTTGCCACCCTGGTCCCGTTTTGCTCTCTGCCAGGGAATACTGGCAGTGATCTCCCTGGCAGTATCGATTCTGGTTATTGCCCCCCGCAAACCCTGGTCGGTGTGGCTGGTCTCCCGGCGGGCCAGAGCCAGGGGGCAGGGAGGGATTCCGTTATGAGCAATGGCATTCGCGTAATATTGTTGTCTTTTCAAAAGAAACGCCATGGCTGGCCTCATGCTGGCCTAGCGGATGCCCTGTCGCCGCTGTTGAGGCGGGTGCGCACCCGCTACCTGCTGGAGAGCCTGCGTCTGGCTCTTTTATGGGGGATGGCCCTGGCCGCCGGAACACTGGTTTTGCTGCGGTTGACGCCGGTAGGTTTGCCGGGCCTGTGGGCCGCCGTAACGGGCGGGGTTTCGGCCCTGCTGGTGGTTGCCTGGCGTACCTGGCGGCGTCCCGATGCCCTGGATGTGGTGCGGGTGGCCGATTCGCTGGGGCTTGACGGGCGTGCCGTTACCGCCTATCGCCTCCTGGCCCGGCAGCCACCGCCGGATCCCTGGGCCCGGGCGGCGGTAGGGGAATCCCTGGCCGCCTGCCGTGAGCTGGGTTCCAGTCTGGAGCGCATCTACCCAATCATGCCCGCCGCCGGGCCCTGGAGGCATGCCGGCCTGGTGGCAGCGGTGTTGCTCGTCCTTTCCCTGCTACCCAATCCCCTTGCTTCCCACTGGGACGCCCGGCGTGAAGAACGGGCAGCCCTGGCGGAGGCGGCTAGGCAGTCCCGGCAGGCGGTGGAAAAGATACAGCACTTAAAGCTGGGTGCCCAGAAATTGCTGCCGGAAGAAGTGCGCCGTGAGCTGGCCGCCCTTCCCCGGACGGTGAGCAAGGCCCGGAATAGGATGGAGGCAGCCACCCGGCTGGAACGTTCGAGCCGGGAGCTGGACGATCTGCTGAGGGGCCTTAATCCCGGCGCCCACCGGGATGTCCGGGAGCTGGCGGCCCTCTGGGAGCGCAAAAATGACCGGGTTTTAAAGGGCTTAGCAGCCGCTCTGGAAAACGGAGATGCCGCAAAAGCCCAGGAGCTGGCCCGCCAGCTCTTCGGGGCAGCTAACGGGAAAGAAAGGGAAGAACGGGCCCTGGCCCTGTTCCAGGGGGCGGAAGCGGTAAAAACCCCTGCCCTTCGCCAGAGCCTGCGGGATGCGGCCCGGGCCGTGCTGGAGGGGAAAGACGGCGGTGAGGGTGATCCGGCGGGCAGTTCCCAGGGGGTAGGAGGCGGTAAGGGTAATCATTCCGACAGTGCCGGTGAAGCCCTGGCCTCTGAACTCGGTGAACTTGCGGAAACAGCCCTGGCCGCCTCCCGGCTGGCCGCGGCATCATCCGTCTTTAACGGCCTGGCCCGACAACTTGCTGCGGGGGCTCCGGCATCTGCCCTGGCTATGGCCGGAAACGCCGGTTACCCCACCGGTCCGGGGGCCGGAATGGCCGGGGCCGGCGGTTACCCCGGTGGAGCCGCAAATCCGGCAGGTGCAGGCACTGGTGCGCCGGGGGCGGCAGGCGGCGCTGCCGGGAGCACCGGTTCTGATGACGGTGCCGGTGGGAGCGGGGCCGGAAGCACCGGTCAGGGTCAGGGCACGGGAGATCGGACCGGCGGCGGTAACGGCGGTGGAGAGAATACCGGTTCCGGTGGACGGGGCAATGGAGGCAATGGCAGCGGCAGGGGTGGTGGCGGCAACGGGACGGGCGGCCATGGGGCCGGTCATTCCGGCGGAGGGATGGAGACAATCTACGCCCCCTCCTTGCTGGGGGGCAGGGGGGAGGAGTCCCGGGTGGCCGGGCAGGTGCGTCCCGGTGAAGCCGGCGAACAGGTGGGCCTGCACCAGTCCCCCACGACCCTGGGGGCCATACGTCCCTACAGCGAAGTTTATGCTGCATATAAAGCCGAAGCCCAGGAATCGTTGTCCCGGGCGCCCCTGCCGCCGGCCCTGCAGTCCCTGGTATGGCAGTATTTCGAGGGGGTAAAACCGGAAGAATGAAATACGGGAGAAATCTAACAAGCAATTGAGAAGAGTGACTGGGAATCCCGCTTAAACGCCGCAATTCTTCGGGAAACGCTTCCCGGGTTCTTATAAAGTTGTTCCAATTCGCCCTTGACTTCCCCTGTTCTGGTAAATTCCTTTGATGCAAGCCCGGGAGTAACGGGCTTCCGGGTGGAGCCGCCGTCGGCCGTCTTGAGCAGGCGGGTCTTGGTGCTTCCGGCCTCGGAAACTAGCGCCCAGCCCGTTTTGCCGTTGACAAACGTCAGTTGCCGCACGCCCACCAGGTCCGGGTAAGGGGTAATCTTTGCCCAGTTCCGGCCGCCGTCAGTGGTCCGGTAGAGCCGGTCGCCGTTAGTGGCGAAGCCGTGCCGGGCGTCGGCGAAGTTCCTGACCAGCCCTTTATTTCCTTCCGGCGCGAGGGGGGCCGTGGGGTTCCAGCTCTCTCCGCCGTCGTGGGTCACGTAGAAAATAGTGGCCGGAGACTGCTTCTCCCAAGCGCTATATTTTAGTCAATATGGGTATACGCGAGGTTAATCAGGTTAAAGCCGCCGGTATGCATATAAATCCCTGCTCGGAAAAATGTTTATCGAAAGCAAAAGCTTTTTTGATTCCCAGACGCCGCATGGTGGTAAAGCTGGCGCAATCAACCAGGCTCAAATTTCTCCGGTTGGCGGTGAGCAGGGCGTTGGCGGCCTGCCGGTGAAGGTAATCATCGATCCATTCCAACTGCAGGACGGGAAAAACGTCTTCATGAAAAGCCCTCACTGCCGCCATGCCTAACCGGTGCTGCACCAGGGCATAGGTCTCCACCAGCACGTAACTGTTGCAGACAATAACCTCGCGGGACTCCAGCAGATCGGTCCATACTTTTTTTGCCGCTTCGTGGTTTTCGTCGTCGGCGTCCAAAACGGCCAGAAAAGCCGAGGTATCCACGTAAACACTCATTTATCAAGAGCCTCCACCAGGTATTTGTCGTGGTTAATCGCCAGATCTCCCGTACCGGAGCGGAAACGACCGGCAATAGCGGCAGCGCGCCGGATTCGTTCTGTTGGCTCCGGACCCACTGAAGAAGCAAGCGCTTGATCGATGCACCGGCGGATTAACTCGGCCAGAGAAACCCCTTCAGCGGCCGCCCGGGCCTTCAAAGCGGCAACCTGCTGCTCGGTAAGCTGAATCTGGGTTCGCAACATTTTTATCACTCCCAACAGCATGATTGCATTTATGATAACATTATGCCGGCCCGGCGTCAATGATTTTCTTTGGGGTAGCCTTGATCGTTTGGTTCAAGGCGATCGCCAGCGGGCAGCTGATTTTAAAACTTTCCACCCAGGGACTGGAGACTTTCGTTACCCACGCGCATGACTTGCTGCAAAGGTTCGACGGTTAAGTTCATCTCCAGGGCCATTTTTAAGCAAACATCCGTTGACTTAAATCAGTTCGCCCAGCGTTCGGGTGCTTATCACCTCTCTTCCCGAAACTCCGGAGTTGCGCCGCCTGCCGGGATGCGGGCATCCCCGGAAGCCAGCACTTAGTTGATCATTTCCCGGGCAAAGGCAGCCATCTCCGCCGGCGTCCGGCCGAAGGCGGTGGCGTTGATATAGCCGAGCCAGTTGTACCACTGCCGCTCCCCCGCCCACTGCTCCTTTCAATACGCATTTGCCTCCACGGTCACCGCCGGCGCCGCCGAAATCCTGGTCTACGGAACCGCCGTGAAGATCTAAACTATCTAATGGTTCGGTTATAATCATGGCGTCGGTGATGATTTGCGGGCCTGTTCGCTGTCTCATTCGCAGGATAATACCACCAGCCTGCCCTCTTCGCCGGACCGTTCGTTCCGGATATAGGCCAGCCGCCTGCCGTTTACTCCGAGGACTAACTTCTGGCCGCCGTCGGCGGTGATTTGCGTTGCCCGGTCGCCCTGCACCCGGAAAATCTCCTCGCCGCCGCCTTCACCCCGGGCGAGGAAGAAACCGTCCGCGCAGCCGGGCGCGGGGAAGATGTCATCCCAGAAATCAACGACGGGAGCGACTTCGACCGGTTTTTCCCCTTCCCGGACCACCCACAGGGAGCATTTATCCTGCCTGCTCACCGTGTAATGCACCTGCTTGCCGTTCCGGCTGACGTTCAAGGGCATAATATGGGTGGCGTCGGGGGGTAAATCGGCCACTTTCGTCATTTTCCCCTGGAGGTCGGCCACCCACAGGGACTGCCATTCCATCGCGGCCGTGTCCCATGTTCCGGCCCGGCCGGCGGGGCTGCCCTTGACTTTCCCCGCGGCAAAAGCAAGGTGATTGCCGTCCGCCCCCCAGCGGAAATTCGCCACCTTCGCTCCGGGGACAGTTATACGGGCAACCTTTTGACCGTCCGGGGTAACTATTTCCACTGCTTCCGCCACTGGCGCGGGGCCGTCTTCTAAAGGCACGACGTGGTAGTCGCTGGCGGACCGGCCGGCCTTTTGACCGGGCTTCAACGACGCCGCGTAATAGGCCAGGTGACTGCCGTCCGGGGAATACCGGGGAAGGAAGTTCCAGTTCTCGCCGTTTAGCGCCAGGGCTTTTTCCCGGCCGCTTTCCAGGCTCAAGAGGAAAATCCCTTTTTGGTCCGGCTCCCACAGTTCGTAAACGCAGCTGTCGCCGGCGGGGGAAAGCCGGGGATAGAAAAAGCCGTCGTAGGAAGGGATATTATCCTTTAAAAGCGTTTTTTTGCCGTCGGCAACATCCACCCGCCACAGGGCGCGGGAAGCCTGCACAAAAACGCCATCAATGCCGGGGAGCAACTGCACCTGGCGCACCATGCCCTCCGGCACGGGGAGCCAGGCTATCTCCCGGGCCTCGCCTTGATCTGGCGCGGTCGCCCGTATAGAAATCCCCCGCTGCCCCTGGTGGGCTCCGTCGGGCTGGGTTCCCTGGCGGGCGAAGACCACCTGGTTGTCCCTGGTCCAGCCCAGCAGTTGCAGAACCAGCGTACCGCCGGTCAATTCGTTTTCCCCGCTCCGGGCCAGGAGCCTTCCCCCGGAGCCGTCCAGGGCCATCACCCACAGTCCGGCCGTCCGGCCGCCCGGCTGTTCCTGCCTGCCCTGAAAGGCAATCCACCGGCCGTCCGGCGAAAACATGGCCGCGGCCGGCGTATAATCAATCGTTCCCTGCCCCATGTCGAAGGAAGCCAGGTGGATCGCACCGCCCCTGACCGTACCGCCGCCGGTGGTTACTTTTATCCCGAGAATTTCCGCTGTCTTTTCCGGCAGCGGCCGGGGCGGCTGCACCGGCGGCTGCCCTCGCTGCTCCTGTTGCGCCGGCGGCGCCTGCCCCGGCCCCGCCTTCGGTCCGCAGCCCGCCGCCCCGATCACCAGCGCCGCCCCCAGGAGCAGGCAGGCGGCTAAATGCTTGTAAGCCTTTTTAACAGCCACCCCGGTCATCTCCTTTGTCTGGTAATCCTCTATAACTTATATCATTATCTATTTGACGGCTTCAAGAAAGATTTTGTTTAGGGAAAGAAGACTTTAGGCTGAAATTAATTTTTTGATTAATTTGAGGTCTTCCAGGGCTTTCCGGGGTTTGTCCCAACCGGGCAGGTAAATCAAGGCTTTCTGGAAGTATTCAACGGCCCTTTGGTTCTGTCCCAACCTGGCGTAGATCTCACCTGCTTCGTAACAGGCTTCGCCCATCATGCGGGGGGAAAGATCGGCGGTTAAAAGACTTCGGATAGCAGAACCCATACTGGCGGGTTTTTGTGGGTAGGGAAGCTTTTTCTCCCCTGCGGCGATGATGTCCTGGTAGATGGCGACGGCCTCATGATAGCGTTCGAGGCCGGTTAACGCCCGCGCTTTAATCAGTTGAAAACCATATATAGAAGGGTAGATTACCTTGTCTGCAGCCATCCCTTTTTCGGCTGCTTCCAAGGCCTGCCGGTATTCCCTCACCTTGACCAGGGCGTCCGCCAGGTAGTACCAGTAAAAGCTGGCCTGCGGGTGTTCCCGCACCCTTTTCCGGTAGTACTCCACCACCCTTGGGAAATAGGCGAGGTAAACGTCTTCAGCGGAGATCAAATTTTTCCCATCCCAGCGCAGTACATCTACGGCCATGGCGTCACCGGTGTCCTTGACCCAGACGGCCAGTTCCTGCCGGCCGTCTTTACCTTTTTCACCGGCCAGGTCCTCCACTTCCAGGCGGTGGTAACCTGTGCCGGCAATTTTTTCAGGTTTCCATCCTGCCAGGCCAGGATGTCCAGGCCATTGCCCGCCGAGGCGCCGATGGCCCAGCCGATAAGCAATTCATCCCGCCCGTCGCCGGTAATGTCGGTCAGTTGCAGCCGTTCCAAACTATATCCGCCTTCCTCCTGCCACAACTTCCTCCATTGACCCTGTTTAATCCCAGTTAAAATTAGGACGCCGGCACTGCCCTGGCTCGTGCGGTAACCGGCAATAATTTCCGGTTGCCCGTCATGGTTTAAGTCGCCGGTTTGAATTAATTCCCGGGTGCTTTGGGCCACCTCCCCTGCCGGTTCCGGGGCTAAAAGGTGTGCGCCGGCAGGTAAGAAGGTCTGCACAATCTTTCGCAGCTCGTTCTGATTACCTGCCTTTCTTTCGGCGGCAGCGTTGGCGCTTGTTTCAGGACGAATTGACCCTACAAAAAGTTCCCCAAACGGGAGGCTTTTTGTCCTACTTTTTTCAACAGAGGATGAAGAAATGGCCACCGTTTTGCACGAGGCGAGCGATATTGACCCAGCACTCATTGTGTAACAAAAATATCCCCCCTCGTGGGAACCAAATGGGCCTGCCCGTCGTCATATAAGTTAAGGAAGCAATCTACTCAAAGCAAAGGATGATTTTATGGTGGTAACCGGTAAAGACAGCGAGTATGGACCGGCAGGTACATGGGGAGCTGGCCTTCTGGCACCGGAAGGCGCGGAGATTACCCGCCGTTTACATGAGGTTACCCGCCGGCTGGGTGAAGTGCAGGAAGCCATCGGGCGGGTGATTGTGGGGCAGCAAGAGGTGGTCCACCAGGTATTGATTGCCCTTTTAGCCGGGGGGCACGTGCTCCTGGAAGGCATACCGGGCCTGGGCAAAACGGTGCTGGTGCGCACCATCGGCCAGGTAATGGGCCTTACCTTCCGGCGCATCCAGTTTACGCCGGACCTGATGCCGGCAGACATCACCGGCACCGTGGTCTTCGAGGAACGGGGTAGCGGCGGGCCTTTCCGTTTTGTGCCCGGTCCGGTCTTCGCCAATATTGTACTGGCCGATGAAATCAACCGGGCCACTCCCAAAACCCAGAGCGCGTTACTGGAAGCCATGCAGGAACGCACGGTAACCGTGGGGGGTACCAGCTACCCCTTACCCAACCCGTTTTTTGTACTGGCCACCCAGAACCCGCTGGAGATGGAGGGTACCTATCCCCTCCCTGAAGCCCAGCTGGACCGGTTTTTATTTAAAGTTAACGTACCCTACCCCACGGCCGAAGAGCTGGCGGTCATTGCCGCCCGGACCACCGGTGCCGTGGAGCCCCTGGTACCGGCGCTGCTTGAGCCCCACGAGCTCCTGGAGTGGCTGGGGCTGGTACGGCACGTGGTGGTGGTTGAAGACATAATGAACTACGCGGTGCGACTGGTGCTGGCAACCCAACCCGAAAACCCCCACGCCCCCGAGCGGGTGCGCCGTTTTATCCGGTACGGTTCCAGTCCCCGGGGGTTGCAGGCCTTGATCCTGGGAGCCCGGGCCGAGGCCCTGCGGGACGGCCGCCCCCAGGTGGTTTACCGGGATGTACAGCGGGTGGCACCGGCCGCCCTGCGCCACCGCCTGATCCTGGGCTTCGAAGCGGCCGCGGAAGGAGTTACGGCCGATGACCTGGTTGTCGAGATACTGGCTACGGTGCCGGCGATATCATGACGTTATAATGGCGGAGGATTTATGAAATTCCAAAATCCTATTCAGAACCCTGACCCGGCTCCCGGCAGGTACTTGCTAGAGCCCGGCCTGGCGGCCCGCCTGGAAGGCTACCGCCTGGTGCGTTACCACCCCGTTGGCGGTGAACCCGGCGGGAGCCGGCGTTCCCGCCGTAAGGGGGGTGCGGTGGAATTTGCCGACTACCGCCAGTATACGCCCGGAGACGAACCCCGCCGGGTGGACTGGAAGGCTTATGCCCGGTTGGGGCGGTTATATGTTAAGGAGTTTCTTGATGAGCGGCAGGACTGCGTCCTGTTACTGGTGGATACCAGCGCCTCCATGGATTACGGCGGGGAGGCCCACAAAGGGCGTTGCGCCCTGCGGGTGGCCGCCGGGCTAGGGGTATGCACCCTGGCGGGCAATGACCGTTTGGCCGCCGCGGCCGGTGGGAGCCAAACGGCCCTCTTAGCCCCTCTGGGAGGGCGGGGGAGTATTTTTCGCCTGCTGCAGTTTCTGGAGGGATTGACTTTTGGAGGCGTTTCCGACCTGGCCGGGGACCTGCGTGCCGCTTTAGCCATGGCACCCCGTACGGGCAGCCTGTACGTCTTTTCCGACCTGCTGGATCTGGAGAAGGTGGAAAAAACCCTGCGCCTGGCCGCGGGTTACGGTTTGGAAACGACGCTCCTGCATATCATGGCTCCCCAGGAGCAGCAGCCAGGTTTGGAAGGGGAATGGGCGCTGGTAGATGCCGAGAGCGGGGCCCGGGTGGAGGTATCCGTAACCCCCGCGTTGCTCCTGGCTTACCGGCGGCGCCTGAAAAACTTTATGGAGCAACTGGACGACCTGTGCCGGCGCTGGGGAGCCCGGCGGGTGATGGTGGACAGCGGTGAGAGGCCGGGCAGCACCTTCTTCATTACCTTGCCCCGGGCAGGGGTATTGCACCCGCGGTGAACCTCCCCCGGGACAAGCCCGGGGGCTTCGTCCCGAAGGTTTCTCATGTCATCGGAATGCTGCCTGCTAAAGCGCAGGTCTTACGCTTTCCTCGTGAGCTACATCCCGGCATTTGCCGGGAAGGCCCGGTCCATGGGCGTCTACTACTTCGCCATTTGGCTACGTAGATACGTGCTTACTTCAAAGCACCAGTCTCTTTCGGGAATCAGTTTTACGTAGCGGCCCATTGACCCGCTGCAACCCCATACTGATTGTCAAAGATCACAGGAATATCATACCACGGAAACAGATGTTTGTGAAGTATTTATCGCCCTACCGGCGATGCCTCTTTCATCCTACGGCACAAGGCCGTAGGTTTTCAGAGGCAATTTTCTATAAAATCAAGCAGTAGGGAATGCCTGCCGTAGCAAGCAATGTACTAACTTTGGTTGGCGGATCGGACATGTTTATCTACTCCCTGCCGGAGCTTTTGGGTTATCCGGGATATTCTGCAGACGGTTAAAACCGGAGGCGATTTGTTTGAGCTTTTTTCACCCCCTCTTCCTGTGGCTCGGCCTGACTTTGCCGGCCATAGTGGCCCTGTACATATTGCGGCCCCGGCGCCGGGAAATGATTGTTCCCAGCACCCTTTTCTGGCAGGCCGCGCCATCCAGTATGGAGGCCAGCCGCCCCTGGCAGCGGCTGAAACCCCGGTTGTTATTATGGTTGCAGTTGCTGGTGGCCGCATCCCTGACCCTGGGAGCTGCAGCGCCGGTGTGGTACCGGGGTTCCCCTTCCAAAAGCGTCATAATACTTCTTGATGCCTCGGCCAGTATGAACGCTACCGATTTAGGGCAGACCCGCTTTTCCCGGGCATTGCGGGAAGTGGAGGCCATGGCCAATGGCCTGGAGAAGGGGGCTGCCATGACGGTCATTGCCTTTGACCAGCAGCCCCGGGTGGTAGTGCGTGAGGCTGCCGATTCCCGGCAGGTGCACCGGGCGCTGCAGGGGCTCAAGCCGTCATGTTATCCGGGGGAGCTGGGGCCGGCCCTTTCCCTGGCCCGGGCACTGGGCCGCCAGCAGGACCGGCCCCGGATAGTCCTGGTGAGTGACGGCGGCCTGGCTCCAGTGGACAATGCCGGGGATCTGGAACTGGTCACCGTGGGCAAGGATGAGGCGGCCAATGTGGCCCTGGCCGGTTTGCAGTTGCGCCCGGCCGGAGAGGGCCAGGCGGCCCAGGTAACGGTTGTTAACCATGGCAGGCGGGCGGCTTCCGGCCGGGTTTACCTTAGTGCCGGCCGCCAGGAAATGCAGGCCCGGAAATGGCGTCTGGAGCCGGGAGAAAGTACCCACCTCCTGTGGCCCCATTTGCCTGCCGGGGTGCCGGTGGCGGCGCGCCTGGCTGTAGATGATGTCGGGATGGATCACCTGGCCCTGGACAACCAGGCCTGGGCGGTGCCCGAAAACAAACACCGCGTGCGGGTTCTGCTGGTCAGCCAGGGGAACATCTTCCTGGAACGGGCGCTGGGCGTATTGCCGGGCGTTGAGGTATATAAATGCACTCCTCAAGAGTACACATCCCTTTTGGGCGGAGCTTATAACTACGAGATTACCGTGCTGGACGGCCTTATTTCTCCCCTACCGCCGGGGGCGGCGCTTTTCGTAAACCCCCCGGCAGGGGAGGTTGCCGGATTAAAAATAGGGGGCAGGTTTCATCCTCCGGCCCTGGCCGGGACGGAAGGAAGTATCATGCTCCGCTATGTAGATTTGTCCCAGGTACATATTGCTTCTGCCCGCGCCCTGGAAACCGGCAGCGGCTGGACTGCCGACGTAAATGCTGCCGGGAAAACGGTGATGGCCCACGGCCAGCGGCAGGGAAAACGCCTGGTTGCCTGGGGGTTTGATCTGCACGAATCCGATCTACCCCTGCGCCCGGCCTTTCCCGTGCTCCTGCACAACGCCATCTCCTGGCTGGCGCCCCCTGACCTGGAGTTGCCGGCACAGGTTTACCCGGGTCAGGAGGTAAATGTGGCCGCTTTGCCCCTGGCCCGGAAGATAGAGGTGGAGCCGGTTTCACCGGAAGCCGTTTTTTTGCGGGGAGCATCCCTTTCCAGTGTTCCCAATGAGAACAATTTAGATGATGGTAAGCCTGGTGTTCCGGTGGTGCTTGCCCCGCCCTTCCCACCTGCCCCCTGGATTCCCTCTGCGCCGGGCCTGTACCGCATCGTGGAAAGTTGCGGGGATGGGGATTATCCCGGTAACCAGATCAGCCGCCTGGTGGCCGTAAACGGATACCATGCCCGGGAATCCGATCTGCGCGTGCGGGACCCCCGTTCCCGGCAGGGGGAGGAAGTAACCTCCACCGCCCCGCGACCCCGGCCCCAATCCCTGGCCGGCCTTTTGAGTGCCCTGGCCCTGGCTGCGGTACTGGTGGAATGGGGGGTGGCCAGCCGTGGGCGTTAGTTTTACCGAGCCTTTATGGTGGCTGGCCCTGCCGGTGATCCTGGCCGCCGCCTGGTACCTGCGCCTGCCCTGGCTGCAGATGGCCCGGCTGGCCGGACGGGGGCCCTGGCGGCGGGAAATTTTCCGGGTCGCTTTTCGTTTTGCCATCCTGATCCTCCTTGTGGCCGTGCTGGCGGGGCCGCACCTGGTTATGCCGGTGCAGCGGCGGTGGCGGCCTGGTTATGGTGGGCGGGCCCGACTCCTATGGTCCCGGTGGTTACGCCGGTACCCCGGTGGAACGGGCGCTGCCCGTGGAAATGCGCATTTCCGGCCGGGGTGAAATGCCTTCCCTGGGACTGATGCTGGTCATTGATAAATCGGGCAGCATGAGCGGGGCAGCCGGCGGGGCGGATAAAATGAGCCTGGCCAGGGAGGCGGCTGCGCGCAGCATTTCCATCCTGACTAAAAAGGACCGGGTGGGGGTAATTGCCTTTGACAGCCAGCCCTGGCTGGTAGTGCCCCTGACGCCGGCGGATGACAGGGAGCGGCTGCGCCAGGAAATAGGGCGCATTTATGCCGGCGGAGGGACGGAAATCTTTCCGGCTTTGGCCAGCGCTTACGAGGCTTTAAAGGATGCCCCGACCCGGGTCAAGCACATCATCCTGTTGACAGACGGCATCTCGGCCAGCGGGGGGTCTTATCAGGAACTGACAAGGGCGATGCGGGAAAAGGGCATAACCCTCACCTGTGTGGCCGTGGGCCCCGGGGCAGACGCCGGGATGTTAAAGGCTCTGGCCGAACTGGGCCGGGGGCGTTTTTACGCCACTGCCGATGCCGAAACCATTCCGGCCATATTTACCAGGGAAACGGTTATGGCCACCCGCAGTTTTGCTGTAAACGAACGTTTCTTTCCCCGGGCCGCCGCAGCCAGCCCCCTGCTCCAGGGTTTGGAAAAAGTTCCCGCCCTGGAAGGTTACATTACCGTCACGGCCAAAGACCGGGCGGAAACGGTGCTCGTTTCCCACCGGGGAGATCCGGTGCTGGCGGCCTGGCAGTACGGGTTGGGGCGGGCCGTGGCCTGGACTCCCGACGCAGCCGGCCGCTGGAGCGCGGCCTGGGCTCAAAGTCAGGTTTTCCCCAGGCTCTGGGGGAATGTCCTGTCGTGGATCCTGCCGGCGGTGGATACCAGTCCGGTGCAGGTGCAGGCGGAAGTGGTTGGTGGGGCGGAAGCAGCGGCGGCTATACAAGGCGAAGAGCCTGCGGCAGCTGCCGGAGGTACCCCGCAGGCCGGTGCCCCGGGTGGTTCTGTTGTCCGCGTTACCATGGATGATCCCGGGCACTGGCAAATGGTGCGCCAGTTTACAGCTGTATTGACCGGGCCTGATGGGGAGACCAGAACCTTCGATTTACATCCTGCCGGTCCCGGGAGGTATACGGGGCAAACAACGGTTTCCGGTCCCGGTGCGTACCTGGTGAGCATTACTGCCACAAATGGCGGCAGCCCTGCGCTGGTAGCTCAAACGGGCCTGGTGGTATCCTATCCGACCGAATACCGGGAGACGGGGGTGGATCTGGGCCGGCTGGAGGAAATTGCCCGGGCCGGCGGCGGAAGGGTGCTGGCCTCCCCGGTCGAGGCCTTTGCCCCCGACCTACCCCCGGTACGGGCCGGCCGGGATCTCTCCTCCCCGCTGCTGGCCCTGGCTGCCGTGCTCTGGTTGCTGGACGTGGCCGGCCGCCGTCTGGTCATCGGTGCCGAGGAACGGGCGGCCTTGCGCCGGGCCTGGTCAACGGCATGGCAGCGGCTGACCCGGTGTGGCGGGGACGCAGCAGAACCTGCTCCCGCCTGGACCGGCCGCACCCTGGCTACCGTAGAAAAGCTTGGTTTCCGGCCCGGCAGGCGGGGGGATAACGCGGTTACCGGTAGTCAAACAAACGGTGGCGGAAAGGCAGGAAGTGAAGCGGCAGGGACACACCCGGTGGCAGGCAGGGCAGGCGGTGGGAACCAAACCGGTTTGTCTCAAGAACAAGGAAGTGGTGCTGTAGCAGGGGCCAGCCGGGGTGCCGGACGTGTCCCGCCGGATATTCGAATGCGGGGCGATTCCGGCCAGCGGCCGGAGTTGGATGGCCTGGCAGCGCAAGACGAGGGAGCGATGTCTTCCGGCCAACCAGGTTCACCACAAGACACCGCCGCCAGGCTCCTGGCCGCCAAACGCCGGAGAAAAAAGTAGGTTGGGTGAGAAATAGATTGGCTATTTCAGCTCCGCCAGCCCCTGCGCCAGGGTCCTGGGTTTAAACCCGAAATGTTTTTCTACTGCATCCAGGCCGGTCACATTGTCCAGCTCCATTTGCTTTAACTCCACGGAAGTTACCGGCGGATCGGGCAGCAGGCGCTCCATTACCGGGACCACAAGGCGCATCAGGGTCAGGGGGACGGGCAGTTTGACCCGCCGCCGGCCCTGGCTGACCAGCCAGGTATCCAGCATCTGGCCGTAGGTTAGGTGCTCCGGCCCCCCGATTTCATAGGTTTGTCCTATAGACGCCGGGTTGTTTAGAGCAAGGACGACGCAGCAAGCCAGATCTTCGGCAGCCAGGGGTTGAAAGCGGGAGGATGCAGCGGGGACCGGAGCAAAGGGTGGAGGGCTCATCCTTAAGGACTGGTCCATGCGGTCAAAAAAGCCGAAACCCCGGCCGTAGAGCACTGAAGGACGGAAGATGGTCCAGGCCAGGCTGCTCTGGCGCACGGCTTCTTCACCCAACCACTTGGAATAGGCGTAGCGGTAGGCCGGGTCCGGGCGCACACCCAGGGCACTCATATGGACGAACCGCCGGCAGCCGGCTCTTTCGGCGGCGGCAACCATGTTGCGCGTGCCCTGGACGTTGATGCTCTCAAAGGTAACCGGTCCCTTTTCCCGGATTACCGCCACCAAATGGACAATTGCCTCAGCGCCGCGGCAGGCTTCATCCAGGGAAACCGGGCCGGTAACATCTCCAGTGTAGAACTCGGGCTCGTTACCCAGCAGGGAGCGGGCCTTTTCCCTGTCCCTCACCAGGCAACGCACCCGGTGACCTGCCTGCAACAGTGCCGGGACTATGTGCCGGCCCACCAGCCCGGTAGCTCCGGTAACCAGAATCATATGCTGCACCTCCGTGATCATCCGTTTTCCGGCAATTCCAGCCCGCGTTCCTGGTCATATGCAAGGTGGCAAAGGATGATCTTCTCCCGGGGGCTGTCCAGGGTAGAAAATAATTGGGGATGGCGGGAGTACCATTCTGCGGGTACCTTCATTTTACGCTCCCCTATGGCAGCCGGTATGGCAAGAAGTTCCTCCTGCCACAATTCAGCCGGGATTACGTCTATTAACCGCTCCCGGGGTTGCCACAGGTTTACCAGGGGGGATGCGGCGTAGCGCACCTCCCGGGGTGAATAGCCGAATAGTGTACAGGCGCGGAATATTTCCTCCAGATTGGTGGGAATGTGTTTATTCCGCGAATATTCCTCTTCCAGGATGGCTTCCAGGTAGCCCGGAGTGACGGGAAGGGGTTGAGTGAGAGCCGGGTTAAAGCTATGGCTTTCTGGTTCATTTCTACTAGAGGAAGAGTGAAGCACCAGTACCCCCGGCCCACGGTGGCCGTTGTTCCTATCCTCGAGATATTGCGGACCAGGGTCCCTGCGCCAGAGGGGGTAGCTGAGCCGTAACAGCCCGGTGGGTCCCAGGCCGCCCGTGTGCACCACATCGCAACCGGGTGGTTCCGTGGGATCTACGTCTCGACCAATTATTACTATCCAGGGGCCAGGCTGTCTTTCCAATAACAGTATTTCTCTTTCCAGCCTTTCCCGGTCCCCGTGGGTGAACAGGGAGTGATAAAGCACAACCGGGCATTCAGGCAGGGCGGATTTGAGCTTGCGGGCGATTTGCGTTGCCTCCCGGGCGGACGGGGTATAAACCACCTGCCTGAGACCCAGGCGGTAGTATTCCCGGATCAGTTCCGGCTGTTTGCCCTGGCAGCGGATCAACTCAAAGAGAGGATTGTTGTGCCCGGCAACGTGATCTTCCACCGCATAACCCGCATCCGCCAGGTATTTTTTTAATGCCGGAGCCAGTACCGTGTCTAGAATTATATGGGGGACCTTCATTTTCCGCAGCAGGGCCAGGGCGTCCAGGGTATAATGAAAGGCCGGGTTCCCCGGTTCCGGCAGCCCGTCCAGGACCACCACCGCCTTCATCAGGTTACCCAGGATATAATCGGCCTGCCGTAAACCGTGGACGAGGGAGAAAACCAGATGGTCCAGGGTGGCTACCGTTACCGGGCAGGCAAAAATGCTTTCCAAGGAATTAGTGGCCGTACCGTTAGGGCGGCCGTAATTGTTTTGCGGCGGCACCCCCCAGAGGTAAGGGTCATTCCCGTAGTAGCTCGTAGCATGCACCAGGGCCACCTGTTCCGCGCCCCAGAAACGGGTTAGCTGGTGGCGGGTAAAGCCGGAGGCGATTTGTCCGGGGCAGATCCATACCAGTTTTTCCCGGCATCTTTCCCGGCCCAGGGACACGGCCCGGGCCAGGGCCAGCGTTATTCTTCCTGAGCCGGGGGGTGCCAGGAGCAGTACAAACCTGCCACCACGGGCCGCCGCACCGGCTGTTTTAACCGTCGCAGCGGCAAAAGGCAACCGGTTAAGGGCCAGGCGGTCGAAGGCTGACTCAAGGTGATAAGGTCCTGAACTCCTGTCGTGTGCATTAACCACGTTCCTTAATAGCGACCCGCAAACCGTTCCGCCGGTCAGGGCGGCCTGGTGAAAAGCCCGGCTGGCCTGGCTGTCACAATACTTTAAAAGGGTAATGGCAAAACAATACAGGGCTTTGGTTCGCGTGGCATTGCCCCACAGGCTTACCCCTTGCTGAAGCCGGGCTACTTCCCCCTGCAACCTTTCTCTTAAGCCGGTTTCGGCGATGTAAGCAGGAGGGCGGAAAACCGGCCGGGCGGAAAGGGGAAAGATATCCTTAAAGTGACGAGTATGCAGGTCCTGGTAGCTTTGCAGGTAATCTTTTATCTGCTCAGTCAAGTAGTTTACACGGGGAAGCAGTTCAAAGCTGTAATAAAGGTGGTCGAAAGGCTGGGTGTGGTGGGTAAGTACCAGTATCCTTACCAGGAGATTGTACTCCTGCGGCAGATCCGTTTCCACCAGGGGCAGGCTGAAAAAGGTATGGGAAAGCTCCCGGCTCAGTTCTTCTTTGACCAGCCGTTCTTGAAATTCCCGGGTGGCCTTGCCTATATCGTGTAAAAACAGGGCGAAAAAAAGGATCTGGCAAAAATCTGTTAAAGGCAGATACTGCTCGTCAACCAATCTTTGCACTGCCGGGCGGTGTTCCCGCAGGTAGCGGGACAAGACAATCAGAGCATCTTCCGTGTGGCCTGCGAGGGTTTGATATACATCCACGCCCGCGCGCTTTTTGGCCAGGAGGGATACAGGCATGGTCGAACTCCTTAAGATCAAAATTTTTATTACATATTACTCCAGGGGATAAATTAAAACAAGGGGAATTGCAGTCCAGGAAGGAATTGAGGAACGAAAAACCGAAAAACTACATAATCAAAAAGGGAGAATTTCTACTACTGAAGTATCCCCATTTTCTGTTCTGGCTTGCGAGGCTCACCGGAGAGAGCGTGCAAACGGCAGGCAAGTGCTTCAGGCAGGCCAGTTGAAAAGTGGGGATATGGTAAGATTCTACTGAAGGGGAGGAGTCAAGGCCTTGGAGCGGATCTGGGCACCGTGGCGAACGGTATATATCGGTAAGCATAAAGAAAAAGGTTGTATCTTTTGTGAGAAGTTACATTCTACGGAAGATGAGGCCAATTACGTGCTCCTGCGGGGGCAGGAGACCTTTGTTTTGCTCAATCTCTATCCCTATACCAACGGGCACCTGCTGATTGCCCCCAACAGGCACGTGGGGGAATTGATGGAACTTACGGAAGGTGAATTGCTGGAGCTGGGCAAAATGACCCAGCGGGTGGTTTCCCTTTTGAGGGCGGCCTTTAACCCCGATGGCTTCAACATTGGGGTCAACCTGGGCAAGATTGCCGGCGCCGGTGTGCCGGGCCACTTCCATATTCACGTGGTGCCCCGCTGGGCCGGAGACACCAACTTCATGCCCGTCCTGGGGGATGTGCGGGTTATTTCCGAAGCCCTAGACACGACCTACCGCAAGCTTAAAGAAGCTCTGGCCGGGGAAAAGGCCTGACGCGTGAACCTGTCGGAGACGAAGGTGCGCTGGTTCCAGGGAGGTTCAGGTGCGGCACTGCAGTGAGCGGGAACCAGCGCACACTCTTTTTCGATTAGCACTCTATTCCCGGATAGGGACGGAGCACTCTTTCGTCGATGTCGCTTAATGAGGCACATCCGGTGAGAATCATGGCCTGTTTCAGCTCACCGGTGAGTTTCTCCAGGACAAACTTTACCCCTTCGGCGCCGCCGCCAAAGGCTCCGACCACCAGGGGCCGGCCCACCAGCACCGCATCTGCTCCCAGGGCCAAAAGTTTTAGCACGTCTACGCCCGAGCGAATGCCGCCGTCGGCCAGAATGGTCACCCGGCCTTTTACGGCCCGGGCAATGGCCGGCAATACCTCGGCCGCCCCGGGAGTATGGTCCAGAATGCGCCCGCCATGGTTGGAGACTACAATGGCCGCCGTTCCCGCATCGGCCGCCAGTTCAGCTTCATCCACGGTCATAATACCCTTGACGATAAAGGGCAGGCGGGTGGCCTTGACCAGTTCCCTGAGCTCGTCAGCTGTCTTGGGTCCCACCGGCTGTCCGAACAGGGCCATGGTCACCAAGCCCGCGCCGTCCACGTCCACACCTACTGCCGGGGCACCGGCTTCTTCCGCCCGGCGTATGCGCTCAATGATGGCCTGTTGCTCCCGGGGCTTAATCACCGGGATACCGTGCCCTCCTTCTGCAGCGATGGCTTCCAGCCCGGAGGTGTAACATACCGGGTCGCCGCTGTCCCCCGACATGCCCAGGGTGCCGGCCTGGCGGGCCCCGGACATGATCATGCCGATGAACTCCCGCTCGGTAAGGGCACCCCCCATGTTATAGGTAACTCCGGTCATGGGGGCGGCAAGAATGGGAGTGGTCAGTTCTTTGCCAAAGAGGGTCAGGCTGGTATCCGGATTTCTAGCCCCGTGAAGTGTGCGCAAATTTAAGCGGTAACGGGCCAGTGCTTCTATATTCGCCATAAAGGATGCTCCCGTACCGGTTCCCCCCATACCCGGGACTTCCCCGGCACAGGCACGACCATCACAGCTCGGGCATACCCGGCAATACCCTTTCAGTTTTTTCCGGGCTGCCTCCCGCAACTCTTTCCAGTTCATAACAGCAATACCTCCTGTCTTCAAGTGATCAGACCATATTATAAATTCCACCCTTCTTTTGCGTTTTCCTGCTTTTAAAAATGCGGGGCCCAGGCGACCAGGGGCAACTCAAAGATGTGGGCAAAATCGCCGTTTACCGGGCGGACCCTGACGGTATAGCCCACGGTGCCCTGGGGCAGGATGAGATTGCCCCTGTAAAGGTATGTCCCTTCTGGTGTTTGTCCCGTCATGGTCATGGCTGTTTTATTTATGTTCCATAACTGCCCATTGGAATTTATTAAACAAAAAGCGCCGGGCATGTGCTCAAAGCTGTCGAAGCATTTTTCGTCCACCCTGCCGTAGACTATCTCCACAGTAACGTCTTCTGGTGAAAGGGAGCCCAGCTGCACCACGGCTTCGATTGGCAGCGCTTCCCCTACCCCCATGGCTTGGGTGTCTCCGGCCTTCACGGATGTGATAGCCACCTGGGGCCAGTTTTCCTTGAGCCTTTCTTTAAAGGCGGCTAAATGCCGTGCGGGTTCGTAGTTATTGCGGCCGAAGTGCAGGTTCCTTTCGATGGCCGGCACATAAAACTGCTGGCAGTATTCTTTAACCATCCGTTCTGTGTTAAAAAAGGGTGGGATGGTTTGCAGGGATCGTTTCATCAGCTCGATCCAGGCCCGGGGTATTCCCTTTTGATCCCGGTCGTAATACATGGGAATAATGGTTTCCTCCAGCAGGGCAAAGAGGGAGTAGGCATCATCCCGGTCCTGGGTTTCGTCATCGTGGTATTCCCTGGTTTCTCCCACGGCAAAACCGTTTTCACCATCGTAGGCCTCGGGCCACCAGCCGTCAAGGATGCTGCAATGAATTACCCCGTTTACGGCGGCCTTTTGACCGCTGGTGCCGCTGGCCTCCAGAGGTCGGCGGGGAGTGTTCAGCCATACATCCACGCCCTGCAGCAGGGACCGGGCCAGGGCAATGTCGTAGTCTTCCAGAAGGACCACCCGTCCTTTAAAGGGTTCCTGGTTGGTCAGTTCGTAAATTTGTTTGATCAGCTCCTGCCCCAGGCGATCTGCGGGATGAGCCTTCCCGGCAAAGATGATCTGGATCGGGCGCACCGGATCGCTTACCAGCCGGGCCAGGCGCTCCTTGTCCCGCAGGAGCAAGTTGGCCCTTTTATAGGTGGCAAAACGGCGGGCAAAGCCAATGGTCAGTATTCTGGGGTCCAGGTATTGCTCTACTTCCCGGATACGCAGCGCCGGTTCCTGGTTGCGCAGCCGCTGGCCGCGCAGGTTGTCCCGGGCGATGCGGATCATTTTTTCTTTTAACCGGCAGTGTACCTCCCACAGTTCTTCAGCCGGGATAGCCGAAACTTGTTCCCAGGCTTGCCGGTTGCAGCAGTTCTGCCGCCAGTCGGCTTCCAGGTAACGGTCGAACAGTTCCTGCAATTCCGGGGCGAGCCAGCTACCGATGTGCACCCCGTTGGTGATGGAGGAAACAGGAATTTCCTCCATGGGTATGCCGGGATAGAAGCGGCGGAACATTTGCCTGGTTACCTGGCCGTGCAGCTTACTTACCCCGTTGCAGTAGCTGGAAAGACGCAGGGCCAGAAGGGTCATGTTGAACACCTTTTGCTCATCATCCCACCCCAGGGCCAGAAAATCCTCCCGCTCCATATTCAACTGATGATATAAATGATTAAAATATTTATCGATCATTTCGGCGCTGAAAACATCGTGTCCGGCAGGAACGGGGGTGTGGGTGGTAAACAGGGTGCCCGCACGCACCGCCTCTACGGCGGCATTTACCGGAACCCCGGCCTGAACCAGCTCCCGGATCCTTTCAATAAGCAGGAAGGCGGCGTGGCCTTCGTTGATATGCCAGGCCAGGGGGTGAATGTTCAGGGCGCGCAGTACCCGCACGCCGCCAATACCCAGCAGGATTTCCTGGCAAATACGTGTTTCCCGGTCACCACCGTAGAGCTGGCCGGTTAAAGCCCTGTCGGCCATGTTATTACGGGTCACATCGGCGTCCAGGAGGTAAATGTGTACTCGGCCCACCTGCATCTGCCATATTTTCAGGTATACGGTCCGGCCGGGGAGTTCCACGGGAACATACAGCGTGCTACCGTCGGGATGGGTTACGGGGGTGATGGGCATCTGGTAGAAATTTAAGTAGGGATAATGGGCTTCCTGCCAGCCCTCCCGGTTAATGCGCTGGGTGAAGTAACCATTTTTGTATAACAAGCCCACACCTACAAAGGGCAGGCCCAGGTCGCTGGCCGACTTGCAGTGATCCCCGGCCAGCAATCCCAGCCCGCCGGAATAGGTGGGGTGGGATTCATGGACGCCAAACTCGGCGGAGAAGTAGGCAATAACGTGGTTGTTGTGTTCGGGGTATTGACGGTTAAACCACGTTTGAGCGGTCATGTACTGGTTCAGGTCTTCCATTACCTGGTTGTAGAGCAGAAAGAAAGACTCGCTTTTCGCTACCCTTTCCAACTGATCCTGGCTGACGTTGAGCAGGAAACAGACGGGGTTGTGTTTTACTTCCTCCCAAAGGGAACTGTTGATGCGCCGGAAAAGTTCCTGTGCCTGGGGGTTCCAGCTAAACCACAGGTTGCGGGCCAGCTCGCCCAGGCGGGAGATCTTTTCCGGCAGTTTGGGTGCTACAGTAACCGTACGGATGAAGTACATACTCCGTTACCTCCTAAATTTGTGGGACCAACCTGTTATGTTTTTAGGCCCCGGTGAGGTATAGGTATTTTATTTTCGTGTACAGGTATTGTATTCCTCATGAGCGGTAAATTTCCTTTCCTTTGGCAAAATTTAATTAAAACGGCCTCTTGCGCTCCCGGTGTTTCGGGGCAGGATTTTAACGATGCTATAGCTAATATAAAACGGTAATTACATGCCAAGGAGTTGCTGCCATGTTATACCAGAGTACCAGGGGAAATAGCCAGCCGGTGAGTGCCGCCGGAGCCATCAAGCTGGGCATTGCTCCCGACGGGGGGCTGTTTGTGCCAGACCGCCCGGTCTATGTGACTGCCGGCGAGCTGGCCTTGATGGCCGGAATGACTTACCAGGAACGGGCGGCAAGCATACTGCAATTGTTTCTGACTGACTTCACCTCCGGTGAAATCAGGGAATGCGTACAGGGAGCCTACGACCGGGAAAAGTTTGACGTGCCGGAAATTGCCCCGCTGCAAAAACTGGATGAACACCTGTACGTGCTCGAGCTGTGGCACGGCCCCACCTGCGCCTTCAAGGATATGGCCCTGCAAATACTGCCCCGGCTTTTGCCCCGGGCGGTGAAAAAGACGGGGGAAGATAGGGAAATTGCCATCCTGGTGGCCACCTCCGGCGATACGGGTAAGGCCGCCCTGGAAGGTTTCCGGGATGTGCCCGGTACCCATATCATTGTCTTTTTCCCGGCCCGGGGGGTCAGTGAAGTACAGCGCCTGCAGATGATCACCCAGGAGGGCCGCAATGTCCACGTGGTGGCGGTGGAGGGGAACTTTGACCAGACCCAGAGCGGGGTGAAGGCAATTTTCACCGACTCCGCGGTAAATGCGGCCGTTGACCGCCGGGGCTACCGCTTTTCTTCAGCCAATTCCATTAACTGGGGGCGACTGGTGCCCCAAATTGTTTATTATTTTTCAGCCTATGCGGATTTGTTGGCCAAAGGGGAGATCGCTTCCGGTGAAACTGTGAACTTCGTGGTGCCTACAGGTAACTTCGGCAATATCCTGGCCGCCTTTTATGCCCGGCAGATGGGACTGCCGGTCAAACGGCTTATCTGTGCGGCCAACCGCAACAATGTGTTGACGGACTTTATCCGCACGGGCACCTACGACCGCACCAGGGAATTTTATCGTACCATCTCCCCTTCCATGGATATCCTCATTTCCAGCAACCTGGAGCGATTGCTTTATGAGGTTACCGGTGGCGATGCCGCGAGGGTGCGGGAGTGGATGGGAGCGCTGCAAACTGCAGGGCGCTACCAGGTGGACGGCGAAACGCTGGAAAAGATCCAGGCCGTTTTCTGGTCCGATTTTGCCGGTGACCCAGCCACCATGGAGACCATCCGCAATACTTACCGGCAGTATGGTTACCTGATGGACACCCATACCGCCGTGGGCAAGTATGTTTATGACCGCTACGTCGAGGCTACCAGGGATACCAGTAAAACGGTGATTGCCTCCACGGCCAGTCCTTTTAAGTTCAATCAAAGCGTGGCTACGGCCATCCTGGGGGAAGAGGCGGTACGGGGAAAAGGAGAATTCGAGCTGCTCGAGACCCTGTCCCGGGCCACCGGGCTGCCCATACCCAAAGGGTTAAAGGACCTGGATAAAAAACCGGTGCGCCATACTTTGACCGTGGCACCGGAGGAAATGAAACGGGTGGTGCAGGAGCTTTTAACCGGGCGCAACTAGACACCGCTTCAACCCCGCAACGGAAAGGGCGGCCGGTCGTCCCGGGGCGACCGGCCGCTCCCAGCATAGTTGCATTAAATGGCCACTTATGTCAATAAATTAGGGGGAAACCTGGCATGCCCGTAATAGACCTGGCCCGGCTGCTCGTCAACCTGTCCCTGGCCCTGGATTTCTCCCGCCGGGGTTTAATGCGCCATCACCAGCGGGTGGCCCTGGTTGCCCTGCGCATTGGTGAAGCCGCGGGGATATCTTTTGAGGAGCGTTTAGATCTTTTTAAAGCGGCAATTATCCACGATGCCGGAGCGGTTACCTGGCCCGAAAAGGATGCCCTGGAGGCCTTCGATATCCGGGATCCCTGGGAACATTGCCGGCGGGGCTATCAATTTGTTTCCGATGTGGACATTTTAGCTCCCGCCGCCGAAATCATTCTCTCCCACCACGATCGCTGGCGGGGAGACAACCCTTCCGGGAAGGCGGGGGCCGGTATCCCCCTGGCGGCCCGGATTATTCACCTGGCCGACCGGCTGGATGTTTTGTTGACCGACCGGGAATACATCCTGGATCAAAGAGAGCCCATTATCAAGCAGATTCAATTGCTGTCGGGAAGGGTTTTTGACCCCGACCTGGTGGAGATTTTCATGCGCCTGGCCAGGGCGGAAAGCTTCTGGTTGGATATTACGGCTCCCTGTCTGACCGAAAATTTACTGGGCCTGGTGGGAAGACAAATTTTCATTGTCGATCTAACCCAGTTGATGCCAGTGGCCCGGCTTTTTGCCCGGGTGATTGACGCTAAAAGCCCCTTTACCCACCGCCATTCCCGGGGGGTGGCCGCGGTGGCCCGTCACCTGGCCCGGCACATGGGGATGAGTGAGGGGGAGTGCCTGCTGATGGAAATGGCGGGTTTGCTGCATGACCTGGGCAAGTTAACCGTACCCGAGAGCATTTTGGAAAAACCCGGCCGTTTAACCGAAAAAGAATTTAACCGGATCAAGCAGCATACTTATTATACTTACTGGCTGCTCAGGCCCTTCGATGATCAGCTGTCCCTGGCCCGGTGGGCGGCTTACCATCACGAAAAACTTAATGGTCAGGGCTATCCTTTCCGGCTGGCAGGTTCCCAGCTATGTTTGGGATCACGGATTATGGCAGTAAGTGATATGTTTACGGCTCTAAAAGAGGACCGGCCTTACCGGCCCGGCCTGCCCTGGCACCATATCGAACGCATTATCGGCAACCAGGTGCAGGAGGGAGCGCTGGACGGCCGGGTGGTGGGGGCTTTATTTGACAGCCGGCGGGAACTGGAAGAAATGTGGGGTGAACTAACTATAGCCGGGGACCGCTGTGAACTGGAGTAAAGAGAAATTAGGTTAAAATTTTTACTCTGAATTCAGGAAGCCGGTGCCCGGTGGCGAATGTTTTTTAAACAGGAAGGTGGCAAAAAATGTCTTATCCTCCTTTAGCGGAACTGGCGGCCAGGGTGGAACGCTTTCAAGAGGTTTTAAAGAGCCGGGGTATGGACGGCGCCCTGCTCCTGCAGGGAGCGGATCTGGTGTACTTCTGCGGCACCACCCAGAGCGCCCACCTGTACGTTCCGGCCCGGGGGCGTGCCCTTTTCATGATCCGCCGGAGCAAAGAGCGCGTTGATCCCACCCTGGTGCCGGCGGAAGTGGTACCCCTGCGCAGGCCGGAAGAAATCCCGGGGCTTTTGGCTGACCGTGGTCTGGCGATGCCTGAGGTGCTGGGCATGGAACTGGACGTGCTGCCGGTTAACCTGTTTCGCCGCTACGAAAAAATTTTTCCCGGCCAAATTGTGGACTGTTCGCTTCAGATCAGGGAATTGCGGGCTGTAAAATCGGCGTACGAGATCGGTCTTTTAAAAGAATCAGCTGCCATGATGGATGGCGTCTTCGCCCGGATTCCGGAAATGCTCCGGGAGGGAATATGCGAGCTTGAGCTGGCCGCCCGGGTGGAGGCGGCGGCCCGCTGTGCCGGCCATATGGGGCTGATCCGGGTGCGGGGGTTCAACCAGGAGTTCTTCTGGGGCTGCCTCCTGGCCGGACCCAGCGGGGGGGTGCCCAGTTACTTTGACAGCCCCCTGGGTGGACCCGGTTTTACGCCGGCCTTTCCTTTTGGCGTGGGCAAACACTCTATTGCTCCCGGCGACCCGGTGATGGTGGATTATGTGGGAGTGGCCAACGGCTACCAGGTGGACATGACCCGGGTTTTTGCCCTCGGGTACCTGCCCGGAGACCTGCTTAAAGCCCATGAGGTGGCGGTATCCATCCAGAACGCCCTGGTGGCGGCGGCCCGGCCGGGAGTAACCGGCGGGGAACTTTACGAGCTAGCTCTGACGATGGCCGCCGGGGCCGGTCTGGCAGAACATTTTATGGGCTACGGCGACCGGGTGCGTTTTGTGGGGCATGGCATCGGCCTGGAATTAAACGAGCTGCCCGTGCTGGCCCGGGGAGTGAAGGAAAAGTTGCAGGCGGGTATGGTGATGGCCGTAGAGCCGAAATTTATTTTCCCGGACCGGGGAGCTGTAGGCATTGAAAATACCTTTGTGGTTGGGGAGCGGGGGCTGGAGAGGCTAACCAGCTACCCCGATGAAGTGGTTATTGTTTAGATGGTAAAAGCAGCACCCGGGTGGATCCGGTAAGGAGTGGCCTGAACCGAAGAAGGATTTTGAAACTGTGAAGAGAATATTATAAATAATTTTCATTTATCGCTTTAAAAATTTAATATTATAAAATCTTATTATTCACCGGAGGTTCCTTATGTCGGGCTCAGAATTAAAGATAGTAATTGCCGATGACGACGAGCCCATCTGCAGCCTGTTGAGTGATATGCTGAGGACATTCGATGGTGTCGCTGTCATCGGTAAGGCCAGCAATGGCGGGAATCTCCTGAAACTGGTAAAGGATACCGGGCCGGACGCTGTTTTTCTCGACATCCAGATGCCCGGGCTGGACGGCCTTTCGGCTGTTCACCAACTACAAAGGCAGCACCCCGGCGTCTTTATCGTTTTCATCACCGCCTACCCCCAGTATGCCGCCGAAGCATTCAACCTGGACGCCGTGGATTACCTGATCAAGCCCCTTAACCGGGAACGAATCGGGCGAACGCTGGACAAGTTAAAGCGCTTCAAAGAGATGCGAACCGCCGGGGGTAAAGATCACCAGCCGTACCCCGGGCCGGGCGGCAGCTCAAAAACCACACCGGACAACTACACAAAACTCACCATCAAAAGAGGACACGGGATTATCATCATAAACACGGACAGCATTTTTTTCGTGGAAAAAGTGGGTAAAAAGTGTGTCATCCACACGGACTCCGGGCTCTATGAAACATCGGAGCGGCTTTCCCTCCTGGAGCAAAGGCTTGACCCTGGCCGGTTTTTTCGCTGCCACAAAAGTTTCATTATCAACATCGACCGCGTGGAAAAGGTTTTACCCTATGCGGACCGCGCCTATGAAGTGACTTTCCGCAACTACCCCGCCAGGGTAACCATGCGCCGGGAGAAGTTTGAGGCCTTTTGCCTCATGATTCAGAAATGAAGAAGAGCAAATGCTCTGTCGTTCTCCTGGCTTTTTTCCAATTGGTCCTGCTGGTCGCCATCGTAGCGCTGTACCTCCTCCAGCGTCCGGTCCAACCCGCTCAAACATCGAAACACCTGCTCATCCTCAGCTCCTTTGCCGGCAGCATAGTCCTCAACGTTTTCATCGTCGCCAGGATGGTCAAGATTTACGAAAAAGAGGCCCTCCTGTCTGCCCGGGAGGCCATGGCGCAGAGCTTTGTCGGCCTCGCTGGTTCCATCAAGTTCCAAAACCAGGATTTTAATCTTTATATCGAGGAAATTTCCAGCTTAATCCATCAAGAACGGTGGGAAGACCTCTCCAGCTACCTCGAAAATATTTGTGCTAAAATAACCTTTTTAAACAACGTCCTCAAGGTGGATAACGCCATCATCGGCGCCCTGTTGAAGGCAAAGGTCTCCGAGGCGGATGTGAAGCACATCAGGCTGGATATCGACATTTCCGCCTCCCTGGCCGGCCTGGGCCCAAAGGCGGTCGATCTGGCCCGGATCATCGGCAACCTGGTGGACAATGCCTTTGACGCGGTCCTTCCTCTGGAGGAGTCCGAAAGAATTGTCTCGGTGAAAATACACCGGTCCGGGCCACTTTTGGAAGTGGAGGTAAGCAACCGGGGGCCGGTCATCGAGCCGGGGACGATGGAAAAATTTTTCGAGCCCGGTTACACCACCAAGGGAGAAGGGCACAGCGGCCTGGGCCTGCACATAGTCAAAACCCTGGCTGAAAAACTGATGGGCACGGTGCGGGTCTTTACGGACGAAACGAACGGAACGCGGTTTGTGGTGATGTTGCCGGGTATGTGAGGGCGGTGGTGGTGAATGGGCACCGGTTTGGCCGCGACACTGCTTCATTACGGATTGTTTCTCTATAATTTTATCATCGAGAATGTAGTTTTTTTAGCGCTGGCCTTGACCCTTAACGGATATGACATTAAACAAAACTGGCGGCGGGTTTTGTTGGTGGGGACAATTTTTGGAATTGCCGGTGTAGTATTTTTTCACCTTCCCCAGACGTTCCGGATCATTCTGCTATGGGTCTTCTTCTTTTGGACAATAAAGTTTTTTTTCGGCTTTACCATTCAAAAGTCGGTTTTAGTTACCTTCAGCGTTTTAACTGTTGCTTTACTAGCCGAAAGTACAGCATTTTTTATTTTAGTCTACCTTATCGGCGTTACCCCGGCCAGTTACTTTGCTTCGTTTAAGATCCGCGTGATTTGCCCGCTGGCATATGTTATTCCTTTGGCGATACTTACTTACGTTAGCTACCGGCGGCGTTGGCGCATCTTTAAGGAGACCGGCCGTCTCAACATTCCCGTGGGAACCTTCTTACCTCTGCTCATGCAGATGTTTCTGATCTACATTGCGGTCAACGAATTCTTCTCTGCCGCGCGTTTTGATGCATCTACCCAAAAATTAATGGCGCTAATTTTTGCTCTTCTGACAATATCATTGTTCCTATCACTTTTCTTAACCTGGCGTGTCCTGCGCTTTGCCGAGCGGGAAGCCGTTGTGGCCGCTCAGGAGAAACTGGCCGAGGAGATGCGCTGGGAAATTGATATCCTTAGAGGCCAGCGCCACGACTTCATCAACCACGTTCAGATCATCACGGCCCTCCTCAGTGAGGGGCGGAAGGAAGAACTGGCAAGGTATGTGAAGGCATTAAAGGAGGGCCTCCTTTCCTAACTTAAAAAACCGAAAAACCCGGGAAAATCATGGTTCCATAAAAGTTTTAATTAACCATCTCATGGGGGAATGATCACAAATGTCAACCGGTGCGGAACAATGGCAGGCCATCCTCCAAATAAGCCGCCAGCTGAACTCCCAACTGGAGATTGACGCCCTGTTGGAACTGGTACTGGAAAAAATGATGGAAGTGGTATCGGCGGAAGCGGGTACCCTGTGGATACTGGAAGAAGATGGGTACCTGGCCCCTCTGGTAGCCCGGGGTCCGCGGGCTGAAGCGCTCAAAGGTTTACGCCTGTTGCCCGGCGAGGGACTGGCCGGCCAGGTAGTGGTTGAAGATCAACCCCGCCTGGTGCCGGATGTACGCAATGATCCGACCTGGGCCAGGCGTTTCGACGACTCTACCGGCTTTGTCACCCGTTCCCTGCTCTGCATCCCTCTGCGTGCTCGCAAGGGAGTTATCGGATGCCTCCAACTCGTCAACAAAAGACAGGGCGAAAGCTTTACGTCGGATGACCTGGAAGTGGCGCTGGCCCTGGCCGGCCAGGCGGCCATCGCCCTGGAAAACAGCCGCCTTTACAACTGGCAGAGGCAACTGTTAAACAGCCTGATCCGGGTGCTCGCCTCGGCGCTGGACGCCAGGGATCCCTACACCAGCGGCCATTCGGAGCGGGTCAGCCGGTACGCCGTGCTTACCGGGCGGGAAATGGGCCTGCCGCCGGAAGAACTGGAAGCCCTGGAACGGGCGGCCCTGTTGCATGACGTGGGCAAGATCGGTATCCGGGACGATGTCTTGCTCAAGGAAGGTCCGCTGGAACCGGAAAAATGGCAGATTATGAAAACACACACTGAAATCGGCGCCCGCATTCTGGGGACCGTGGAACCCCGTCATCTCGCTCAAAAAATGTATGAGGGCGCCCTCTATCACCAGGAAAAGTACGACGGGAGCGGCTACCCAACAGGGATAAAGGGAAAAGAGATACCCCTCGTCGCCCGTATTATCGCCGTGGCGGATACCTTCGACGCCATAACCACCGACCGGCCCTACCGCAAGGGTGCTCCTTTTCACGAAGCACTGAAGGAAATCCGGCGCTGCTCCGGGACGCATTTCGACCCCGCAGTGGTTGAAGCATTTATCAGAGGGATGAGCAAGGCTTTACCGGAAGATGATAATTGAAGAAGATAATTAAAGCAAAGTGGCTACGGCCAGCACCACCACGTGCCAGGACTGGTCGATGATCACGCTTAACCAGGGAATATCCACCGTGCCGGTAATCCGCCGCGCCCAGAAATCCACCAGCAGTCGCCGGTCGAGAACCAGGTGGGCCAGAAAAACCAGTGCCGTTGCCGGCAGGGATAACCCCGCGGCCGGCAGGGATGAGAGATAAACCGCAGCAGTATAAACAAGGGCATGCACCACCAGGGGAAACCAGTGCCTGGTCTTCCCCTCGGCCATCCACCGTGTTTGGAGTAAAAAATCACCAATTAAGTGGCCTACTATAAGCCATGAAAAAAGATTCATATTTTGATTTTCTTCACCCCTTGACCAACGAAATTAAATCCTGATGTGTGAAAGCCTGGCAAATCCATCTGGGCATCAGGCTTATTTACATGTGCCTGGTTTATTGATAATTGAGCCTGCTTTTCTTTTGAAGGGGCCGGCGGTACGGCGCCTTCCCCCCTTACCGCCGTATACACGCCGATGGGTACGGTAAATCCCCGCACTTCAGCCCGGCCCAATTCCACCAGCTGCCAGGGCCGGGAGGGTTCCTCCGGCAGCAGGTGCGCCGAGCGTTCGCTAATCACAATGGAGACGCCATAGGTCTTGGTTAAGCCTTCCAGCCGGGAGGCCAGGTTTACGTTTTCACCGATTACCGTGTAATCCATCCGCTCGGGACTGCCCACATTACCCACCAGCACAGTACCCGAGTTGATACCCACACCAACTTTCATGGGCGGCTGGCCTTTCATCTCCCAGGAATGGTTCAATTCCGCCACGCGTTCCTGGATTTCCAGGGCGGCATCGATGGCACGCCGCACGTGGTCCGGGTAGGGTAATGGTGCGCCAAAGACGGCCATAAGGCCATCACCCAGGTACTTGTCCAGGGTGCCGCCGTGCCGGAAAATCACTTCCGTCATGGCCGTCAGGTAATTGTTCAGGCGGCTGACCACCTCTTCCGGGGGCTTATTCTCGCTATAAGCCGTAAAGCCGCGAATGTCACAAAACATGACGCTCACCTCCTGCCGCCGGCCGCCCAACTCCACCATTTCCGGATTTTTCATCAATTCTGCTGCCACCGCCGGTGATACGTAGCGGGCGAACATGGCCCTAATGCGCCGCCGCGCCATTTCGGCCTGTACAAAGCCGGCCGCCGCACTTCCGGCGTACGTCAGGAAAATCAGAACCAGGGGGGCCGCCAGGTTAAGCCACAGGTGCCCGTACCACCAGGCGCCGGCGGCGACGCCGGTAAACGCGGTGATCAGCGCCAGCATTCCTGCCAGGCCCGTCCACGGGCCCCGGCCGGAAACAACCAGATGCGTAATCAGACCGGCTAGGAAGAGAAGGATTAAGTTTACCACCGGCGTTACCCTTCTGTACCAGTGACTGTCCAGGAAGCTCTGGACCACCGAGGCGTGAATTTCAACTCCCGGCACAGGCAGAGAGCCGCTTAAAACCAGATTGCTGGTGGTAAACGGAGTGGGGAAAAAGTCGTGGACGTCGGGGCTGGTCGCCCCCACCAAGACAATTTTATTCCTAAAAACGGACGGGTCGGCGTTCAAGGCATCGATAAAGCTCACGGTCTTAAAGGTGCCCTGCGGGCCGTAAAAACAGGGCATTGAGCGGTACAAGCGGTCTACCGGGATGTTGCGTTGACCCGCCTGCAGGCACCCCGGGGAGGCAAGGACCAAGCTTTCGCTTTTTTCGCCGGCAGCCACCAAACCAACTGCCAGGCCGAAACAGGGAACAGGTACGCCAAGAGTATTCACATCCACCAGGGTGATGCGGCGGACCACCCTGTCTTCGTCTGCGGGAACATTGGTAAATCCCACTTCCACGGCGCCGTCGGCTATCTCCGGCAGCGGCCCGCGGAAGACCTGCACCGTTTCCCGACCTTCTTTTTCAAAGGCAAAATGTCCGGCCAGCACCACTCTGCCGTGCCTTGCTACCGCTTCAGCCAGGGTAGCGTCCTCATGGGGTGCGGTGGGCATATCAAACATAAGATCAAAACCCACCACTCGGGCTTGCCTGAGCTTGTCCAGCAGGCGGGCGTGAACCAAGCGGGGCCAGGCCAGCGGCCCCAGTTCTTGAATGGAGCGGTCGTCAATGGCCACGATTATTACCTCATCCCCAGGGTCCTGCGCTCCTTTAAGGCGAAACCAGGCATCGTAAAGGCTCATTTCCGCGCGCTCAAAAAGCCCCACCAGTACGCCGACCTCTACCAGGAGAAAAAATAAGAGCGGGAGCAAAAGCCTGCCGGAAAGGAAGCGGGCGATTGCTCTACCCATCAACCAAAAGGGGTTTTTCTGGGAACCGTTATGGGGATCCAACGACCTTTCCTCCTCTTCATTTGTATCCTCCGGACAGCAGAGGGGTAAAATATCGCACTCTATTTTTTCTTGCTTTACGATCATTTTTCCTGTCCGTGCCAGCGAAACTGAGATTTTTCTGGGGCACTTGGAGCAGGATAAGAAGAACACCGGAGCGTTTTATTTATTCGAAACACCCCGGTGTCCTGCAGTGATTTGATCAGGTTGAAAATATTACTGGGCAGGCGTTAAACAGGCATACTTTAACCTGTAATTGGCACCATCATAGTAGCTGATATGTGGCCTGCCGCTGGAATCCAGCGCGATAGAGGGGCAACCCACATATTCCGTAACGTCGACGGTTTGAATCTGCCAGCCGGAAGCGATTTTGCAGGCGTACTTTAGATAATTTAAATGTTCATTGTTGCTTATAACTGTAACGAAATAGGCGATATAAGGGTTCCCGGCACTGCCTACTGCTATGGAGGTGTAATCGCCCGTATAATTGTTTTGATCACCGTCAACCTTCTCTGTGTGCCACGTCCCGTCGGCATCGCGGTAAGCATATCTAAGCGTGCCATCATCACATTTGTGGTAACTGACATGAGGTCTGCCGGAAGCGTCCAGCGCCAGGGCAGTGCTCCAGCCCACCCACCCCTCACTTTCTACAGTCTCAACTACCCATCCATTCGCCCCTTTATAGGCATACTTCAAATCGCCGTTGCTCCAGTCGTAATAGGCAATATGAGGATTGTCGTACCTATCCACGGCAATGGATGCATAAACTCCTTCGTCGTAAACGCTGTCAACCACCGTTGCCCGGTCCCATTGCTCCAGACCTAACCGGAAAGCATATTTAAGTTTTTTATTGGTGGCATCGTAATAACTTATGTGCGGCCTGCCCTCGGTGTCCAGAGCCAGGGAGGCTATCTTCGGCGGCAAAGAGGAATAAACATCCGCAACTACCGTATCCACAAGCTCTAGCTGCCATTGTGGGCCGTTTTTGCAGGCGTAAATCAGCTTGCCATTCGTTGCGTCATAGTAGCTAATGTGGGGGTTGCCCGAGGTATCTAAAGCTAAGGATGTGGACATTAATTTGTTGTTGCCAGCATCGTCCACTATTGGTTCTGATTGCCATCCTGCTCCGGTTTTATATGCATATTTGAGGTGGCTGCCGGTTGCGTCAAAACAACTGTAAACGATATGTGGGTACCCGGAAAGATCCAGCACCATAGACGCGGATTCCACCCCGTATACGCTTCCGTCCACGGTCTCCATGCACCAGACAAGATTACTTTCCCCTCCGCTGGAAGATCCACTGTCTCCAGAAGAACCACCGGAACTGCTGTCTGCCGCGACCGCGGCTGCGCTAGCGATGGCTTCATCCAGTATTTCCCTGAGCGTTTGTGCGGGTTGAGCGGGAGTCTCCAGTTGCGCTGCCGGTTGCGGCTCGATTTTTACAGGCTCTGATTGCTCAATGGCCCGAGCCCGTTCCTGCACCCACTCCTTGACGGCCTGCCAGGCCTGCACCTCCTCCTTGCTCATGGGGGCGGGCGGTTGTGGTGGTGCACCGGCCGCGGTGACGCTGGTGGTCTGCCCGCCGCTCAGAGTTACGGTTTTTTCGGCAGCGGTGACCGTGGCTTCACCGATGAGCACGTTGGTTACCTGCTCCTGATCAGTGACCCGGTTCATCCAGAATGTGCCCCGTATTCCGGCTACAGCCCAGGGCATGTCCACCGTAACACGAACCTTTGTTGCCCGGGCTAGCTTCCACCAGGGAGCGTTTTTTTCCGGAGCCGCGGTCTTGCTCAGCGCGGCTGCCAGTTCGGGGGTGATTCCCAGGGAGGCCACCAGAACCGGTGGAGCCGTATGTTCAGGCAGGCTGGCTGTTTCTTTAAAAGTGGTATAGGTTGTGGCCAGGGCTCCAAAGATTTGCCCCTTATTCAGTTTCAAGCCCAGGTGCTCGATGATTTCCGTGGGCCGCCCGTCCTTGCAGATTGACGCGGCGCCGTCCAGGCGGGTAACCTGCACTTCCGTATTCGGTTCAAGGCGCACGCCGGAACCGTCCGGGAATACCAGTTCGGCCCTCCCCTCGACACCGGTGCGGATAATGTCGTTAAGGGCCACCGGTACACTGCCGCTGACAGTTTTTTCGCCGGAAGCGTTTTGCAACGTCACCCTGCCGCTTTTAACCACTAGGGTGGCGTCTAGTGTTTCCGCACGGCGGGAAGGGCTCAGAATCATGGTAACAGCCACGCTGCGGGCGAACGCCTTGCGCAGCATAGGTTGCTCCGGATTAAACCGGTCGCCGGCAGGCACCACCAGTCCGGCATCCAGTGCCGCGGCCACAGTTCGGTAGGCCCAATGACCGGCGGGTACATCCGCAGGAACAGGCCTTTGCACCTCCGGCAGTGGTTGACCGGACCAGCGCAGCACAAGGGCCAGCGCCTCCGCCCGGCTAAGCAACTGGTTGGGACGAAAGGTGCCGTCGGGATATCCGGCCAGTAAGCCCTCCCGGGCCGCCGTTTCGATGCTGGCGTAAGCCCAATGACCCGGACCCACATCCCGGAAGGTTTGTTTGCCGTCCGTCGGGGGTGCTACCTCCCGGTTCCTGGTGAGCACGGCCACGGCTTCCGCCCGGGTAAGCGGCCGCTCAGGACCAAAGGTGCCGTCGGGAAAACCTTTTAAGAATCCAGTGCTGGTGAGATACCGGATAAAAAGAGCGTCAACATCTGTTGCAGGAACATCTTTGAACTCTGGAAAAACTTGCTTGGTGACTGGATTTGCCTGGTTTTCTGGAGAAGCGGCCAGGGCGGCGGGATTAGAAACAAGGAGCAGAGCAATTACAAAAAGAGCAATAACAATTAATTCGGGCAATTTCCTTTTTGACAACATCAATTATCTCACCTTTCTTACCACCTTATCTGAGTTAATCGTATTTGCACAGCCACGCCCTTATACACTGTTACAGGAAGCCGTTACCGTATTAACGCTGCTTGTTTCAACGTTTTATATTTGGCGCATCCTTCGCTTTGCCGAGCGGGAGGCTGTTGCGTCCGCCCAGGAGAAACTGGCCGAAGAGATGCGCTGGGAAATTGACGCCCTTAGAAGCCAGCGTCACGACTTCATCAACCACGTCCAGATCATCACGGCCCTCCTCAGTGAGGGACGGAGGGAAGAACTGGCAAGGTATGTGAAGGCATTAAAGGAAGATTAGCGCCCCGGGGGTTCAAACCCCCAGGGCAATTAAATTAGGTTTAGGTAACCCGGTATTTGCCACCAACCTTCCCGACAGGTGTTACCACTGTGAAAAAAATATGCGCCACCCTATGGGAAAAGGTCCGTATCTATGGCTTTAAATTGCGTGCTCGACGGTCTTACCAGGCAATTACGCTGCCCCGGATGTGCCGTTGGTGCAGGTCGCTTAAAAAACCTTTTATGTCACGAAAGGCTTCTACTGGCCAGAATCAATATAGCCAGAAGGACTATCCCCAGCCCCAGACTCCAGCCGATAAGCTTTTTCTCCGCCGGCATGAGCTCTACATACTGTTCTTCTTCAGGAAGCGGCTTTTGTAATGCAGGTTCCGGCATCTAAATCCCCCCTAAAAGAAGGTTGTCGGTCCTTCAGCTATGCACCCCGTACCGCTATAAGCATGTTAGCTTTTGATCACGGGCGGATGGATACCGTGGAAGAAGATCCAGGAAATGAACAACCCCACCCAGATGATGAAACCGAAGAGGCAAAGGAAGTAAATCAGAGCCAGCTTACCCATCCCTTCCTCCCGCAGTTTGCGGAAGTCGGAAACCAGGCCGATGGAGAAGAAGGTCAGGGCAAAGAAAATCCCCCTTAAACTGTCAGCCTGAGCGATACCGGCTTTGGCCGTTTTCACCAAATCCGGGGAAGAAAGGCCGATTGCCAGGAGGATGACAAAAGTTAACACATAACCGATGACAAATTTGGGGAAGCGGTACCAGATCTCAACCGGGGAAACCTTTTCCCCGGGTTTGCATTCAATGGCGTAGCACCAGACCACGGCCAGTACAAAGGCCCAGATGCCGATAAATATATCGATGAAAACCTTGGTGGTTACCGCAGCCATGAGAATCCAGTCTTTTTCGTAGGCAATGCCCAGGGCGGTCATGGCCTTGGCCCGGATCAGGGCATCGGTGATGGCCCCGCTGGCCGCCGCTGCGCCGTCCGTTTTCACCGCCAGGCCCATCCAGGCTCCGGCCACCATGGGTTCGTTAAAAAGGAAACCTTGAGCCAGCCAGGGCAGGAGCACCAGTTCCACTACGGCAAAGACGATGACCAGGGAAGAGACGATGATCGGCACCACCGGGCGGGAGCGGATGGCCGCACCGGTGGCAATGGCCGCCGAAACGCCGCAAATGGAGATACCTGAGGCCAGGGGCGCGGCCCATTCCGGCGTAAACCGGAAATACTTGCGGGAAATGAAGTAGACGATGGGCCAGTAAAGAAGGTAGGCCTCCACAATGGCACAGAAGCCCCGGAAAAGCACCGTCCCGGCAAGGCCAATGGATTCAGAGGCCTTGATGCCGATGGTGGCACCCAGAATGACGATGGCTGTTTTGATAAACCACTCCGGCCTGGCTGCTTCCTGCAGAAAACGGGTGACTCCAGGGAACAGGTTTGCCAGAATGAGGCCCACCAGCAGGGCAACAATAAATCCGGCCTCGCCGGTAAGACTTAAAGACCAGGGAATTTTGAACTTGGCCAGCACATCGGGAGTGGCGGCGATATAGGCATAATTGCCACAAATCCAGCAAGCATAGGTTATCCAGAAAATGATAGTGAAACCGGCCATAAACCTTTTCAAATTCCAGCCCATGGTGGCGGCACCAATGGTGGTCACGGCCAGCATAAAGACGTAGGTCAACAGCAGGGAGAGAATCCCCGGCATGCCCTTGTACGCATCGGATACCGGAGTCAGAGCTTTGGAAAGATCAGTCCAGACGTTGGCTTTCACTACCCAGCCCAGCAGGTCCATTCCGGCCAGCTTACCCAGGCCAAGCACAAAAATAAACAGACCCAGCCAGACAGCCCACCAGTCTTCACTTTTCAACAGGGAAAACCGCTGCGTGGAAGACATGTTTCCCCCCTCCTTGAGCTTATTGGTGTCTTGTAGTTTTGCTTCGCTATGGGTTATTTTTGATAATTTTAGATGGAACATCACCTCCTGGTCCTGATCGTCAGGTCGCCGGCCGGCAGCCTGGTGTTGGCCAGCCTACCGGCCGTGCGAAACCGGGCGAAGTCCGGCCTATTTATCAGGCCAAAATTTTAAAAAAATAATCTCCACGCTTATGATAAGACCTGATAACCTGGCTCTACAACCACAAGGACGTAAAATTACCGGTTTCTTTCCTGAATGCCGGCTTTCTAGAGCATAAAACAGCCCTAAAATGTCTTTTGGGGCGTTTAATTTATTCATGTCCCGGAAGAATAACGAAACCCGGGACTTCCACCTACAAATTCGTAATTACAGGACCAAAAAAAGTAAATATATGCAGCAGCTGTAGGTGTAGCAACATTCTTTTGTTAGAATTTCCTATGAGTAGAGAAAGGGTTTTCATTATGAGCGGACCGGAGTGGCAGGGAAGTAGCCGCAGTGCCGGGTTTCTCCATAATACTGACTGGTAACGAGGAGGTGATATGAGGTTTAAAAGATGAGTGAACAGTATTTGAATGAGCAGTAGTAAATCTTAGAATTTCGGGGGAGGGGAATCTTTTGAAAAAGAGAGTGTTTTTCCTGGTTCTTGCCCTGTCACTGGTTTTACTGGCGACTGTTGCGGTGGCAAATGTAGAAGGGATAAAAATGTACGTGAACGGCAATGAGGTGAAGTCCGACGTCCCCCCGGTCAAGCAGGAAAACAGGGTTCTGGTTCCAATCAGGTTCGTAGCCGAAGCCCTCGGGTGTGACGTTCAGTGGGATGAAGCAAAAAATGCCGTGGTTATAACAAAGAACTCGGGGGATAAGTTCCTCAGGGGTAAAAATGATCCCGCCCAGCAGAATCCGAGCATCCATACCAACTTTGTTAAAGCCGCCGACTTGCTGGCCGTTCTGGATGATGATAAGGACGGCGACCTCTGCGATTATCGCGACGGTCACAGCGGGGGTGACAGCATAGCCAACGATCCCCTGGTAGTCGACACCCGGTTGAAGAAAGACTATGATGCCGGGCACATTCCGGGAGCCATCTGGATATCCCCCGCTGAGGAAATTGCAGCTCCGGCTAACCTGGCTGCCCTTAAAGAGGCCCTTGAGGCTCATGTGGCCAGAGGCGGCAAAAATGAGATTGTGCTGTACTGCTTTACCGCCCATACTGCCGGGTTAGCGGCAGGTGTCCTCGGCGCCGAGGGTCTTAATGTGAAGAACCTGCGCTTTGGCTACGCTATTGCCTGGGAAGGGACCAAGCAGGCCGATGCTCCCATCTATGCTCCCCGCGAGGATGCCAGCGGCAAGCCGGTTCCTTATGCTCCCGCTGCAAAATAACCCGGTTGTAAATAATAAACGGCAGGCTCCTGTATGAATGCCTGCCGTTTATTACGACTAAGTTAAGCTTTAATGGAAACAAGTGTTGTTGGTTATGTCAATTCAGATATATAATTAAGGTGTATTTTGAGTCTTAAAACCTCGCTGGAAATTCCAGTTTTAGACCTGGACAAGGGAGGTGGTTTATTGCGTTTTGTGATTATAGGCAACAGCGCGGCGGGGGTGGCGGCCGTGGAGACCCTGCGCCGCCTGGGCGGTTTCCAGCACCGCATTACCGTGGTGAGCGATGAGCTCACGGGGGCCTATTCCCGCTGCCTGTTGCCGGACTTAGTAGCGGGTAAAAGTACAGAATATTCCATCAGGCTGCGGCCGGCGGAATTTTACCGGCGGCTGGAGGTGGAGCTGCTGGCCGGGGTGGCGGCAGTGGAGGTGCGGCCCGGGGAGAAAAGACTGGTTTTGCAGGACGGCCGGGAACTGGCCTACGACCGCCTGCTGGTGGTCACCGGGGCCAGCCCGGTGCTCCCGGCAGTGCCGGGGGTTAAAGCAGAGGAGGTTTTTACCCTGCGCACCCTGCGTGATGCCCGGCGGCTTTCCGCCCTGGTCCCACGGGTTTCCGGGGCAGTGGTGGTGGGCGGCGGGCTGGTGGGGTTGAAGGCGGCCTACGCTTTGAAACAGGCCGGCCTGGCGTGGGTTACCGTGGTGGTGACCAGCCCACGGTTGCTCATCAGGCAACTGGATGAAAGGGCGGCGGCCATGGTGGAGCGGGAACTGCTCAATGCGGGTATCGATTTTATCTATAACGCCCGGGTAAAGGCCTTTGCTGCCGGGCCTCAAGGCCGCTTGACGGGGGTGGAGCTGGAAGACGGCCGGGAACTGCCCGCGGGGCTGGCTGTGGTGGCCAAGGGTGTGCGCCCGAACAGCGGCCTGGTGGAGAAGGCCGGCGGTAAGGTGGGGCAGGGTATTGTGGTTGACGGCAACATGCGTACTTCCCTGGATGATATTTATGCGGCGGGGGATTGTATCCAGGTAACCGACCGGTTAACCGGGCAAAAGGTCAATTCAGCCCTGTGGACGCTGGCCTTTGAGCAGGGGCGCTACGCGGCGGCCAATATGCTGGGCATAGCTCGTCCCTACCCGGCTCCCCTCACCAGGCTGAACAGCGCCCGCTTTGGGGGGGTGGACGTGGTCTCGGTGGGGAACCTGGAAGGTGAAGAGGTGCTGGCCCAATATGATCCCCTGAGCCGTACCTACCGGCGGCTGGTCTTTGATGGGGAGCGTCTGGCGGGCTTCATCCTGGCCGGAAAGGTGGACGGCGCGGGAGTGTACACGGCCCTGGTGAAATCGGGCCGCCCGGCGTGGGCTTACCGCCGGCAGTTACTGCAAGGGCAGGTGGGAAGCGTATCTTTAGGAACCCTTTTAGAACAAGGGAAAAAGGATCTCAATCGGAACTGCCACATAAATACTGCTACATAAATTAAGATGCCGTCCGGGAATCCAGGGAGATTCAAATTTGCAGAAAGGAGAGGTATTCCATGAAGGGTACCAGTTCAATTGACCCGGCTTCCCTGCAGATGCTTAAGGTAGCCCGTGATGGGGGCCTGGAAACCGCCTGGGATCGTTACCTGGCGCAGCAGCCCCAGTGCGGTTTTGGCGAATTGGGTCTTTGCTGCCGGAACTGCAACATGGGCCCCTGCCGCATCGATCCTTTTGGAGATGGCCCGCAGAAAGGGGTTTGCGGGGCAACCGGCGATATTATAGTGGCGCGAAACCTGTTAAGGATGATTGCCGCCGGAGCGGCAGCACATTCGGACCACGGGCGGGACATTATCGAAACACTTAGAGGAGTTGCCGCCGGGGAGATCAAGGACTATACCATTAAAGATGAGAATAAACTTAAGGCCCTGGCCCGGGAATTTGGCATTTCCACCGAAGGCGAAACGGTTCAAACCATAGCCGAAAAGCTGGCGGAAGCAGCTCTGGAGGAATTCGGCACCAGGAAAGGCTACCTGCAGGCCATTGACCGGGTTCCTCCAAAACGTAAAGAAATATGGGAAAAGCTGGGCATTATGCCCCGCGGGATCGACCGGGAAGTGGTGGAAGCTATGCACCGCACCCACTTTGGCGTGGACAACGACCCGGCCAATCTCATTTTGCACGGCCTGCGCTGTAGCCTCTCTGACGGTTGGGGCGGCTCGTTGCTGGCCACGGAGTTTTCCGACGTTTTATTCGGCACTCCCCGTCCGGTGAGGGGCCGGAGCAACCTGGGCGTTCTTAGTAAAGAGGCAGTGAATATTCTCGTACACGGCCACGAGCCTATCCTGTCGGAGATGCTGGTAGAGGCGGCAAAGGATCCCGGGTTAATTTCCGCCGCCAGGGCAAAAGGAGCCAGCGGCATCAACCTGGTGGGAATGTGCTGCACCGGCAACGAAATTCTCATGCGCCACGGCATCCCCGTCGCCGGCAATTTCCTTCAGCAGGAGCTGGCGGTAATTACCGGTGCCCTGGAGGCGGTTGTGGTTGACGTGCAGTGCATCATGCCTGCCCTCGGCCAGCTGGCTGCCTGCTACCATACGAAGTTTATTTCCACCTCGCCCAAGGCAAAATTCCCCGGAGCCATTCATATACCGTTTGATGAACATAACGCTCTTGAAACCGCCCGGGAGATTATTCGTCAGGCCATCGAAAATTATCCCAACCGGGACAAAAACCGTGTCTTTATTCCTGAAGAAGCTACCGCATACGTGGCCGGTTTCAGTGTGGAGGCCATTTTAAGCGCCCTGGGCGGCACCCTTATCCCGCTCATAGAGGCCGTGAAAAACAAAAAGATCAGAGGAATCGCCGCTCTGGTGGGCTGCAATAACCCGAAAGTCACCCAGGACTACAACCACGTGAACATGGCAAAAGCCCTGATTGCCCGGGATGTGCTGGTGGTCGAAACCGGCTGCGCGGCCATTGCCAGCGCCAAGGCGGGGCTGCTTCTGCCGGAGGCGGCGGAGCTGGCCGGCGCGGGCCTGGCGGAAGTTTGCCGAGCGCTCGGCGTGCCTCCTGTTTTGCACATGGGTTCATGTGTGGACATCAGCCGGATTTTGACGGTTGCCGCAGCGCTGGCCAGAGAACTTGGCGTAGACATTGCCGACCTGCCGGTGGCCGGCTCAGCGCCCGAGTGGATGTCGGAAAAGGCAGTAAGCATCGGCGCCTATGTGGTTGCTTCCGGGATTTTCACCGTTCTGGGCACGGTACCTCCCGTTTTGGGGAGCAACGTGGTGGCGGATCTGCTCACCAAGCAGGCGAAGGATCTGGTGGGTGGCTATTTTGCGGTGGAAACAGACCCCTTCAAGGCAGCTGAGTTAATCATCGCACATATTGATGAAAAACGGGCCGCTCTGGGCATTTAGGGGGGGGGTGGGCAGGATGCCGAAAGAAGTTTTAATCCGTTACGACCGTTGCCTGGGCTGCCGTTCCTGCCAGCTGGCCTGTGCCGTGGCCCACTCCAGTGCGGGCAACCTCTTTGGCGCCGTTTTGAACGGTGAAAAACCCCGCACCCGTATTTTTGTCCACCAGGTGGGCGGATACAAAGCCCCCCTGAACTGCCGTCACTGCCAGGACGCCCCCTGTATTGACGCCTGCATTGCCGGGGCTATGCATAAGAAAGGGGACGGCACGGTGACCAATGTGGGCGGTGAGCAGCAATGTACTGCCTGCTGGATGTGCGTCATGGTCTGCCCGTATGGTATAATCCGTAGCGACGCGGAGGGCACCATGGCCCTGAAGTGCGACCGGGAGTGCCGGGATGAAACGGGGATACCGGCCTGTGTACGCGCCTGCCCTACCGGGGCCCTGGTCTACGACGAGGTGGACGACTACAGCGGACGGCGGCGGCTTGACGTCTTACACCGTGCGTTGAGCAATGTGTAGTTTTGGGTGCATACGCGGAACACCATAAGACCGGATAGCTTCCGGTCACACTGAAAATGTAAAACCAGGTCTGGATAATCACGGGCCTGGTTTTATACATTGGAGCCTGTACACGGGTGGATTGTGAGTCCACCTTTCTGCTTCTAGAACTTGCCGGTTACCGCATTTGCCACCTCTATGGAGCGTTAATTTTGGTCGCTTAATAGTAACGAGAAAAAATATTATCTTTCCAGGAGGAAAAGTACCAAGCGTGGCAAATTAAACTAGAATACAATTGGCTAACCAATTATTACATATTAAGCACGAATATCCAAAAACTTTAAGGAGGTCATAGTGAACGTGGGCGAAGGATACTTCAAGCAAAGGAACGGCTTGATTGCCGTAGACATCATGGCTGCCTGCGGCGTGATGACTGCGGAGCAGTGGTTCGGTCTGGGACAGGCGGCCCGGGAAAACAACGTGTTCCGGCTAAAAATGACCACCCGCCAAACGGTAGTGGCTCTGGTACCGGAGGAAAATGTGGAAAGGCTGGTGGCCGCCCTGGAGCCGCTGGGGTTGAGGGTGGCTCCCTTTGGGAAAGTGGTGCGGCCGGTGAAAGCCTGCCCGGGAAACGAGGCCCTGTGCCCGCGGGCCATTGCCGATGCCCTGGGCCTGGGAATCGTGATCCAGGAAAAATACGTGGGGCAGGGGGTGCCCAAGGATTTTAAAATTGCCGTGGCGGGGTGTGCCCGGGGTTGCACGGATCCCCAGTGCGCCGATTTTGGTGTCCGGGCTTCGGGTCAAGACCGGTTTGACGTTTTCATCGGCGGGCGGGGAGGTACGGTTAAGCCGGTGCACGGCATTCCCATTGCCCGCAAAGTGACTGCTGAACAGGTGCTGGGACTACTGGATTTTGTACTGGAACGCTACCGCAACCTGGCCCAGCCCTACGAGCGCCTCTGTCAAACCCTGGCCCGGGTCGGGGAGGGGCAGTTCCAGCCGCCCGCGGAACTCCTGGCGTCGCCGGGGGAAGAGGCATCTGAATTTGCCAGGTTTTTGCAAGGTTAGGGGAGGTGGCAATTGAGAGATGGCCACGGTTAAAGTTGAGGAAATAAATTTAGCAGCTTTAGAAACGCAATTGGACAGGATCTGTCAAGGCTGTGATTTATATAATTCTGCCGGTTGCAAGGAGTCCCAGTGTCTGGTGGGGTTCGCCCGTAAGGTTTTAAGCTTTGCCGCCCAGAAGAAGCTCCTGGATATTCCCGGGGCCAGCAAGCTTCTTCCCACCCAGGACTTTAAACCCTACTACCCGGAACAGGTGGCCGGGGCCATTGCCGAAACCTGCCGCCAGTGCCGGCAGTGTCGCGACAACCATTCCCCCGACTGTGTTATTGCCCTGGTGCGTTCAGCCCTGGAAAGCGCCCTGCTGCAGGAAACCATCGACTACCCGGGCAGCGTCTTCCTTTACCTGGCCCGGATCAAGGAGCAGCACCCCCAGTTGGCCGCCCTTTTAGCCCGGGAACTGCAAAAGGGCAGGACCTAAATGTTACCTAAAAGCGAGGAAGAGACTATGAAGGTAATGGTCGATCATGAAAAATCACGCCAGACTCAGGTCCAATACCTGGCCATTTCACCGGAAGACCTGGAGATTATGGCCCGGTACCGGGATTTGTTTGTGAAAGAAGCCGACCGCGTGGTGGATTATTTTTACGGGCACATTTTGCAGTTTCCCCAGCTCAAAAAAATTATCGAGAGGCACAGCAATGTAAACAGGCTTAAGGAAACCCAGAAGCAGTATTTTATCAGCCTGACTTCACCGGTTTTGGACGAGCAGTATTTCAAGCAACGCCTGTATATCGGGCGCAAGCACCTTGACATCGGCCTTTCCCCCCGCTGGTATTTGGGGGCCTATCAGATGTACTGCCAGGAGATCCAGCGCATTTTAATTGAACATCATGGAGATGATATGGCCGCCGTCCAGCGCGCTTTCAATGCTTTTGCCAGGAGGATCAACCTGGACATGCAGTTGGCAATCGAAAACTATATCATCCAGCAACTGGAACAATTGATGCAAATGCAGCAGGACGTGGGCAAGGTGGCGGGAGTCATTTCCCATATAGCCGATGAAACCAACCTCCTGGCTTTGAATGCGGCCATTGAGGCCGCGCGGGCCGGGGAGCACGGCCGCACCTTCACCGTGGTGGCCCAGGCGGTGCGCAAGCTGGCCCAGCAGTCGGCAAATTCCGCCAAAGAAATTGCCGGGATGATCCAGAAGAACAGTGAAGCTATTATGAAGATGCAGAAGATCAACGATGATAATCTATAGGGGGGCTTGCCATGGGATTGCAAAATGAGGTGTTGTGCCGCCTGGCCGCCAGGGGCAGTTTGTTCCGGGTGTTGTTTCTTTCCATGATAGTGATGGGATTGCTTATCGGGGCGGTTTTTCCTTTCTTTGTGGTAGCCCTGGGATTACCCTCCGAAATGGTATTTCGTCCGTCGTTTTTTGGAGCCTGTGTACTGGCGGGGCTGCTCGTTGGAGAGATCAACTACCTGCTGGCTCGTTTTGTGCTGGCCATTCCTTTAAAAAACCTGGCCGGGATGGCTGAACGGGTGGCCAGCGGTGATTTGAAAGACGGGGGCGACCTTTTTTGCAGCCGGGAATTATAAGGCGGGGTGACATGGTGGAAAAAGACGCAATTGGACAACTAATCGGTTCGTTTGAACAAATGTGCCGAAACTTGGCCCACCTGATCGGCGAAGTTGCGGAAGAGGCCAGGAAGGCATCGGAGCTGGCCGAGCAGCTTTCCAGCGCCACGGATCAGATCTCCCAGGGGGCCACGGAAACGGCCAGCGCGGCGGTTCAGATTTCCGCCAGCGTGGAGGAAGTGGCCGGGCGGGCGGAAACGGTGGCCCGAACGGCCGGCCGGGCCGCTTCCCTGGCCGAAGACGGCGGCCGGAAGATGGATGAGGTTAGCCGCCAGATCCGTACCATGCATGATACCACACGCCAGGCGGTGGAACGGGTGGAGCGTTTTGCCCGGATGTCCGAGCAGATCGGGGAAATACTGGGCATTATCAGCAGCATTGCCGACCAGACCAACCTGCTGGCGTTGAATGCGGCCATTGAAGCCGCCCGGGCCGGGGAACACGGCCGGGGCTTTGCCGTGGTGGCCGAAGAGGTGCGCAAGCTGGCAGAGAGATCGGCCTCTTCAGCCGAGGAAATAGGCAACCTGGTGTCCGCCATCCAGGAAGAGATCAGCGAGGTTACTGCCCTGATGGAAGGATCGGCCCGGGAGGCGGACCGGGGCCTGGCGGTGGTTGAGGAGGCCGGCACCGCCTTTAAGGAAATTTTAAGTGCGGTACAGGAAGTGGATTCCCAGGTGGCCGATGTAGCGACGGCTTCCCGGCAGGTGTCGGAGGCGGTACAAAATATCGCCGCCTCCACCGAAGAGCAAAGCGCCCTGCTGCAGGAAACCGCCAGCAGCATTGCCACCCTTTCCAGCATGGCCGAAAGGTTAGAGGCTATGGCTGCCCGGTTTAAGGTTTGAAACGCCGATTTCAATGATATCCCCGTTATGCAACTCATCGGTAAAGGATGCTTCTTTACCGTTGAGGGTCAGGCGGATGGGCGGCTTAAGCCCGCTGGGGTCCAGATCAATGTAATTGAAGACATCGATGAAGATGTAACTGGAACGTCCCGTCAGGTTGACGGTAGATCCGTTTACCGTTACGGTGATGCTTTGAGTGAGCTCGGAACTGAAACCCACCTCCGGAGTTGCCAGGCAGCCAGCGGGTGTTCCTTGAAAATCGCGGTTTTCCCTGTCCACTGGCCGGTAGTCTACCCTGTCTCCATCATGGAGGCGGTAGGTAGGGGGGACAGCCTGGCCGTTCACCAGCACCTTCCACGCGTCCAATTCTACCGGAGAGGCGGCCAGGTGCTCTGCCAGCCACTCAAAAATGGGTTTCACGGCGCAGATTTCCACCTCACCATCCGGGGGGATTTCCCAGGATGGTTCGGCGGCCTGTCCGTTGACATAACAACGAGCTGCTGTTTCCACTGGCCTGCGGTTGGCGTAAACGGTGATGGTACCCGGGGGTGGCAGAAGGTCGGCTACTGTGGCCCGGGCGTCAGCACCGTTTACGGCCGGGTGGACCACAATCCGGTCCCCGTGGGCCACCCTGGTTTGCATGTTGGCTTCGCGGTCATTCACTAGAATCCTGGCCGGTTGGGAGAGCCCACCGTAAATGACCTGGCGCTTGCCGTTTAAGGTAAAGGTCAGGTTTTTCCCGTTTTGCCCGATCAGCAGGCGGGGGTTAAAGCCGGTTAAAGCCAGCACATTCCCTACGGTAAATTCCCGGGCGTTGAAGAGCCGGTGTTCCACCCCGTTCACCATGATGTGGATAAAATCATGGCCCAGTTTGCGTAAAGCAACGAGGGCAATGCCCGCCACCGTTACCCCTTCCGGTCCGGGAATTTCATCGTCGCCCTCCACTATAAGTACCTGTCCCAGGCTGCGCCGGTCCCGCAGGACCACCCGGTTTTTGTCCAGCTCCAGATGCCGGGCGATCTTTTCCGTCAAGCCGGGAACCTGCCCGCCGCCTCCTACGCAAAATACCGAACGTGGCGGTCGCCCCCCGTTTTGGGCCAGGATTTGGGTGCTGATTTCCCGGGCCAATCTTTCCAGTGCCGGGTCGATGCGGGCCAGCAGGTCCTGGCAGGAAATTGTATTTTCCATGCCCACGATGTCCGTGTAACGTATATCCTCGCCCCGGACCAACTCCCTTTTCATGCGCTCGGCGGTATCAAAATCCACCAGGCAGGTCTGGACAATTTCCTCGGTAATTTCGTCTCCAGCCACGGGGGCCATGCCGTAGGCGGTGATGGCACCGTCCCTGGTGATGGCAATATCGGAGGTGCCGGCGCCGATATCCACCAGGGCCAGGTTTAAAAGGCGGTAGTTTTCGGGAATGGCCGCTTCGATGGCGGCAATGGGTTCCAGGGTGATGCTTAAAGGCTCCAGTTCCACCCGCTGGAGCACGGCGTAGAGGCTGTTGACCACCGAACCGGGCAAAAAAGTGGCCAGCACATCGGCTCCAATGGTTTTGCCCCGGTGACCTACCAGGCTGGAGATGGGGTAGCCGTCCAGGTAATAAGAAACGATGCTATAACCCACGCAGGTGAAATCCTTTGCGTTGGGTGGCGGTTCGGCTGCCAGTTCCCGGTGGGCCTGCTGGATGGCTGCCAGTTCCAGGGCGTTTACTTCAGGCCAGTCAATTTCCCGGCCGCTGGTTTCCTGCTCGATGTGGCAGGACCTGGTAATCAGGGAGCGTCCTGCGGCGGCAATGGCCACATGTCGCAGGGGGAAGCCCAGTTCCCTTTCCAGTTCTTTTTTTACCGCCCGTACCGCTTCGGCTACCCCTGGGATGTCGTGGATCTGCCCGTCCAGCATGGTTCGCCGGCGGTGTTCCACCAGCCGCTGCGCCGCCAGCCTTAACCGGCCGTCCTCGGGGACGGCCACCAGTCCGATTACCGTGCGGGTGCCTATATCCAGGGCAAAGATGGTATTTTCAGGAGATGCTTTTAAAGCCATGCCGCATACCTTCCCGTTCATTGGAGTGGGGGTAGGGTATTTTCTCCCGTTATAGTACCATGGATGTTTTGTATGGGACAACTTCGCTGGTTATATTTTCCGTTAGCGACCTGTTTCCTCTGCGCCGGATGAACCGGCGGCAGGTTGGCTGGTTGATTTAGCCAGTTTCCTGGTTAAGGCAATCCTGTCCCGGGCCTGCTCGTTTAGAGCGGCGCTGCCCCCACGTACAACTACCGCCCGGCGAAAGAAATCCAGTGCCTCGGCATACCGGCCCAGTCTGAAGTGCAGTTCGCCGATGAGGTAGGCCAGTTGCTGTTCCTGTTTGGTGGACAGTGTCCGGGAACTGTTAAAGTAAGCCTGCCGGAAGTATTCCAATGCCCGGGCCCGGGCGTCTAACGCAGCTTCTTTCTGTTCTCCGTCCTCATACAGCCAGGCCAGGTGCAACCATAGGCGGGCTATTTTGTCCGGTTCCGCGGCCATCTGTTCTGAGTTGAACAGGGCCAGCCGGTGTGCCTGCAGGGCAAATTCCGGTGTTCCCGGGGCGGCCATCGTTCCGGAAAAAGCTTTTTGCCTTTCTGCCTTTCCATCCTGAAGCAGCTTTTTTTGCCTGGCGGAGAGATTTGGAAAATCGGTGCGCTGGTTAGCGTAAAAGCAGGCCGGGCAAACCCAGACGCTATACAAAAGCGGTTCAAAATCGCGGTAACGCTGGCGGAAATCGCTATCCTGGCCGGTGACGGATAATTTATGTTCAAACACTTTATGCACTGTAAAGGTGGTGCTGCACACCGGGCATTTAACCTCTGACTGGTAAAGAAAGGGGTGCCCTGAACCTGTACGGAGAGTTTCTTTTTGAGCGGGTGGTTTATCCCTTGACGCCCGCATGATTTTTGCGGCCAGTTGCGGGTGCATCTTGATTACCTGTTCCAGGTTTTCCTCATTAATAACCAGCACCAGGGAATCTTCCACCGCCCGGGCGTCGCTTTGCCGCGATAAACCTTCCAGCAGGGAGCTCTGGCCGATAAATTCTCCCGGTCCCACAAGGGCCTGCACTTCCCTGTGACCGCCGGTAACTTTGCTGAGCTCGATCTTGCCCTGTAATACTACATATATTTCCCTTTTATGTTCGCCCCGGCGAAAAAGAAACTCACCCGGCGCCAGGGATTGAATCATTTTCGATCCGGTGTAATCTGGCACCAGTAAACATTCCTTTCCAAATTCATCATAAACGCGAAAAGACCACGGTTAGGGTGTTGATGTAAAGATTTGCCATAAGGCTGTCATGTTTAGTTATTCTACCTGTTCAGAAATGGATCCTGCCTTGGGGTATGAGTTATTTGTTGCGGCTGTTTTTCCTGCGGGCATAGTGAAATTGTGATATTGCTCACTGCCGGCGGGCAAAGGGCGGGGTATAATGGCGGGCAGGCAGCAATTTTTAAGGAAAAGGTGGCATCCTTGACAAACTATACCGGGTATGTTAGTTTACAAGTGAGTAATCACTTAATATAATGGAGTATAATTGTTCAGGAGGCAAATTTTCATGGCGCAGCGATACGATACGCAGATCAGGCAACAGCAAATCGTCCGAGCCACATTGAAGATTGTTGCCGAAAGGGGCATTTCCGGGTTGACCACTGCCGAAATTGCCCGGGAAGTGGGCATTGCCGAGGGAACCATTTTTCGCCACTTTGCTAGTAAAAATGAAATACTGCTGGCCACCGTACGTTATATAAGGGACACCCTCCTGGGCTGGAGCCGGGCCAGGGTTGCCGGGGGAGGTGAACCCTTGGAAAAGCTCGGTGATATTTTGCTTTTTCACCTGGAGCTGTTTGAACAAAACAGCGGGATTCCCAAAATTATTTTTTCCGAGCAGGTGCATCTGCACGACGAAAAGCTGCGTCAGTTGATGTCTGAGACCATTGGCGAATACATGGAGCTTATAGGGACCATTATCCGGGAGGGTATGGAGAAGGGACAGTTCAGGCCCGGCCTGGATGTACCCATGGTCGTTGCTGCCTACCTGGGCCTGGTGCAGGTAAGCCTGTTGCGCTGGTCTTTAAGGGGGTGTCAATCATCCCTTACTGAAACACACGGGCGGATTTTACGTTTTTTATCCACAATACTGCAAAATTAATTTTATGTTATTTAGCGAGTGAATACTTGCTTGCTTTCGGCTGTAAGGGCATTACTCCAGGATAATGACGGGCAATTGCTGTGCACGTTAAGTCCGTGGGCACGCAAGAACCGTCCCTGCTTGCCCGGCCATCATGCTTTCCGGCCGGCCTGTCGAATAATGCCGGTAGCCATAAAGGGTCGCTTTTCTGGCACCGGTTAGCAGGGTTTCCAGCAGTCTTAAAGGCTTTCGCTGAGGAAGGACTTTTACTGGTAAGTTGACACTGGATACTCTTGATGTTAAGGGGGCTTAAGCCGTGAATCTTCCGCTGAACTTTCTAAAGATCTTTTCTACCGTTAAAAGACAGGTCAAAGCGGTTCTGCTGGTTGTTATCCTGGCAGCCCTTGGCCTGGTGGTAGGCACAAAGATTATGGCCCTGCGCCAGTTGCCGCCACCGGCACAGGCGGCGGGCGTGCCGGTGGAGACGGTGCCGGTTATCGCCGGTACCATCACGGAGAGCCTGAGCTATACGGGGACCATTGAATCCGCCCACCGGGCGTCCCTGGCTTCCAAAGTAATGGCGGAAATTCGAACGCTTACGGTTAAAGAAGGAGACCGGGTGACCAGGGGCCAGGTTCTGGTAGTTTTAAACGATGAAGAATTAAAAGAGCGCTTAAACCAGGCGGCAGCGGCGGTGGACCAGGCCAGAGCGGTTCTGGAACAGGCCGAGGGTGCCCTTTCCGTCAGCCGGACCAACCTGGAAAAGGCCGCGGCCAATTACAAACGCGGGCAGGAGTTGCTGGCCGCCGGAGCTATAGCCCCGTCCGTTTTTGAAAACCAGTACGAACTCCCCTACCAGCAGGCGAAGGAATCGGCGGAACGCACCGCTCCCGCCCAGGTCAGGGCGGCCAGGGCCCAGCTGGCCCAGGCCGAAGCCGGGCTGGCACTTGCCAGGTCAGCCTATCAGGATGCAACCATCAAGGCGCCTTTTAACGGTGTGGTTACAGCCGTACATAACTATCCCGGTGATCTGGCCGTGCCGGGTAAACCAATTCTTACCCTGGACGATACTGGAAAAATGGTTGCGCGGATAAAAGTAGCAGAAGCAGACCTACCCTTTTTAAAAGTAGGGCAAAAAGCAACGCTGCGCTATCCCGGGGGGCGGGAAACCGCCTCGCAGGTTTCCCGGATTTACCCGGCAGAAGACCCCCTCACCCGCAGCACCATCGTGGAGGTGCCGGTTTCTTCTCCCGGAGTCAGGCCGGGGATGAGCGTGGAGGTTTCCTTTGTAGTCAGCCAAAGCGAGCGGGCCCTGCTGGTCCCCCGCCGGGCGGTGAAAACGGAACAGGGCAGGGCCTGGGTGTTCGCCGTCAGAAACGGCAGGGCGGTACAGGTGCCGGTAACTCCGGGGTTAAAGAACGAAACGCACTATGAAGTAAAAGGAGACCTTAAGCCCGGCGAGCCGGTGGTGGTGTCCGACTTGACCAGGCTTTATGACGGGAAAGAAGTACTTGTGTACCAGGAAAGGAGAAAGTCATGAACTGGCCCGCCTTTGCCATCAAGCACAAATATACGGTGTTTGCCCTGGTCCTGGCCATAGTGTTTTTCGGCCTCTACGCCAAAAACGTAATTAAACTGGAGCTGTTTCCCGATACGTCTCCTCCCATGGTGAACGTGATCACGGTATACCCCGGGGTTGCCGCCTCGGATGTGGCCAGGGAAGTGAGCAAACCGCTGGAGGAAGAACTGGCTACTATCGAGGGAGTTAAGAAGATCTCCTCGTCTTCCCAGGATGGGCTTTCCGTGGTCAGGGTGGAGTTCAACTACGAAAAAGACTTGGACCAGGCGGCGGTGGACGTGCAAAATGCCATCAGCCGGATAAAGGGAAGCCTGCCCGCAGGCATTCAGGAACCGCAGGTGCTCAAGTTCAGCTCCCAGGATAAGCCGGTGCTCACCCTGGCCTTAAGCAGCGATAGCCTGGATCTGGTCGCCTTGCGTACGCTGGCTGATAACGAAATTAAAAACGCAGTGCAGCTGGTGGACGGGGTGGGTGCCGTGGACGTGCTGGGCGGCCACCGGCGGCAGGTTAATGTTTACGTGGACCGGCACCGTTTGGAGGCTCTTAATATTTCCCTCGACCGGGTGGCGGCGGCCATCGGAGGGGGAAATATCAGCCTGCCCGCCGGGCGGGTTACCCAGCGGGAGCAGGAATACTTAATCAGGGTCACGCAGGAGCGCCTGCATCCCGAGGAGCTGGCCAACATCCTCCTCGAAAACCGCGGCGGCCACAACATATACTTGAAAGACGTGGCCCGGATTGAAGATTCCAGCCAGGAACAACGCAGCAGCTATAACTTTAACGGCAAGAATTCCCTGGCCGTTCAGATCATCAAAAAGCGTGAGGCCAACACGGTTGAAGTGGTTGAGAGGGTAAAAGAAAAGCTGGCTGAACTGGAAAGGCAATTTCCCGAAATAAAGTTTGCTGTAGCTGATGATGACTCTATTTTCACCCTGCAGGTGGTGGAGAATATGACCGCCAGCGTCAGGGATGCCCTCATCTTCACCACGGCCATTATTTTGCTATTCCTCATCAGCTTGAATGAATCGGTCATCGTTGCCTTTTCCATGCCCCTGTCCCTGCTGGGAGCCATTGTCCTTATGAAGGCCTCCGGCCTGTCGCTGAACATTATCACCCTTTCCGCCCTCATTTTGAGCGTAGGCATTGTGGTGGATGACTCCATTATTGTGGTGGAAAATATCATGCGCCATCACCATGAGCTCGGGAAGGACATCCGTACCGCGGCCATTGACGGTGCAAGCGAGATCATGCTGCCCGCGGTGGCCGGTACGGCCACCATTGTGGCGGTGCTGATTCCCCTTTTGTTTGTAGGCGGGTTCGTGGGTCAGATGTTCAGCCCCCTGGCCCAAACGCTCATTTACGCCATCAGCTGTTCCCTGCTTGTTTCCCTGACCATTATCCCCCTGCTCACAGTTATGCTGGGCGGCAGGCGCTGGGCGGCGGCTGAAAGGGCGTTAAACGCGGCAATTGCTCCTTTTACGAAAGCCATGAACCGCCTGAAAGACTCCTACGCCCTGCTGGTCGTCAGGGCCTTGAAAAGGCGAAAGATGACCCTGCTCCTGTCCCTGGGACTAATTTTGCTGAGTATCAAACTCCTGGGCCTGATTGGTATGGAAGTGCTGCCCAAGATGGACGCCGGGTCGCTTTTGATCAGTTTGCAAACCTCCCCCGCCAGTTCCCTGGAGAAGACGATCGGGGTGGTGGCGCGGGTAGAGAAATTACTGGACAGGGAGCCGGCGGTAATCGCCTACAGCACCCGCATCGGTTATGAACCGGGGTCGCATTACATGGGCGGTACCGGCGCCCTGGGGGTAACCCAGGCAGAAATCACCGTTACCCTTACCTCCCGGAAGGAAAGGAAGGAAACCATCTGGCAAATCGAAGAACGGCTGCGCCGGGAAATGGCCCGCATTCCCGACATTGAAACCTTTGTGGTGAAGGAAGTCGGCGGTACGGCTAAAAGCAGCACCGCCGCGCCCATAGACGTACGCATCACCGGGGATGATGTGCGGGTGCTGGATTACCTGGCCGGTGAGGTGCTTGCGCAGTTAAAAACCGTACCCGGTGTGGTCAACCTCTACCGGAGCTGGTCGTTAAACACGCCGGAGGTAAACATGGTGGTGGACGAAACCCGGGCGGCGGCCCTGGGCCTTACCCCGGAAAAAATGGCCCGGCAGGTTTATGCCGCCCTGGAGGGACTGAGGGCGTCTTCCCTGGAGGTGGAAAGCCGCAAGGATACCGACATAGTGGTACGCTACCGGCCCGAGGACCGGGGTTCCCTGGAAAGCATGCTGGCCGTCACCGTCACCTCTCCCCTGGGCGTGCAGGTGCCGCTGCGGGAGCTGGTACATGTGGAGATCAACCCGGCGGCCAGCGTGGTTACCCGAGAAAATCTCCTGCTCTCCATTGATATTCTGGGTTATACTGAGGGGCGGCCCTTCAGCCACGTGATTGCCGATGTGGAAAAGGCACTCCGGGAGGTGAAACTTCCCGAGGGCTACAGGCTGGAAGTAACCGGTGAAAAGGCGGACCTGCAGGAGTCCGCCGGGGATTTAAAGCGTGCCCTGCTTCTGGCCGTGGTGACGGTGTATTTGCTGCTGGTGGCCCAGTTCAGGTCCTTCATTCACCCGGTAACCATTATGATGAGCATTCCTTTAGTGCTCTTCGGGGTAGCCCTGGCCCTGCTGCTGAGCGGCAAGAGCGTTTCTTTGCCGGCCATACTGGGACTGATTCTGCTTGTGGGTACGGTGGTGCGCAACAGCATTGTGCTGGTGGAGTTCATCATCCGCGCCCGGGAGGCGGGCACGACCAGGGATGAAGCCATCGTGGAGGCGGTACAGGTGCGCTTCCGGCCCATCATGATGACCGCCCTGTCCTGCGTGGTGGGGATGCTTCCCCTGGCCCTGGAATGGGCGCTGGGTTCGGAAAGGTTTTCCCCCCTGGCCATAACCGTTATCGGGGGAATGCTGGTGGCCACTTTGCTGACCATGGTGGTCATACCGGTGGTGTACTCGCTGTTTGATGATCTGGTGGACAGAGCTCAATTTAAACCGGCAGGGGTTAAAAATATGGAAACCGGTGCGAATTAAGCCCGTGGACAAGCAAGAACCGTCCCGACTTGCCACGTTACTTGTCGTGAAATAAATCATTCCAGAACTATGATCTGGATCAATGTTTTGGTGGCAGAAATATGCTAGGGTAAGGGAAAACCACGAAAGGAGCAGGTAAATATGGAGATCAAACTTTTTGGTGCGGATGGATGTCCAGTATGCCGTCAGCTGGAACAAACGGTCTTCGATGTCCTGGCCGAGATGGGGGTGGCCGCGGCGGTCAATAAGGTCACCGATCCCGAGGAGCGGCTGCAGTACGAGGTTTACCGGCTACCCGGTTTGATGATAGACGGGGAGTTGAAGGCCAGCGGACGGGTGTCGGCCCGCCACGAGCTCATGAACTGGGTGAAGGAAAGATCAGCTAAGTCTTAATAAAACGGGTAACCGGGTAACCAGTTGGCGGAAAGGGGGTTAGAGTTGTTATGCAAACCATAGTTTTTCGCCTTGAAGGGCTGGCCTGTCCCGAATGCGCCCGGAACACCGGAATAATACTGGAAAGACAAAAGGGAGTTAAAAAGGCCGTGGTGACCTATGCCACGGGAAAGGTGAAGGTGGAATATGATCCGGCGGTGGTAACTCCTGAGGAAATCGAAAAGGTCATTGCTAAAACCGGGTACCGGATTACCGGGAGGGGTTAGTTATGTTCAGCTTCCCGTCGCAAAGAGAAAGTGCCGTTCCCGTTGCTCCGGTTGGCGGCTTGTTCCGCCTGGAACGCTTGAGGGCGCTGTGGGTGGCTTATGACAAGCTTATGATCACCCTGGGTTCTGGACTGCTCATCCTGCTGGGTTACCTGGCCGGCCGCCTGGGCTGGCCGGCGGCGGCCAACGGGTTGATGGTGTTGGCCACTCTCCTGGCCGGCTACCGGGTTGCTGCGTCAGCCTGGCAGGCTTTGCGCTTCCGGGTGGTGGGCATCAATGCCCTGGTTACCCTGGCCGCCCTGGGCGCCACCATTATCGGCGAATACTGGGAGGCGGCCGTGGTCACTTTTCTGTTTTCCCTGGGAAATTATCTGGAAGCCCGGACCATGGACAAAACCCGTGCCGCTTTGAGGAAACTGATGGAGCTGGCGCCCCAGGTGGCCCGGGTGCGCCGGGAGGGAACCGAAGTGGAGGTGCCGGCGGAAGAGGTGGAACCAGGCGAACTGGTCCTCATCCGTGCCGGGGATAAAATTCCGGTGGATGGCAGGGTGGTCAGGGGACGGGCGGCGGTCAATCAGGCGGCCATCACCGGGGAGTCCCTCCCGGTGCAGAAGGAGCCAGGGGATTATGTATTCAGCGGCACCATGAATGAAAGCGGCTACCTGGAGGTGGAAGCGGAACGAACCGGTGAGGAAACCACCTTTGCCCGTATCATGCAACTGGTGGAAGAGGCCCAGGAGGAAAAGGCCAGGATCCAGCGCTGGCTGGAAAACTTCGCCCGTTACTACACTCCCGGGATTATGGCGGTTTCCGCCCTGACCTATCTGGTAACCCGGGATGCCCTGCTGGCCCTGACTCTGCTGGTGATTGCCTGTCCCGGGGCGCTGGTGATTGCCACCCCCGTTTCCATTGTGGCCGCTACGGGAAATGCCGCCCGCCACGGGGTTCTGATCAAGGGCGGGGAGCACCTGGAAAAGGCCGGACGGATCCGGGCGGTGGTTCTAGATAAAACCGGCACCCTCACCCGGGGCCGGCCGCTGGTAAGAAAAGTGCGGGTGTGGCGCGGGTCGGAAAAAGAAATGTTGCTAAAAGCTGCTGCCGTGGAAAAACTGTCCGGACATCCCCTGGCCAAACCCCTGGTGGAAAGGGCGGAGTCCCTGGGTAAAATCCCCCCGGCGGAAAATTTTCAGGTTTACCCCGGTTGCGGGGTAACCGGTACGGTGGACGGGGAGATTATCCGGGTGGGTAACCGCCGGTTGATGCAGGAAGCCAGCATCCCCGTTCCGGTGGATGTGGAAAATTACCTGGCAGGCGAAGAGTCTGCCGGACGGACAGCCGTCCTGGTGGCCATAGGGGAGGAAATTTGGGGAGCGGTGAGCATCGCCGACGGGATCCGGGACGAAGCGAAAAATCTGGTTTCCCGGTTGAAGGCTGCCGGAGTACGCAAGGTGGTCATGCTCACCGGTGACAACCAGCGGGTGGCCCGGGCCGTGGCCCGGGAACTGGGAATGGACGAATATCAGGCGGAGGTTTTGCCGGAAGGGAAAGTGGAGGCCATCCGCCGTTTGAAGCAGGAGGGGCTGGTGGTGGCCATGGTGGGGGACGGGATCAATGATGCACCGGCCCTGGCGGCCGCCGATGTGGGTATTGCCATGGGGGTGGCAGGGACCGACGTGGCCATGGAAACGGCGGACATCGTCCTCATGTCCGACCGCCTGGATAAGCTCCCCTACGCCATCGGCCTCAGCCGTCAGACCTTGAAAAATATCCAGCAAAATGTCACCTTTGCCATTCTGGTGGTGGCAGTTTTGCTGCTGGGTGTCATGGGCAAAAAGGTGGTGCTGGCTTCCGGCATGCTTATCCACGAAGCCAGCGTACTCCTGGTCATCCTGAACGCCATGCGGCTTATGAGTTACCGGAATGGATAAGAGTTCATGTAGAAGTCGTATTTATTTTGTGGAGCTGTCCGTCAACCGTCTTACCCACGACCAGGCGGTTCTTTTAAAAGCCGCGAACTGATGGGTAAGATGATGGAGAGCAGATGGCCGTGGTGCACGGGATATCTTTTAAAGGAGTAGTTTGAAAAAACCGGGGCGAGTTTCTTCGCTCTTTTTTTGCCTGTGGCTGCTATGGTGCAGTTCCTGACTGCTTGTGATCCGGATCATTGTTTCGGCGGGAGCGGTGTGGTAAACTGGGTACGAGCATTTAGCTTGAGGAGTTGATTATGGTGAGCATAAGCCAGTACTCCCCTCCCGGCATTGAGAAGCAGGAAGTTGAACAGCCGTACATAGCCATTTATTTGCGCAAAATGCTCGGCAGCAGGCGTACGACTCCCTTATCCGCCCCTTCGTGGAAGGAGCTTCTCGTTTCCTGGTTTGGTGCCTTTTCCGGTATAGGAGTGGTGGCTTTCCTGACCCTGGTTTACAACATGCCCATGATTGTGCCCTCCTTTGGCGCGTCGGCCCTGTTGATTTATGGTTTGCCCGATGCTCCCCTGGCCCAGCCCCGGAATGTTATTGGCGGGCATATTATTTCGGCCATATGCGGCGTAACGGTTTACGCCCTCTGCGGCCTGACCTGGTGGTCCGCGGCGCTGGCCGCCTCCCTGGCGGTACTGCTGATGCTCATTACCAGAACCGCCCACCCGCCGGGCGGCGCCACCGCTCTGGGAGCAGTGCTGACCAAGGCTTCCCCCATGTACATACTCACGCCCGTGGCCCTGGGCGCCGCCATACTGGTACTGGTGGGGTTGATCACCAACAACCTGCTGCCGGAAAGAAAATACCCGAAATACTGGCTTTAGGCGGCGAACAGGAACAAAATGGAGGGGGTTGAAAGAATGAATAACAGGCCGGTTGTCCTACTGGAGGATGTGGAAGCCGCCCTGCAGCAAACGAGGAAGGTGATGGATATAACTCCGGAGGATTTGCTGACTATCGTCGATTTGACCCTGGACCAGGCGGAAAAACGTCAAAGTACCTTTGAAGGCAAACAGTGGATCGGGGAAATAATGACTGTACCGGTGATTACCTGTACGCCCGATACCACCATTGAAGAGGCGGCTCGTATTTTACTGGAAAAGAATATTCATTGTCTCCCTGTTGTTGACCGGGAGAATAAACTGGTGGGGATTGTTACGGAATCGGATCTTATTTTCCAATTTTCAGCAGTGCCTGTCGGCGGCACACTCCGGCAACTGCTGGGCCGCAAGAAAGCACCCAGAACCGGTCATACCATCGGGGAGATAATGGTGAGAAAGGTAACCACCGTCTACCCTAATGACCCCATTCAAAAGGCCATTCGATTAATCATCAAACACGGTTTCGGGAGAATTCCCGTGGTGGATGAGAACAATCGGGTGGTGGGCATTGTTGCCCGCAAGGACATCCTGCATTTCCTGAAATGATGCGGGTGGGATGATTATGCGGGGTAGTTTGAGCCCGCTATTTGAAAACCATCTGGGGCGTGGGTTACAAATTTGTCGCCGAATAACACCTGGATTTCCTCGCTCTCACCGGCCAGCGCCGGCTAATGTTCACTGAAATTGTATGGTTAAAACCAAAGGCACGTAGTTGGCCTTAAGCGAACGACCCAGCGCTTACCAGAATACTACTTTACTCCTGGTGTTTCAGGTTTAATTAATACCACCGGTTTGCGAAGGCCTGGTATGCCAGTGAGTGCTGGGCGGAACACCGGACTGAGCCCAACACTCAACGGTTCTCTGCTTTCAGATCGATAACATATTGCCGTGCGAACAAATAGTCACAAAGCGGTTTTACTGAACATTTACCATAGTTTATAATGCCAATACCTCATAAGCGTGGCCTAAAACGGGATGTTCTTACCTGCCGGAGGGAATTTATACCATAATCTGGACTTGACCGGCAGGAGATTACAAGTATAGTACGAACTTAATAGTACGAACTTATGAAGTTTCGAGATTTCAAGATTTTGGGGATTTGGTGATGGTGAGTGGCGATCTATGCTGATGGTTTTTTTCTGGATCGGGTATGGCGTACGGCTGCCGGCGATGAAGGGCAGCTGGTCACCATACTCGAGGACGTTACGGCCCATTTTCCCGGGGGTGCCATCACGGCCCTGGTGGGGCCGTCGGGTTCGGGTAAAAGTTCCCTGCTGCGTCTTTTAAACCGTCTGGATGAACCCAGCCGGGGCAGGCTTTACTGGCAGGGCAAACCCCTGGAAAGGTATCCCGTGCGGGAACTGCGGCGTCAGGTGGGCATGTTGTTTCAAACCCCGGTCCTTTTTCCCGGTACCGTAGAAGAAAATCTCCTTTACGGTCCCCGGGTTACCCGCTCGGCCCCGCGCGTAGAACCGGCAGAGTTGCTGGAACAGGTCGGGCTGGACGGCGAGTTTTTGCGGCGGGAGGTAAGCGGTCTTTCCGGTGGTCAGGCCCAGCGGGTTGCCCTAGCCCGGGCACTGGCCAACCGGCCGGCGGCCCTTTTGCTGGACGAACCTACTTCAGCCCTGGACCCGGAGGCCCGGGATGAGATAGAGCTGTTAATCACGCGGCTACAGCGGGAAAATGCCCTCACCGTGGTGTGGGTAACCCACGATGCCGCCCAGGCCCTGCGGGTAGCCCAGGTACTGGCCGTCATGCAGAAGGGGCGCCTTACGGCCTGTGGCCCGAAAGAAGATCTCATGCGCGGCGAGGTCGATCCCTGGGTGCGCCAGTTCTTCCAGGAGGGCAGGTACCCCCCGCAAGGGTGCTGCCGGCCTGAAAAGAGGTGAAATCCCTTGACCGATGCAGCCCTATTGTCCACGCTGGCCCTGGTGCTGGTGGCCATGCTTTTGTCTTTGTGGCAGCAGCTGCGCCTGGAGCGGGATTTGCTGGTGGGGACGGTCCGCACCTTTTTGCAGTTGCTGGCCATCGGTTATGTGCTGACCTTTGTGTTCAAGCAGGACCGCTGGTACTTTACTGCAGGGATATTGCTGCTGATGACCCTGGTAGCCGCCCACAATGCGGCCGGAAAGGGCAAAAAGATCCCGCGGATATTCTGGCGGGTGATCCTGGCCATTGGGCTGGGGGAGGTAGTTACCCTGGGACTGATGCTCTCACTCCACATCATCGAGGGTAGCCCCCGCTTTGTCATTCCGGTGGCGGGGATGATCGTTGGCAACGCCATGGTGGCTGCCGGCCTGGTGCTCAACCGTTTTCAAGCCGATATCCGCCGGCAGAGGCGGGAGGTGGAAGCCGCCCTGGCCCTGGGGGCATCTCCCCGGCAGGCGGTGGAAGGTGTGCTGCAGGCGGCCATTAAAGGAGGGATGCTGCCCACCATTGATTCCATGAAAACCGTGGGGCTAGTTACCCTGCCGGGGATGATGACCGGCTCCATCCTGGCCGGGGCCGATCCCCTGCTGGCGGTTAAGTACCAGATCATGGTTATGCTGATGCTCAGCAGCGCCACGGCCATTTCCAGCATTGCCCTGGGGTTTACCCTTTACCGGGCTTATTTCAACCAGGCCGGGCAGCTGATCATACCGGGTAACTCTGCTCGGCCGTGAGCAGTTCCAGCCACCGTTTTAGATAAATGGGCAGGATAAAGTTCTTTTTCACGTGTTCCCTGGCGTTTTGCCCCAGTTTTTCTGCCAGGGAGGGATCGCGCAATATTCTGACCACCGCCCGGGCCATTTCTCCGGTGGTGGCGGCGGCCAGCCCGGTCTGTCCGTGAATTATCTGCACCGTAATGCCGCCTACGGGGGAAGCTACCACCGGGCGGGATTTCCACATGGCCTCGGTTACGGTCAGCCCGAAACCCTCTCGTACCGACTTCTGGACCACCACTGCGGCAACCCGTTGCAGTATATTAATTTCCAGATCGCTGGTGGGGGGGAGCTCCAGGATAAAGATGTCCGGGTCATGGGCGGCTTCTTGCCGCACTTCCTGGAGCACCTGGATGCCCTCGGGGTCGTCGGAGGCTCCGCCCCCCGCCAGCACCAGGCGGCACGGTACTTCCTGCCGCACCAGGCGGAAGGCCTGCACAACCCCCAACGGGTCTTTGAGGCGGTCAAACCGGGAAATTTGCACCACCAGGGGCAGGTCAGCCGGTATGCCCAGCCGTTCCATAACCGCGGCAATCTCACCGGGCGTTACCTCCCGGTTTTTCTCCGCCAGGGGGTCGATGGCTGGGGGCATGATGTATTGCCGGTGACCCAGATTCCGGGCATAGGCCGGGATATGGTAGATGGCGGCGTCACAACTCCTTGCCCAGGGGCTCAGGAAATCCCACACCTCCCGGTCTACGTCTACCGGGTCAATGTGGCAGTACCACAGCCAGCGGCCGGGGTGGCCGGGACGGATTTCGGCCAGGCCCAGGGGCTGCTGGTCGTGGAGAATGACAAAGTTGGCCCGGGGGTCTACCAGGTCGTAGTTCTCCCGGGATATCCGGCGGTAGGTGTCCAGCATGGCTGGCGTTATTTGCACGGGTACGCCGTGAAAGGCGTTATGGAAGGTTTTGGTCACCCGGAAAAATTCCTCATTCCCCTTAATGACGTCCCAGCGCACCTCTAAGCCCGCTTCCTGCATCATGGGTACGAGGCGTTTTAAAATTTCCGCCACCCCGCCGCCGGTAAAGGTGGAATTGATGTGTTGAACCCTGCACCCCTTGAGCTGCCGGGCCAGCTCGTAAATTTCTTCAATGAGTTGTTCACCAGCAACAGCCTGATAATCCCTGATACCGGCCATAAATAACCCTCTTCCTCTGCAGTTTTTCCTAAAACCCTTAGTATATTCGCCCGGAAAAAATTTTTTCCTCCACCTGCCCGGAGATGGAGGAAATGATTTCACCGATGTTATTTGCTTACTCCAGGCCGGCCAGCAGGGCCGGGCCGGCGCTCGTACCCAGCCTGGTGGCCCCGGCCCGGATCAGGGCCAGGGCCTGGCCGGTGGTACGAATGCCCCCCGAGGCTTTTACGCCCATTTCCGGGGGGAGGTTTTCCCGCAATAGCCTTACGTCTTCCACCGTGGCCCCGCCCGGGCCGAAACCGGTGCTGGTTTTTACATAGTGGGCGCCCGCCTGCCACACCAGCCGGCAGGCGGTGATTTTCTCCTCGTGGTTTAAGTAGCCCGTTTCGATAATCACCTTGACCAGCCCACCGGGCAAAAGGGCGGTCACTGCCTCTACCACTCCCCGGATATCGGCCACGACGAGATCATGGTTTCCTTCCTTCAAGGCGCCGATATTTATGACCATGTCCACTTCCCTGGCGCCGTTATTTATGGCCTCTTCAGCCTCTTTCTTTTTTACGGATGGCGTGGTTGCCCCCAGGGGAAAACCAATCACCGTACACACTGCCACCGTGGAACCGGCAAGTATTTTAGCGGCGTACTCCACATGCGCGGGATTGACGCATACGGCGGCAAACCCTTCCGCCATTGCTTCGGCACAAAGCCGCTGGATGTCCCGGGTGGTGGCCGTGGGCTTAAGCAGGGTATGATCGATCATGGCGGCCAACTGGTTTCTGGTCAACTGCCAACCCCCCTTGTACAATTTACTGTTCTCCAGGCAACTGGTGCAGGGAATCAGTTGTTACCCGCCGTGCCCGAAAGACTCCTTCCTGCCCTGCCTTTGCAGAAGGTTTAAAAGCAGGCTCCAAACCAGCCCTACTGCCAGCGTGGCGACCAGCACCAGGGTGGTCGGAAATTTCAGCCAGGCCAGCAAATAAACTGTGGCAATGACAATGGACAGGATCATGAGGGGAAAAGCTACTTTAAAGAAACCCAGGAAGCTGATGGGAATACCCCTCTTTTCAGCCATGCCCACCACCACTACGTTGGCCGAAGCACCGATGATGGTGCCGTTGCCACCCAGACAGGCTCCCAGGGAAAGGGACCACCACAGAAAGTTGAGGTTTTCAATACCCCCCAGGCGGCCCATGTCCTGGATTAAAGGAATCATGGTCGCTACAAAGGGGATGTTGTCCACAAAGGCCGAGGCCAGGGCCGAAAGCCAGACAATCAGAAGGCCGGCCGGCAGGAGTTCTCCCCCGGTAACCTCCAGGGCAAAATGGGCAATAGTTTCAATGACGCCTACTTCTTCCAGCGCTCCCACCAGGGCAAACAGGCCGATAAAGAAGAAGATAACCGGCCATTCCACGGCGTGCAGGGCATGTTCCGGGTCGGAACGGGTGATTACCAGCAACAGGGCCGCGCCGGCCAGGGCAATTACCGAACTCTCCAGGTGCAGGAACTGGTGCAGGGCAAAGCCGGCAATGGTTAACCCCAGAACCCATAGGCAGGGTTTGAGCAAGGAGGCGTCTTTAATCTCGTCCCATTCTTTTAGCTCCAGGATGCTTTTTTGGTTCTCAGGGTTTGTAACCAGTTCCCGGCGGTAAATGAGGCGCAGGATGGAGATGGTCAACACATAAATTACAACCACCACCGGGGTAAGGTTAATCACAAAATCCATAAACCCGAGCCCTACGGCGCTGCCGATCATGATGTTGGGCGGGTCACCGATCAGGGTAGCTGTGCCTCCAATGTTGGAAGCGATAATTTCAGAAATTAAGAATGGCAGGGGGCTTACCTTTAGTTTGTGGGCGATGGCAAATGTAACGGGTACGATGAGGAGTACCGTGGTCACATTGTCCAGCAGGGCTGATAGTACAGCCGTGACCAGAGAGAGGGATGCCAGGATTCGCAGGGGCTCCCCCCGGGCCATTTTGGCCGCCTTGATGGCCAGGTACTCAAAGACCCCTGTTTCACGGGTAACGCCCACGATAATCATCATCCCCGTTAAAAGGCCGATGGTGTTCCAATCGATGTAATGGACAGCCAGTTCCGGGGTAATGATGCCAGCCAGTATCACTATCGCGGCACCGCAAAAGGCGGCCACGGTACGGTGAATCTTTTCCGAAATAATTATAACATAGGTAAGTAAAAAGACGGATGTAGCTAAAATAACTTGCGTTTGAGCCGACAAGTTTCTCATCTCCTTTCATTACATAGTGTTTCGGTAATCATCCGTTCTTACTACTTTTGAGGAAACCACCTCCGCTGGACACAAGGATATGAACAACTTCAGGCAAAATTAAAGGGGGGTAGTCAAGTGACTACCCCCCCCGGCAGTCGGTACCGTTGCAGCCTGGCGATCATAGTCCTGAAAAGGACCTTAGACCCATAGCTTTAGCGTCCCGGGCTTTCGCCCGGTTTGCCCAACCCGTAAGCACCGTATTCTCCTATCTTTTACTTTATACTTTATGAAGTATTATAGCTCATAAATCCCTGTGAAGGCAATATGAATTTAATTATGTTGTCACCGGACTATGATATTGTCACCCTATGAATTTAATTATGTTTCTAGTAATGCAGGTTTTTTCCACTGGAACGTAGAAGATCCTGCAATAAAGATTGTCTTCGGGGGAGGTAGTGGTTTGTGAAAATCCTTCTGGCCGTGGATGGTTCGGAGAATTCACTGCGTGCTGCCGGACAGGCGTTGCGCTTAAACAAGCTAAACCCGGAAGTTGCAGTAACGGCTTTGTACGTGGGGCCTTCCTGCTATAAACTTTTCCCCGAACCCGGAGTTTGTGCCTGGCTTCAGCAAAAAGAGCTGGATCAAGAAATAGAAGCCCGCGCGGAAAAAGTCTTTGCTGCCGTACAAGAGATTTTTCTGGCGGAAGGCCAGGCCATAGCCACGGCAGTGGAACGGGGAGATGCAGCCGAAGCCATCTGTCGCGTGGCCGCAGATGGTCAATTTGACCTGATCGTAATTGGGAGCCGCGGTTATGGCGATATCAAGTCCCTTTTCCTGGGCAGCGTGAGCCATAAAGTGCTGCACCTGGCCCCCTGTCCGGTAATGGTGGTCAGGTGAAGTAAGAATTAATATGTACTAGCCCTGGCTTATACCGGTGAAAATTAAGGGCGATTTCTTAAGAAGGCGGTTGTGAAAACACACGAGATGAGAGTTCCGGGTATAATATTAAGAACACCTTGATGAGGAGGGAAATTGATCATGTCCACGATACTCTCCCTGGTAAGGAGCCGGTATTCCGTAAGACACTATAAACCGGACCCGCTGCCCGAAGCATTACTTGACCAACTCCTGGAAGCGGCCCGCTGGGCTCCATCCGCCGGGAATTTGCAGCCCTGGTTTTTTTACGTGGTTACCCGGCAGGAAAAAAAAGAAGCTCTGGCCCAGGCCGCTTTAAATCAACGGTTTATAGTCCAGGCCCCTGTGGTGATTGTGGTTTGCGCGGAACCAGAACGCTCGGCCCGGGTTTACGGGGATCGGGGGCGGCGACTTTACTGTATTCAGGATACGGCCGCCGCGGTGCAGAATATTCTGCTTACCGCAAATGCCCTGGGCCTGGGGACCTGCTGGGTGGGCGCTTTTGACGAGGAACGGGTGAGGGAGTGCCTAGATATTCCTCCGGAGCTCATACCGGTGGCCATTATACCCGTGGGTTATCCGGCCGACGACCCGGCCCGCAGGCCCAAGAGAAGGGAACTAGAAGAAATTGTGAGCTATATTTAGACCACCGGCCGGGATTTTCCGGCCTGCCTTTTTATGCAGAGCGGCTATACATTACATGCAAACCTCTTGCGGGCATAACGTACCCTTTTTACGTACGGCATGTGTTCAGCCGGGCCAAAGAGAAGGCTGTTGGTGGGACAGGCAGTAACGCATGCCGGCTGGAGCCCGGCATCAATCCGGTCTTTGCAGTAGTCACATTTAACAGCTACCCCTTTTTCTTCATCCCACTGCGGTGCACCCCACGGGCAGGCCATAATGCAGCTCTGGCACCCCACACACAGTTCCTGGTCGATAAACACAATGCCGTCACTGGGACGTTTCTGGACGGCTCCAACCGGGCAGGCCTGCACGCAATAGGGATCCTCGCAGTGGTGACAGGCGGTCAAAACATACGTTGCCATTGCTTGACCGCTTTTGATGACAGGTCCTACCGTAACAACCTTACTTGGCCTGGGTCCCACCCCAAGCCCCTTGCTGACCTTGCACTGCACTTCGCAAGTGCGGCAGGAAATGCATTTCTTTTCGTCCTGATACAAATAGTAACGGCTCATCGGTTAACTCCTTTCTATCTTCTTACCAAGGTCAAAGACACGCTGTAACGCCAGGCTGCCCTCCTGACGCAACCGATGTTTCCCCCCGGCGGTTTATTTGACTATAGTTCGATAACTTCATTAGAAAACCTTCTCAAAAATATTATTTTTTTTGATGGGTATTTTGTATTGTCAAGCGCACAAAAAAAACCCCGGAAACGGGGTTTGTTAAAGATCGCAACAGCCTTTACCTGAACAGTGTGTTTACATAATCCACCGGGCCAGCTTGTCCGGATCCACGATGTTAATAGTCCTGCCCTCGTAAGCAATACTTTTTTCCTGCTTGAAGGTGTTCAAAAGGGAAGTTACCGTTTGCCGGGAGGCACCCACCATATTGGCCAGTTCCTCGTGGGTAAGCTGCACGCCCAGTTTTATGCCGTTTTTAGTTTCCACGCCGCAGCGCTCGCCCATTTTTAACAGGGCCAGGGCCAGTCGCCCGGGAGCTTGCCAGCAGACCATCTCGTGGATAATCTGTTCCGCTTCCCGCATGCGTACTCCCAGTAACTTGGCAACTTTAATCGCCAGAAAAGGATGGGCACCCATTAGCTCTTCAAATTTGTTCTTGCGTAGAACCACCAGGCTGACGTTGCTGATGGCACCGGCAAAACAGGTGCGTTCCCCTCCCCACAGGGCTTCCGCCAGGCCCATCAGTTCCCCGGGGCTGCGGATACTGCCCACGGTAACCCGGCGGCCGTCTGCGTTCAAGCGGTAGATTTTTACCCACCCGCTTTCCACCAGGTATACCCGGTCGGCCGGATCGCCGGCGGCAAAAATGACGTGCCCCTTCGGGTAGTGCACCGTGAATCCCGCCTGACGAATAATTGCCCTTTCCACTTCATTTAGTGCCGCTATTTCCAGGTGCGGTAGTGACATGCCGTCTATCCCTCCCGGTAAGAAAGGGTTTATTCACAACCAACTTATTAGAAAATTCTTGGAACTATTATGCAACATCTGCCCAAAACGCCAGAGGGAAAGTTAATACGTTTACTACCTATTATATTCTCCCTTCTTCATCCCTGTCAATGGTGGTTGCGGGCAGCCTGAACAATTGAAAAATGTCGGAAGCATGACATTACACTGTCGCCAAGATGACTGTTCGAATGTCATACACCTGACATTAACATGTTATTACATAGATTATATTTAGTTATAACACATGAAGTATGTCTTGTTTAATCCTTTTGGTTTTGGGGAGGTGAATTTTTACGTGACACATGATTAAGAGGGAGGTGATCCACGGTAAAATTTGACCGTTTTTTTATGCCCATGTTCATGTGTGATTGTCAACCGATACCTTGGTAGCATTTTGGGTTTTAATAGGTACGTGAACTTATAAGAGTTTTCTTCATCATCATAAATTACGGGGGAGGATTAAATGAAAAAGGGGATTATCAATAAAATTGCCCTGGCCACCCTGCTGTTGATGCTGGCCGTTCTGGCTTTAGGCGCCAGCGGCGTGGGAGCGCAACAAGACGGGGCAAAAAATGGTCAAGTGCAGCTGGTAGGCAGTGACCTCGGCTTGAAAGGAAAACTGGGCGAAGCCATAGCTAAAGCCCCGCTGGGCACGGGTAAGGGGCAGATCGATCCCGATGCGCCCAGGGGAGCCTTCGGCATTCCCGGAGCACCCAAGATCAACTACCTGGTGGCTATCCTGTGGGCTGTCTGGGTGGGCTGGATCTTCTCCACTGTGGGTGCTTTCGGCGGCATTATGGCTGGAGTAGGCCACATGACCGTTTACGGCCTTGGCGATTTCGTCAAACCTTTTAAGAAGACTGCGCCTCAATTCAACAAGTTGCTTACCGACAGTATCCGTACCTCCAACCAGTGGCTGGTAGGCCTGTCGTCTCTCCTGAGCACCATCAACTACCTGAAAGCCAAGCGCCTGGCCTGGCCCCTGGGCCTTGCCCTGGGATTGGGTTCCATTGTGGGGGCTGTGGCCATTCCCGCTTTGACCGGCGGCAAGGTCAGCTTCAGCCAGTACCAGGGATGGTTCGGACTCTTTGTCTTTGTGGTGGGCGGCGTTCTTTTATATGAAACGACCCCCCGGGGGCAGGCGAGCAAGAAGGCGGCCAAAGAAGCGGCCAAAGCCTTTGAGCAGAGCATCAAGGAAAAGAAAGACGAAGCCTCCCAGGGGATCACCGTTACCCAGTGGAGTCTTACCAACATTAAGTTTTCCTTCTTCGGTGTGGAGTTCCAGTTCAACCCCATCTGGGCTTTCGTCGGCGGCGTTGTGATAGCAGCCATTTCAGCCTTCCTTGGCGTGGGCGGCGGCTTTTTGTACGTACCTTACCTGACCAGTATCGTCGGCCTGCCCATGTTTGTGGTGGCCGGCACCTCGGCCATGGCCGTTCTGGTGAGTATGATGACCAGTATCACCACCTACATCACCGTAGCCGGTGCCGCCATGGATTGGGGCATGATCGGCGTGGAGTTGATCGGCGTATTTATCGGTTCCATGATTGGTCCGCGCACCCAGAAATATATCCCGGACATCTGGCTGAAGAGATTGTTTGTCGTTCTCGCCTTGTACGTGGGCCTTGGTTACTTCAGCAAGGGATTCTTCGGGAAAGCCTGGGTGCCGATGTAAGATTCGCTTTGCTGATACCCGGACCAGGTTCCCCGGGTTGTTCCCGGGGAACCTGGAGCAACTACCTGAATAAACGGGGGCTTGAAGTATGGGCCTTTGGGAACTGGTGGATCAGGTCCTGATCATTTTTTACAAAATCAGCGGCCATCCGGTTTTTGATTATTTTTTGGGGACATTCCTGGTGGCACTCCTGGCGGTGGTCATCGGGGAATTCACCATCTCCGTAGTCTTTCTGGTGAACAAAAACCACCTTGACCGGCTGAATACCCGACTGGCGGATCTGCAGCAGCTATCCCTGGCTGCTTTAAAAATGGGGGATAAGAAGAGCTATGACGCCTGCAACAAAGAGGCCAACGACGCCTTTGGCCGGGCTTTCTTCAACATGTTTGGCCTGTCGGCAGCCGCCCTGTGGCCCGCTTTCTTTGCCCTTGCCTGGATGCAGCAGCGTTTTGCCGGCATCGGCTTCCCCATACCCTTTACCGGCCTGGCTGTAAATTATGTCTTTACCTTTATTATCTGTTACATCCTGGCCCGCATGTTTTTCGGCCGGGTGAAAAACCGGCTCCCCTATTTCCGGGGCATACACCGGATGCTGATGGCTTACGAAGAAAATTCCGGCAAAAGCTAGGTTTTTATATATAATCCCTGCCGCTGGCAGCGGCAAAGTAAACCATCTGTAAATCACTTGAAAAACTTGTTTATGGAGGCTTCCCTTATGGAAAGTGTCTACAGCATTTGCCTGATGTGCACGGTAAGGTGTCCCATTAAAGTGATGGTGGAAAATGACGACGTCAAGCTGATTGAAGGCAACCCCCACGTTGCCGGCATTGAAGGGAGCATCTGCCCGAAAGGGGCTGCCGGGGTCAGTCTTCTCAACGACGAAGAAAGGCTGAAAAGGCCTTTGATCCGCACCGGTCCCAGGGGTTCCGGTCAATGGCGGGAAGCGTCCTGGGAGGAAGCGCTGGACTACGTGGCGGCAAAACTTGCCGAGGTGAAAGAAAAATACGGCGGGCGGAGCATCGCCCTGACTGAAAGGGCTCACCTCAACTCCCATATCAGCAAAACCTTTATGAAGGCCCTGGGTTCCCCCAATTACTTCACCCACGACTCCTGCTGCAAGGGCTCCCTGAACACCGCCTTCCGGACTCTGACCGGATATACCGACGGTCAGGTGGGCGTGGACCTGGGCAAAGCCAAGCACGTGATCCTTTACGGCCGCAATATTTTTGAATCTTTGGAACTCAAGCCGGTCAAGCAACTGATGCAGGCCCTTGACAGCGGGACCAAACTCACTTACATCGACCCGCGGGTAAGCGTTACGGCCACCAAAGCTCACAAATACCTCATGATCCGGCCAGGAACGGATCTGGCCCTGAACTATGCCCTGATGCACGTCATCTTAAAGGAAGGCCTGTACGACAAGGAATATGTTAACCGCTGGGTCCTTGGCTTGAAGGAACTGCAGCAATTCGTCGAGCCCTACACCCCGGAATGGGCGGAAAAGGAGACCGGCATTCCCGCTTACGAAATTGTCTCCCTGGCCCGGGAAGCCAGCGAGGCCAAGCCGGCGGTGGTATTCCACTACGGTTACCGGTGCTCCCATTACCTGAACGAAATCTACTTCAGAAGATCCATTATCATGTTGAACGCCCTCATGGGTAGCATTGAAGCTCCCGGAGGACTCTTCTTCAAGAAAGGCGCCAAGGATGCGGGTAAGAAACCCCTCAATAAACTAACGGATCAGGACCTGCCCAGGGTAACCGAAGAAAGATGCGACGGCGTGGGCACCCCCAGGCTGCCTTTGCCCGACCCGGCCCACGGGGTGGTGCAGATGCTGCCCAAGGCCATACTGGAAGAAGACCCCTACCCGGTCAAGGCGTTACTTGTTTGGCGCTTCAACCCGTTGCTTTCCATACCTGACTACGAATACACTAGACGTGCCCTGGAAAAGCTCGACCTCGTCGTTACCATAGATATCCAGTTCAGCGAAACGGCCTGGTACTCTGACGTCGTCCTGCCCGAATCCATCTACCTGGAAAGGGGAGACTCCATCCAGGAGGCAAACGGCTTGAAGCCTGCCCTGTTCCTGCGCAGGCCCGCGGTGTCCCCCCGTTACGACACCAGGCCTGGATGGGAGATCATGAAGTCCTTGGCCGACCGGCTGGGCATCGGCCAGTACTTCCCCTATCAGACCCTGGAAGACCTGTGGGCTTACCAGTTGCAGGGGACCGGCATCAGCGTCAGCGACTTTGATGAAAAGGGCTTCGTTTCCCTCAGCGATGAAGCTATTTACTGGGACCGCAAGGACGGGATCAAGCTGAAGACACCCTCCGGCAAAATCGAGTTTGTGTCCAGCCTCCTGGAGAAAAACGGCTTCCCGTCTTTCCCGGCTTACGAGCCCGTGCCGGCGCCCCCGGAAGGATATTTCCGCCTGATGATCGGCAGGACTGCAGCCCATACCCATGTATCCACACAAAACAACCCGCTCTTAAACGAGCTGGTGCCCGAGAACGTGTTGTGGATCAACACCCGCCAGGCGGCAAAACTGGGTATCAAAAACGGCCAGATGGTAGAAGTCATCTCCTCCCGGGGCCGGGATACCATCCGTGCGTTTGTCACGGACCTCATCCACCCCGAGGCGGTTTTCATGCTGCACGGTTTCGGTCACAAGGTACCCGTGCAGTCCAGGTGTTACGGCAAAGGGGCTATGGACGCCCTGTTGCAGGAGAACATCACCGACATGGTGGGTGGCAGTCCGGCTTTGCAGCATGTCTTCGTTACTATCAGGCCAATCAAGTGATTTATTGGGGGGTCAATCAATGAGCAAGTATTACCTGTACCAGGACGAAAAAAAATGCATTTCCTGTCGCAGCTGTGAAGTACAGTGCAAGGTAAACAAAGGGCTCGGTGTGGGGCCCAGGCCAAGCCAGGTAGTTGTGGTCGGTCCCGTTCAGATAGACAGCCAACCCAGAGCGACAAATGTTTTCATGCCCTGTTTCCACTGTGAGGAACCCTGGTGTGTACCAGCTTGTCCCACTGGAGCCGTACAGAAAAGGGCCAAGGACGGGATCGTTTTTATAGACCAGGAACTTTGTGTGGGGTGTAAAAGCTGCATCATGGCCTGTCCCTGGGGTGCCCCCCAGTGGGACGCCAAAAAAGGCAAGGCTGTGAAATGCGACTACTGCAAGGACCGTATTGACGCGGGGCTCAAGCCGGCATGCGTTACCGCCTGCCCCACCGACTGCCTTCTCTTTGGTCCGGCCGATCGCATGCCGGACCTAAAAAGGGTCCGCTATGTTCACCAAATTATCGCAGTGGGGCATAGTTAAAAAGGAGTAGGTATTTATGATAAAAACTGCCTGCAGCGTCAAGAAGGCAGAGGAAATTGTAAAGTCTTATTTAACAATAGATAGACTTTGCGGCCAGTGTCGCTCCAACCTGAATACAGCTTTAAAACTGCTATTCGGGATAAGGAGCGGTAAGGCTCGCCTTGGTGACCTGGAGGGCCTGCTGACATTGGTTAACAGGTTGCACCTTACTTGCCACTGCGGCCAGGGGAAACGTGTGGCGCCCGAAGTTATGAGTATTTTGCGGGAAGACAGGGACGATTTCATTGTGCACATTGAGAACCGGGTATGTCCCGCCTCGGAATGTCCCCAACTGGTGCTTGCACCCTGTCAAGCGGCCTGTCCGGCAGGCATAGATATCCCGAATTATGTTGCACTGGTAGGACAGGGCAAGTATACCGAAGCTTTGCAGCTAATATTAGAGGATGTTCCCTTGCCCGGTGTTCTGGGGCGTATTTGTGAACATCCCTGTGAGCGTGCCTGCCGCAGGGGTGAGGTCGACGCACCCGTATCTATCTGCGCTCTGAAAAGGCTGGCCTACGACCAGGTCCGGGAGATCCGGGATAAGGTAAACCTTTTTTCGCTGCGGCCCGTAAGAAAATCCGGCAAGAAGGTTGCGGTGGTCGGGTCAGGCCCTGCCGGCCTGTCCTGCGCCTATTTCTTAGCCAGGAAAGGTTACGCCGTAACCATATTTGAAGCCATGCCCGAGGCAGGGGGGATGCTTGCGTACGGCATTCCCCCGTACCGGCTCCCCCGGGACGTGCTCCGGGATGAAATAGCCCGCATCCAGGCCCTGGGTGTGGAAATCAGGTTGAACAGCCCGATTACCGGGGAATACGGTATTGAGGCTTTGTTGAAAGATGGTTACGCAGCAGTGTTTTTAGGCACCGGAGCCTGGAAAGGTTCTATTCCCATCCCCAACCATGATTCTTTTAAGGGCGTTATGGACGGGGTAACCTTTCTCAGAGTAGTTAACCAGGGTTTACTGGCAGGAAACGTTCGACCCGCGGTAGAGGTCAGCGGCAAGAAAGTGGTTGTGGTTGGCGGCGGTAACGTGGCCATCGACGCCGCGCGGGTTGCCCGGCGTTTGGGAGCTCTTGAGGTGAGGATTATTTACCGGCGTTCCCGCCAGGAAATGCCCGCGCTGGATGAAGAAATAGAAGCAGCCGAAAGGGAAGGAGTAATCCTGGAATACCTTATTTCTCCCACGGGGCTGGGGGGGCAGGACCGGCGTCTTCAGTACATTGAGTGCATACGCAATACTTTGAGCGAGCCCGATGCCACCGGCCGTTGCTGGCCGGTTCCCATCAAGAATTCGGAGTTCAAGATGCAAGCCGACATGGTTATTTTTGCCGTCGGTCAGAAGCCGGATCTCTCCTTTATCACTGAAGGGCCGGAGCCGCCGCAGGTGCTGGTTTCCCGGGACCGCATTGTCGTCAACCCGGATACTATGGAAACATCCCGGCCGGGAGTTTTTGCGGGCGGCGATGTGGTTACGGGGCCCGCAAGCGCCATCAAGGCCATTGCCGCCGGTAAGCGGGCAGCGGCGGCTATAGACGCCTATTTGCGTGGAGAAAAACCTTCCGCTGCCATCAAGTACCCGGCCAAAAGAAGAGTTGCCGCGCTCATGCAGGTTACTGCCCAGGAAAAAAGCTGCTCCCGGACCTACTCTTTTGAGGAGCAGTACTTACCCGCTAGGCGGGACACATTTGACGAAGTAATGAAGGGTCTCAGCCCGGAAGCCGGTGCGGTGGAAGCTGGCAGGTGCCTGCGGTGCGACCTTTGCATTGCCTGCGGAAAGTGTGTTGATACCTGCCGCAAAGTGGGGGCGGAAGCCATTCAACTGGGTTACGTTGAAGGCAGCAGGGGATCGGTAACTGATTTTTCGCGCCCGGGCGATAGGTGTATCGGATGTGGCAGTTGCTCCGTCAACTGCCCAACGAAGGCCATAACCTTAAGCGATGAAGGCGGCTTCAGGGAGATGCGCATGTGCGGGGGGCTGATGAGCCGTGTGGAACTGGTTACCTGCCGGATTTGCGGGCAGTCCTATGCTACGTCAAAACATCTTGGCTTTGTGAAAGAACGTTTAAAAGATTACCCGGACCGCCTTCACAGCACAACCGAAATATGTCCCGCCTGCTCGCGCCGGGTATGGGCCCACCAAATCTGCGGCCATGAGTTCCGACCCGCCGATTGGACTGAACTGGTTTCCATGGAGTCGGAACAGGAGGCTCTGGAACCGGAAAAAGAGTCGGCTGAAATCTTCTGGACTTCCCGGGAGGAACAGGAGGTCATGGAGCGGATACGGCCCCAGATGCAGAAAATTCACGACCTGGTCAGTGAACTATCTACGGTTGTTCATGGTCCCGGCCGGCTCTCTTCGGAAGCGGGCCGGATACTGAAAATGATCACCGGTGTGGCTGAACAGATGAACCTGCTGGCTCTTAACGCTTCCCTTGAGGCGGTCAGGGTAGGGGGCCAGGGAAGCGAAATTTCAGCTTTGTTGAATGAGGTGCAGGAACTGGTTGCACAGTCCGCCCGTGTAGCAACGGAAATCGGTGTTTTCATTCAGAAGGTGAAACAGGAGACATCCTCCGGCGTGAGTGACAGTAGTTTTGCCGCAGGGGAAGGCTTCCTGCTTGCCCTGGAAACGAGAAAACAGTTCAATGCCATTGTGCAGCATATTGAGAACGTTGTCCGGCAAGTGGGCCGGGTGGCCCGCATCGCCGGGGAATCAAGTGCCGGGCAGGAGGAAACTGTTCCCGTGGAGGAAAAATCGGCGTAGTAAAGGGTCACCCGGAGTGGTTCAAACACGCACTCCGGGTGTTCCAGGAATTACTGCGAGATGTGGTTGAAATGGTGAGGCGAATTGTGGGATGAAAGTTTTATTTACCAGCATTAAGACCCGTGTTTTGATCCCTTTGCTGGTATTGCCAGCCCTGGGCTTTGGGCTTTTAGCGTTTTACAACTACAGTCAGACTAAAAGCATGATTGTCCAGCAGGAAACGCAGCATTTCCAGTCTATCCAGGCCTTTGTAGAAAACGATCTTGCCGAAACCAACCGGCGCATTCGTTTGGGTATTGAAAGCGTGGTCAACAATCCTCAGGTGCAGGAAGCATTTGCAGCCAGAGACAGGGATAAGTTGATGGCACTCACTGCTCCCATTTGGGAAAAAGTTAAAGCCGAGGGAATCGATCAATTTCAGTTCCACCTTCCACCTGCCACCGCCTTCTTGCGCCTGCATATGCCCGATAAATTCGGCGACGACCTTTCTTCTTTCCGGGCTACGGTGGTGGAGGCCAACCGGAGCAAAAAGCTCGTGGCCGGCCTGGAAGAGGGGCGGGGCGGTTACGGCTTCCGCGTGGTTGCGCCGGTTTTCTACCAGGGGCGGCATGTGGGCAGCGCCGAGTACGGGCAGGGTTTTAACGAGGCTCTGCTGGTGAAATGGAAAGAGCAACTCGGGGCGGATTTTTTTGTTTACCGGCGGGGGGACAGGGGTATTTCCCTGGTGGATAGCGGCAACCTGCTGGCCGCTACCGCGGACAAAGATACATATCCTGTGGACGAGGGCTTAATTAAAGTCTGCCTGGAACAGGGGAAGGCGCAAGTAACATACATAAACGACGGTCGCCAGGCGGTGCAGTTGCTCCCCCTGAAAGACTACTCCGGTGCGACCGTTGCCTATGCCAAGATAGTATTAAACCGGGAAGGCATGCTTTCAAAACTCAATGCCACCATGGTTAACCAGTTTGTCGTTTTCATGGTTATCGGTGCCCTGGTACTGGTCATTATCTACATGCTCCTCCAGCGTTCCCTTGACCCCATCACCAGGCTGGTGGGTGAGATGGCGCGTGCGGGCGAAGGTGATCTTACAGTTTCTCCGGTCTGTTCTTCCCGGGATGAAGTGGGACAGCTTACAAACAGCTTCTGCCGCATGATTGAAAGCATTCGCACCCTGGTCGGGCAGGCGCTTGACACCGCACGCCGGCTTTCGGCGGCAGGCCAGGATTTATCCCTTTCCATCCAGCAGGTTTCCGCGGGCGCACAGGAGACGGCCGGTATCGCCGACAGCCTGGCCCAGGTTGCCACCCAGTTGAACCAGGGAGTTGCAGAGTTGGAAGGAACCACCAAGGACGCTTCACTGACGGCCCGGGATGGGGGAAAGGTCATGGAGCGTCTACGCTCCCAGATGGAAAAAATCCAGGGTCAGGTCAGCGAGCTTTCCGCCGTCGTTCACGGCCTGGGCCGCCGTTCTCTGGAAGTGGGCCGGATCGTGGAAATGATCACCGACATAGCCGGGCAGACCAACCTGCTGGCCCTCAATGCCTCCATTGAAGCCGCCCGGGCCGGGGAGCACGGCAAGGGCTTTTCCGTGGTGGCCAACGAGGTGCGCAAGCTGGCCGAGCAGTCCGCCCGGGCTGCTACGGAAATAGGTGTTTTCATTAGCGAAGTGCAGCAGGAGACCGCCCGCGGGGTCAATGATATGGAAAAAAGCGTGCAAAGTATGGGTGAGGGTCTCCGGCTGGCCGTTGAAACCGGTAAACACTTTAGTGCCATCGTACAGCAAGTCGAGCACATTGCCCGGCAGGTGGACCGGGTGGCCCGGGCCACCGGTGAAGTAAGCGCAGCCAGCCAGGAAGTGGCCGCCGCGGCCAGCGAGCAGTCGGGAACGGTAGAGCGGATAGCCCGGGCAGCTCATGAGCTTTCTTCCATGGCCGGTGAATTGGAGTCCCACGTGAACCGTTTCAAGTTGAGTTAACTTGGTTCTACTTCATCAAAGGATAAGGTTGTTACCCTGGTAAATTCACCGCGTTTCTTTTCTTCTGGGGTGGCCGGCTGCTCCAGAAGGTCTTCGTTCCCCGGAGCAAACCGGGGTTCCCTTTTCCCGGGCCTTTTCACGGCCGGCATGGTTTTCATTCCACCTTTCGTTAACACTACTTATGTTTTTAAAATCTCTCAGTGAATTGTTGCATATTCATTGTTCATTTACCCAGGCGACTGGCCGCAGCCAGCAATTGTTCCGCCCGGCGTACAATGGGCAGTTCTACCATTTTCCCTTCCACCTGTATGACGCCGCTGCCGGCAGCCTGGGCCCGGGCAAAGGCCTCCACCACCTTTTCCGCCCAGGCGATTTCCTCAGCGCCGGGGGTGAAGACCTCATTCACCGGCGCCACCTGGGCGGGGTGGATCACCAGCTTGCCCTGAAAGCCCAGTTTGCGGGCACGGCGGGCATCTTCCACCAGGAAAGAGATGTCTCTGAAGTCAGGGTTGACGGTATCCAGGGGCGGGGCGATGCCTGCCGCCCGGGAAGCTACCACCAGCTGGTTGCGGGCGAAAGATAATTCATCGCCCTCCCGCGAGTAGGGTACCCCGATATCCATGGTGTAATCGTTTCCCCCAAAAGCCAGGCAGCTCACCCGGGGGGCGGCGGCAATTTCCCCGGCCCGGGTAATACCCCGGGCGCTTTCCACAAAGGGGATTAATTTGACTTTACCCACGGGCAATTGATGTTGCTGCTCGAGAAGGGAGAGCAGCCAATCCACCCGGCGTATTTCTTCCCCCGACTCGGCCTTGGCCAGCATCAGGCCCTCCACGGGCAAACCGACCACCGCTTGTAGATCATGGAGGATATGGGGCGAACTGGGGCCGTTGATGCGCACAAAAACGGGAACGGGACGGGGAACACTCAAAGTTTGACGGATTTGCTGGCGTGCCCTTTCTTTCCGGGCCTCGGCCACGGCGTCCTCCAGGTCGAGGATGACCGCGTCGGCCCCGGCTGTAAAGGCCTTTTCCCCCTTGCGGGGATCGTCTGCGGGAGTAAAAAGAAGTGTGCGCAGTGGAAACATTCTGAAAGCACCATCCTTGTTGAAATTATTCCCGGGGCTTTTCGCAAAATCCGGTTTAACCTGCTACTTGCCAGCAGGTCCTTTCATATGGGACAATGGTGTATATTAGAAGTGTGGTTACCTAGTTTTTTAAGCCCGGGTACAATTGCCTTTTATTCTTTCCGTAAGGGATTTAATCCTGCTATTTAAATTTGGTTAGCAGGCGGTGGAGGTGTGTGGGTTTTGCGGGAAATTGCCTTGCCGGATTTTATTGGCGAATCGGAGCACGGGATGATTGTAATGGTTTCAGCGCTTGCGGACGAACTTGAACCGCTATTCCGGCGCTTTAACCGGGGCGAAAAGGTTCCTTACCGCTTTGGCTGGCAACTTGTACCCATCGATGGCCAGAACTACCTGGTGACTCTGGATTTAAACTGGGATGGCGGGCACGAAGTGGCCATCGGTTTTACTCCGGAAATGTGGAATATCCTGCCTGCCGTTCGGCACAAAGACCTAACTGTCATCACCGACTGGGATCTGGTTGGGCAGGAGACAAGGATATCCCCTTCTCATGCCCTGGTTATCCGCCAGGCCTACCGGGGGTTCGACGAGCTAATCCGGCAGGTGGCCCAGGTGGTGCCGCCATTGCAGGGATCCCACCCGGGGGAGGAACTGGAAAAACTACAGGAAATTCTAGCCGGATGCGTGGACCCGGGCCAGCTGCATTAAATAGGTCTTCCGAAAGAATAACCCGGCTTTCCCCGGGGCCAAAATAGAGGAGCGGGGGGGCCGGGTAAATGCTGATCTCGATTTACCGCACGGTGTTAATATATTTTATTGTACTGCTGGTAGTTCGCCTCATGGGCAAGCGGGAAATTGGTCAGCTTTCACCCTTTGATTTTGTGGTGGCCATCATTATTGCCGAGCTGGCGGCCATTCCCATGGAGTCTACCAGTATTCCCCTGTGGAAGGGGATCATCCCCCTGGTTACCCTGGGGATTCTGGAAGTCGTGCTCAGCTACCTGGCCCTGCACAGCCCCTTCCTGCGCCGGTTGCTGGACGGTGAACCCCAGGTGGTAATCAAAAACGGGCGCATTATCAAGGACGAATTGCGCCGGGCGCGCTACAATTTAAACGATCTTCTGGCCCAGCTCAGGGAAAAAGGAATCTTTAATGTGGGGGACGTGGAGTTCGGGGTTCTGGAAACTTCGGGCAAACTGAGTATAATTCCCAAGTCCCAAAAACGTCCCGTTACCCCCGAGGATCTGGGCTTGCCAACCGGCTATGAAGGTCTGCCCACCATTCTGGTTATGGATGGGCAGGTATTGAGGGAAAACCTGCGTCTGGTTGGCCTCGACGAGGTATGGCTGAAGGAGCGTCTGGCTGCGGCCGGGTTGAAGCCGGAGCAGGTTTTTTTGGCTACCCTGGGCACCGATGGCCGGCTGTTTATTAATGAGGATATTTAAAAATGGCCCGGCAAATATGTTTGAGCAAGTATTGACCCTGGTTTCCCGGGGGTTATTATTATGGATGAAGAGATTCATCCCTTATTCCGGCCCGCTTGCGGAGCCTGCCGGCGATGGGCGAGATCTTGTGTTGAAACGGCCGGGGTGGATGCTGTAAAAATATCTTTTTTGCTTAAAAAGGAGGAATATACCTTTTGAGGTAGAATTATCTGGGAAAAACAAGGTGGGGCGAAACTGGTGTTTGAAGTTACAAGGCGCCATCAGCTGATCATTTTAATCGTTGCGGCCATACTGGTTTTTGGCGGGGGTTATCGCTATGCTCTGTGGCAGCAGCGGGTCGACGCTAAAAACAAACCGGCGCTGGAACAGCTAAAACCTCCGGAAAATCTTGAAAAAAAAGAATTGGTGGTTCATGTTGCCGGCGCTGTGGAAAAACCGGGGGTATACCGCCTCCCATCCGGTGCGAGGGTGCAGGATGCGGTTCAAATGGCCGTTGCCCGTCCGGAAGCGGATCTGGATATGTTAAACCTGGCTGCTCCCCTGGCCGACGGGCAAAAGCTGGTTGTGCCGGTAAAACAACCTGGTTTAACCGGTGGCGCGGTGCCTTTGCAGAACATGCCGGGTTCTGGTCCTGTTAATGCCACCTTGCGCGACAATCCTTTTGCTCAACCGCATGGAAAATCGCCGACCGGGAGCGGTTCGCTGGTAAACATCAACACCGCCGATCAAAAGGAACTGGAAACCCTGCCCGGGATCGGGCCTTCCCTGGCCCAGCGCATCATCCAGTACCGGGAAACCAACGGGCCGTTTAAAGTGCCCGAGGACATTAAGAATGTTTCCGGCATCGGGGATAAAAGGTTTGAACAGCTCAAGGATTACATAACGGTATATTAGGTTTGAAGTCTTCCCTGAGAACGTATCCTATCGCGTTTTGTCTTTGTGGTCCAGTATTGCTGTAGATAAATGGAGGAAAGGTCAATGTTTGTCCCCGTGGTAAACCCTTTTCCTCAAATTAGTAACAGGCAGGCCGGTTTTCCGGTAGGGACTCCCGATACTCCCCGGCAGTCCTTTGCCCTGCTGCTGGCAGCAGCCCTGGAATCGTCCGCCGGGGACGGGAGGGCGGAGAAGGGCAAGCAATTGGACAAGCCCAAAATTAGGGAATATCTTTTGCCGTTCTTCCTGCTGACGGCGGGTAGCAGTGAACTTTTGACATCACTGTGGACAATTTTTAATACGTTGCTTCCCCAACAGGGACATGGACAAAGGAATTTTTCTTCCGGCGGGAACAACGGTGCACCGGCTGAAGCTGGTGGGCTCGATGCCCTGATCAACGATGTGGCTGAAAAGTACGGTTTAGAGCCGGCGTTGCTCAAGGCAGTGGTCAAGGTTGAATCGGGGTTCAATCCCTTTGCCCTTTCCCCTGCCGGGGCGCAGGGATTAATGCAGCTCATGCCCGCCACGGCCGCGGCCCTTGGGGTGCGGAACCCGTGGGATCCCCGGGAAAACCTGGAGGGGGGCGCCCGTTATTTGAAATCCCTGCTGGAGCGTTTCGGAGGCAATGTCAAACTGGCCCTGGCGGCGTACAACGCCGGCCCGGGCGCGGTGCAGCGCTACGGCGGCATTCCCCCCTACCGCGAAACGCAGCAATACCTGCAGCGGGTAGCTGGAGCAAGACATGAGTTTTTGGTGTAAAAAAGCAACCCGGCACTTCAGCAGCCGGGTTCAAACGTTTTTGACCGCGTCACACGGGAACTGTCGCAAAACCAGGGACGGCGATGCCTTAAGGAGTGACCGCCCTCTGGTTGGTTACGCGATATTTTAGATTTGTATGCAACCTAAAGGTCATCCTGAAGGTTCAAACGAGCTTTGCGATCCCCTTCTTCGGCCAGCGCCTTTTCTCCGGCCTTCACCAGCTTGCGCACCATGTTGCCGCCAATTTTGCCTGCTTCTCGCACGGTCAACTCATCTCCGGCATTGGCCAGATCATCCTCCAGGCCCAGTTCCTTGGCCGTCTCCCACTTAAGCCTATCCAGTTGCCTTTCCGTACGCAGCTTGTCGTTGTCCTTCTTGTGACCCATTTGATCACCCCTTTTTTAGGATGCATCGGACGGCTAGCTACTTATACAGAAGATGCTTTTTTGTTATTGACACATTTGGAACCATTAGTTAATATAATATTAACAGAAATTTAACATATTCTTAACAAAGGGGGCTGGTGCAGGTGGCGACGGCCGGAATTAATTTTCAAAAGCTAAGAGAAAAAGGGGACTTATCCTACCTGGTCGAATGGTACTGCCCTCTGGAAAAGGAACAGCAATGGGATAGGGAAGAATCGCCGGGAAGAGGTGGGGAACTATCGTTATCCTGGTTGACTCTCCCACTGGCCCTGCCCAGACCCCTGTTAAACTGGCAACAAAGAGAAATAATTGCCGGTTTTTAAAACCGGCTTGTTTTGTTAGTTAAAGCCTGACCCTGCTGATATAGGGGCGAGTGAGGCTGTTGACAGGGTGAAGAGGTCGCAGCCTCTTTAGTTTTGGGCGACAGGAAGATGGAACGCAGTGGCGAACAATTTGTATTGTTACTACATGTCATTCGGGGTGTGGTCGTTGGTTTCCAGGCCCTTGGTCTATTTGACCCTGGCTTTCGCAGCCGGCATCTTCCTGGCGGGTTGTTGGGAGTTGCCCCCCAGCACGGCCCTGTTGCTTTGCTGTGCTCTGTTTTTTGCAGCGGTGCTGGGGTATTTTTTTCACTGGTCTTTTAACCGGTGGGTCATTTTAAGCCTGTTCCTGGCCCTGGGTTTCGCCTGGGCCACGCTGGCAGCCTGCCGTGTCAACCCTGCCCTTGATGAGTATGCCGGACACTGGGTGACTTTGGAGGGCACCGTCAGCCAGGAGGCGGATGTCCGTTCGGACCGGGTTTACTACTGGCTGAATGTGCATAGGATTTCCCTGGGCCGGGAGGCCCGGGAGCTCCAGGCGCTGGTGCTTGTGCGGGCCCCCGCCCCGGGGCCCGTTTACTCATACGGAGATCGTCTGCGCCTGCACGGTTTGCTGACCCGCCCCCCGGATGCGGGCAATCCCGGGGAATTTAACTATCGTGCCTACCTGGCCCGCCGGGGTGCCGGTGCGGTCCTCATGGTGCGGGATCCCGCTTCCATTAACAAGCTTGGGGTGGGCGGGCACCAGGTGGTGCGGGCGGTTCTGCGGGTTAAGGAAAAACTCCTCGCGGTCAGCCGGGCTACCCTGCCGCCGGAGAAAGCAGCCCTTTTAAACGGCATTGTCTTTGGCAACCAGGGGATGATCGACCGGAAAACCTGGCAGCTTTTCAGTGAATCCGGCGTGGTTCACATCCTGAGCGTCAGCGGCTTGCATGTGGGCCTCGTTCTGGCCGGGGTGCTGGCCCTGGTCAGGTTGCTGCGCGTGCCCCTTTCCCTTACCGCTCCTACCGGTACTGCGATACTGCTTCTTTACGCCACTCTGTGTGGTTTGGGTCCGGCGGTGACCCGTTCCACCCTTATGGCCCTCATGTTTCTCTGGGCCCACCACCTGGGCCGGGCCAGCGACTGGCCTACCACCCTGGCCGCTGCCGCCCTGGTCAGCCTCATGGCCAAGCCTCTCTCCCTTTACGACATCGGCTTTCAGCTTTCCTTTGCTGCCACCTGGGGCATTCTCTACCTGGGACCGGTACTGGACAGGCTGTTGAAAAATATCATCCGGCACACGTGGTTAAGGGCAACCCTCTGGGTTTCCCTGGCCGCCCAGCTGGCCACCCTGCCCCTGATTGCCTGGTACTACAATTTAATATCCCTGGTATCCTTATTGACCAATCTGGTGGCAGTACCCCTCACCGGGTTGATCCTTGCCCTAGGGACGGTGTCTGCCCTCCTGGGCTTGGTTGCTCCTGCCCTGGCCGGCCTGATCAATACCAGCACCTCCCTGCTCCTGGACGTTTTTATAAGTTTGGTTTCCTTCTGCCGGGCCCTGCCCGGTTCGGTAATCTATGTTCCCACGCCGCCTTTTTTCCTGGTGATGGCCTGGTATCCACTTCTGTTTGTGGGAGTTTTGCTTGTTTCCAAGGATAGACGGGCTCTCTGGCCCCAGTTTTTCAGCCGCCATCACCGCTTATTGCCGGTGGCTTTCCTGGGCGGAGGACTTTTAATAAGCATCTTTCTGTTCAAGAGTTCCGTGGAAAACCAGCTGGTGGTCCATTTCATCGATGTGGGTCAGGGGGACAGTATTCTCGTCCAGACTCCCGGCGGCAAAACCATGCTGGTGGATACCGGGGGCTGGCCGGGGGAATTGGACTCGGGGGAAGGGGCAGGGGAGAAGGTGGTGGTGCCCTACCTGCGCCGGCTGGGCATCAGGCGCCTGGACGTGCTGGTGATCACCCATCCCCATGAGGATCACGCCGGGGGAATGGGGGCGGTGATCGAAGCCTTTCCGGTTGATTTGGTCCTGGTGTCACCGGTAGGAAGGACGGGAAACATTTCCGTTTCCACCGGCAAATCTCCGGAACAGGTCCCGTCAACCTATAGTGCTCTGATTGCCGGACTGGTCGCCCGGGGTGTGCCTGTGAAGGTAACGGGGGCCGGGGACCGCCTGCATCTTGACCCGGCCCTGGATGTTCGGGTGCTGGGACCACCCCGCCCGCTGCTTTCAGGCACCCGGTCCGATTTGAATAATGCCTCCCTGGTGCTGCGCCTATGTTACGGGGAAGAGGTGCTGTTGCTTACCGGGGATATTGAAGTGGAGGCCCAGCAGGCCATCATGGATGCAGGCATTAATCTGGGGTGTACCGTGCTCAAAATACCCCACCACGGCAGCCGTTACCTGCTACCCTCTTTCCTGGAAAAAACCCACCCGGCCGTGGCGGTGATTTCCGTGGGGCGGCATAACAATTTCGGGCACCCCGCCCGGGAAACGCTGGAATACCTGGCCCGGATGCCGGTGCGTGTCTACCGCACCGACGTGGACGGGGCGGTTATCTTAAGGACCGACGGAAAACACATCTTTGTCAAAACAGGCCGCCAGCGCCAGGCGGCTTAAGGGGGGGGTGCCGGGTAAGTTTTAAAGCAACTTCTGTGAACCCCCAAACATCCCTGGATTGCCTTATCCCGGTTTTTAAGCTAAACTGAAGCCAAACCGTTGTTAATATTTTAAAAAGGGGGAATAGCCAGTGCCTGCCAACCTGACCCCCCAGTATCACGCCGCGGAAGAAGCTTTTCGCAACGCCACCACCGTTGAGGAAAAAATCGCCGCCCTGGAGGAAATGCTGGCCGTAATCCCCAAGCACAAGGGTACGGAGAAGCTGCAAGCCGATATTAAACGCCGGCTGGCCCGCTTGCGGGAAGAAGGCCAAAAGAAAACCAGCCTCAGCCGGCACGACCCCTTCCATATTGAAAAGCAGGGAGCCGGGCAGGTGGCCCTGGTGGGTTATCCCAATAGCGGCAAATCAGCCCTGGTCGGGGCTTTGACCAGAGCCAGGGTGAAGGTGGCGGACTACCCCTTCACCACTACTATTCCTTTTAGCGGCATGATGCCTTACGAGGAAATTTACATCCAGCTGGTTGACACCCCGCCCCTTACCGCCGAAGGGTTTCCCCCCGGGTTGGCCGGTTTACTGCGCAACGCCGACGCCCTTTTGCTGGTGATTGACAGCTGCGCGGGTGACTGTTTAGAACAATTGGAAAACTCCCTGCGGCTGCTGAACGAACGCAAAATCGTCCGCAGTGAGATTCCCCACGGGGTTAGGGCCGTGCCGCCTCACCGCCTGATCATAGCTGCTAACAAAGCGGAGCAGCCCGAAGGGAGGGAAAATCTTTCGCTGCTGCAAGAACTGCTGCCGCCTGACCTGGAAATATTACCGGTTTCTGCCGCAACGGGTCTCAACCTGGAACAGCTCAAAACCAGGCTGTTTTCAGCCCTGGAAGTTATTCGCGTTTTTACCAGGTCCCCGGGCAAAGAACCGGACCTCACCCGCCCCTTTATTTTGCCCCGCGGCAGCAGTATTCTGGATCTAGCCGGGAGCATTCACAAAGATTTTTTGAAAACCTTGCGTGGAGCACGCATCTGGGGGTCGGCCCGTTTTCCCGGCCAGAGTGTGCCAAAGGAGTACGTCTTGCAGGACAAAGATATCGTGGAGTTGCTAGTCTAGAAAGCCAACACCGGTAAAACCCCACGCTGGCCACGATTTACACTAAGGAGGGAAAAAATGTCCTGGGTAAAACTGGCCATTGTTCAATTCCCCAGGGATAGAACAGACCTTGATCAGAACATCGCTCAAATGCACAAGTTTCTGGATGAAATTACCGCGGATGTAGATGTGGTTTTGCTCCCGGAGGACTGGCTGGGAGCAACAGTGATCGACTGGGATGATTACCAGGAGATCATTGTTAAGTTATTCCACGGAGCCATCCTCTCCCGGGGCAAGTCCGGGGGGTATATCCCGGACGGTCCTCATGTTGTCGGCAGCCCATCTCTCACTCCCGTGTTGGTTTCCGGGGCTCAGTATGTCCGGGCGGAGGGAGGCATATTTTCCCGGGGTATGATCCTGGGTGGTGAACTGTCCGCCCCCGTTTTCTTTGAAAAACAGTTCCCCTCCCAGGCCATTGGCGAAAGGAAGTATGTAAAGCCTGGCACTTTATTACCCGTGATCCGGCACCGGGGCACACCTCTCGGTGTGGTGGTGTGTGTGGATATTATGTACCCGGAAATAGTGCGCAGCCTGGCCTTAAGGGGGGCATTGTTAATCTTGAACCCGGCCAATATCCCGGCTGCCCGGATGCCCCTGTGGCAAAGCGTTGGCATCACCCGGGCCTGTGAGAACACCGTTTTTGTGGTTGCAGCCAACAATACCGCGACCAGCTACCCCGACGGCCGGGAAGTGCAGGGGGACAGTTTTGTGGCTTATCCCGACGGGTATACCCTGTTATCCTGTGGCCGGGAACCGGGGGTATATTACTTCGACCTGGATCTGTCCCGGGTGAACAAGGTCCGCCAGAGATGGCCCTACCTGGAGGACGTGCGGTCAAACAGGGAGAGTATTTGCCGGAAGTATTACAGTGAATAGCCTCCATGGACATAACCCCTCCTGCACCGCTTCTGGCCCGTGGGCAGGCAGATGGGTACCAGGATGCCCCTGTGCTCACAGTTCCCGAACAAAAAGCAACAACGCATGACAATGTTCCTTGTATTGACTGTAAAGGCTTTCGTGTCCAAAATCAGGCTTGAAAGGAGGGCGCTAAGGCCGTGAAAATCGATCAAGACAACCCGGGAGGGTCAAAAAAAAGCGGCGGACGAGTTTAAAAAATGCCCGGACTTTAGAGTCTTTGGGTCTTATCTTTGCCGGGCACGCGGCGGCTAAAAATCTGTCAAATTTCTCCTCGAGCCAGCAGGTCTTCCTGGGTGCGCAGCCCGTACTGGGTGAAGTGCCGGTCGTAGGTGAAAACCAGGTCGAAGGAGAGGCGGGCCATGAGGGCAAAGCTGGTGGCGTCGGTGTAGGAAAAATCCTTGTCGGCGTATTTTTCTAAGATACGGCGGGCCTCTTTTTCGTCTTCTTCCGAAACCCTCTCCACGGGCCAGGTATTGGCCAGCAGCCATTCTCTGGCTTTTGCCGGGTATGCCCTGGCCGCAAGGAGGTTGTACGTCTCGGCGACGATGAAGTTGGTGAGGACCAGTTCGGCCCCCTTCTCGGTGAAATAGCGGAGAGCCCGGACCGCTTCAGGATGCCGCTGGTCGTTCCGCAGGATCAGGGCTGCTATCGCACTGGAATCTACCAGCACCCTCACAGCTCATCCCCCAGGTATTTGTGCTTATCGACGGAAACATCTTCTCTCCCTTCCTTATCCTCCGCGGAACCCACCAGCCGCCAGATGCCGTCGTCAAAGCTGGCGCGGGGGTAGACGGGCGCCTTACGCAGGATCACGCTGTCCCCACGGACCTCGCACACGAGGTAATCGCCGACGTCAGCCTGCACGGCCCTTCGGACCGGAAGGGGAAGCGTTATCTGTCCTTTGGAGCGAATTCGTATAAGGTTCATGGTTTTAGCTCACTCCATTCTAACTTTCTTACTTAGTCTTACTCTCCTTTTCCATTTTAACAGCCAGCCGGGGACACGTCAACTGGGCGGAAGTGCTGAATACCAGTGTTTTACAGGCGGTACCCCCGGCCATAACGCGGTGTAATGCGCAGGCGCTGGGGTTTGTATTACCAACCGGCTCCACCTTAAACACTGGCTTACTTATATTTCCATGACGCCTTTTGGCAGCGCCAATTCCCCAAGCGCTCCTGCGTTTGTTCCAGGCCTAACTCTCTTAGTATTTCCCCGGAAATCCAGAGTTCTCCCCGGGGAAATTTTCTTTTTATTTTTTCAAGTATGCTACTATAACATTCTATATAACATTCTCCCCGAAATCTTTCTTCAGTTGGTACTTGTTTTGGGGCATAAACGATGTACGTAAAGCGGCAATCAAAAGTACATATGGTGGAAGCATGTAAAAAGGGTATTGCCCTAACGCTCTCGAATAAAGCCTTATGACTTCACTAAAGCAGGAGGGGTAGCTCCAGAGGTGTCAGCAGTGCCTTAACGAAAATATATCAGAATGTCTTTACAGGACGGAAAATGAAATGTACAGCATCCTGTGTAAAATGTGTGTTCCTGCCGAACGGGACGGGGTGAGAAGGCTAGTTTGACATTTCAGCTTTAGACAGGGTAATTAAAGATACTATTGCCGCCATGGAAAATGGAAGGAGCCAGATTTTCGAGATCGCGGAAGCCACGCAGATTGAATGTAACCGCATCCAGCAAGAGTTGCAGCAGGTGATCGAGGAACTGAGGAAGACCATCGACCAGGTGGATGATCTGGAAATAAGGGAGAAAAAGGCGCGCATTCACCTCATGGAAGTGAGCAGGGATTTCAAGCGCTACCGGGAGGAAGATATCAAAAGCGCCTACGAAACGGCCTAAAATTTGCAACTCCGTTTACGCGACCTGCGCAATCAGGAAAAAATGCTCCGCTTCCGCCGGGATCAGCTGGAAATAAACTTAAGGCACATGAAAACCAGCCTGGCCAAAGTGGAAAGCACCCTTGCCTACCTGAGCACGGCCATTAATTACCTCAGCAACAACCTGCAGCAGGTGTCACTGAAAATAGGGGAACTGCAGCAGCTCCACGATCTCGGGGTCAGCATCATCAGGGCCCAGGAAGAGGAACGCAAGCGCGTCGCCCGGGAAATACATGACGGACCCGCACAAATGATGGCCAACATCGTCAGGAATGCTTGAATAACGTGCGCAAGCACGCGGCGGCCCGTAGCGTACTGATCAAAATGGAGGTCCTGCCGGAGAGGGTAAACCTTTTGGTCAGGGATGACGGGAAAGGCTTTGATCTTGAGGAAGTAAAAAATAGCAGCCGCCCGGAAGGTTACGGGCTGATCGATATCCGCGAAAGGGCGCAGCTTCTAAACGGTTCTGTACAAATCAACACGGCCCCAGGCAGGGGGACTGCAGTATATGTAACGGTTCCGCTGCAGGAATAGTTTGGAAGTGTTTTTCTAATTTGTGTTTTGTTCTTATAATTCCTTTTAATAGAAAAGGAGTTGGGGTGCTCTTGGCGATCAAGGTTGTTATTGCGGATGACCACCCTTTGATCAGGGAAGGCCTGCGCAGGATTCTTTCGCTGGTGCCGGACGTGGTTATCGCCGGGGAAGCGGAAAGCGGGGAGCAGGCCGTAGAATTGACTCGCCGGACGGGGGCGGACGTTGTACTCCTCGACGTCAATATGCCCGGCATGAACGGCATTACCGCCTGCAAGTTGATTAAAGCGGAGATGCCCGGCACCAAAGTTATCGCTTTGACCATCCACGACCAGGAGAATATTTATTTAAGCTGATCCAGGCCGGGGTTTCCGCCTATCTGTTAAAGGACGTGAGCCCGGACAAATTGCTGGAAACCATTTTGGGTGTAACCCGCGGGGAATCCTTTATTTCGCCCCGGTTGGCGGCGAAAGTTTTTCAGGAGTTCAACCGCCGGACGGGGAAAGCGGGAAATATTCTGACCAACCAGGAGTTGGAAATCCTCCAGCTGCTCGCCCAGGGAGAAAGCAACAAAAGCATCGCCCAAAAACTTTTCATCAGCGAAAAGACGGTGAAAAATCACCTGACCAATATCTTTCAAAAGTTAAACGTTAATGATCGAACGCAGGTGGTGCTTTACGCCATCAAAAACAAGCTGGTGCAGGTGTGAAAGGGCTTTTCGCTCCTCTTTTTTTTTGGGACTTCGGTCCTATGGAAATTAAGACCAAAATCACAACTTGAAATGAGACGCCTGTGCGATGTGTAAAAAGTCTACCGGTGGTAGAATCAGAAGAAAAAGAAAGGATGGTGTTTTTGCATGCGGAATTTAGTGACCCGTCTGGTGAAGGAAGAGAGCGGGCAGGGGATGGCCGAGTACGGGCTGATCCTGGCGCTGGTAGCCATTGCGGCCTTAGGGATTTTGTCGGGCGGCATCAACGAAATTTTTAACAAGATTGGTGGTAAGCTCAATACCGAGGGTGGAAAAGTCCAATAAAGTGGTTTCGGCGGGTTTTGTCACATGATGATTTCTTTTGACATTCTCGTGATCGCGCTCACGGCCATCTGCCTGTACACGGATCTGCGCTGGAACAAAATATACAATAAAGTGTTGTTGCCCTTTGCCCTCATCGGCGTCATCATGCAGCTATATTTTCATGGTCTTAAGGGCTTGGCGGAGGGGATGGCCGGTTTTTTGACCGGCCTGTTGCTTCTCTTGATCCCCTTTGCCGTACGCCAGATTGGGGCGGGAGATGTCAAGCTGCTGGCCACGATCGGGATGATTAAAGGGCCGCAATTTACCCTTCTGGTCTTTTTAGGCGCGGCGCTGGCCGGCGGCCTGATGTCCTGTGTTTTGCTGATCAGGCAGGGGCGCCTGCTTTCCTCCCTGCGGGCGATGGGATGCGCTGCCCTCCTTCGCCTGGCCCGGGTTCCCGCCCCGTACGCCCTTACTCCCCTGGAACAGGCCGCGCCGGGTGATGTCATTCCCTTGGGGCCGCCATTTTTGCAGGCGTTTTTGCGGCCTATCTGTTTCCGTTTATTTTGAGGTGAGCTGCCGGATGTGGAAAAAGATTATCCGCTCGCAAAAAGGCCAGGCGATGGTGGAACTGGCCCTGTTGCTTCCGGTGTTGCTGTTGATTTTAGGGGGAATTATTGAATTCGGGCGCATTTTCCATGCTTATCTGGTGATCACCGGTGCCAGCCGCGAGGGTGCCCGGGTCGCCGTGGTGGGGGAAACTTACGATGGGGTGCGCGAGAAGGTAATCGCTTCTGCACCGTCGCTGGACGCCGATTCCCTGGATGTTTTGCTGGAACCCGAGAGTTACGGGCGGGGGGACATGCTCACAGTGACGGTGACTTATCCCGTGGACCTGGTCATTCCCTTGATCAGTGCGTTGCTGCCGGACCCCTTCACCACATGAGCGGTCCTACCCAGGGCATCGACGAGCGGCTGGCCCGCTGCAAAAACAACTGCACGGTGGACCATTTTGAGCCGGGTTGCCCGAAAATCCTGATTATTCCCGTTTACGATCCCAGCGGTACGCTCCACGGGAGAAGCCAGGTAAAAGTAGAGGGTTTTGCCGCCTTTTTGGTGGACCGGGCCGATTCAGAAAAAGCGGCCGGAAAAGGCAGGATTGTTCCGGAGAGCCGCGCCGATTATCGTGAGCGGAAGTCGCTGTTGGGCAAGTTTTTCAAAACATCCGCGAAACCCGTTTCGTTAAGATAAGAGAGGTGATTGGGGTGTCCCTTTTTGCGAGGTTTGAGCAGAAGAACAGGAGAACTTTTGAACCCGGCGGAGCTATACAGGTAAATAAAAGCATTCAGCCTGCCAGGCAGGCTTCTTCCGCTCCCCCCAAAGACCCCTTCCAGAACCTTAAAATCGACCTGCACAAGAAAGTTATCGCCGAACTGGCGGACCTGCCCCAGGAGAAAAGAGACCGCCGCGAATCGGTGGCTGAAAGGATCGGGGACCTGGTCGGCAGATTGATTGATGAATCCGGGCAGCACGTCTCCCGTTCCGACCGCCAGCGGAAGGGCGGGGGGAGGTAACTATCCGGGATCTGGTGCGCAACGCTTTGCGGATGCGCCCGGACCGCATCATCGTGGGTGAGGTGCGCAGCGGCGAAGCGCTGGACATGTTGCAGGCCATGAACACGGGGCATGACGGCTCTTTGACCACCGGGCACGCCAATTCCCCCCGGGACATTCTTTCGCGCCTGGAAACCATGGTGCTGATGGCGGGGATGGAGTTGCCCGTGCGTGCCATCAGGGAACAAATTTCCTCGGCCCTCGATGTGATTGTGCATATGGCGCGCCTTAAGGACGGATCCCGAAAAGTGACCCACATTACGGAAGTACAGGGGATGGAAGGGGACGTGATCGTCCTCCAGGATCTTTTTCTTTTCGAGCAGACGGGCGTGGACGGCAACGGGAAAATACTCGGCCGGTTCCGGGCCACCGGGATCAGGCCAAAATTTATAGACCGCCTGGAAGTGTGTGGGATCGAGCTGCCGCCGAATATTTTCTGGCTGCGCTAAAGGAGTGAGTGGCGTGGATTTAAAGGTTATTGCCCTTTTTACTTTTCTGGCCGTAGCGTTGCTTGCGCCGGGGCTGCAGCAACTCATCCTGGCCCGGAAGAAGTTTATCACCGACCGGCTAAAAGAACTGGCCGGGCGGGGAGGCCGGGGCGGAAACGGCCGGATGGAAAAAATTAATCAAGACCTGCGCCATAACTTCTTTAAATCGCTGCTCGCCCACGCGGGCCGGTTGTCCCCGCGGGTGTTGAGTATGGCTGCGGACAGGCGGCTGGCCGAAGCTGATCTGCCTTTCAAAGGAGAAGAATTTATCGCCCTGGCCGCGTTTTGCGCGGCCGGGGGAGGTGTTATCGCTGTTGCGCTGACCGGGCGCCCGGAGCTGGCCGTGCTGGCTGCGCTGGCCGCCGGGGCAGCGCCTTTCTGGCTGGTAAAGGCGATCGCAAAAAGACGGGTTATGCTTTTTAACGGCCAGATTGCCGATACTCTTTTGATCATGGCCAACTCTTTGCGCGCCGGTTTTAGTTTTATGCAGGCCATCGAAGTAGTCCAGCGGGAGATGCCGCCGCCTATTGGGCGGGAATTTGGACGCACCTTTCGGGAGTTGAGCCTGGGCACGCCGGTGGAAGAGGCGTTGACCAGCCTGGTCAAAAGAGTGAAAAGCGAAGACTTGTCCCTGGTGGTTACCGCCGTGCTTGTCCAGCGGCAGGTGGGAGGGAACCTGGCTTTTAACGCCATGACCACCTATCTGACCAATCTCTTCCGGACAGTCCATCTGAGCACCATGGAGATGGCCAAAAGCTGCCAGCTTATTTTGTCCCGTACGGAAAGCTACTGTTCCACCGACGGGAAAGACCAGAAAGAGGTGGCGGAGCTGGCGGAAATAAACAATGCAGCCCGCCGGCTGGCCCGGGTGGTGGACAGGCTGAACAGCCTGTCTCTGCAATTTAAGATTACAAATTAAGATGGCTGCCGGGTGATTTAACCCGGCAAATCTGAATTAAAGGACATTACCGCCAGTTACACAGTTTAAGTTAGTTGCATTAATTTTCCCTGCCGGGAGATGATAATGGTCAGGGGGGAACTTGCAATGTACGACCTGGTCATTATCGGGATGGGCCCGGCAGGGCTAACGGCGGCCGTATATGCGGCTCGCAAAAAGCTGTCTACCCTCTTAATTGGAAAACAGTATGGAGGCCAGATGGCCTGGGCTTCGGGAGTAGAAAACTATATCGGTTTTCAATATATTACCGGTTCCGAATTGCTGTCCAAGTTTGAAGACCATGTAAAACAATACCCCGTTGAGCGGGTTGAAGCCGAAGTAGTTAAACTAACCCGGGAAAACGGTCATTTTGTCACCCGTACTGCCGGCGGTGAGGAGTTTCACTCCCGGACGGTGATTGTAGCTTCCGGCAAGGTTCCCCGCCGGCTCAATGCGCCCGGTGAAAGGGAGTTAACGGGCCGGGGGGTCAGCTACTGCGCGGTTTGCGATGCCCCCCTTTTTGCCGGTATGGACGTGGCTGTAGTGGGCGGCGGCAATTCGGCCCTTACGGCGGCTTACGATTTGATCAAAATAGCTAGGCAGGTCTACGTCGTCTCCCTGGCGGAATGGACGGCGGACCCCATTATCGTCGACAAAGTGAAAAACGCACCGAATCTGACCAAACTGGTGGGGTACGAAACGGTGCGCATCGAGGGAGACGAAAGGGTGGCGGGCGTAACCTTGCGCTCCCTGGACGGGCGAAAAGAAGAGAAAATAATACCAGTACAAGGGGTATTTATCGAAATTGGCACCGTACCCAGTGCGGACTTTGTCGAAGGTTTACTTGAGCTAAACGAGAAAGGTGAAATCAAGGTCGACTGCGACTGCAGCACCTCCGTACCCGGTGCCTTTGCAGCCGGGGATGTGAGCAGCATTCCGGAAAAACAGATTATCGTTGCCGCCGGGGAAGGGGCCAAAGCCGCCCTGGGAGCTTACCGTTATTTGCTCAATCAATAGTAAGTATAAAGTAAAGTTATGATTCTGTCGTTTGCAGATTACCGGGCGTTTTGACTGCCGTTAATTTCGGCCACTTCTACCCCCGGCGAAAGGAGCCTCGACGGCAGCTAAAAACAGGAGGGCCAGTCCGCCAACGGTAAGCCGTAAAGTGCCGATGGCTATTGGGCTGGCCCCTTCCGGGGCAAAAACCCGGGCGGTTCCCGTTGTGCCTCCATGGGATGGCTTTTACGGTTTTAATTGGTCAGGCTCTGGATGGGGGCGGGGATGCGGCCTCCCCGGCGCACAAAGTTTTCCGCCGAAAAGGGATGCACCGCCATTACGGGCGCTTCTCCTAAAAGCCCGCCAAAGATAACTTTATCCCCCACCTTTTTACCCGGGGCAGGAATTATGCGGACCGCGGTGGTTTTATTATTGATCACGCCAATAGCCACCTCGTCGGCAATAATGGCGGCGATGGTTTCCGCACTGGTATCCCCGGGGACGGCAATCATGTCCAGGCCCACCGAACAAACGCAGGTCATGGCCTCCAGCTTGTCCAGGGAAAGGGCTCCTTCCTCCGCAGCCCGGATCATCCCCGCGTCTTCGCTCACCGGGATAAAGGCTCCCGACAACCCGCCTATGTAGGAAGAGGCCATGGCCCCTCCTTTTTTAACCGCATCGTTTAACAGGGCCAGAGCGGCGGTGGTGCCGTGGGTGCCGCAACGTTCCAGACCCATGGCTTCCAGGATCTCCGCCACGCTGTCTCCCACTGCCGGGGTGGGGGCAAGGGACAGGTCCACGATGCCGAAGGGCACGCCTAGCCGTTCTGCTGCCAGCCGGCCAACCAGTTCACCCATGCGGGTAATTTTAAAGGCCGTCTTTTTCACCGTTTCCGCCAGTGTCCCGAAATCCGCATTGCCCACCCGGGCGACGGCGTTTTTAACCACTCCCGGCCCGGATACCCCTACATTGATGGTACATTCGGGCTCCCCGATTCCATGAAAGGCACCGGCCATAAAGGGGTTGTCCTCGGGGACATTGCTGAAAACCACCAGTTTGGCGCAGCCCAAACCGCCCTGTTCCGCCGTCCGCGCGGCGGTTTCTTTAATCACCCGGCCCATCAGGTAAACGGCGTCCATATTTATGCCCGCCTTGGTGGTAGCCACGTTTACCGAGGCGCAGACCCTTCCGGTGCCGGCCAGGGCGGGGGGGATGGAAGTAATCAATATCCGGTCCCCGCCGGTAAAGCCTTTGTGTACCAGGGCGGAAAAGCCGCCGATAAAGTTTACCCCTACGGCGGCCGCGGCGGCATCAAGGGTGAGGGCGTATTCCAGATAATCTTCCTGACGGCTGCATTCGGCAATCAGGGAAATGGGGGTGACGGAGATCCGTTTGTGTACGATGGGAATGCCGTATTCCCGGCTGATTTCTTCTCCGACCGCAACCAGCCTGCTGGCCAGGCGGGTGATTTTATCGTAAATTTTCCGGCATGCCGTCTTGGGATCCGGGTCCGCGCAGTCCCGCAGGCTGATGCCCATGGTAATGGTGCGGATGTCCAGGTTTTCCTCCTGGACCATCTTGATGGTTTCCATGATTTCTGCCAGGGTAAGCATGGTATTTGTTTCTCCTTCGTTTTTTACTTATTCATTTATCAAAAGCATTTGCGCAGGGACGGTGCGCTGATTCTGAGCAAACGACTTGCGCAGCGCCGGTAACAGCACCAGGCAACCCAGCACTCACCGGCAAAAATGCTCATTCCAAGGCTAATACACGGGCAATAGAAGATTTGGTCTTCGCAGTATAACTTATTTAGTGAGTGCTGGGCGGCCCGCAGCAAGCCGTGGTGCTATCGGCGCGGAGCACTGGAGTGCGCGAAGAACAGCGCACCGTCATTTTTCAGTGTTATGCGTTAAAAAAGCCCTTTCAGGCTAAATCCTGTGCATAAAGCGGAAGGCGTCCTCGTGCTGGGCGTCGATGCGCACCCCCAGTTCGGACCCTTTTGCCGCTAGGCGTTCTTTTAAAGTGCTCAGGTCGATGCGGCTTTTTTCCATGTCGGCAATCATGATCATGGCCAGGAATTCCTGCAATATGGTCTGGCTGATGTCCAGGATATTGATGTTGTTTTCGGCCAGCACCTGGGCCACCCCGGCGATAATGCCCACCCGGTCGGGTCCCAGTACGGTTACAATGATCCGGTTTTTCCTTGGTTCCTGTACGGACATTGGAAATTCTTCCTTTCTGCAGGCTTGGAGCAAATAACTAACTATTCGTTTTAAAAGGGTGGAAATCCTGCCGGTTGCATAGCATTGTAAACATGCCGCCGGCCAGCAAACTAGTGTTAAACAGCTCCCCGCGGAAGATGTCGGTGCTTGTATAATTTTTTAAACAGCTGCCGAATTTAATTGAACTGGTAAATAAACGATTGACATCTGGCTTCCGGTAAGGATAAAATGGAACAAAAGGTCATTTTTTTAAGACCGGGCAACGGTGCCCGGCCGAGTGGATCGGAGAAAGATCCGAAAACCTTCAAAAATAAAAAGAAGGTTGGTGGATCTTTTTGTTTTTGAGAAGGGCCAAAGTGTCTAAATATGAGGACAAAAAAATTTTTTCTTTGTCGATTTTTTGAAAAGGATTTGGCCGTTAAAAGTCGAAATACTTTTATACAAAGAATTTTTCAGAAAATGGGGAGGTGAAAGCGGGCAGGAGGTTACATAGCTAAATGACGGGGGTAGGCGAAAAGGTTTTAGAAAGCAAAAGAAAAGGAGGAGGACGGGTTGAAAAAGTATAAAGCAGCTGCTCTGGTATTATTAAGTGTGTTGCTTATGATCGCCCTTGTGGCCGGGTGTGGTGGTAAAACGGGCACCTCGGGCGATGGCGAAAATAAAGGCGGGGCGTCGGGTGATACCATTAAGATTGGTTTCATGGGCGCTTTGACCGGAAACGAGGCCAGTTACGGTATAGAAACCTTAAAAGGCATGAAAATGGCCGCCGAGGATTTAAATAAAGAAGGCGGCGTGCTGGGCAAAAAGATTGAAATCGTGGAGTCGGACCACGGCAGCAAGCAAACTGAGGCTGCCGCCGTGGTGCAGAAGATGATTAGCAAGGACCGGGTGGTGGCCATTGTAGGCGACCCCACTACCGGCAAGACCAAGCTGGCGGCACCCATCTGCCAACAAAATAAGGTGGTCCTCCTTTCCGCCGGTGCGGTAGGTCCCGGTGTAGTGGAATTCGGCGATTATATTTTCCGGAACACCCTTTTAGACGCGGTAGGTGCTCCGGCGGTGACCGATTATCTAGTCAACAAGCTGGGGTGGAAGAAAGTGGCCATCGTTACTTCCACCAACAACGACTACAGCGTGGGACTGACCAAGATCTTTGAAGGTGCGCTGGCCAAGCATAATGCTCAAATAGTCGATAAAGAAAGCATTCAGGACGGGGACCAGGACTTCAGCGCCCAGGTGACCCGGATCAAGCAGGCCAAGCCCGACGGGATTATCTTCACCGGCTACTACACCGAGGGCGGCCTGTTTATGAAAGAAGTGCGCAAGCAGGGCCTGAATCTGAAGATGGCCGGTGGTGACGGCTTGCTTTCCCCGGTGCTCTGGAAGTTGGGTGGCGATGCCGTTGAGGGCTGCATGGTGTACACCGGTTTTGCCGCTGATCCCGAAAATGCCGCTCCCCAGACCAAGGAGTTCATTAAAAAATACCAGGCGGCCAATGACAACAAGCTGCCCGACATGTTCTCTGCCCAGGGTTACGATGCGGTAATGTGGCTTGCCAAGGCCATGAAGGACGCCAACAGCACCGATCCTTCGAAATTCAAAGATGCCCTGGCAAAGACCAAAGATTACCCGGGTGTTTCCGGTACGCTGAACTTAATGCCTAACCGGGAGCCCATCAAGAGTCCGGTGTACCTGCTGGAAGTGAAGAACCAGCAGTTCACCATCAAGGCGGCTCTACCCACTGAGGCGCCGAAAGCTTGATCCATTTTCGCTTTCCGGTGGAACCGGGGTAAATACTTGCCCGGTTCCACCAGAAATTTGCTTTGTGGAGGGAGCCATGTTACTGCAACAAATTATTAACGGCCTCACCCTGGGGGCCACCTACGCCTTAATTGCCCTGGGTTATACCATGGTCTATGGCATCATCCAGTTGATTAATTTCGCCCACGGCGATATTTACATGATTGGCGCCTTTATCGGGGTGGCGGTGGTAGCCCTGTTCCACCAGAATTTTTTCCTCACCCTGGCTGCAGCCATGCTCGCCTGTGTGGTCCTGGGGGTGACCATCGAGCGGGTGGCCTACCGGCCTTTGCGCCGTGCTCCCCGTTTGAACCTCCTCATTACCACCATTGGAGTGTCCATCTTTCTGGAAACCTTTATGACCGTTCTCAAAGGACCGCAGCCCACCGGGTTCCCCCCCGTTTTAAAAAATGTGACTCTGCGGGTGGGCACCCTGGAATTTTCCAGCATCCAGCTGGTTATCTTGCTGGTTGCCGTGGCCCTGATGATGGGATTGCAATTTATCGTCAAGTACACCAAAATCGGCAAGGCCATGCGGGCATCCTCCGAGGATTACGATACGGCCAGCCTGATGGGCATTAACATCAACCGGGTGATTTCATTCACTTTTGCCATCGGGTCTGCCCTGGCGGCGGCGGGTGGAGTGCTGGTAGGGATTTATTTTAACTCCGTATCCCCCTATATGGGTGTGACTGCCGGTTTGAAAGCCTTTGTAGCGGCGGTGCTGGGTGGTATCGGCAATATTCCTGGGGCCATGCTGGGGGGCATGCTGCTGGGTCTGGCCGAGGTTTTTGGCGTAGCCGCAGGCTTTTCGACCTATAAGGATGCCATTGCCTTTACCCTGCTGATCATCATTTTGCTGGTCAGACCCACCGGTCTTTTGGGGCGGCCCATCCAGAGGAAGGTGTAGAGATTATGTCACAGTGGCTAGCCAGTGTAATTGACCCTTATTACCAGCAGGTACTCATGCTGGTGGGCATTTTTATCATTGCGGCATTGGGTTTGAACTTGATTACCGGCTTGTGCGGTCAGCTTACCTTTGGACATGCTGCTTTCCTGAGTATAGGCGCCTACACGGCGGCAATTTTAACTAGAGATTATCATGTCCCCTTCCTGGCCAGTCTTATCCTGGGTGGATTGATGGCGGCTATATTTGGTATCTTGCTGGGAATTCCCGTACTCAAGCTCACCGGTGACTACCTGGGTATTGCCACCCTGGGTTTTGGGGAGATTGTGCGGGTGGCTTTTACAAATATGAAAATAACCGGGGGAGCCATTGGACTAGCGGCCATTCCCCGTGCGTCAAACCTGGTAAATGTAACCGTTTTTGTGATCCTGGCCGTGGTTGCCGTGGTTTTGCTGGAGAATTCCCGCTTCGGTCGCGCTTTAAAGGCCATACGGGAGGACGAGATTGCCGCCGAGGCCATGGGCGTTAATACCATGTGGTACAAAATACAGGCCTTTGGCATCGGCTGTTTCCTGGCCGGGATCAGCGGTGGGTTCTATGCTCATATGCTGCAATACTTGAACCCCAACGACTTTGGCTTTTTGAAATCCTTTGAGATTCTGAATTTCGTGGTGCTGGGCGGTCTGGGAAGTATCCCTGGAACCATTGTCGGCACGACCGTACTTACCCTGGCTCCCGAGTTCCTGCGTTTCGTCCAGGAGTACCGCATGATGATTTACGGCTTGCTTCTGGTATTGATGATGATCTTCCGGCCCAACGGCCTGCTGGGCGGCGTTAACTTCCGCCGCCTGTTACGGCGCAGAAAACAAAAGGCGGCAGCCCTGAGCAGTTAAAAAAACATCGGACTGCTTGTTCGATCTGATGGCGGGAGGATATATGACAGCAATCCTGGAGTTAAGAAATTTAAGCATCCATTTTGGCGGCCTTTGTGCCGTTGATGGTGTGGACATGTCCATAGAGGAAGGGGAAATTCGGGCTCTGATTGGCCCTAACGGGGCGGGGAAAAGCACCATCTTCAACCTGGTCACCGGTATCTACCGCCCCACGCAAGGGGAAATTGTTTTTCAAGGACAAAAAATAAACGGCCTGTCCCCCCACGAGATCACCGCCCGGGGGATCGCCCGCACCTTTCAAAACATTCGTCTTTTTGGCAATCTGACGGTACTGGAAAATGTGCAGATCGGCCGGCATTGCCGGGGCAGGGCGGGCGTATGGGGTGCCCTCTTACCCTTTGGCCGCGTGCGGGCGGAAGAAGCAAGTATCACCGCGCGTGCGGGGGAGTTGCTGGAATTTATGGGTCTGGATGACAAGAAGGAGGAACTGGCCAGGAATCTTTCCTACGGTGAGCAAAGGCGGCTGGAAATAGCCCGGGCCCTGGCCACCGATCCCAAAATAATTTTGCTGGATGAGCCGGCGGCAGGGATGAACCCGCAGGAAAAACAGGACCTTTCCGGGATGGTCCGCCGCATCCGGGATATGGGCATCACCATTTTCCTGGTGGAACACGATATGAAGTTTGTCATGAGCCTGGCCGACCGGGTGGCGGTACTGGATTACGGCAGAAAGATAGCCGATGGGACTCCCACTGAAGTACAGCAGGATCCGGCGGTAATTGAGGCCTACCTGGGGAAGGATGTGTGAAGGTGCTGGAGGTTAAGGAGGTCTGCGTTGCCTACGGGGTAATTGAAGCCTTGAAGGGCATATCTTTTTCAGTAGAGGAAGGGGAGATTGTGGCCCTAATTGGTGCCAACGGGGCGGGTAAGACTACCACCCTGCGCACCATTTCCGGACTTTTGCGGGCCAAAAAAGGTCAGATCCTTTTCAAAGGGCGTGATATTACCAAACTGGCTCCCTACAAAATTGTTGAGCTTGGTTTGACCCAGGTGCCCGAGGGCAGGCGGGTATTCAGCCGCATGACGGTGCTGGAAAACCTGGAGATGGGGGCTTATGTGGTGCGCAGCCGCTCCGAGTTGAAGGCGGGGCTGGAGCGGGTTTTCGCGCGTTTTCCCCGCCTGGCCGAGCGCAAACACCAGCTGGCCGGTACTTTAAGCGGGGGAGAACAGCAGATGCTGGCTATGGGCAGGGCCCTCATGTCCCGGCCGGAGCTTTTACTGTTGGATGAGCCCTCCATGGGTCTGGCGCCACTTCTGGTGCGGGAGGTGTTTTCCATCATTCAGGAGATTAACAAGGCGGGTACGACCATTCTTCTGGTGGAACAAAATGCCCACATGGCCCTCTCCATTGCCCACAGGGCTTATGTGTTGCAAACGGGGGAAATAACCCTGGAGGGTCCGGCGGCGGAGCTTATGCAAAAACCGGAGGTCAAGAGGGCCTATCTGGGTGAATGATGGGGAGAATGACCTATGTACCTGGAAAAAAGGCTTTTGGTGCGGGATTTTTTAATCGAGCCGGTTCCGCAAATTGACCTCACGGAATTTGCCCTCCACGGGGAGGAAATCCTGGACCAGCACATTTTAAGTGTGATCCCGGCTTTACGGGAGAAAAATATTGCCGTTGTGGATGCCAGCGGGACGGTAACGGGCTTGCTGATCTTAGAGCGGGTGGCGGAGCACCTGGTGGATTTCATTCGGGAAACGGAGGCGGCCCTCACCGCGGTTCTTGGAGTCACCGATGATGTTATCTGCATGATCGATAGCCAGGAAAATGTTACCGGCTGGAACCGCAAGGCTGAATTGCTGTACGGCATTAAGTGCCAGGACATTCTGGGGCGTTCCATCCACGATTTTTTTACCAACCTGGTGGTTACCCGGGTCTGCCGGGAAGATCGTGAGGTATACGCGGAGTATCATCAGCCCCGCCAGGATACCCATGTTTTAATTAATTCCGTGCCCATCCGGCGGGACGGGCGGGTTATAGGCGGTGTTTCCGCCGAGAAGGATGTTACGGAAGTAATCCAGCTCAACCGTGCCCTGTCCCGGGCCAGTTATCAGGTCAAATGCCTGAAAGAAGCCATCCAGAAAAACGAGATCAAGCGCGTGGATCCCTTTGCCAAGCTCTACGGTCACCACCCCCGCCTGAAGGCCATAATGGATGTGGCCCGGCGGGCCGCCCCCACCGATGCCACCGTGCTGATCCGGGGGGAGAGCGGTACGGGGAAGGAGGTTCTGGCCAGGGCCATCCACGAGGCCAGCGACCGGGCGGGCAAGCCCTTCGTGGTGATCAATTGCGGCGCCATTCCGGCGGAGCTCTTTGAAAGTGAAATTTTCGGCTATGAGCAGGGCGCCTTTACCGGGGCCGGGCCCCGCGGAAAACCGGGTCTGTTGGAAATGGCCAATGAAGGAACGGTTTTCCTGGATGAAATCGGGGAGCTGCCCCCCAACCTGCAGGTTAAGCTTTTGCGCGTGTTGCAGGAAAGGGTGTTTTACCGCGTGGGCGGGTCCCGGCCCGTGAGCGTTAATATCCGCATTATTGCCGCCACCAACCGCCAGCTGGAGGAAATGGTTTCCGGCGGCGAATTCAGGGAAGATCTGTATTACCGGTTAAATGTAATCAGCGTCGAGATGCCTCCCCTGAGGGAGAGGCGTTCCGATATTCCCGAATTGCTCTACCGTTTTTTACAGGAATACTGCCAGCTTTATGGCAAGGAGATCAGCAAGGTGGAGCCGGGAGTGGTGGCGGCACTGCTCTCCTATTCCTGGCCCGGCAATGTCCGGGAATTAAAGAATACGGTGGAGCGAATGGTAGTGCTGGCTGAAAACGAGGTGATCACGGAAAGGGATCTCCCCAAGTACCTGCGGGAGCATGCCCTGGGTTTTGCCGCTGCCCGGGAATCTCCCCCCGATTTAACCGTGGCTGCAAAAGAAACCGAGAAGGAAATCATTCTTAAGGCACTAAAAGAGGCGGGAGGCAACCGCACCGTTACCGCCCGCCTGCTGGGAGTACCCAGGAGTACTCTCTATTACAAAATGAATCGCCTGGGTATCCTGGGTGCAAAAAAACCTTTGCGCAAGAATTAATGTTCCCTGGGGAGAGTCCCTTCCCGTGCCGTGGGGGAAATAAGATTGTATTTGGCAATTTTGCGGTAGATGGTCGCCCGGCTTATGCCCAGCGCCCGGGCGGCTTTTGTTTTGCCCTGTTCATTCCAGCCGAAATGATCAAGGGCGCTGATGATGGCCTCCTTTTCCATCTGCTCTAAAGTCGGCCAGCGGTTTTCCCGGGCGGGGATTTCTGCTATACGATGACCACCTTCCTGTACCGAACGAGGCAGGCTGCCGGTATCAATAAGCTCGCCTTCTTCCAGGTTCACGGCATATTCCACGGCGTTGATCAGTTCCCGAACATTTCCCGGCCAGCTATAAGCCAGGCAGGCTCGTTCCGCCCGGGAGGTATAACCCCGGATATTCTTGCCCAGGAGGTTGTTATAGTACTCCCGGTAGTATTCCAGAAGCAGCTTGATATCCTCCGGTCTTTCCCGTAAAGGGGGTATGGTCAGGGGGATCACGCTTAAGCGATAATACAGGTCGTCCCGGAAACGCCCCTTGGCAATCATTTCTTCCAGGTTGCTGTTGGTGGCGGCAATGATGCGTATGTCCACCGGGATCAGGCGATTGCCGCCGACGCGTTCCACCTGGCGCTCCTGCAGTACCCGTAGCAGCTTCGCCTGCAGGTAGAGGGACATGTTCCCGATTTCGTCCAGGAAAATGGTCCCGTGATTGGCCAGCTCAAACTTGCCCGGTTTGCCCCCTTTGCGGGCACCGGTGAAGGCTCCTTCTTCATAGCCGAACAGTTCGCTTTCCAGCAAGGTTTCCGGTATGGCCCCGCAGTTTATGGCCACAAATGGCTTGTTTTTCCGCGGGCTGGCGGCATGGATGGCCCGGGCAAAAATTTCCTTGCCCGTACCGCTTTCCCCGGTGATCAGCACGGTGGAATGGCTGCCGGCTATTTTCGCCGCCCTCGCTTTTAGCTCTTTTATGGCCCGGCTTTCCCCGATGATGTCATCAAAGGTAAAGATCTTCTGAGCGCTCATAATTTCATAGGCCAGCTTTTGGGTTTCTTTGAAGTCCCGGGCTGAGGCCACCACTCCCACGGGCCTGCCGTCGCTGCCCATAATGGGACGTGCTGTCACCAGAAGGTGCAGCCGCCTCCCCCTGGCCTGGACAAAGCACTCCCGGGAAGTAAAACCTCCGGGTTTGCGTAGGGCTGAAAGGAGGGGCAGGCCGGCTAAATGTTCTTCCAGGTGTTGCTGCAGAATTTCGTTTTTAGGTATATTAAACATCCGTTCGGCGGAGAGGTTGAAGTGGGTTACCACTCCGTCGCTGTTGATGGCAATGACCCCTTCATCCACCGCATCCATGACCGCGTTCACCTGGCTGGCCATGATCATTTTCTCAGTCATGGCCTCGGTTTCCAGGACCTTGGCTGCGATCAGGTCGGCCATGCGCCCGATAAATTCCATCAAAGATTCGGTTCTGTTAAGCAGGGTTACTTTTTGCTCGTCGCTAAAGGCAATCAAGCTGATGGTGCCAATGACGTTCTGCCCGGCAATGATGGGGTAAACGATGGAAGCTTTGTAAAAACAGCTTCCCGTAAGGGGGCAGGACATGCAAATGGGGTGGTAGCCCGCCTCCTTGATGAAAATGGGCTGGCTGGTCTTGAGCACGTGTTTGTTCACCAGCCCCCGCAGGAGGCGGGAGCCCACGTCATTGCGCACCTTGCCCGTACCGGCCACCCGCACCAGGTCGAGATCGATGACCTCGACCTCGACCCCCAGGGCGGCGGCAATGGCTTCGGCAACCCGCTGGCAATCTTCTTTTACCTGATCCAGTCTGGACACAGGATCTCACATCCGATCAACAACAACATTTCCGTTAAAATCCAGGCTAAAAGCGCTCGGAGATAGATTTGGCCTGCATGAATAATTTAAGGTAGTCACGGCCACCGGCTTTGGAGTTGGTGCCGGACATTTTGAAACCACCGAAGGGTTGCACCCCCACCAGGGCACCGGTGCACTTGCGGTTGAAGTACAGGTTGCCCACATGGAATTCCCGGCGGGCCTTTTCCAGGTGAGCGCGGTTGCGGGAGTATACGCCTCCGGTAAGGCCGTATTCAGTGTCGTTGGCAATGGCAATGGCTTCATCGAAGGTTTTAGCCTGGATGACCGCCAGCACAGGCCCGAAAATTTCCTCCTGGGCGATGCGGGCCCGGGGCGCTACATCGGCGAACACCGTGGGCCAGATAAAGTAGCCCCGGCTGTTGTCCCCCCGGCCGCCGGCGAGCAGGTGGCCGCCTTCGTCCCGGCCAATCTGGATATAGCCCATGATTTTATTGTATGAGGCTTCGTCAATGACCGGGCCCACGTCTGTACCGTATTCTTCGGCAGGCCCCGTTTTAAGTTGAGCCACCCTTTCGGCCAGTTTTTCCAGCACCGGCCGGTAGGCGTCACCCACCACAATCAGCCGGGAGCAGGCGGAGCATTTCTGGCCGGAAAAGCCATAGGCCGAGGTGATCACACCGGCTACAGCTTCCTCCAGGTCGCAGTCCTCGTCAATAATGATGGCGTCCTTACCGCCCATTTCCGCGGCCACCCGCTTAATCCATTTCTGGCCGGGTGCGATCCGGGCGGCCAGGCTGTTAATATGCAGGCCCACATCCCTGGAGCCGGTAAAGTTGATGAAATGCACCAGGGGATGGCCCACCAGGAAATCGCCAATTTCTCCACCGCTGCCGGGCAGGAAGTTGATCACTCCGGGAGGCAGGCCCGCTTCCTGCATGATCTCCATGAACATGTAGGCGATTACAGGTGTATTGCTGGCCGGTTTTAAAACCACCGTATTGCCGGCTACCACCGGCCCCACGGTCGTACCGGTGAGGATGGCCAGGGGGAAGTTCCAGGGTGGGATGATAACCCCCACACCCAGAGGCAGGTATTCCAGGGTATTTTCTTCACCGGGATAGGGGGTGACCGGCTGGGGTTGGGCTAGGCGGATCATTTCCCGGCCGTAAAATTCCAGGAAGTCGATGGCCTCTGCAGTGTCAGCATCGGCCTCAGCCCAGTTTTTTCCTGCCTCTAGCACCATCCAGGCCGATAGCTCGTGTTTTCTTTTGCGCATGATAGCAGCAGCCTTAAAAAGATAACGTGCCCTGGCCTCGGGGGGCATCTGGCGCCAGCTCAAGAAAGCTTCCGCGGCCGTTTCCACCGCCCGCTGGGCCAAAGCCCGGTCGGCCCGGGAAACCCGGCCGATAACCTCGCTGTGGCAGGATGGGTTATAAGAGACGATTTTTTCCTCAGTGTAGATTTGTTCTCCCCCGATGATTAGAGGATACTCCCTTCCCAGGCAGCTTTTGATTTTTTGCAGGGCTTCCTTCATTTTCTTCTGGTTTTCTTCCCGGGTGAAGTCGGTTAGGGGCTCGTTGGTAAAGGGTATGAGCATGGCTTTTCACTCCTTATTATAGGCCTGGGTTTTTCCCGGAACAAGATCCCGGGGGCAAAGAGGTGGCGGTAATTTTTTTAACTGCCTAGACAACCGATGGTTCCACAAACAGTTCACCGGTGGTAAAACGGGACAGGCTAAACATATCCACGGGCAGGGTGGTCGGCAGCCCTAAAATGATTTCCGCCATCAACTGGCCGGTCATGGGGGCAATCATAAAGCCGTGGCCGGAAAAACCGGCGGCGACATAAAACCCGGGCACTTCGGGTACTTCGCCCAGCACCGGCTGCCGGTCGGGGCTCATATCATACACCCCGGCCCATTGCCGGACCACCCGTACGTTTTTCAACACCGGCAGAAGCCAGACCACTTTTTGGGCCATCTGGGAAAGAAACTGCCAGCTGGAACGGACGTTGTATTCCTTGGGTTCGTTGGGATCCCCCAGGCCCATGATAAAGCTGCCGTGGGGCGTTTGCTGGCAGTAGAGGTTGTGGTAGAAACTCATCACCATGGGGCCCAAGGTCGGTTCCACCGGTTCTGTTACCAGGATCTGGTGCCTTTCCGGCACCACGGGCAGGTCTACCCCCACCATGCGGCCGATCTCCGCCGCATGGCCGCCCGCCGCGTTGACCACCACTGGAGCCTGGAAAGCTCCCCGGTTGGTGATGACAGTTTTCAGGGAGCCTTCAATTTTGATGTCCTGTACTTCCGTATAGGTATGGATTTTTACCCCCAGCCGTCTGGCTGCCCGGGCATAGGCATCGGTGACCTTAAAAGGGTTGGCGTGGCCGTCTTTGGCACAGAAGGTGGCTCCGAGAAGGCCCTTGGTGTTTAAAAAGGGTACGATTTCTCGGGCCTCCTGGGGTGTTACCCAGCGGGCGTCAATGCCCAGGCTTTTTTGCAGGGCCAGGTTTTTCTTGAACTGCTCTTCCATTCTGGGGGTGTAGGCCAGGATCAGGTAACCTCCCTGCTTGATTTCTACGCCTCCGGGATAGTCCAGCTCTTCCGCCAGGCGCTCCAGCTGGGCAATGGCGTACTTGGCTAAGAGGCAGTTGGTTTTTGTACCCCACTGGTGGCGGAAACCGGCTCCGCAGCGTCCCGTGGCACCGGAGGTGAGGTAGGCCCGTTCCAGCACGGCCACATCACGCATGCCCCGGGCAGCCAGATGATAGGCTATGGAACAGCCGGTGACGCCTCCGCCAATGATAATCACTTCATGCCTGTTCATTTTTGGCACCTCCCCGGGCCAGGGTACCCAGTTTCAAGGGGATTGCAGGCGGCCGGAAGGTAGGCAGGGCCAGGTTGGCCTGGTCCTGTCCGGTGAGGCGGGCAATTTCCCCGGCAATGAGGGGGCGGCAGGTACGCCCCTGGCATGGGCCCATGCCGCACCGTTTCAGCCGCTTGATTTCATCCAGGGTGCGGGCCCCCCCGGCAATGGCCTCCCGAACTTCTTCCAGGGTTACGTCCTCGCAGCGGCAGACAATGGTTTTATCATCCATGGCTTTCACTCCCGGAACGTTTAATAACACCCATTTTAGACATGTGTTATAACAAAATGCCGTACTTCCATGGCCAGCTCCTTGGGTACGGCAAGCCAGACGACCGCGGTTTTATCCATCTTTTCCGTTGTCACCACTTTGATCACCCGTGCCCGGCACACTTTTTCCCCCGCCCGGTTCACCCCGGTTACTTCCTGACCTTCCGCGGGGAGGGGGAGGAACTCGTAGGGCAGCTTGATCAGGGCTTCTTCGTCGCTATAAGTGAGATCCACGACGAAAAGGGCCAGCCCCGGGCAGCGGGTGATACACTGGCCGCAGCCGTTGCATTTTTCGTAGTCCACCTGCGGTATTTCGTTGATATCCTCAAAGGGTCCGATGGCCTGGCGGGGACAGGCGTGGCTGCAGGGATCGCAGGGAATGGGTTGAAAGCATTCCGCTATGACCACCGGCCCTCTGGCCAGCCGCTCCGGCGGGGGCATCTTTGCCGCCAGGTCCTCCGGGGTGGGGATGCCATCCACAGCAAGCATAAGCTTCACCTCCCGCACTTTATTCAACCAGCACCCTGGTCAGCCCGGTGCGGATCTTTTCGCCCACCGGGCCAGAACGCAGGCTGTCCAGCTGGTGTTGCAACTCCGCGCGCCGGGCCTCGTAGCCGGTCTGACTGTAGCCTAAACTGTAAGCGGCATGCAGCCCGGCCAGGGCGCCTTCCATCATCGCTGCCGAAGCTTCTTCCACCCCGGCTGCATCGCCGGCTACGTAGACTCCCGGTACGGTGGTCTGGAGGTTGGCATCACGGAAAGGCACGTGCCCGCCCAGCTGGGGTACGTAAGCCAGGCGGCATCCAGCCTGGGCCAGCAGTTCCACCAGGGGTGAAAGGCCCACGGAGAGACAAATGGTATCTACGGCAAAGTCCTTTTCCGTCCCCGGTACGGGCTGTCCCTGTTCATCCAGCTGCCAGATCACGGCCCCTTCCACTTCCCGCCCACCGTAGGCCCGCTTGATGGTATGGCTGGTATGGATGGGTACTCCCGCCCGGCGTACTTTGGCTGCATGAACCCAGTAGGCGCCAATTCTCGGGGCGGCCTCCACGATAGCGGCCACGTCCATGCCGGCCTGCAGCAGCTGGTAGGTGACAATAACCCCGATATTGCCGGCGCCCACCATCAGGACCCGCTTTCCAGGTAAAATACCGTAAACATTGACCAGTGTCTGTACCGCACCGGCGCCGTAAATACCCGGCAGGTCATTATTGGGGAAAGCAAGGGTCTTTTCCGACGCTCCGGTAGCTACTATTACCCGGGAAGGCTTCAGGTAAAAGACTTTCCCCTCCTGTTCTACCCCCAGCACGCCGTCTTCGTAGAAACCAAAGACGGTGGCACCGGTCAGGGCTTCGATTAGAGGATGGGATATCACCTGTCCGGTGAGTTCGGCCGCGATATTGATCCCCCGTTCGGAAGCCCTGTGGCTGCGGGAACCGAAAAAACGGTGGGTTTGCTTGACTAGCTGGCCTCCAAGCCGGTCCTGGCGGTCCAAAAGGACCACCCGGGCACCGGCGTTTGCTGCTTCCAGGGCGGCACAAAGTCCGGCCGGACCGCCGCCAATGACCGCGATTTCTACAAAGCTAATTTCCTGCTGCATAAATGACTCCCTTTCCTTTCTGGCTTTCCACCACCATGCCCGGGCGCAGTTTTTCCACACAAATTCGCACGTTGGGTTCCCCGTTTACAGTCATGAGACAGGAGGAACAGTTGCCAATGGCACAGAAAAGGCCCCGGGGACGGTGGAGCACCGGGCTTTCCCGCATGACCCGGATGCCGGCGGCGTGCAGGGCCGCGGCAATGGTTTCCCCTTCGTAGCCTTCATACTCTTTACCGTCAAAAGTGAACTTTATTTTTTTTCCTCGCCTGAATTCCAGAACGGGGTGCTGCTCTATGCGCATGGTCACACCTCCATTTCAACTTGCGAAGATAACATGACGATTTGCTACGATACAAATGCCATACGCAAAAAGAATACCAGGAAAAGGCCGTTTCTACCGCCCCATTTGGCCGCTGAGGAAGATTGTGTTGTATAATAAATTGGACGAGATGTTTGGACAATTAAACAGAATTTGAACAGAGTCCAAAGTGCTTCAGCGCGAAGCACTGGAGTGAGCGGGGACCCAGCACTCACTGGTCTACCAGGTTTTCTAAAACCGGAGGTATCAATTAAACCTGAAATACCAGGGGCGGAGTTATGTTTCGGTGAGTGCCGGGCCGCCCCGGGTGGTTATGCGACAGTATCTATTTTGCGGAGATGCCGGCAGGAAAGTACGGTTTTGTCGAGAATATTATCTTGAGCAGCCTAACACCGGAGGAAGGTGCACATTTTGTGGAAGATCGTTACCAAAGGGAGATAAACTACCTGCGGGTTTCAGTCACCGACCGCTGTAATTTACGCTGCCATTACTGCATGCCCCCTCAGGGTGTATCCGTCGTGCCCCGGAAGGAAATCCTTACCCTGGAGGAAATTGTCCGGGTGGTCGAGGCATCGACCAGGGTGGGAGTGAAAAAAGTGCGCCTTACCGGAGGAGAGCCCTTGGTACGCCGCGGGATAACCGATCTCGTGCGGGCACTGGCTGCCATACCGGAAATTGACGACCTGGCCCTTACCACCAACGGCATCCTGCTGGCCGCCAGGGGCGACCAGTTAAAAGCCGCTGGCCTTCGCCGGGTAAACATCAGCCTGGATACATTAAAACCCGAACGCTACAGTTATATTACCCGGGGAGGCCGTCTGGAAGCGGTGTGGCAGGGAATAGAGAGGTCTTTAGAGCTGGGCCTTCATCCGGTCAAGCTGAATGCCGTGGTCGTACGCGGTTTTAATGATGATGAAATTTGCGATCTGGCCCGCCTTTCGCTGGACCGGCCCCTGCACGTGCGTTTCATTGAATTGATGCCCTTTGGAACATCTGCCGGCGTTTCCAGGGAAGGCTATATTCCCACCGCGGAAATCAGGAGCCGGATTGAGGAGGAACTGGGCCAGTTGCAGGAAGTGCGCAAGCTGACGGGTAGCGGGCCGGCACGCTACTACCGCCTGGCGGGGGCGGCGGGGACCATTGGGTTTATCAGCGCAGTGAGCGATCATTTTTGCGGACGGTGCAACCGCCTGCGCCTGACCGCTACCGGTGCCTTGAGGCCCTGTCTTTTTCATGAATACGAAATTGATCTCAAAGGGCCGTTGCGCCGGGGTGCCACCCTGGATGAACTGGCTGAGCTGGTGGCCCGGGCTGTTTGGGACAAGCCCGGCCGTCACCATTTAAATGAGGGGCAGTCCTGCTCCCGGAAAAACATGTCTCAAATTGGCGGCTAGGAGCTGGTGATTAATATTATGGATATCACTTTAAATCATTTTGACTCCCGGGGCCGGGCTCACATGGTGGATATAAGCGGGAAAGGGGATACCGTCCGGGAGGCTGTGGCCCGGGGAGAAGTGCTCATGCGTCCGGAGACCTTAAACATCATTGCTGGCGGTACAGCAACCAAGGGAGATGTGCTGGGGGTGGCCCGCCTGGCCGGAATCATGGCCGCCAAAAAAACGCAGGAGCTCATTCCCCTGGCCCATCCCATTCCTTTAACCAGTGTGGCTGTGGACTTTCGCCTGCAGCCTCCGGACAGGGTGGAAATCCAGGCCCGGGTACGGACCACCGGCAAGACCGGGGTGGAAATGGAGGCCCTTACGGCCACAAGTGTGGCCGCTCTGACTATCTATGACATGTGCAAGGCTGTGGACCGGGGCATGGTAATCGAGAATATCCGGCTGGTGAGCAAAAGCGGCGGCAAAAGTGGGGAATTCCGGCGGGAGGGAGAAGAAGAATGGGAGTAATTGTAGCAGTGTGTGCAAGTCCGGAAAAGGGCACGCGCAAGAAGAACATTGGTACCGGTATGCTGGTGGCCAATCACGGTCTGAAAGGGGATGCCCACGCCGGGCCCTGGCACCGCCAGGTCAGCCTTTTGGCCATGGAAAGCATTCAAAAAATGCGTGAACTGGGTTTGGACGTCAATCCTGGTGATTTTGCCGAAAACATTACCACTGAAGGGATAAATCTGGCCGGCCTGCCCGTGGGTACCCGGCTGGCCATCGGCCCTGAAGCCATTGGGGAAGTGACCCAGATCGGCAAGGAATGCCATTCTGCCTGTGAGATTCGCAGGCTGACCGGGGACTGCATCATGCCCCGGGAGGGCATCTTTGTGCGTATTCTTACCGGCGGGCCGGTGAAGGTGGGAGACCGGATAGAAGTCCTTGAACCGGGGAGTAGTTCCGGAAGATGAAGAACATGTCCGGCCCTCCTGGAATATGCATCGTAGGAACTTCCAACGCAGGCAAGACCACTTTTCTGGAGAAGCTGATTGCGGAATTTGAACGGCGCGGCTACCGCGTAGGAACCATCAAGCACCACCATGGCGACTTTGAAATAGATAAGCCGGGTAAGGATACCTGGCGTCATGCCCGGGCCGGTGCCCGGGCGGTATGTATTTCCGCTCCCCGTAAAATTGCCGTCATTCGCCAGGTGGATGAAGAGTTGTCCCCGGAGCAAATCGTTCCTTTGCTTGGCCCGGTGGACATCGTCTTGGCGGAAGGTTACAAAAAGGCGGATTGGCCCCAGATCGAGATCTGCCCGCCCGGGGGATGCACCGCCCCGGTGGGGAGAAAGGACCGGCTGGTTGCCCTGGTAGGTGACGGTGCTCACCATGCAGAGCTTCCCTGTTTTGGTAGCGATGAAGTAGGAGCGGTGGCAGATCTCATTGTTAATTTCCTGGGTTTGGATTAACCTTGAGATAGGGTGATGATAATGGCCGTGGTGGAAGTAAGCATCGTGCCCATCGGCACCGCCGGCACCAGTTTGAGTGCCTATGTAGCCCGGTGTGTGGATGTCCTGCAGGGCGAAAAGAATATTCGTTATCAGCTGACCCCCATGGGGACCATCATCGAAGGGGATCTGGATTTCATTCTTGCAGTGGTCCGCCGGATGCACGAAGTGCCCTTCAACCAGGGGATTGCCCGGGTGGTGACCACCATTCGCATTGACGACCGGCGGGATAAGGAATTGACCATGGCCGGCAAAGTGTCGGCGGTGGAGGAAAAGCTGAAGTAAATTACGAATTTTACAATCAAGGGGGGGTGGGCTTGAAGTACTATCTTGATTTAATTAATGACCTGGAAAAAGGTAATATTGCGCCGGTTTATCTTTTTTACGGCCAGGAGTCGTTTCTGCATGAAAAGGCCGTCCAAAGGTTCCGGGAAAAACTTTTGGTGCCCCCGGCAGGGGAGTTCAACCTTGACATTCTGGACGGGGAGGGGGTTACCGAAGGGGATATTGTTGTGCGGGCACAAACCCCCCCTTTTATGGCCGGCTGGCGCCTGGTCGTGGTCCGCCATGCCCCGTTTTTTACCGGTTCTTCCGGTCCATCCAGCAATAAGAGAACCAGAGCTTCCTCCCGGGATACGGAGCCCCCTTTGCTGGCCTACATGCAAAAGCCTACCCCTACCACCTGCCTGATCTTTACCACCACCCATCCCGTAGATCAGCGGGGACGCCTTTTTAAGTCGCTTAAAGAAACCGGGCGGGTAGTGGAATTTACCTACTTAAAAAGCCGGGACCTGGTGCGCTGGCTGGAAAAACAGGCGCGCCTGGCCCACAAGACCATTACCCCGGACGCGGCCGGGCTGCTGGTAAGGCGGGTAGGCCCCAGCCTGTTTGTTTTGAGCCAGGAGATGGCCAAGTTAATTTCTTACACCGGTTCCAGGAAAACCATTCTGGAGGAAGACATTTATCGTCTAACCGTGCCGGCCCTGGAGGAAAATATTTTTAGCGTCGTTGATGCCATCGGGGAAAGACGGATCGGAGCGGCGCTGGAGGGCATCCGGGGGTTGATGCGGCAGGGTCAGACAGGCCCGGCGATACTGGCCATGATAGCCCGGCAGTTTCGGCTAATCTTGCGGGCCATGGAATTAAGTGCCGGAAAACGGTCCCCGGGTGAGGCGGCGGCAAAGCTGGGGGTGCATCCCTTTGTTGCTCAAAAGCTTTTGGCCCAGTCGGGAAATTTCACCCGGGAACAGGTAATCATGGCTTTGCAAAAACTTTTGGATTTAGACCGGGCGGTAAAGAGGGGCAGGCTGGAATTTTACCCGGGTATTGAAATGCTTCTGCTGGAGATGGAACGGGAAACCGTGGCGTAAATATGGTACTAAAAAAACCACCTCTACTACCGGGTGGTTTTTTTGCCGAGTTCATCATTTTTGTTCCGGGAGGAGTGTGCGGGCTAGCTTGCCTGGCGGTTGAACCGTCTGGTCAGGCGGGATTTTTTACGGGCAGCAGTATTTTTGTGGATGATACCCTTCGTTACCGCCTTATCAATGGCCCTCAGCGCCCGGCGCAAGAGTTCCCTCGTTTCCTCCACGTTGACACCGGCTGATAGAGCCCGCTCAAACTTCTTAATGGCAGTGCGCAGGGCAGACTTCAGCTGCTTATTGCGTAGGGTGCGTTTGCGGGTAACCTTAACTCTTTTTATGGCGGACTTGGTATTGGGCACCGTTCAGTCACCTCCCAACAGCCCTCATTTTACCACGGGCCAAAAAAAATTGCAAGGGCAACCGGTATAGCCAGCCGTTTTTTTGTCAAAGCTATGCTCGTAGCAAAAAGGAGGAGGTGATTGCCATGACGCAGTGGATGGGAGTGATTGTAAGGTTTATCGTTTCCGCGCTGGTGCTCATTGTGGTGAGCTGGCTCTCCCCGGGCTTTGTGGTACGCGGGGGGTTCGTAGGGGCACTGATTGCCGCGGTGGTTATTGCCGTGCTGGGTTATATTGTGGAAGCCCTGCTGGGTGACCGGATTTCGCCCCACAGCAGGGGGATAGTAGGTTTTATAACCGCCGCAGTGGTAATCTACGTGGCCCAGTTTATCATTCCCAACCTGCTCAGTGTTAATTTGCTGGGCGCGCTGATCGCTGCCTTCATTATCGGACTTATAGATGCTGTAGTGCCTACGGTGTTGCGCTAGCAGTCAAGCCACTTTAGCCTGCAGGCAGGTTGGCTTCATAAAGATCTCCTTCCGGGAATAGAATGGTACAGGCAATCCGGGAGGGGATTTTTTGTGTACCATACTCTTTACCGCTACCGCCTCCGCTGGCTATGGAATAGACTCTACGGTTTCCTGGTGGTTGCCGGGATTATTTTTTCGCTTCTTACCTTGGTGGTTGGAACAGGGGTTTTGTTTTTGCGCTGGGGAGGACAGGTCCTTTTAAACAGGGACCCGCGGCTGTTCCTGGAGGCCGTCATGCCCCATCACGCCGCCGGTGTACAACATGAGGGTGATTTTGCAGACTCGTTATTTAGTTTGTGGCCCGGGTTGGTTGGCTCTTTTGCCCTGCCCGACAAATACCCCCGGGCATTGCTTCGTTCCCAGCTCCCCCTGCTGGCTTATGTACCGGTAAAGCGAAAAGTGGAGGTCAATCCGGTAGAACCTGCCTCTGAGGAGCACGCGGGTATGACCCGAAAAACCTCCGGGGAGTACCTGGTGGCCATTTACCACACCCACACCGGGGAAACCTACACGCTTACGGATGGTGTGGCCAGATTGGAGGGTAAAGAAGGGGGTGTGGTTAAGGTTGGGGAGATTATACGCCAGGAACTGGAGTCCAAATATGGAATTTCCACCCTGCACATTAAAAAAATCCATGACCGGCAATACAATTCATCATATATGGAATCCGAAAAAACGGTGCGGGAATTGTTGAAGGAAGAGCCACAGCTGAAAGTGCTCCTGGATGTCCACCGGGATGCCGGAAAACCCCGCCGGGACTGTTTGGTAAAGGTGAAGGATATGGAGGTAGCCCCCATCCTCTTTGTCGTCGGTTCGGACGCCAGGGCGCCCTTCCCCACCTGGCGGCAGAATGAGCAGTTTGCCAGGCAGCTGGCCGCAGCCCTGGACAAAAAATACCCCGGTTTATGTCGGGGGGTACGGGTTAAGGAAGGCCGTTACAACCAGTTTCTCCATCCCCGGGCGCTGTTGGTGGAGATTGGAAGCACCAATAACACCACCGACGAGGCACTGGCTGCGGCCCGCTTATTTGCCGGGGTGCTGGGGGAAGAGGTGCGGAAACTGATGGAAGCCGGGCCCGCTCAACCTAGCGCTGAATAAAAAAACGTACATAATCAATCCTCGCGGTAAATGGACACTGTCGCATAACTAACCGGGACGGCCCAGCACTCACTGGTAGGGTACTTCTTTTGAGTACCTTGGTCTTAATAGCTATTCTAACGAGGACTTTGTTATGGTGAGTGCTGGGTCGCTCCTTAAGGGACGACCGCCGCCCGTTTCGTTGCTGGTTTTGCTACAGTACCAAATTACTCCTGGTCGTTCAGTTTGCGGGCGAACGTGAGGAACCCGGTATGGCCCACCATACGGTGTTGGGGCCTTACAGCCCGGCCCTTTATGTGCCAGCCCCGAAGCATTACTTCTACGGTCTCAATCAAACCAAAGGTGCCTCCCTTTTGCAGGACAGTGGCAAAAGTGCGAACCTGCATGATGGAAGGCAAGTAAGAACACAATATACCCCCGGGGATAAGGGCATCGTCCGCAGTCTTGGCCGCCCGCCAGGGTTCCGGTACATCCAGGAGAACACGGTCGAATCCCGATTCCCCGGTTGTTTCGTATATGTCCCCAAGCTTGAGTTCAAGATATGGCGGCAAGCCGCCAAAATAGGCTTTAATGTTTTCCACGGCACAGTCAAGCATGTCCTGACGAATGTCGTAAGCTACCACTTTCCCGGTGGGCCCTACCTGTCTCAGTACGGCGAGCAGAAGCGCCCCGCTGCCTACACCTCCCACCAACACCCGGTCACCGGGCCGGACATCCGCCCACATCATAATAATGCCCAAGTCCTTCGGGTATATGATGCCGCTTTTGCGCGGCATCTTTATTATATAGTTCGAGAGAGTGGGGTAAAAAACATAGAGTTTCTTACCCTCTGAAGTATTGACAACACTGCCGGGTTCCAGGCCCAGCACTTCATCGTGTTCAATGTAACCCCAATATGTGTTTAAGCGCTCCCCTGGGGTCAAGCGCTGCAATAATTGAACGCGGTGATCGGCGAAAACAACCAGTTCTCCTTCTTTAAACGGCATGGCTATGCACCTCCTGGCAGGTAATCCGGCTGGTTCGTTGCTGCCTGTATCACGCCAAACATTTACCTCTGGCATTTTATTTTATCATAAGCTGAAATCCCAGCGGGGAATGGTGGTTCCTTTACCCGTACGGTGCATTCCGCCGGAAAGGGGCTACCGCCCTGACGGCCATTTTGAATGGCCGGGGATATAAGGGCAAAGCAAATAGACTACCTGACCGGTTTTGGATGGCAGGTAGTCTTTTTATTGTGAGGTATAAACCCGCCTTTGTCGTTCAATACTGGAAAATGGGAAGTGATGCCATGGGTATCAGCTGGTGGAGGACGGTCATCACCCTGGGAATTTTTCTGGGTTTGATCATTTTCGGCCTGCAGGTGGTGGTGGCGGGGTATAATCAATTTCTTTTACCCCCGGACCCCCTGCACCTGGGGCAGGCTGCGAAAGCTTTCGAGGAATATTTTCAGGAATCTGGGTTTGACCGGCACATGAACTCAATAAAAGAACTCATTGTGACGTATCAGGAGAAGCTGCGCGCTCTATGTACGCATGAGTGGGGTGTTCTTTTCACCATCAGTAATTGATGTTATAATAAGGCTTTGAGAGAGCTGGGATGGTGATTTTGTATGGGGAGAGAACAAATCCGCAATTTTTGCATAATAGCCCATATTGATCACGGCAAGTCTACCCTGGCCGACAGGCTTTTGGAATATACCGGAGCGCTCAGCCCCCGGGAAATGACCGACCAGGTGCTGGATCAAATGGATCTGGAACGGGAGCGGGGCATTACCATCAAGTTGCAGGCGGTACGCCTTGCCTACCGGGCGGAAGACGGGGTGGAATACCAGTTAAACCTGATTGATACTCCCGGACACGTGGATTTTACCTACGAAGTGTCCCGCAGCCTGGCGGCGTGCGAGGGAGCCCTGCTGGTGGTGGATGCGGCCCAGGGCATTGAGGCGCAAACCCTGGCCAACGTGTATCTGGCCATTGAAAACGACCTGGAAATTATTCCGGTGATTAATAAAATAGACCTGCCCGCGGCCGATCCCGAAAGGGTGAAACGGGAAATTGAGGACGTAATCGGCCTTGATGCCTCCGGGGCCGTTTTGGTTTCGGCCAAGTTTGGGACCGGAATTAAGGAGTTGTTGGAAGCCATTGTGCGGCGCATACCGCCTCCCAGTGGCAATTCCGCTGCCCCTTTAAAAGCCCTCATTTTCGACTCCCATTACGATCCCTATAAGGGGGTTATTGCCTATGTGCGGGTGGTGGATGGCCACCTGAAAGAGGGCATGCACATAAAGATGATGTCCACCGGGAAGGAATTTGAGGTCAGCGAGGTGGGCATCTTCAAACCGGCCATGACTCCCACCGGACGGCTGGATACGGGTCAGGTGGGATATGTGGCTGCAGGCATAAAAAATGTCAGGGACACCCGGGTGGGCGACACCATCACCGATGCTGCCCGCCCGGCGGCCGAACCCTTGCCCGGTTACCGCAAGGTTACGCCCATGGTTTACTGCGGCCTTTATCCCGTGGATACGGTGGATTACGGCGACCTGCGGGACGCCCTGGAAAAACTGAAGCTCAACGACGCCTCCCTGGTTTACGAACCGGAAACCTCCGAAGCCCTGGGTTTTGGTTTTCGCTGTGGCTTCCTGGGGTTGTTGCACATGGAAATTGTCCAGGAGCGCCTGGAGCGGGAGTACGGCTTGAATTTGATTACCACCGCACCCAACGTGGTGTACAGGGTGATTACCACTTCGGGAGAAGAGCTTTACATCGACAACCCGACCAAAATTCCCCCGGCGGGGAAGGTGGTCCGGATGGAGGAACCCTTTGTTACCGCCACCATTATGGTGCCCAAGGAGCATGTGGGGGCGGTAATGGACCTGGCCCAGGAACGCCGGGGCACTTTTAAAACCATGGAGTACCTGGGCGAAAACCGGGTCATGCTGGTCTACGACCTGCCTCTTGCCGAGATCATTTTCGATTTCTTTGACCAGCTCAAGTCCCGCACCCGGGGGTATGCATCCCTGGATTACGAACTGTCCGGGTACAAAGAAAGTGACCTGGTTAAACTGGACATCCTGATCAACGGCGAGCCGGTGGATGCCTTGACCTGTATTGTCCACCAGGACAAGGCCTACTACCGGGGCCGGCAACTGGTGGAAAAATTGCGCAGTTTGATCCCCCGGCAGCTTTTTGATGTGCCCGTCCAGGCGGCCATCGGCAGCCGGGTGATTGCCCGGGAAACCATTAAGGCCCGGCGCAAGGACGTGCTGGCCAAATGTTACGGCGGTGACGTAACCCGCAAGCGCAAACTTCTGGAAAAACAAAAGGAAGGCAAAAAGCGCATGAAGCAGGTGGGCAACGTAGAAATTCCCCAGGAGGCTTTTATGGCGGTGCTGAGCATAGAAGAGAGGTAAATGGGGAGTGAGCTCGTGGCCATCAGCCTGTACATTCACGTACCTTTTTGCCTGCGTAAATGCCGGTACTGCGACTTTGTTTCCTATACCTATGACCCGGAAGCCGCCCGCCGGTACCGGGTCGCTCTTTTACGGGAAATGGCTCTGTACCACGAGCGGCTAGCCCCGCAGGAGAGGCAGCTCAAGACCATTTTCATCGGCGGGGGCACTCCCACCTGCCTGCCGCAAGGGGAACTGGTAGCCATTCTGGAAGGATGCTACCGCTACTTCCAGTGGCTTTCCGGGGTGGAGGTGACCATAGAAGCCAATCCCGGTACGGTGGACCTGCCAAAGCTAAGGGCTTTGCGTGCCGCCGGGGTTAACCGCCTTTCGCTGGGGGTGCAGACCTGTTCGGACCGCTTTTTAAAATTGCTGGGACGGGTTCATGATTTTAGCCAGGCGGTAGAGGCGGTGCAACTGGCCCGCCGGGCTGGTTTTGACAATCTGAACCTGGATCTTATCTTTGCCATACCCGGCCAAACCGTGGCGGAGTGGCTGCACTGCCTTGATAAAATATTGACTCTACGGCCGGAGCACATTTCAGCCTACTCGCTACAAATAGAAGAAGGCACGCCACTGGCCCGGGCGGTGGCTGAAGGGAGCGTCCTTCCCTGTGACGAGGAAACCGATCTGGCCATGTACCGGGAGGTGATTAACTTTCTGGCGGCCCGGGGTTACGAACATTATGAAGTTTCCAATTTTGCCCGCCCGGGCCACCGGTGCCGGCATAATTTAACCTACTGGCACAACGAACCCTATCTTGGCCTGGGGCCGGCAGCCCATTCCTACCTGCGGGGCGAGCGCTTATACAACACCGCTTCCCTGGAGGAATATGAGGCACGCCTTTTATCCGGGGAACTACCGGTGGCCGGCCGCGAGAAATTATCCCGGGCTACCATGATGGCCGAAACGGTGTTTCTGGGCCTCCGCCTTATAGAAGGTCTGGATCTGGAGAAATTTGCAGCCTGTTTTGGGGAAAATATTGAAGAGGTTTTTGGTGAGCAAATCATAAAATTGAGGAGGGCAGGCCTTTTGGAAATCCATTCCGGTCGCCTGAGGTTGACTTTTCGGGGCTTGCCCCTGGCCAATGCTGTCTTCCGGGAGTTTGTGTTGCCTTGACAAATGTTCAGCCCGGTGCTATGTTTAACTTAAAAGGATTTAGCACTCAGCACGATCGAGTGCTAACAAAGGGGGTGTTAAAGGTGAGAATGGATGCCCGTAAACAGGATATCCTTCTGGCCATTATCACCGATTACATTGCCACTGCTGAACCGGTGGGTTCCCGCACTATCGCCCGGAAATACCGGCTGGGTATCAGTCCGGCTACCATCCGCAATGAAATGGCCGATCTGGAGGACATGGGTTATATCGAACAGCCCCATACCTCTGCCGGACGAATCCCTTCGGAGCTGGGATACCGGTATTATGTGGATTATTTAATGAAACGACAGGAGTTAACCCCCGAGGAAGAAGGGTTGATTCGCAAAAGCTATCATCAAAAAGTCCGGGATGTGGGAGAAGTAATCCAACGGACGGGGCAATTATTGTCCCAGTTGACCAAGTATGCCGCCATGGTGCTGCCGCCCAAAATCGGTACCAGCAGATTTAAATACATTCGCCTGGTGCAGCTGGGTTTCGAGCAGGCCATGCTGGTTGCCATTATGGATAGCGGTACCGTACACCACCGGATTATTGATATACCCCGTGGCATAACCTCCGAGGACCTGGAAACCATCTCCGCGGTGCTGAATGCCAAACTCCAGGGCCGCACCATGGACAGCATTAAGCTTACCCTGGTAAAGGAAATTTACTTTGAACTGGTCAAGCATAAACACATTATTGAACTGGCCATGGAACTATTGCAGGACAGCCTGACCAGACAACCTGAGGATAGAATATATCTTGGCGGGATCCTTAATATATTAAACCAACCGGAATTCCATAATGTGGAAAAAGTTAAAACTTTGCTCAGCCTGCTGGAACAGGAAAGTCTTTTGTGTAATTTGTTGGCTGACGATGTGGGCAAAGAAGGCGTTACCGTGCGCATTGGCCGGGAAATCCGTTGCCGGCAGATGAGCAACTGCAGTATGGTCGTGGCCACCTACCGGTTGAAAGGAAAGCCTGTTGGGTCTATTGGCGTTCTGGGTCCCACCCGCATGGATTATGCCAGGGTGGTCACCGTGGTAGAACATTTGACCAAAAACCTTTCCCGCGCTCTGGAAGATCTCCTGGGTGGCTGGGACAAATAAGGGGGAGCGGGTTTTGAGTCTCAAACAGCAGGCCAGTACCGGTGCGGAAGTGGATGAGCGGATGGCGGCCCTGGTGACCAATGCTAACGCCATTCGTGCCATTGCTTCAGCCGTAGAAGGTACCCTGGGGCCAAAGGGCCTGGATACCATGCTGGTGGATAAGTTTGGAGAAGTGGTCATTACCAACGACGGGGTAACCATTCTTACCATGATGGAGGCTAACCACCCGGCGGCCCGGATGTTGATCAACATCGCCAAAGCCCAGCAGGAAGAAATTGGCGACGGTACTACTACGGCCACCGTAATGGCCGGGGCCATGGTTGGTGCCGGGGTGGAGCAGGTGGCCCGGGGAGTGCCGGTAGCCCGGGTTATTGAAGGCATCCGGGCGGGGGTAAAGCGGGGCCTGGAGGTAATGTTGCAAAGGGCCCGGCCGGTGACAGATCTGGACGACCCATTAATCTACCAGGTTGCCCTGGTGGCCGGCCGGGGGCACGATGATATTGCGGCCCTGGTGGTGCAGGCGGCCAGGATGATCGGCCGGGAAAAGCTCTTAGACCGGGCCTTTCGCTTTTCCGATACGGTTATGGCTGAAGAGGGGGCGGATAACCAGGTTTTTATGGGCGTGATTGTGAACAAGGAACCCATGAACCGCCAGATGCCCCGGGAACTGACGGATGTTAGCGTACTCGTGATTGATGACGCCCTGGAGCCGGAGGAAATAGAGGAAGAGGCCCTGGCCACCGAAGCCGGCTTCGCCCGTTACATGGAGTTGCAAAACCAGTTCCGGAATAATGTGCAGAAAATCATTGACCTGCAGGTGGGACTGGTGCTGGTCGACCGGGGTGTTCATGACGTTGCCGAAGAGATGCTCACCGATGCCGGCATCATGGTCATCCAGAGGGTGGCCAACAAGGAGCTCCGCCGGGTGGCGGAACACACCGGGGCGCGGATGATCAAGCGCACCGGATTGAAGAAGGATTTGGAACAGATCAAGCAGTGCCTCGGCCGTTGCCGCCGGGTTTTTCATGATGAAAAACTGGAACAGGTCTGGATTCAGGATGGCAACGGCAAGCCCATGGCTACCGTGCTTGTGGGTGCCGCTACTGCCGAAGTGGTAGGGGAAAGGGAGCGCATTGCCAAAGATGCCGCTTCGGCCATACAAGCTGCCGTGAAGGGAGGAGTCGTCCCCGGCGGGGGGGCATTAGAGCTGGCCGTGGCCCGGGAAGTGGAAAAGGTTCGGGCTTCCATGCGCGGCATGACCGCCTACGGGGTGGATTGCGTAGTGGAAGCTTTGAAACGCCCCCTGGCCCAGATTGCGGCCAATGCGGGCTTTAACCCCCTGGAAAAGATTGGCGATGTCATGGCTGCCCAGGTGGAAACGGGGAACGATGCCCTGGCCGTGGACTGCGATACGGGTCAGGTGGCGGACATGTATGAGCTGGGAGTAGTGGACCCCGTTCTGGTGAAGACTTACGCCTTTAAAGCCGCCGGGGAGATTGCCGAAGCCATTTTACGGATTGATACCATCATCAAGAAGCGGGAAGACAGGGAGGTAAACCCAAAACAGGTGACGGACTTATAACTGGCGAGGTGACGGAGATGGAAGAACAAAAAGTCCCTCAAAATAGAGAGGCTGAGGAAACCAGGCCTGCCGGTGCCGTCCAGGAAAGCCCACCGGCAGGGGAATCCGGCAGTGAAGCCCAAAATGCCCCTGCCGGTCAAGGCGGTTTGCCGGACGATGGGCAGCAGCCGGCGGGTGAATCCCGGCAGGAAGTGGATGTAAAGGAACTGGAGCGACGCCTGGCCGAACAAACGGCCCTGGTCCAGGATTATTTCCAGCGCCTGGCAAGGATGCAGGCCGATTTTGAAAACTACCGGCGCCGCATGAACAGGGAGCGGGAGGAGTGGTTCAAATATGCTTCCCAGCCCCTGGTGGCGGAGCTGTTGTCCGTACTGGATAACTTTGAGCGGGCACTGGCGGCCCGGGAGGAGGACCCCGCCCGGGTGGTGGCGGGGGTGGAAATGATCTACCGCCAGCTTAAGGAAATACTTACCAAAGAGGGGCTTTCTCCCGTGCCGGCGGTAAATGAACCCTTTGATCCTGCCAAACATGAGGCAATCATGCAGGAAGAAACCGATGCTTACCCGGACAACACCGTCATAGAGGAACTGCGTCGGGGCTACTATTTTAAGGACCGGCTATTGCGGCCGGCCATGGTCAAGGTGGCCCGGGCTGTGTCCGTGCAGGAACAGCAAAATGAACAGAACAACCACTCTAAACCTGAAAATGAAAAAGAAAACAAAGAGAACAACCAGACCAACAGTGTCTGTTAAGGAGGGGAATTTATAGATGGGGAAGGTTATAGGTATTGACCTTGGTACTACCAACTCCTGTATGGCCGTCATGGAAGGCGGCGAGGTAATCGTTATTCCTAATGCCGAGGGAGAGCGCATTACTCCTTCTGTGGTTGGTTTCACCAAGACTGGCGAGCGCCTGGTGGGCCAGCTGGCCAAGCGCCAGGCAGTGAGCAACCCGGAACGGACCATCAGGTCCATCAAGCGGCACATGGGTACCAATTACAGGGTAAAAATTGACGATAAGGAATATACCCCCGAGGAAATCTCGGCCATGATTTTGCAGAAACTAAAGGCGGATGCCGAGGCCTACCTGGGGGAAAAGGTGGAGAAGGCGGTTATTACCGTACCCGCTTACTTTACCGATTCCCAGCGGCAGGCCACCAAAGACGCAGGCAGAATTGCCGGCCTTGAGGTGCTGCGCATTATCAACGAGCCTACCGCTGCCTCCCTGGCCTACGGGCTGGACAAGGAGGAGGACCAGACCATCCTGGTGTTCGACCTGGGTGGAGGTACCTTTGATGTATCCATACTGGAGCTGGGCGACGGCGTCTTTGAAGTGAAGGCCACCAGCGGAAACAACCGCTTGGGCGGCGACGATTTCGACCAGCGGATCATGGACTGGCTGATCGAGCAGTTTAAGAAAGAGACGGGCATTGACCTGCGCAACGACCGTATGGCCATGCAGCGGCTGAAGGAAGCTGCCGAGAAGGCCAAAATTGAACTGAGCAGTGTCACCACCACCAATATCAACCTGCCCTTTATTTCTGCCGATGCCAGCGGTCCCAAGCACCTGGACGTGACCCTTACCCGGGCCAAGTTTGAAGAACTGACCGCCGACCTGGTGGAAATGACCATGGGCCCGACCCGGCAGGCCCTGGCGGACGCCGGCCTGGAGCCCAAGGACATCCACAAGGTGATCCTGGTTGGCGGTTCCACCCGGATTCCGGCAGTCCAGGAAGCCATTCGCAAGTTCCTGGGCAAGGAGCCCTACAAGGGGATCAACCCGGACGAGTGTGTGGCCATTGGGGCGGCCATTCAGGCCGCAGTGCTGGCCGGCGAGGTCAAGGACGTGCTGCTTTTGGACGTAACGCCCCTCTCCCTGGGCATTGAAACCCTGGGCGGCGTTTTTACCAAGATCATTGAGCGGAATACCACCATTCCCACTTCCAAGAGCCAGATCTTCACCACTGCCGCCGACGGCCAGACTACGGTGGAAATCCATGTGCTTCAGGGTGAACGCCCGATGGCGGCCGACAACAAGACCCTGGGGCGGTTTACCCTTACCGGTATTCCCCCGGCACCGCGGGGTGTGCCGCAAATTGAAGTTAAGTTTGATATTGACGTAAACGGCATTGTCCACGTTTCCGCCAAGGATCTGGCTACCGGCAAGGCCCAGAGCATTACCATCAGCGGCACTTCCCGGCTCTCGGAAGAAGAAATCCAGCGCATGGTTAAAGATGCGGAAAGACATGCCGAGGAAGACCGCAGGCGAAAAGAAGAGGCGGAACTGCGTAACCAGGCGGACAGCATGATTTACCAGGCTGAAAAAACCATTAAGGACCTGGGAGACAAGGCCGACAAGGCCAAGGTGGAAGAAGTGAAGAAGGCCGTGGAAAGGCTGAAAGAAGCCCTGGGCGGAAAGGACATGCAGCTCATCAAATCCCGCATCGATGAACTGACCAAGCCCCTTTATGAATTGTCCGCCCTTCTTTACCAGCAGCATGCCCAGCAGGCCCAGGCCGGCGGTGGCAGCGCTACCGGTTCCGGGGGCGAAAAAGTGGTGGATGCCGATTACGAAGTCAAAGACGATCAGAAGTAATTGGCAGTAGCCGCAGCAATATTGTATAATACTAGCGGATGTGCTTTCGCGTCGCAATTTGTTGTGCGATTTCTTCTGGCCGGTGGTTTATGAAGACGACTGCCGGCCAGGTTTGCATTGTTACCAGGAGGCGTTTGGCAATACAAGAAGGTATAGTCAGGTGGTGGTAACGCCATGGCAAAGCGTGACTACTACGAAATCCTGGGAGTATCCCGGGACGCCACGCAGGAGGAAATCAAAAAGGCCTACCGCAAGCTGGCCCGGCAGTACCACCCCGACGCCAATCCCAACGATAAGGATGCGGAGGCCAAATTTAAGGAAATAACTGAAGCCTACGAAGTTTTGAGCGACCCGGAGAAAAGGGCTCAGTATGACCGCTTTGGCCATGCCGCCACCGGTAATCAAGGATTTGGCGGGTTCGAGGGGTTTGGCGGTTTTGGCGGCTTTGGTAGCGATTTTGGAGGCCTCGGGGATATTTTCGACATGTTCTTTGGCGGGTCCACCCGGCACAGGCGCGGTCCGGAAAAAGGCGGTGACATCCGGGTGGATCTGGAGCTTTCCTTTAAAGAGGCCGCCTTTGGCCTGGAGAAGGATATCCGGGTACCCCGCATGGAGCCATGCAGCACCTGTGACGGTACCGGGGCTGCTCCCGGGACCCGTCCTGTGACCTGTCCCGTGTGCGGGGGCTCCGGGCAGATTCAATTTGCCCAGAGCACACCCTTCGGGCGCATTTTCCAATCCCGCACCTGCGACCGTTGCCGCGGTGCAGGCCGCATTATCGAAAAGCCCTGCACCAACTGTCACGGCAGCGGGCAGGTCCGCCGCACCCGCACCATCAACATCAAGATCCCCGCCGGTGTGGACGACGGGACGAGGCTACGGGTAGCCGGTGAGGGAGAGGCCGGCTTAAGGGGTGGACCGCCGGGAGACCTGTATATTTACATTCGCGTCCGGCCTCACAAGATCTTTAAACGTGAGGGCAATGATGTGATCATGGAACTGCCCATTTCCTTTGCTCAGGCTGCCCTGGGAGATGAGGTAGAAGTACCCACCCTTGAAGGCAAGGCAACTATACGTATTCCCGAGGGCACCCAGCACGGCACCGTCTTCCGCCTGCGGGGCAAGGGTATTCCCGACCTGAGCGGGTACGGACGGGGTGACCAGCTGGTGCGGGTCAAGGTGATGGTTCCCACCAGGCTTACTGAGGAACAGAAGAAGCTGTTACGCCAGTTTGCCCGGTTGAGCGGGGAGAACCCGGCTGGGGTGGAAAAGGGTTTCTTTGACAAAGTAAGGGACGCTTTTATGGGTTAATGGGAGGCCGGTTAATTTGCAGTGGTTGGAAATTGCCGTCACCACGCCTGACGAGTGGGTTGAGGCGGTAAGCAATATGTTTATTGAGCTGGGTACCGGCGGGGTGGCCATTGAAGACCCCGCCCTCTTTTCTTTGTATTTACAGGGACCGCAGGAGGAGGTGGCTCTGGACCCTCTATCCCTGCCGCGGGAGCCGGTGGTGAAGGCTTACCTGCCCGTGGATGAAAATTTGGACGCCCGTTTGGCCGCCCTGAAAGAGCGGTTGGCGACTCTGGCCGGTGAGACGACGTTTACCTTAAACACCAAAAAAATGAAGGAAGAGGATTGGGCCGGTTCCTGGAAGGCTTACTATAAGCCCGTTTCTGTGGGCAGGAAACTGGTGGTGAAACCCGCCTGGGAAGAATACCGGGCCCTCCCGGGCCAGGTAGTGATTGAAATAGATCCGGGGATGGCCTTTGGCTGCGGCACCCACCCCAGCACGCGCCTTTGTCTTTCCCTGCTGGAGGATGTCCTGGCCGGCGGTGAAGTGGTGGTGGATGTGGGCACCGGTTCGGGCATCCTGGCCATTGCCGCCGCCCTGCTGGGTGCGAGCCGGGTGATGGCGGTGGACAACGACCCGGTGGCCGTCGCGGCCGCCCGGCAAAATGTAGAGCAAAACCGGGTGCAGGACCTGGTGGAGGTCATGTGCGGCGATTTACTGGCCGGTATGGAAGGCCCCGTGGATGTGGTGGTGGCCAATATCGTGGCCGATGTGATTGTTCGCCTTGCCCTCCAGGCGCGTAAGATTCTAAAACCAGCCGGCCTCTTTATCGCCTCGGGAATCATCAGGGGGCGGGAGCAGGATGTCGTTGGCGCCCTGCATTCTCACGGTTTTGAGATTATAGACCGGCGCTGCAGTGGCGAGTGGCATGCCCTGCTGGCCCGTGGGGGGTGCCGGCCATAGGCTATTTCTTTGTTTCCCCGGAGCAAATCGCCGGGGAGCGGGTGACCATTACCGGACCCGATGTGGTGCATATTTCCCGGGTGCTCCGCCTGGGCTCCAGAGATGTAATCACTGTTATGGACGGGCAGGGCAGGGGATACCGGGTGAGGTTGGCGGTTATCACCGGAACCGCCGTCGAAGGGGTAATCCTGGAGCAGTTTGTCCCCGGGGGGGAAGCTCCCCTGAAGGTGACCCTGGTCCAGGGGCTTTCCAAGGGCGACAAAATGGACATAATTATACAAAAGAGCACCGAGCTCGGCGTATCCTGTGTGGTTCCTTTAGCCTGTCGCCGTTCCGTGGTCCGGCTTACCTCCGACAAGGCCCGGGAACGCCAGCAGCGCTGGCAGCGGATAGCCCTGGAAGCGGCCAAGCAGTCCCGCCGGGCGATAGTGCCCCGGGTTACCGGAGTTATGGACCTGCCGGCAGCGCTCAACCTCATAACTCCGGGTGCCCTGGCCCTGATGCCCTGGGAGGAAGAACGGGAGCTGTCCCTAAAAGCTGCCCTCAAAGGGCGGTCCTGCGGGGAAGTGTTTGTCTTCATAGGTCCCGAAGGGGGGTTTGAAGCCGACGAAGTGGCCATGGCCAGGGAAAGGGGCGTGTTTTCCGTTTCCCTGGGCCCGCGTATCCTGCGTACGGAAACGGCGGGACTGGCCACACTAACTATGGTTCTTTATGAGCTGGGGGACCTGGGCGGACATCCAGCAGGAACGACCGGTGAAACCAACCATGGGGGGTGAAAGACGTGCCCAGGACTGTAGCCGTGACCACCCTGGGATGCAAGGTTAACCAATATGAGTCAGCGGCCCTGGCCACCCTGTTCCGGGAGCGGGGCTACAAAGTGGTGGACTTCAGTGAACCGGCGGACATCTATGTCATCAATACATGTACGGTTACCCACCTGGGGGACCGCAAGTCAAGGCAGCTTATCCGGCGGGCCACGCGCAACAACCCCCATGCCCGCGTGGTGGTAACCGGCTGTTACGCCCAGACCTCACCGGAAGAGGTGCTCTCCATCCCCGGCGTGGATCTGGTGGTGGGGACAAGGGACAAATCCCGCATTGTGGATCTGGTGGAGGAACTGGAAGGCCATGACCGGGGGCCGCTGGCCGTGGTACGGGATGTTTTTGCTGACCGGGATTACGAGGAACTGCCCGTACCGGCGCTGCCCTCCCGGGTGCGGGCCTTTTTAAAAATACAGGAAGGATGCAATAATTACTGTGCTTATTGCATCATTCCCTTTGCCCGCGGTCCTTTGCGCAGCCGGGATCCGGAAAATGTCCTGGCCGAAGCCGGCAGGCTGGTAGCCTGGGGCTTTAAGGAACTGGTGCTCACCGGGATTCATACCGGGGCCTACGGTCAAGACCGGCCCGGCGGCCCGGACCTGGCTGGCCTGGTGGAACGCCTGGCTGAAATTCCGGGGTTGGTGCGCCTGCGCCTCAGTTCGGTGGAACCGATGGACATTACAGATAAGCTGGTGGATATAATGGCTACCCGGCCCAATGTCTGCCGCCACCTGCATATCCCCCTGCAAAGCGGCGATGATACAGTCCTGGCCCGCATGCGCCGCCACTATACCACGGCCTGGTTTCGGGAGCTGGTCCAAAGAGTGAGGGGGCTCGTACCCGGCATAGCCATTACCACCGACATTATTGTCGGCTTCCCCGGGGAAACCGACGGCCAGTTTGAAAATACATTTAACTTCGTACGGGAGATGGCTTTTGCCCGGCTGCATGTTTTCAAGTATTCACCCCGACAGGGTACGGCCGCAGCCTCCTTTCCCGACCAGATCAGTGCCCCGGTGAAAGAGGCGCGGAGCCGCCGTCTGATTGCCCTGGGAGATGAGCTGGCTCGCTCCTTTGCCGCCAAACATATTGGCCAGGAGGTCCAGGTGCTGGTGGAGGAAGAGTTGCCGGAGAAAGAAGGTTTCTTTGCCGGCCTTACCGATAATTACCTGCGGGTAATTTTCCCGGCCCGGGAAAATCCTGTGGGTGAGCTGGTCACGGTGCGGGTGGAAGGGATAAAGGGCGGAGACTTAAAAGGAATGATAATTTAAGTTTTAGCCGGCAGGATTTAATTCTTTCGGTGTTGAATAAAATATCGTTGTTACTATTTACGGGAGGGAGGTGGCATGATGCAGGATTGCATTTTCTGCAAGATCGTGAAAAAGGAGATTCCCGCCGAGATCGTTTATGAGGATGAACATGTGATGGCCTTTAAGGACATCCACCCGGCGGCTCCCGTCCACCTCTTGCTCATTCCGAAAAAACATATCCCCACCTTCTTCGACCTGGCGGATGAAGACGTTTCCATAATCGGACGCGTTCAGCTGGCGGCAGCCCGGGTCGCCCGGCAGTTGGACCTGGAAGAGAAGGGATTTCGGTTGGTCAGCAACTGCAAGGAAGATGCCGGCCAGCTGGTTTTCCATATTCATTATCATTTGCTGGGGGGTAGAGCGCTGCAGTGGCCACCGGGCTAGTTGACGCAACTGTAGAAAGCGAGCTATAATAACAAGGTATTTTGCAATTTTGGGTTGGGGGTCTTTGCACTTATATGAACAGCCTTACAGCCTGGCGGAGGGAGGGAAAAGAGCAGTGCCAGAAGTACGTGTTGGCAAGAATGAAACCCTGGATAGCGCCCTCCGTCGCTTCAAGCGTTCCTGTCAGAAAGCTGGCGTCTTAGCCGAAGCAAGACGGCATGAACATTACGAAAAACCCAGTGTGCGGCGCAAGAAAAAATCCGAAGCGGCCAGAAGGCGTAAGTACCGTTAATTGCCTGGCCGGGCCGGCGGAAACGAAAATTCACCGCGCACGTGTGGCGTCAGCAGGAGAAGCCCGGTGCTGGATTAAAGCGCGCCGGGCATTTTTACACCTTCTACGGCTGCCGTCCCGGCGTTGCGGATCTCCCCGGGGATTTTAACGGATGGGGGGGGTGAACCAAAGATTATGCCTGGTCAACTTTTAACCTGGCTCTCGGTACTGGCTTTTTTGCTGGGCTTTATTGCCCTGGTGCTGGAAATTTTCGTCGTTCCGGGCTTTGGCGTGGCGGGGATGACCGGGATCATTCTCCTGGCGTGGGGGGTATTGTTGCTGGCGGTGGATTTTACCCAGGCCACGGCTGCGCTGGTGGTGGCCCTGGCCCTCACGATAGTGGTATTTTCCCTGGGGCTTAAATTTATGTCCCGGCTGAACCTCTGGCAGCGTTTAACCCTGGGTACAAGGCTGGAGAAACATGAGGGCTATGTGGCCGGGCAGGTGGACCTGGGGCACCTGGTGGACCTTACGGGGGTGGCGTTAACCCCCCTGCGGCCCGCGGGGACGGCGGAAATTGCCGGCTTGCGGCTGGATGTGGTTACCGGCGGGGAATACATCCCAGCCGGGGCGAAGGTACAGGTGGTGCGGGTGGAAGGGAGCCGGGTGGTGGTACGCCGGGCAGACTACATTTAGCTGTATTGCACAAGCTAAATATAAGCCGGGATAGCAGGTAGTGTTTCTTCACTGCAAGGACAAAAGTAGCCGGAGTCAGTTACCATACTACGCTTTTAATTAATTTACAGGAGGTGTCGGATGTTTACTCTGCTTGGACTTTCCACAATCATTTTCTTCCTGCTCATTTTAATTGGCGTGGCTGTGATTTTCAGTTTTATCCCCGTAGGCCTGTGGATTTCCGCCCTGGCCGCAGGAGTAAAAATCGGCATTTTCACCCTGGTGGGCATGCGCCTGCGGCGCGTCCCGCCGGCAAAAATTGTCGGCCCGTTGATTAAGGCCGATAAAGCCGGCCTCAATGTAACCGTAAACCAGCTGGAGGCCCATTACCTCGCCGGGGGTAATGTGGACCGGGTGGTGGATGCCCTCATTGCCGCCGAGCGGGCCGACATTCCCCTCACCTTTGAGCGGGCCGCGGCCATCGATCTGGCCGGGCGCAATGTCCTGGAAGCGGTGCAGATGAGCGTCAACCCCAAGGTGATTCAAACCCCCATGGTATCTGCCGTGGCCAAGGACGGTATTGAGGTCAAGGTTATCGCCCGGGTTACGGTGCGGGCCAATATCGACCGCCTGGTGGGTGGTGCCGGTGAGGAAACCATCCTGGCCCGGGTGGGTGAAGGCGTCGTAACTACGGTCGGCAGTGCCGAAAGCCACAAGCACGTGCTGGAAAACCCGGACTCCATTTCCCGGACCGTGCTGGGGAAGGGCCTGGATGCCGGGACGGCTTTCGAAATCCTTTCCATTGATATTGCCGACGTGGACGTGGGGCGGAACATCGGCGCCCAGTTGCAAATCGACCAGGCGGAAGCCGACAAGCGCATTGCCCAGGCCAAGGCAGAGGAGCGGCGGGCCATGGCCGTGGCCAAAGAGCAGGAGATGCGGGCCATGGTGGAGGAAATGCGCGCCCGGGTGGTGGAAGCGGAAGCGGAAGTGCCCCGGGCCATGGCCGAGGCTTTGCGCCAGGGCAAACTGGGTGTCATGGATTACTACAACATGCAAAACCTGCTGGCCGATACCCGTATGCGCGAGGGTCTGGCCAGGATGGGCGGCGAGCCGGGTGAGCCCGGCGAGTCCTCCATGAGGGGAAAGGAACGCTAACCCATGGAAGCGCTCATTTTCTGGGCTTTTCTCCTGTTCATTTTCTGGACACTCTTTGCCAGGGAGCGCGCTAGGTCTGGCCGGCGTTATCCCGGGGGCCCCATTCCTCCCTTTCCGCAGCCGGATGCGCGGGAAAAACCGCAGGATGGTTCCTTAAGGGAACCAGGGAATTACGGGGAGGAGGAAGATTTGCCTTTACCGGGACCCTGGAGCCGTCGACAGGAAGAAGCGGATCTACCCCTGCCCGGTCCGTGGAGCCGCAGGCCGGAAGAGACTGACTTGCCCCTGCCAGGTCCATGGGACCGCCGGGAAACTGACCCGGAGGATGTTCCCCTTCCCGGCCCGTGGAACCGGCAGGAGGAAGGACCGCTTCCCGGCCCCTGGAGCAGGCGGGAAGGGGATCCGCCCGGCCAGGTGACCGGCGGGGAAAAGGTTCGCAAAGCACCTGCTGGTGTGTTCCGGCGGGAGCAACAGGAGCGCCGCCCTGACCCCGCTTTAGAACATAAACCGGAACGGATGGCTGAAACGGAGCGTGAAGCCCGCCGGGAACGTTCCGTATGGGACGTCTCCGGAATTGAAGGTGCGGACCAGGTTTTTCCGGAAACCCGGGGATTCTGCCCCCGGCCGGTGCAATGTCCCCTGCTTTCGAGACGCAACCTGGCTGCGGCGGTAATCCTGTCTGAAGTGCTGAATTCCCGCGGTGGCCGGCAGGCCCGGAGAAGGAGAGGGACGCGGTAGGAACATCATGGCAAAATCAAGCTGCAATTGAGGAGGTACTATGACGTGCAGGAGTGGCTTGTACTTGTTTATAAGTTGCCGCCAGAACCGTCCCGTTACAGGGCGGCAGTCTGGCGGCGGATCAAGTCCCTGGGAGCAATATACCTGCAGAACGGGGTCTGTGTTTTGCCTTACGGACGTGACACCGAAAGGCAGTTCAGACAATTGCGCAAAGAGATTGAGGATTGCGGAGGGGAATCCTTTTTAATCAAAGGTACGCTGCTCGTTGGCGAACAGAACCTAATAGAACTCTTCAATGCGGCCAGGGACGAGGAATATGCGGAAATCATCGACCGTTGCGAAGATTTTTTCAAGGAAATAGAGATGGAAACTGAAAGCCGGCACTTTACTTACGCCGAACTGGAAGAAAACGAAGAAGATCTGGCCAAGCTGGAAAAATGGATGAAAAAGGTTATGGAAAGAGACTTCTTCCAGGCCAGCCTGGCAGAAAAGACAAAGGAACTATTACAGGAGTGCCGTACGCGTCTGGATGAATTTGCCGATCGGGTTTTTGTATGCGAAGATTCCATGCATAAAAAACCTGAGTGTATGGAATCCTGATAAATTTGAGAAAAATTTTTGGGATTTTACTGGAATTTCATATTGCTTTTAAGTTGTTGCGTTTTCCCAGATAAAGCATAATTGGTACTGCCAGTAACTGAACTATCACCGAAAATGCCACCACATACCCCACCGACAGGTCATACAAAATCCCCATCAGGGCGCTGCCCAGGAACCAGAACAGGCCGTACCCGGTGTTGAACACCCCGTAGGCAGTACCGCGCCTATCAGGAGGGATCATACCGGCAATGGCTGCCCTTAAAACCGATTCCTGTGCCCCCATACCAATACCCCAGATTACCATCCCTGTTACAACTGTTATAAAGTCCCCCAAAAACACTAAGGGTGCAAATGAGGATGAAACCAGTACAGCTATGACCAGAATATTGATTCCGGTACGGTCAAACAAGTATCCAAAAATTAAAGCCGCCAGGGCATCGGCTGCCATTGCTATGGCATAAAGTATTGGAAGCCATTCGGGCGAAATCAGAGAAGTCTTACCCAGGTGGAAGGCAATTAAAGGATAATCAACATAGCCGGCCGCTATGAGGGCGACGGCTGCCAGGTAAAGCCAGAATTTTGACGGTAAACCTTTGTCTACCGCCATGATTGGCGTTGCTTCCAGCTCTCGCGGGACCGGATATAAAATCCTGGCAGCGATGAGGATTATTAGCGCAACGGAAGCCGGCACCAGTAAAACGGCAAATCCTGCTTTATAATTGCCTTTTAAAAAGTATAACACCAGGGCTACAATTAAAGGACCGGTAATGGCGCCAATTTGATCCAGAGCTTCGTGAAGGCCAAATCCCCGTCCTCTCCCAACTTCCGAAGTGGCGTAAGAAAGCATGGCATCACGGGCGGGAGTACGGATGGCCTTCCCCACTCTTTCCGTAATCATTAAACCTGCTGCCACCGGCCAGTTACCTGCCAGGGCCAGAAAAGGAACCGCCAGGAGGTTGAGAAAATACCCCAGTATTGTAATCGGCCAGTATCTCCCCGTACGATCGCTTATATAACCGGAAAACAGCCGCACACCGTAACCCAGCAGTTCTCCCAGTCCGGCAACGAAACCAACGATTGTTCCGGTGGCCCCCAGCACTGCCAGGAAAGGACCGGTAATGCTGCGGGCACCTTCATAGGTCATGTCTGAAAAGAGGCTAACGATTCCCAGCAGGATAATGAATTTGAATGCTTTCCGGGTGGTTTGGTTCATTTTCTTTTCTCCATGAGATTCCATCAGGAGTCCTCCTTTCCTGTTTGCTCCTCCAGTAGATACAACCATCTGTAAGTTGAATGGTATCCAGGCGGGGAAAAATTAAATCAACCACTTTACACCATATAACACCCCCTTCTTGTAACAGAGCAGAGAGATAGAATGACCAAAAATATAACTGCTGTTACATTTAGATTATAACTGTGTTTATATCTAGATTATAACTATGGTGGTTTAATAGATCAATACTTTTTTATATTCAAACCTCTGAAAACCGGGGACAGATACGAGGTTGCCGTACCGTGCCTTTATGAAATTGTCGATGGGGTGACTTTTGGAAAAGATCCGCTTGCTTTGGGCAAATAAAATCCCCCGGAGCTTCGGCGGGGGATTTGGGATAAATTTACCTTATTTCACCAAAAGTATCTTAAATAACTGTTACAATCACAATCCTGGTTTTTCAGTGCACCCAATTCAGCTTTCGGAAGAATGCCTTCCGGTGGGAAAAGTGAACCCACAGACATCCGGTTGCCGGCTTGCACCCGGCTCATCTAAATTCCCGCACCACCAGGCAGGCGTTCTGCCCTCCAAATCCGAAGGAATTGGACATGGCCACCCTCACTCTTGTCCGGCGGGGTATATTAGGCACATAATCCAGGTCACAATCCGGATCCGGCTCTTCGTAATTGATGGTAGGCGGTACGATTTCTTCTTCGATGACTTTGATACAGGCTATTAACTCGGTTATGCCACCGGCTCCCATCAGGTGCCCCGTGGCTCCCTTCGTGGAGCTAATGGGAATCTGAAAAGCACGGGAACCAAAAACGGCCTTAATGGCCAGAGTTTCCACCCGGTCGCCCAGGGGCGTGGAGGTTCCATGAGCGTTAATATAGTCGATGTCTCCGGGTGTCAAGCCCGCCCTTTCCAGGGCCTTACGCATGCACAGGATTTCTCCCCGCCCGCCGGGTTCGGGCGCCGTGGTATGGTAACCGTCGCCAAAGTTGGCGTAACCAATTAATTCCGCCCTGATCCGTGCGCCACGGCGCTCAGCGTGAGAAAGGGTTTCCAGAATCAACGCGCCAGCTCCCTCTCCCATCACCAATCCGTCCCGCCGGCGGTCAAAGGGACGGCTGGCCTTCTCCGGAGCGTCGTTGCGGGTGGAGATGGCCCTGGCGGCATGAAGACCGGCTATGACCAGGGGACAGATGATGGATTCAGCTCCTACGACCACCATGACATCGGCTTCTCCGCGTTGCAAAAGCATGAGTGCGGTACCCACAGCATCCGCCCCCGAAGAACAGGCGGTACTTACGGTCAGGCTTGGTCCCTTCAAACCGTGGAGGATAGCGACTTGCGCCGCAGCCACGTTGCCCAGTATCCGGGGCATGAAATGGGGGTTTATGCGGGTGGAACCGGTACGGCAGAGCCGCTCCTGTGATTCTGTAATGGTAGTGATGCCCCCGACGGCGGTGCCCATGACCACTCCCATGCGTTCCGGATTTCCGGTAGGGCTGCCGTCCTGGAGGGCTTCTCCGGCTGCCACCAGGGCATACTGCATAAACAGGTCCGTTTCTTTGACCAGTTTTTTGGGTAAAAAATCCTCCGCCCTGAAATCCCGAACTTCGGCCCCAATTTTAACCGGCAGGTGATCGGTATTGAACCTGGAAATGTACCCGACCCCGCATTTCCCCTGCAACAGGTTACGCCAGTAAGGTTCCACACCTATACCAATGGGTGTGACCGCGCCCATCCCAGTGATTACTACCCGCTCCCGCTTTTCCACTCTTCCACCTCCCTGCTTATGCCTTCAGCCGAACTGAAATCTTGAACACCCCGTATCTCATCACCCTTTGGTTCACCAAATAGGGCGTTTATCTTTTCCCACAGGGCAGGATGGCGTTTTTTTAAATCAAAAGGCTTTCCCCGCTCATCCACATAAGCGTGGGTGGTAAAACCCTCGGCGGCAAGCACCCCGTCTTTTTTAAATATTTTATATTTAAATCCGATTCTCGTCCGGGTTAAAATGACCAGGACGGTTTCCAAAATGATTATCTCCTCCGGCCGTAGCGACTTTTTATACCGGCAACCGGCCTCAAGAGCCACCATATTGATGTTTTGCCGTTGAAAAAAGGTCATATAGGGCAAGCCGTATTTTTTGAAAAGCTGAATGCGACCGTTGGAAAACCAATCAAAGTATTGGGCGTAGTAAGCAATGCCGGCGGCGTCGCAGTCACCCCAGCCAACCTCCATTTCAAGGCGGCAAAAAGGATACTGCTCGCTCATTAGAACATCCCCCTCAATGAAGTTAAACCGGTACAAGTTTCCTGCACTGTTCACCGGGCGCTGGTTTTAAGCGAAATCGTGCCAGCGGAAAGCTGGAGGTGTTAAGAGCAATTGAACACTACACCGCGTTCGCCGCCGGTCAGGCCCGTTCCAGCAGACCCGCCTGTTGATCCCTGATCGCCTGCTCTTTTACTTTGTAGCGTATCTTTTTCCCCGTGGCTGTGTAGGGTATCTCCTCCACAAATCTGTAATAACGAGGTTTTTTGTACATGGCCAGCATGGGATGGTTACGGCAATGCTCGTCCAGTTCTCTGGCAGTGAGGGAGGGATCCGCTTTGATGACATAGGCTACGACGGCTTCCCCGCGGATTTCATCGGGGACTCCGATTACCACCGATTCCTTTACTTTGGGATGCTCGTTAATTACTTCCTCTACCTGATCCGGGTAAATGTTCTCACCCGCCGAGATGATCATATCGTCTTTTCTTCCCACCACGGTGATGTATTCATTTTCATCCCAAGTGCCCAGATCACCGATGTAAATCCAGCCCTTGTAAAAAACCCGTTCGCTTTCCGCCGGGTTATTCACATAGCTATATGTGGTTTTGGCCGGTGCCTTTACTATGATTTCACCGATCTCCCTGTTATCCTTGGCTACGTAGTCATCCGGTTCGGCCCGGCGGTCAGGGTAGATTTTTACCACCGCGACATCGTCATCCGTGCAGGCGCGGCCTGCCGAACCGGCCATCTGCGGCAGGTCGTAGGGGCGCAGAAAGGTGTTCCAAAAGGCTTCGGAGGTGCCGTAACCGTTAAAAATGTTGGGGGTGAGCACCTGTTGAAACTTAATGCAGGCTTCCCGCTCCAGTGGCGCGCCCATAGTGACAATGCCCTTCAAACTGCTCAGATCCCTGGGATTTTTACTCTGAAAGTCATGCAACAGCTTGAGCATGGGCGGGGCTCCGATCAGGAAAGTAATACCGTACTTCTCCACATAGTCCAGGCAGGTGCGGGGCGTGAACTGCCTGAGCACTATCACTTCTCCCCCCACGTACAGGGTGGGGTTGGGTCCGCCGGAATGCAGGCCGCCGCGGTGGAACCACGGGCTCATGTTCATGGTTTTGTCCAGAGGCGACAGGGGAAAGTGCATGATCACGTCGTGGGCGGATAGAACCTCGTTTATGTTGTTAATGGGCACCCCCTTGGGCCTGCCGGTGGTCCCGGAAGTGTAGAGCCTGGTGGTTTCATCGTATATGTGCTTGGGCCGGGGGATGTCCGGATCATGCTCTGGCTGGTTTTTTACATAGTCTTTGAAGGTAATGGAACCGGCAAAGGGTTTTTCTTTGGCCCAGGGATCCACCATAACCACCCGGCGTGGTTTGTGCCGGGCCATGGCCAGTGCTTTTTCAGCCGTTTCCTTCACTTCCACGTCATAAAAGAACACGGCTGGTTTGCTGTCGTCAATAATATAAGCGGTTTCTCCGTAGGCCAGCCGGAAATTAATGGGGCAGTTGATAGCGCCTATCTTTTGTGGAGCCAGGTAGAGGAAAACAAATTCTGCGCTATTCAGTAACTGGTACATGACCACATCGTTTTTGCCCACCCCATCGGCCAGTAGCGCATGAGCCAGCCTGTTACATTCCCGGTTAAGTTCGGCGTACGTCCACGTTTTTCCCCGCAGAGGGCAGGTAAGAGCCGGTTTTCCGGCAAACCGGTGCACGTTACGCAAAAAGCCGTTCAGGTAGGTAAATTCATATTCAAAGATATCTTTGAACATACATATGTCGTAAGTGTAGTCTCCCCGGTTCATCATTCTAACCTCCCCGTATAGAATTGACTCTTTTCCGGAGAGTCACGAGCCACTTTTTCATTACTTCTTACCGAATCCTTAAAATCCAGGGCGTGCAGTGCCTCTGCGGCGGCTATACGTACCACCTGATTTGGGTCCTTCAGAGCTTCGGTGAGGGCTTCCCTGGCCCGGTTGCCACCCAGCCTGCCCAGCGCTTCGACGGCTGCCAGACGGGCCGGCAGAAACGAATTATGTTGTAATAAAAATATTAGATGCGCCGTCGCCTGCCTATCACCGATTTCTCCCAGGGCAAGAGCCGCATCGGCCAAAATGTAAGGATCGTTGCCGTTTTCCATAAGGCAATGGAGGAGCGGCAAGACAGCCGATTTTTCTTTCAATTTTCCCAGCAGCCAGGCCGCCCTTCGCCGGATGGCGGGATCTTCATGTCTGAGGGAGGCGATCAATTTTTCCACATATCTCCCCGTCGGTTTCATGGCAAACACCTCCACTCTACCGGCAAAAGCAGGTTGTTGACGAATCCTGCACCTGAAGCCAGGCCCACAAGCCGTTGCACTGGCAACCAGACCGGAAACGGGCCGGTGATCTCCCGCGTTCCTAACTGGGCCTTCTTCAATTATTTTCCAGTTTCAAAAGGCCTTCTAGATTTTGCCTTAAAATAGAGAGCTTTTGTTTTTCCTCTTCGCATTTGGCACGGGATTTTTCTTGTTCGGCGACACTGGCTTTCTTTTCCTCAAGGGCTTTTTGCAAAGCGGTTTTAAGGCTGAAGGCAACAGCGTCCGAGCGTAACCTCAGCTCACCTGCCACCTGGCGTACTTTTTCCTTTAAACTCTCCACCAGGTCGGCCCGCACCCTACCGCAGTTGCGGTTCAAAAGCTCCGCCAAACTGGCACGGGTTTTGGTGAGGATGTGTTTTTTAAGTAATGCCTTTGGTAAAAGAGATGCTACGGTCAATTCTTCAAAAGCGGGAATAAAGGTGGGGTGTTCGTAAAAGTGGAAGTAGAAATAGCGATCGCCCAGAATATAGTCTTTATAAGCCGTTTTGTGTACTTCTACCTGGAAAATTTCTGCCGAGGCAGCCATCAAACGGTCTACTATATCTTCGATGCGCTGGAAAAACCGTCCTGCCACCCGGGCGAATTCCTGCTGCATTATTTCTTTTTCGCGCTCCCTTTGTTCTTCCAGTACGCCCAGGATGATCCTTTTGATGTAATCGTGGGCCAGACCGGCAGTTTCTTTCACCGAATGCCTGGGGTAATTCTCTTCGATGAATTCCTCCAGTTGTCCGGCCAGTTGAGGAAACACGCGGCGTTCAAAAGCTTCCATATCTTCCGCCACCCTGGCGGCCAGCTTATCCACCTCCCGGTAAAGCAAGTAGATGCTGTCTTCCCGTTCTTGCTCCAGATGGGCCAGTTCCGCTTCAAAAGCGGCAATCTTCCTCTCCAGTTCTTCCAGGGAATCTTCCATGCCGCGGCGCCAGATCTCCAGTCCCAGCTCCAGTTCATTCAGGATGCGCAGCGCCCGCGAGGCAGTGGCTGAAATAATGAGCGCTCCCTTCTGGCGCCTGATCAGATCGTTTATCAGGTTCTCCAGTTCCGTCATCTGGCTTGTTTTCAGCCGTTCTGCATCATTCTGCTCCTTTCCTTCCAGGGCCAGGCGGGCTGAAAGCGGGACCAGTAATATATCCTGAGTCTGAAGTTGTTCCTGCAGCATCCTGCGGGTGAAGTCCAAAGCTTCCGCCAGGTCATGCGGATTGACAATGTCAATTTTGTTCAGCACAAATATGAGCTTGTGTACGTGGTGCCGGATGTCGCGCAGGTAATCCAGTTCTCCCTTGCCCAGCGGTGCATCTACCGAAATAACAAATAGCGCTGCGTCGGCCCGGGGCAGGTAGCCGTAGGCTGCTTCGGTATTATGGGTGTAGGCCGAACCCACCCCGGGAGTATCCACCAGGATAATTCCTTCAGCCAGGAAAGGGGCGGGATAGATAACCTCCACTTCGCGCACTTTCTTAATGTTACGGGGGTTTTCTTTTTCCGTTACGTACTGCACGATAGCTCCAACGGGTACTTTTTCGCTTCGTCCGTCCAGGAACACGACCGTTGCCTGCGGTTCCGTGCCATAGCGTATAAAGGTGGGGATCGCTGTAAGAGGTACGATGGCGGTAGGCAGGATGCGCGTTCCCACAAGGGCATTGATCAGGGTTGACTTGCCCCGCTTAAACTCACCCATCACCACCAGGGTGAATGTCTCTGAGGCAACCCGGGCCAGGCTTTCGGTGAGCAGGTCCACCGCAAAGCGGTTTCCCCCGGCCTCAGCCAGAGTGATCAATTGTTCGACTGCATTGGTGAGCAGTGTTTTTTGCTCACGAAAATGTTCCAGCATCAACCAATCACCTCTTTGCTTCCGTGTTTAAGGGAGCAGTATGCCGGAAAATGAACAAAAACTCCTACCATCACCTTACTGGATTTTGGTAGGAGCCATCAGCCTTTCCGGGCATTCCAGGCGAGCTCCATCGCCGTGGAGCAGTTTCTTGGATTAGTCTTCCCTGCCTTTTGCCACCAGTACATCACACGCCGCGTGACGGATTACGTAGGAAGAAACGCTGCCCATGACCAGCTTTTGAATGGCGCTCCAGCCGTGGGTTCCCACGACTATCAAATCAAAATTATTCTCCCTGGCAAAGCGCACGATGGTTTCTCCCACGTGGCCGAAGATCAAATGCGTGGTCAGCTTTACGTTTTTGCCGGCTGCTCGGGAAACCGCATCTCCCAGCTTCTTTTCGTAAAATTCCCGTGCCCTGGTCACCATGTCGTCTACTTCTGCTACGGTGCCCGCATAATCGGGCAGGTTTACCACGGCAACCGCGTGCAGCTCGCACCCGCAGCAACGGGCCAGCTCCATTCCTACAGACAGGGCCTTGTTGGAGTAGGGAGAACCATCATAGGCCACCATGATCTTGCGGTACATAATCTCACCCTTTCGTTAGTCTCCCGTCCTTCGGGTAATTGCTTTCATAATCTTAATCGCTAGTAACTCCTCTTTTTCGGCAGGGACTTCCAGAAAACGTGTCTCGGGGGATTCTTAAAACAGTCCTCACTCCTCCGGTACCGGGTGACGTTCGGAGATGGAAACTACATCGCCGGCTTCGGCCGCCTGCACCCGGGGCCGGAAAAAGGCCTGGGCGATAATGGTGGGAATCACCCCGCTGGCTATCACTACCGTTACCAGTATGGTGTACTGCTGCTGGTCGATGTAGTGATGGCTCAGCCCGAAAAGAGAAGAGATGGTGCCAAAGGTCAGGCCCGTACACATGAGCAATGTGGTGTACATGCCTTCCCGGTGCTTATAACGAAACAGCCTGGTTAGAGGCCATATTCCAACAAATTTGCTTACCATTTTTACCATCAGCAGGATCAAGATTAACCCAAAGGAACCTACGACGGCGGGCAGGGAAACATACAGACCTGCTTTCAGGAAGTAGAATGGGGTGAGGAAGGCAAAGGCGGCGGCCCGCATGCGCTGCAAAAGTTCTTTTTCCCTCTGAAAGAAACCCGCCAGGGCCAGGCCCAGCAGGTAGGCCGGCAAGACGGCTTCGCTGTTGGCCTTGCCGGCCAGCCCCCCCAGCAACAGCAGGGCAAAAAGCACGTATTTTACCTCAATCTGGCTTACCTGGCGGCCGAACCTTTCCTGAAAGGCGGGTGTGATTTTGGGCATTAAGAACAGGACAACCGCGGTGGCCGCAATAAAGACGAGCATCCAGTAGTCATAGTTGGCAAAGAGTATGCCTAGGGCCAGCACCGTGCCCAGGTCGTTAATGAAACAGGCGGCCAGGATGATTTGCCCTAGTTCCGTTTCGTTCAGGCGCGTTTCCACCATGACCGCGTACACTATAGCCACGGAAGTGGTGGAAAGGGCGATGCCGGCAATCTGCGCCGCCTGCAGGTTCCACCCGGCTACATAGTAGGTATAGGCAAAAGCCCCCAGGAAGGGGAAAAGAAAACCTACCACACCCAGGGAAACGCTTTCCTTGAACTTGCTTTTCAGCACCGCCGGATCCACTTCGGCCCCGGCCAGAAAAGTAAGGACGATGGCGCCCAATCCCGCCAGGAAGTTAACCCAGGTGTTTACTTCCAGTCCCAGGTAATTGCCGCCGATTACCCCCACCATGATCTCCACCATGGCTACCGATATACCGGTACGTACGGAAATTAACCCGGCGGCTAAGGCCAGCCCAATCCAGGTGGCTGCCACAAGCCACGTGTTCAAAGAAAATACCTCCCTTTCTCGCTAAGTTGCATTATAAAAGCTCCTACCGGAAACCCTGCGGGATTCTGGTAGGAGCTATTAGCCTGGAAAAGGCAATTTAAGGCGAGCTCCATCGCCTGGTGGGATATATCTGACGGAAGTATATTAGCATGTTTAGCCAGAAGGTGTCAATAAGAAACTACTTGATACGGAAACAGGATCACTTTACTATTTTACAGCCAGAAAAAAACAGGTACAGGAGTAATAAAATTACAGGCTGGTGTACCAGGTAGATGGTCAGCGAATGCCGGCCCAGGAATAGCAATGACCGGCCCAGCGGGTGGAAGGGCAGGGGAGAATGGGGAAAAAGGCTTCGTTTAGAGGGGTAAAACATTCGCCCCAGGGCCATGCCCCACAGGAACACCCCAAACCAGGGGAGAAGGGGGTAATAGTCCACGGAAAAGAAGCCGTCCCTCACCAAGCCCAGCCAGGCCAGCCAGTTGTGGGGCCAAGTAAGGGTGCCGGTATAGCGTCCGGCCAGCAGGAGAAGGGCGCCCATGACCATTAGAACAGGTGAAGGTAGTCCCATGAAAATGCGGGCCAGGATCATGCTTGTCCCCAGGAATTGCAGGATGCCGAAGATGATGTTGCTTCCGGGGAGCGCCACCCCCGTAACGATATAAATGATGAACCCCCATAGGAGGATTTTTATCCCCCGCCGCAGGTTATTGGAGCTGAAGAAAGAGCTTATGCCTGCAATGAGGATGAAGAGAGTGGCCGCCATCTTACCCGTGTAATAAATCAGGCCCTTCTGGTAATCCAGGGGAAGATGGTAAAACTCTGCCAGGTCATAAAGTAAGTGAAAGGTCACCATTAACAGGAGGGCCACTCCCCGGAAAAGGTCGATTTCCCATACGCGGTTAATTGATGCTGCTTTTATGTGCTTTTTTGCTGTGCTTGCGCTGACGGCCGGCTTTATGGCTGGATTCCTCCGTTCAAATGTGCCTTTTGTTCACGTACGAAATGACAACGGGCATGGTGATGATCATGCTCAGAATAAAGACCCACACGGCGCCCCCGATGCGGGCCACGGCCGGGTAGGAAATCCCCGTGGCATAGGTGGATAGAAGAAAGAGAAAGGCGGCGGCCAGGGAGATGCCCGTGTAGATCAAGACGCTCGCGCGAGCGGGATTATTCATGTATCTCGGCTCCTTTCCGGTTCCTGGTGGCGAGTGTTGATTTGAATCTCCCGTTTTTGCTGTTACCGCAACGCCGGGCTGGGTAATGGTTGTCCTGCCTCTCCCCGGGGCTCCTGTTGTTCCTTCTTCATGGAGGGAATAAAACGTTTTAAGAGCAGGGTGTTCAGGGTTACCGAGACCGAGCTCATGGCCATGAAGAAGGCGGCCAGCTCCGGGCTTACAATCAGCCCGGTAGATGGATAGAGAAGGCCGGCGGCAATAGGAATGCCCAGACTGTTGTAGATAAAGGCCCAGCCCAGGTTTTGCCGCACTTTGCGCATTGTCGCCCGGGCTATTTCAATGGCCGAAACCACGTCCCGCAGGTCTGCCTTGATCAGGATTACCTCGCCCGTCTCCTTGGCGATATCCGTACCGGTTCCAATGGCCATACCCACGTCGGCGGCCGCCAGGGCCGGGGCGTCGTTGATACCGTCTCCCACCATGGCTACTCGCAGGCCGCGGGCCTGCAGCTTGCGCACCTCTTCGGCCTTATCCTGGGGCAGCACGTCCGCCAGAACTTTTTCAATACCCGCCTGGCGAGCGATGGCTTCGGCGGTGCGGCGGTTGTCCCCCGTGATCATGATCACCTGCAGGCCCATTTTTTTCAACCGGGCAATGGCCTGGGGCACATGCTCTTTTATCGTATCGGCCACTGCAATTACCCCGGTTGCTTGCCCGTCCACCGCCAGGAGCATGGCGGTTTTCCCATCCTGCTCCAGGGATTTCACAGAGGGCAGCAGGGTTTCAAAGGCCACTCCTTCCCTTTCCATTAGCCGGCGGTTGCCCAGCAGTATCGTGCGGCCCTGGTAGCGGGCCTTGATGCCGTGGCCGGGGACGGCCTCGAATTCCTCCGCTTCTTTTACGGCTACGCCGGCCTTTTCCGCTCCCCGGACAATGGCTTCACCCAGGGGGTGCTCCGAGTTCTTCTCCGCCGCAGCGGCCAGACTGAGTAGTTCCTCCCGCGTGAAGCCCGGAGCGGGAATAACGTCGGTGAGGGAGGGTTCGCCCCGGGTAATGGTGCCCGTTTTATCAAACAGCACCGCCTGCAGGGCGGCGGTGGCTTCCACGGCATCGGCTCCTTTGAAAAGAATGCCGTTTTCCGCTCCCTTTCCCGTCCCGGCCATCATGGCGCTGGGGGTGGCCAGTCCCAGGGCGCAGGGGCAGGAGATAACCAGGGTGGTTACGCTCAAAAGCAGGGCAAAACCGAAAACCCCCACCTCGGCCAGGCTGTAAGGTGACAGGATAAAGTGGCTGTCCGGCCGGAAAAAGGCGTGGTAACCGTAGAAAAACCAGAAGAGGAAAACGACCAGTGCCAGCACATGGACTCCTGCAATGAAGTGCCCGGCCACCAGATCGGCCAGCCTTTGTACAGGTGCCTTGGTGGCCTGGGCGTCTTCCACCAGGCGGATGATCCGGGCCAGGGCCGTGTCCCGCCCCACCCTGGTGGCCTCAAATTTAAAGGTCCCTGTTTTGTTGATGGTGGCTCCGATTACTTCGTCACCCGGCTTTTTCTCCACCGGGATACTTTCCCCGGTGATCATGGACTCGTCCACCGCCGAATGCCCTTCAATTACCCTTCCGTCCACCGGGATGCTTTCCCCGGGACGCACCACCACCACATCACCGGGCACCACCTCAAGGGCGGCAATTTCCATCTCCCGGCCTTCCCGGATCACCCGGGCGGTTTTGGGCTGCAGGTTGAGCAGCTTCCGGATAGCTTCGGAGACGCGCCCCCGGGTGAGGGCTTCCAGGTAGCGGCCCAGGACGATAAAGGCGGTTAACAGGGCGGCCGACTCAAAAAAGGTGGCCCCTTTACCCCCAAAGCCGGCCCCGGGCCAGAGGGTGTTGATGGTGGCAATGATGTATGCGGCTCCTATTCCCGTGGCATAGAGAAGGTTCATATCGGTGGCGCCTTTCTTTAAGCCGTTGAAGCTGTGCACGAAGAACTGCCAGCCGGCGATAAAGACCACCGGGGTGGTCAGCGCCCACAAAAAGAGGGTATTGCCTATAAACTCGGGTACAAAACGGGGGAGAATCCACACGTCCCGGAACATGCCCAGCATGACCAGGAGGGATAGGGGCCAGGCAATCCACATGTTCCGGGCCTGGCGGCGTATTTCCTGCCGGCGGGCCTGCTTCTCCCGGTCCAGGGCCTCCCGGCCCGTGGCCTTCTCAGCCACCTCGTAGCCCAAACCGGCGATTGCTTCCTTAATCCGGACGGGTGTTACCGTTCCCGGATAAAAGGTTACCCGGGCGGCTTCCGCGGGAAGGCTAACGGTTACATTTAACACCCCGGGCAGCCCGGAAACCGCCCGTTCCACCCGGGCCACACAGGCCGCGCAACTCATGCCCCTTACCGTCAGGTGTATTTCCCCGGTGGGCACCTGGTAGCCCAGTTCCCGGATGGTCTTGACCAGTTGTTCCACGGATACCTTTTCCGGGTCGTATTCTACACTGGCCTTTCCGGTGACCAGGTTGACCACGGCGCCAGTTACCCCGGGTGTGTTTTTTAAAGCCCGTTCCACCCGGGCCACGCAGGCGGCGCAGGTCATGCCTTCTACGGGGATGCTGGCTTGTTTCATATTTTTTCCTCCTTCACCGGTACCGGCAGCCTCGACCGTTTTCTTCTACTATACCCCTGTAGGGTATTTACTTAATCTTAACCCTGTCCTTTGGAATAAGTCAATATTTATTTTTCTTTAGAATGTCCCGCGCCCTCACTTTTAAATTAAGAAACCCGCAGTTTTTTCCCTGCGGGCTTTTACGCGGGCAGTTTACCGTCTTGCCCGGGACTGTATTCAGCAGCCGCCTTTACAGTGGGCTACGGGACGCAGCATGTAACGCTTTCTCAACACGCGGGTCGACCTCCTTTCCTGCCCGGCGCTGGACGCCGGTTATCTGGTGAACTGATCCAGTACCTGCATGAGCTCATCGATGGCCTCGTCACCCCGGTCCTCGCGGATGGCCCGGGCCACGCAACCCCGGGTGTGACTCCGCAAAAGGGAGAGGGCCACCTTTTGCAGTGCCGCCCGGGTGGCACTGATCTGCAGGAGGATATCCACGCAGTAGCGGTCTTCCTCGAGCATCTTTTGAATGCCGCGAATCTGCCCCTCAATTTTTTTGAGGCGGTTTAAGAGGTCTTCTTTGTTTCTTTCCACATAGGACAATCCCAATCACTCACCATCCTACCCTACTGGGGTATCCTATAAAGAATATATCAAGAGGCAATTGCTGGTGTCAAGAAGAGTTTTGTTCGTGTTCGTATCAAGATTCAGTAGGTAACTCTGATCTGAAAAATATACACGCCTGCCGTTTTGCACGCGTTCGCTCTGTTCCCCAGCACTCACCCATCGGGTGTAGGACCTTCGCAGGCATTTAAAAAGTCTCTAGTTAGCATCATACCATCAGAGAACTCTGGTTGCAGTGAGTGCTGGGCAAACTAGCGCTCGACCTCGGGCTCCGGCGGGGTTCCCGGCCAATTTGGACGTTTGAAGCTCTAACCTCCATTTTCGTCATCCATGCCCTCGGCCCCGCCTCCACCCTCGGTCTCGCTAAGTTTGCCCAGCACTCAACAGGCTTCGAATGATGACCGACTAAACACAATCACTTTCGAGTCTGTTGAGTGCTGGGTCAAGGTCGTTCGCTTCGTGCAAAACGGCAGCCGTTTTCATCTTCCGTTGGTGGTGCTGAAAACGTCACACGGCCTTTACTGAATATCTGCCATATGGCGGCCGCTTACGGTACGGTGATCACCTTTCCGGGGCCGCGCAGGGCCTCGTTAATCTCGTACATGTTGCTTATCCGGCCCACCTGGAGGCTGTCTTTTATCCGGTAGTACTCCAGGCAGGTGCCGCAGGAGATGATGTCCGTGCCCCTTTCGGCCATCTTTTTTAAATGTTGCAGGACCGGGGAGTTGGTGCAGGTCAGGAATACCCCCGTATTTAAAAAGATGAGCTTATCCGGGGGCGGGTCGGTTTCGGCCAGGGTGGCGCATAAACTTTTCAACAGCGTCATCCCCAGTTCGGGAGCACCCTGCCCCAGCAGGTTGGAAGTGAAGAAATAGATCAGGGGGCGGGCTTCCCCGGTACTTTGTGCTACAGGTTTTACGGCGTTGTCCGGGGCTTTTTCCGGCGCTTCCCCTTTGGTTATGGTGATCACAAAGTTACCTTCTTTTTCGGCAACCTGTACGGGATAGCCGGCGTTTCTAGCAAACATGGTTACGTTTTCCCGGGCCACCGGGTTGTCTACGGTGACGATTACTTGACCGGCGGCGATTTCCTCCAGCGCCTTCTTGGTGTTGATTACCGGCTGGGGGCAAGCCAGCCCCCGGCAGTCCACTTCTTTTTTCACCATAACATTCACCTCTTGTTTATTATTCCACCCGGATTAGCCAGCTCTGCCTTTCCACCACCCGGCCGATGGCCCGGGCCGCCGTCACCCCGTTGGCGTGAAGCTTTTGCAGGAGGCGGTCCGCCCGCTCCGGCGGAGTGGCAATGAGCAGTCCCCCGGAGGTTTGGGGATCAAACACGACCATCTGCTGGGCGGGGGTGAGGCTTTTGGCAAATGTAACCGCTTCACCAAGGTGATCCCGGTTGTGATAGGCCCCGCCGGGAATCAGGCCCATGGAGGCCAGTTTCACTGTTTCAGGCAAAAGGGGCAGACGGCCATATTCAAAAACCATGCTTACCCCGCTGGCTTCGGCCATTTCCGCAGCATGCCCCAGCAACCCGAACCCTGTGATATCGGTACAGGCATGTGCCCCCACGGAAAGCATGGCCGAGGCTGCCTCCCTGTTTAAGGCAATCATGCTGGCCAGGGCGGCTTCCCGGGCTTCCGGAGGAGCCAGCTCCGCTTTGACGGCCGTGGCAATGATGCCCGTACCCAGGGGCTTGGTCAGGATCAGGACATCTTGAGGCAATGCGCCGGCATTGGTCAATACCCTTTGGGGATGCACTAAACCGGTGACGGCCAGCCCGTACTTGGGTTCCTCGTCCTGGACCGTGTGTCCTCCGGCGATGATGGCTCCGGCTTCCTTTACCTTATCCGCCCCCCCTTTGAGAATCTCAGCCAGGATCTCCGGAGGCAGGCAGGTGGGGAAACAGGCAATATTCAGAGCTAAAAGGGGCCGCCCGCCCATGGCGTAAATGTCGCTCAGGGCGTTGGCTGCGGCTACCTGGCCAAAAAGGTAGGGATCATCCACCACCGGGGTAAAAAAATCCACCGTTTCAATGATGGCCATATCTTCCGTTAGCTGGTATACCGCTGCATCGTCGGCCTTTTCCAGCCCTACCAGCAAGTGAGGGTCTTCAAGGCGTGGCATCTGCCGCAGCACCTGCGACAGGGTGGCCGGTCCCACCTTGGCCGCTCACCCGGCAGCTTTGGCCAGGGTGGTCAGGCGAATTTTTTCAGCCATATTTACTCACCCCTAACTTTTGCAGTTTCCTTGTCCCCGGCTTTTCTTACAAGATAGCATATCTTTTTTTCGTTCTTTAATAGATAGGTTCCTTTATTTGCCCGATAATAAGATTTTATGGCCAGGTTTCGATGCAGAGAAGATCTTTATAACCTGTAACCTGCCCGCCGGGGCTTTTCAGCCCTTAAGTAATCTTGTCCGTGGCGGGCGCATATATTTTGGCAAGGAGGGGTTGGAAGATGACCTGGCGGGAATGGAAAAAACGGTTATCGGAATTTCTGGAGATTCCTAACGATGTAATGCTGAACCTTCCCCGTGTCGTGCTCATGGGAAATCTGCAGGCCTTCATTGAAAACCACCGTGGCATTTTAGAGTATACCCCTCAAATTGTGCGCGTTGGTATTGAAGAGGGGGAGCTGGAAATTACCGGAGAGAAATTGATCCTGCGCAATATTCTCCCCGATGAGATTTGCGTGGAAGGAATGATTAAGACCATTACGTTCAAATAGGAACAGGCCAGTGTAAAAATCGTGCCCATGGCCCAGGAAAATAAGGAGGCCAAGCCATGTTTCTTTTTCGATTGATGAATTTCCTCGTCGGTTATGTCACCATAACCATCCGGGGAGAAGCACCGGAAAAATTTATCAATATGGCTGCCGCCCGGGGTATTTTCCTTTGGGATATTGCCCGGCCCGGTGAGCAGACCATGAGGGCCAATGTGCGCTTGAGTGCCGTACGGCCTTTAAGGCATATAGCGCGACGCACCCGCTGTGGCTTTCATATCACACGGCGGGCAGGTCTGCCTTTTCTATGGATGCGCCTGGCCCGGCGCAAGGCACTGGCTTTTGGCGCCGTACTGTTTGTTCTTGGACTGTATTTCTTGAGCTCCTTTGTCTGGACTATCGAGGTTACCGGCAACAGTAGGGTGCCCAGAAAGGAAATCTTATCTGTGGCTTCAGCGGCCGGCCTGAACCGGGGGGTGCCCAAATGGCGTTTGGACTGCCCTGCGGTGGAGAGAGCCCTGAAAGCAAATTTGCCCGCCATTTCCTGGGCCGGCGTATACGTTAAGGGGACAAAGGTGACCATTGAAGTGGTGGAAAAAACTATTCCCGAGAAGAAAAACCAATCTCCCGCCCATATTGTAGCTATTAAAGCGGGCGTAATCAAAGAGGTACTGGTATTTAGCGGCCACGCGGCGGCGAAGGAAGGGGATACGGTGGTTCCCGGTCAAATATTGATTTCCGGCATTATTCCTCCTTCCGAAGAACAAAAGCCCGAACAACCGGGATCAGAAACACATAGTGAACAACCGGCCCCTCGCCAGCCCACATACGTGCACGCTGCAGGTATCGTGAGGGCCCGGGTATGGTACGAGGGTTACGGCGAAGCCCTCCTCGCAGAAACGGGGAAACGTTTTACCGGTCACCGGGTTACCAGGGTTTGTATGAAAATAAAAGGCAGGGAAATAATTTTAGCAGGTCCCCAGAAAATACCCTTTTTGCATTATCAAACCGAGACCAGTGTGAAAAAGCCTCCTCCATGGAGGAATCTTCATTTACCCGTCGAACTAGTTATCAGCAAATATTATGAAGTGGAAAACTACCGGTTGGTCAGGAACCGGGCTGAAGCCCGCCGCCTGGCCGGGGAGAGGGCGTTGCATGCGGTACAAAAGCAGTTACCTCAAGGAGCCAGGATAGTCCACAAACAGCTGGATGAGCTGATAGTGAAAGAGCCGGAGAGCCTGGTGCGGGTCAAAGCCTTCGTGGAGAGCCTTGAGGAAATCGGCACTGAACAACCCTTTACCCCGGGGGAAGAGTCTCAAAATCAGGTACCGGCGCCCCCTTCCCAGCCATAAGAGGTCTATTCTAGCTGCTATAGGAACAAGAGGGAGTTGGAGGGATAAGTTGGGCGAACACACTGAAGCCAGGGTGATCCTGGATAACATTGCCACGGCGGCCGAGATTTTCGGGCGTCACGATGAACATCTGGCTTTAATGGAACGGGCCTTGGGCATAAGGGTAGTAACCCGGGGTGAGGAAGTGATTATTATCGGTCCCCCCGAACAGGTTGCCCAGGCCCGGGAGGTTTTCAATCAGTTGCAGGACTTTTACCGCGCGGGTAACCGTTTAACTTTACACGAAATTAACTACGCCATTAAGGCCGTGCGGGCGGGTATGCAGGAAGCCCTGTCCCACCTGGCGCGGGAGGTGACCCTGGTTACCGCCCGGGGAAAACAGGTGAAGCCCAAGACACTGGGGCAGAAACAGTACATCGAAGCCATTCGCAAGCACGACATTGTTTTTGCCATCGGCCCCGCGGGAACGGGGAAAACCTACCTGGCCGTGGTTATGGCCATTCGTGCGCTGCGCAATAAGGAAGTCAACCGGCTGGTACTAACCAGGCCGGCTGTGGAAGCCGGAGAAAAGCTCGGTTTTCTGCCGGGGGATCTGCAGGAAAAAGTAGATCCTTACCTGCGTCCTCTTTACGATAGCCTTTACGATGTACTGGGTGTGGAAAATACCCAAAAATATCTGGAAAGGCATGTTATTGAAATTGCTCCCCTGGCCTATATGCGGGGGAGGACACTGGATGACGCCTTTATCATTCTTGACGAGGCGCAAAACACCACCGACCAGCAGATGAAAATGTTTTTGACCCGTCTGGGTTTTGGTTCCAAGGCCGTAATTACCGGAGACATTACCCAGATCGACCTGCCCAGGGGTCAGGTTTCCGGCCTGGTCCATGCCCAGAAGGTTTTGGCCCGGGTAAACGGTATTGCCTTTTGTTATCTGACGGGGGAGGATATAGTCCGGCACCCGCTGGTTCAGGAAATCATCAGGGCCTATGAGGAAGGGTCGTAGGACGGTGGCGCAGGAGTGAATTTGATGCTCCCTCTGACCACAATTGGAAAACAGTTTGTTCACCGGCTGGCTCCGTTAATGGGACGGCGCAGGGTACGGCGGAGCGCAGCCGCGGTCATCTTTTTTTTGCTCATTACCATTCTCATTTCCATCGAATTTGTTCCCCAACGGGTTAATTTGCGGGAGGGACAGGTTTCCCCGGTCCAGATTACGGCCCCCCGCAGTATTGTTTTTGAAGATAAGGCCAAGACCGAAGAAATGCGCCGCCAGGCTGCCGCGGCAGTACGCGACCAGTACGACCGGGATCCCCTGGTAAGTGCGGCGGTTCAGCGGGATATTTCCACCGCCATTCAGGGGATCCGCGAGGTGCAGGAGGATACCAGGTCCAGTGAGGAAGATCGGGTAACCCGCCTGCGGGAGGTGCTGCCCTTTTCTTTGTCCCAGGAAACCCTGGTGGCCCTTACCAGGCCCGCTTCCCACACCCTGGATCAGGTGGAGCGGAGTGTAAACGGCCTGTTGGCCCAGGCCCTGGATAGCGAGGAAGGTATTACGCCTGATAAATTGGAGGCTAAAAAGGCAAGTCTGGCCGACCAGGTGGCCCGCTGGGGTTTAAGCAAACCCTACCGGGAACTGGCCCAGGGCCTAATCCGTTATTACCTGCGGCCGAACAGCTTCTTCAATGCGGAAAAAACCCGCCTCTTAAAGGAGGCGGCCATGGCCACGGTGCCGCCCCAGATGGTGACCATCAGGCAGAACGAGATCATCATCCGGGTTGGGGATGTGGTTACCAGGGAACATCTGGCCAAGCTGGAGGCTCTGGGCCTCACCCAAACCGGGGTCCCCTGGCGTATATTGCTTGGCAGCGCTTTGCTGGTGGCCCTCCTGATGATGGTGGTACTGCTCTATCTCTACCAGCAGAACCGGGAAATTTACGAACATGCCGGTCACCTGTACCTGCTGGGTATCGTTATCGTGGTGGTACTGGCCGTGGGCAAGGCCATTACGGCCATCAGTATCCCCTACTGGCCAGAGTTGGGCAACCTCGTGGGTTATATGACCCCTATTGCCGCCGCCGGGATGCTAATTGCCATTTTGCTTGACGCGCGCCTGGCCATGCTGGTGGTGGCGGTAATGAGTTTCCTGGTGACCCTGATGATCGATGGGCAAGTCCATTTTGGACTGGTGGCCCTGGTGGGGGGGTTCGTAGGAGTTTACAGCGTCAGCAAGCTCAGCCAGCGGGGTGATCTGGCACGGGCCGGTGTTTATACTAGCGCCGCCAATATCGTTGTCATTCTGATTATGGGCCTTTTAGGCAACACGCCCTGGGGCCTCATGATTACTTCCGGCGTGGGTTTTGGTCTGATTAACGGTATTTTGTCTTCCATTCTAACCATTGGTGCCCTTCCGTATCTGGAAAGCGCCTTTGGAATTACCTCGGCAGTCCATCTTTTGGAACTGTCCCATCCCAGCAATCCCCTGCTGCGGCGTTTGCTTACGGAGGCACCGGGGACCTATCACCACAGCATTATTGTGGCCAACCTGGCGGAGGCTGCAGCCGGGGCCGTGGGCGGGGAAACCCTTTTGGTGCGGGTGGGTGCCTATTATCATGATATCGGCAAAATTAAACGGCCCTACTTTTTTATTGAAAACCAGTTGAACGGTGAAAACCCCCATGATAAAATTGCCCCTTCCTTGAGCACTTTGATTTTGACCTCCCACGTCAAGGACGGGGTGGAAATGGCCCGTGAGTACAAGTTGCCCCAGGCCATTATTGATATTATCGAGCAGCACCATGGCAGCGGGCTCTGTTCTTACTTTTATCACAAGGCCCTGGAGAACGGCCACTCGGAAAATGTCAATGAGGACGAATACCGTTATGATGGACCCAAGCCCCAGACTAAAGAGGCAGCCATTGTCATGCTGGCCGACTCGGTCGAGGCGGCGGTCCGCTCCCTGCAAAACCGCACTCCGGGCCGCGTAGAGGGAATGGTACGCAAAATTATCAAGGATAAGCTCATGGACGGCCAGCTGGATGAATGCGACCTGACTTTTAAGGACCTGGATAAAATTGCGGAGGCGTTTTTGCAGGTACTGGGCGGAATATTTCACACCCGCATTGAATATCCCGACCTGAGTAAGGAAATGGAAAGGAGAAGAAGCAAGAGTGCCGGTTCTCGTAAACAACCTGCAAGAAAAAGTGCCGGTGGGTGAGCGGCTAGTTAACCTGGTGGTAAAGGTGGCCGGGGAAGCGCTCTCTTTAGCCGGAGGCCCCGGGGACGCGGAAGTAAGCCTGGTGTTTGTGGATGATGAGTACATTCACCGGTTAAACCGTGAATACCGGGGAGTGGACAGGCCTACGGATGTACTCTCTTTTGCCCTGCAGGAAGGAGAACCGATGCCCGAAGCGGGGGGGGAAACCCTGCTGGGGGATGTGGTGATTTCCCTGGAGACGGCGCGCCGGCAAAGCGAGGAGTACGGGCACAGCTTTGAGCGGGAGGTGGCTTTTCTGGTGGCTCACGGTGTGCTGCATCTCCTGGGATACGATCACCAGACGGAAGTGGAATGCCGGGCAATGCGGGAAAAGGAGGAGGCCATCCTGGCCCGGCTGGGTTTGGCCAGGTAAGAGGGCCATTAAGAGCGCCGCCCTTAGAATAGCTTGTGGTTACGGGATGTGACATTGCAATGGCCGGGGGCAGCTTCAGAAAAAGCCTTGGTTATGCTCTGGCTGGTCTGGCTTATACCCTGCGCACACAGCCAAACATGCGTTTTCACTTTGGTGCCGCCCTGGTTGTGGTGGCTGTTGCTCTGTTGCTGGGGGTAGGGGTGCGGGATCTCCTCATTATTCTCTTTGCCATCGCCCTGGTTGTCATTGCCGAGATGTTCAATACTGCCGTGGAGACGGTGGTTGATCTTTATACCGCCAAATACCACCCGCTGGCCAGGGTAGCCAAGGATGTTGCCGCCGGAGCCGTACTGCTGGCTGCCTTAAACTCGGTGGTTGTAGGGCTATTGGTGTTTTACCCTTACCTGCACGCCTTCGTTCGCTTTTGGGCACGTTCCTGGCGAGGTGGAAATTAATGATTGACCTGCCGGTGATGCAGTTTCCCGTAGAAAAGCTCATAAACACGGCCCGGGCTTCCCGGGAAAGGGCTTACGCTCCTTATTCCGGCTTCCGGGTGGGGGCAGCCATACTGACATCGGAAGGAAGAGTGTATACCGGATGTAACATTGAAAATGCCTCCTACGGTTTAACCGTTTGCGCCGAGCGGGTGGCCCTTTTTAAAGCAGTAAGCAACGGGGAGAGGCAATTTGCCGCCCTGGCGGTGATTTCCGACAGCGAGGATTACTGCACGCCCTGCGGCGCCTGCCGGCAGGTGCTGGCTGAATTCGGAAGCGAAGTAAAAGTTTATATGTGTAACCACCATGGTGAATATATAGTAAAAACGCTTGCTGAGCTGCTGCCCCTGAGCTTTAAGTTAAAAGGTGGGGAGGATGGGAAAATTGAAGACAGCCCACGCCCCAATCCTGTTCGTGTTGTGGAGCCGGTAGACAGGTAAATTTGGTGCTGCCCGGGGGAGTCTCTTTAATGATAAAGGGCTGAAAGGAGGAAAATGGTGGAACAGGAGAAATTCAAGTCGGGTTTTGTGGCCATAATTGGCCGCCCCAATGTCGGGAAGTCTACCCTATTAAACCAGCTGGTGGGGCATAAGGTGGCCATTATGTCCGATAAGCCCCAGACCACCCGGCATAAAATCCATTCAATCATTACCCGTGATGATGCCCAGATCATTTTCCTGGACACGCCGGGAATTCACAAGCCCAGGCACAAACTGGGTGAATACATGGTGGAAGTGGCCCTGGGCGCCCTAAAGGAAGTGGACGTGATCCTTTTCCTGGTTGAACCCCAGTTGCCGGGGCCGGGGGACGAGTACATAATCAACCAGCTCCGCGAGGTAACTACTCCGGTAATTCTGGTGATCAATAAAATAGATTTGCTGGAAAATAAGGCGGAATTGCTACCTCTGATCGACGTTTTCAGACAAAAATACAATTTTGCCGAGATTGTCCCCGTTTCCGCTCTCAAGCCGGAAAACCTGGACCACCTGGTTGAGCTGGTGGTTTCCTACTTACCCTATGGACCCAAATATTATCCCGACAATATGGTCACGGACCGGCCGGAACAGTTTATTATGGCCGAATTGATCCGGGAAAAGGTGCTGCACCTGACCACCCAGGAAGTACCCCACGGGGTGGCCGTGGTGGTGGAAGAGATAGAGCCGCGGTCGGACCAGTTGCTCTATGTGCGGGCGGTCATTTATACCGAAAAGGAATCGCACAAGGCCATATTAATTGGCAAGGGGGGGCGGATGCTCAAGGAGATAGGCCGGCTGGCCAGGGAAGAAATGGAACTTCTCCTGGGGTCAAAAATATACCTGGACCTGTGGGTCAAGGTCAAGGAAGACTGGCGTAACCAGGACCTGTACCTGCGGAACTTTGGTTACGCCGGCAGGGATTAATTTTCCTTGACAGTACAAGAAAGGTTCTGATAAAGTAATGTTGGCTGGAAAGCCAGCTAAGGTTTTCGGGCTTCCTCACGTAAGTGAAGGCCCTTTTCATTTTTGCAAAAATTCCCGGAGGTGGTACTGTGGACGGCGACCCTAGTAGGCACAAGTTCATACTAAAACAAACAGGGGCTGGCCCCGGTATCTACGCTCCAGGGATGGTGGGCCGCCCCTGAAAAAAAGGAGGTGGCCTGGATGTCAGTGACCCGGGTACTTTACGGCGCCCGGTTTATTGCCGCCCGGAACAGGATTTTGGGGAACTGCCCCAGTGCCTTGCTGCACCCCTGGTAAGTGTTGAGGAAAAACTCAAGATACAAGATAATGGTTGCCAACATGTGTTCTTTGTTCCTGTGTAAAATTCGAGTAAGGCATTGGAACAGGATAAAGCTCAACAACAGGGGTGGGAAGATATGCTCAAAGTATATAAAAGTGTGGGAGAGGCGCTGGTAGAAAGCAATGTGCTGGGAGAGAAGGGGAGCTGGGTTAACTTAGTCAACCCTACCAGAGAAGAGATACAAGAGGTCGTTCACCAGCTTACCCTGCCTGTGGACTTTTTAGAGTACCCTCTTGATGAAGAAGAAAGCTCCCGTATCGAGGTTGAGGAAGGCTGTGTGCTGATTATTATCAGGGTGCCTATTATTAGGGATAATGTTTATGACACAATTCCTTTAGGAATCATTATTACAGAAAACATTATTATTACCGTTTGCCTGGAAGATCTGGCTATTATAAGCGAATTCTCTTCCTGCCGTATCAAGGGATTTTATACCTTTAAAAAAACGCGCTTTCTCTTACAGATTTTTTATAAGACAGCGATCCATTACCTGCGTTACTTAAGGCAGATCGACAAAAGAAGTGAAGAAATTCAACAAAGGTTGCACAGTTCGACGCAAAATAAAGAATTGATTAAGTTATTTAGTTTAGAAAAAAGCCTGGTCTATTTTACAACCTCTTTAAGGGCAAATGAAATCGTTATGGAAAAGCTATTAAAGTCACACCTGGCTAAAGACTCCGAGTCTTTGGAGGTGAACGTGGGTTTAATAAAGATGTACGAAGAAGATGAGGACTTGCTGGAAGATGTAATCACCGAAAATAAACAAGCTATTGAAATGAGTGAGATTTATGCCGAGATCCTGAGTAGCACGATGGATGCATTTGCCTCGATAATTTCGAACAATCAAAACATGGTCATGAAGTTTCTAACTTCAGTGACCATCATTTTAATGATTCCTACCATGCTGTTCAGCTTGTACGGCATGAACGTAGATCTGCCATTCCAGAATTCGAAGGGTGCTTTTTCCGGTATAGTTCTTTTGTCCGTTGTTTTATCAATTGTAGCTCTGTTCATATTCAGGAAGAGAGATATGTTATAAGATTTTTCTATATACACATTAATTTACCTTGACAGCACAGGAAACAATTTGTTAAAGTAGTTCTGGATGTAAGTCCAGTCGGGCTTTTGGCCTTCTTTAACCGGAGGCCTTTTTTGTTTGGGGCATTGCTTTGGGTGTAAATGTTCAGTGATCTCGCTATGGTGCCGGTGGTAATAATAAAAAGGGGCTGGCCCCGGTATCCATGCTCCAGGGATGGTGGGCCGCCCCTGATAAAAGGAGGTGGCCTGATGTCCAGAGACCGGCAAGAAGTACGCCGGGCAGTCCTTTCCTGCCTTGAGGAAGGCTCTACCGACAGGCTGCGTCAGTGCCTGAAGGACTTACATCCGGCGGACATAGCCGAAGTATTTCCGGACATTAGTTTGGGCCAGCAGGTCAAGGTATTGCGGGTCATGGAACCGGACAGGGCTGCCCAGGTAATTTTTGAGCTGGACCGGGAAAAGTTGCCCACCCTGATGGAATGCCTGGGTTTACAGCGCACGGCCGATATATTGAGTGCCATGTTTACCGACGACGCTGCAGACCTGCTGGGGGACCTGCCCGGGGACCTGAGACAAAAACTGCTGGGTCTGATGGAGGTGCATGAGGCCCGGGACCTCAAAGAGCTGTTGACCTACGGCGAGGAAACCGCCGGCGGGATCATGACCACGGAATACGTGGCCATTCAGAAAAATATCACCGCCGGGCAAGCTATTGAAGTGCTGCGGGAAAACGCACCCGATGCCGAGACGGTTTATTACGTTTATGTGGTGGACGATCAAAACCACCTGGTGGGAGTGCTCTCCTTAAGGGAACTTATACTGGCTGCGCCTTATATGCGTATTGAGGACATCATGCGGCGCAAGGTAATCAGCGTGAATGTGAGCACCGACCAGGAAGAAGTGGCCCGCCTGGTGGCGAAATACGACTTTCTGGCCGTACCTGTGGTCAGCGATGATGGAGAACTGCTTGGTATTGTAACGGTAGACGATGTTCTGGATGTTATTGAACGGGAAGCCACCGAGGACATGATGCGCATGGCGGCCACTATTGATAGTGAAGGGGAAGACCCCGACGCCAGTCCTTTGAAGCGGGCACTGCGTCGTTTGCCCTGGCTGGTGGGTTTGCTCTTCGGAGAGCTGGTGGCCGGTCATGTAATCGAGGGCTTTTCCGAAACCCTGCAGCATTTAACGGCCCTGGCTTTTTTTATGACAGCCATAGCCGGAGGTACGGGCAACGCGGCTACCCAGTCCCTGGCCGTGGTGGTGAGGGGAATTGCCACCGGAGAGGTAGATCCCGGTCAGGTTTTAAAGGTGATCTGGAAAGAAGCCCAGGTGGGGCTGTGGGTGGGCCTGGTTTGCGGCCTGGTTGTAGGATCCTTTGCCTTTGTGTGGCAGGGTTCCCCCTCCCTTGGTTTGGTGGTAGGCGGGGCACTGGCCTTAAGTATCACCGTTTCCACCATCCTGGGCAGTTTTGTGCCGGTGATTATCAACCGCATCGGGGTTGACCCCGCCCTGGCCTCGGGACCTTTCATTACTACCTTGATGGACGTTAGCAGTATGTTTATTTATTTCACCCTGGCAACTCTTATTCTGATCAGGTAAGGTTACCGGGTACCCCCCCATCTTTTTACTAGGCTATTTTCGATACCCAAAAGATCCAGTACCCGCCCGGTTGTTTGCAGGACCAGGTCTTCGATGGTTTCCGGGTGCTGGTAAAAGGATGGTACCGGAGGCATAATAATTACCCCCAGCCGGGCCAGTTTGAGCATGTTTTCAAGATGGATGGCACTTAAAGGCGTTTCCCTGATCATCAGGATCAAGGGGCGCCTTTCTTTTATGGTCACGTCGGCAGCCCGGGTGATCAGGTTATCGCTGTAGCCCCAGGCTATAGATGCCAGGGTTTTCATACTGCAGGGGGCAATGACCATACCCTGGTGCATAAAAGACCCGCTGGCCACCGGTGCAGCCAGGTCGTTGGCCGTATAAGAGTAGCTGGCCAATGCCATTACCTGTTCCGGCGTCCACCGGGTTTCCAGGGCGATGGTTTTTGCCGCCCAGGGGCTCAAGATAAGGTGGGTTTCAATCCCTGAGAGCTTTAGTTGTTCCAGCAGGGTTATGCCGTATACGGCTCCTGATGCCCCGGTTATGCCTAGAATAATGCGCACTTTTCTACCATCCTTTATGGATACTGTCGCATAACTCCCCGGGGTGGCGATCGTTCCCCGTCGCTCCGTGTTATATGGTAACTATTTTTCCTGCATTATTGTATCCTGAATGGTGTGATTGTTCAATACGGGAAAAGCAGGCCCGCTTTTTTACGGGTCCGGCGATGGCGTCCCTAGACATTATTTTACAGCATAAGAGATATGCCGCCGGTAAATATTAAATGACGGTAAATTATGATTGGAAATGGGGGTGGACCAAATGAAAAAATGGCCCGTCTGGTTTTCCATAATACCCCTGGTATTGATGCTGGTATCCGGCTGCACGGCAGCTCGCAAGCCGGCCCCGCCAGCTCCGGCTGCTCCGGGACCTGCGCCTGCGGCCCCCGGCCCGGCGGCAACGGCTCCCCGTCCCCTGCCCACCACGCCCGCGGAGGCCCACCGGTTGGCTACAAAGCTGGCGGCTGAAGCCGAGAAAGTGCCCGGCGTGAAATCGGCCACGGTCGTCCTGACCGGGAACACGGCCATTGTGGGGCTCGATATTAAAAGCGGGGTAGAGAGGGGGCGTACAGCGGCCATTAAGGATGAAGTGGCCCGGAGGGTCAGGGCGGCAGATAACCGCGTGGCCACCGTGCAGGTAACTACCGATCCGGATACCGTTACCCGCATCCGCAGGGTGGCTCAAGGCATCAGCCGGGGCACTCCTGTAGCCAGCTTCAACCGGGAGATTCAAGAAATCCTGCGCCGCATTACGCCCACCACCAGGTAATGATTTGAAACGCCTTTAAACAATGCTGCGGAGGTCTTGTTACTCCTAAAAAGAAACCCTTGGATTTATTAAGGGTTTCTTTTTCCTTACCCGTATTGCTGCCACTACCAACCCGGCCGTAGCAGCCGGCGGGACGACGGTCATGTTATTTACCATGCGGCCGAACCTCCCCCAGCAACTGCTGCTCAAGGGATACTTCCTTTTCCGGGGGAAGAAGAGGGTGTGCCGGTCAGAGTAAATGGCCAGAGGAATACCGTAACGGGTAACCAGGTCGAAAAGAAGACGCCGGTAACCTTCGAAATCTTCCGTTAGACGGAAAAGGGCGGCCAAAATCATACTGGTGGCGTCGTCCACCGCCAAAAGCAAAACCAGTTTTGGTCCCCTTCCCTCGAGCCAATCATGATGGCTGCCATCGATCAAGACCAGCATCCCAAACTGGGGTTTCCGATGACGACGGCGGTGCAGTTTAGGCGGACGGTGCTTCCGCGGGCTCGGAATGCCGGCGCTTTTCAGGATGCGACCCACCGAAGAAGGACTCAAGGTGATTCCTTCCCGTTCGCAGAGCAACTCGCTAAGAAAAGTATAATTGCACCCCCTATAAATGGTTTGGGCGAGTTGGATGACCTGCTGGCGGGTCTCCTCGGGAACAGCGTGAACCGGCTTGCGGCCCCGGTTCCCATGGACCAGGGCAGCAGGTCCCTGCGACTGGAATTTGGCCTTTAGCTTGTATACCTGACGTTCACTTAAGCCTAATACCAGGGCAGCTTCAAAGGTTGAGATCTGACCTTCCAGAGCCCGCTGCAAAACCAGCATCCGCTTTAGTTCCGTCTGCGACAGGGTAACTATCTCCTTCATACTGACATTTTCACTGACGGATTTTACCCTGACAATATCACAGTCCGACGACACACATTTAAAAAGGGTGTTGACAACAAATCCTCCCTGACTTATAATCTGAACAGCGGCAGATACAGGGGAGTATCTAAGGAGGCAGTGGCGTTTTCTAACGGAAGGTTCCGTTAGGAGGCGTTTTATCCCATAGGTGGAGGTCAAGCAAAGGCGCTTTTTCAGAAGGTGTGTCTTCTGAAGGGTGCCTTTTTACCTTACCAGCAGAGCTCAAAGCAAGGGTGCTTTAAAGGGAGCAACGTTGCTCCATTAAAGCACCCTTTTTACGTTTTACAGGAAACGTCCGGCTGGTGAATTGTTGCCGTTCACCCCGGGTGATAAGATGCAGGCCATCTTCAGCCGTTACAGCAGGATCCGGAGGCTGCGGCGGCTCAAGGTGCAGAAACCAGGGTAGGTTTAGATAGGAGGTTGGTGTAAGTGTACAGGCGAATCATGAATGGCCTTAACCTTTTACCTCTGGTATTGCTGGCCGGACCGGTCTGGCCTGGGCCGATGAAGCTCAAATTGATACGGGAGATACCGCATTCGTTTTTATCTCTGCAGCACTGGTGATGATTATGACCCTGCCGGAGTGGCCCTGTTCTACGGTGGTATGGTCAGGCGCAAGAATACCCTCAGCACGATCATGCAGAGCCTGTTTATCATGGCCTTGATTTCGATACATTGGGTTACACCATCGCCTTTGGTCCTGATAAGGCGCACCTGTTCGGCAATCTGGCCTGGCTGGGGCTAAATGGCGTGGGTCAAGCGCTAAACCCTGATGATGCGTAATAAGAAATTTCGTTTTACGTATCCCTTGCTGACAGGATAACCCTAGTTGAGAGCCAGGGTGGCCAAGAAGACGGGTGTACAAAGTGATTCCACACCTTTGATCCGTAAACTCCGTGCAGGGCTGAACCGTGATTAGTAACTATATTGTTGAAAAAGAACAAAATCAAAGCCAAGCATTTGTCCCTTACCCACAAAGGAGCCGGGACTCAAGCTTAGAATATATATAGGCATAATGTCAGACTATGTCTAAAAGTTTTAGCTTGATAACTTTTCTACTTATTTTGAATAGTAAGACTATTGCTTCGGTAAAAACCAATTAGTTGGGTTGTGATGCGGGGAGGCATTTTTCTTTTATGCTCGAGACGTTATAACTTCCCTTTTGTTTTTACATAGTCGGTGCTTAAACCGGAAACGGGGGGTGATGGTGGGCTAATCAGGATACGGCTGCCCGTATATTTTCGCTGTACGGTAAGGGGCGGTGCAAGGGAGCGTATTAACAAATTTTTAAAACCAGGAGGAGAACTTCCAAATGAAAAAATGGGCCAAGTTGAGAAAAAAACTGGTAATACCGGGCGTACTAGCTATTCTGGTTGCCATGCTATTGGCCGGCTGTGGCGGTGGTAAGACCGAAAGTCAAAAAGGCGCTTCCGACAGCCAGCAAAGTGCCCGGGAGAAAATCATTAGAATCTCGGAGGCCAACGTACCCAATATTGATCCGGGAGTAGGGTCCGACTACGCCAGTTCTATTGCCCTGGCCAATCTTTACGACACGCTGGTTTTTCCCAGCCATGACGGTACTTTAAAACCCTGGCTGGCTACGGGTTGGAAAACCAGCAGCGATGGTCTTACATGGACCTTCAATTTAAGACATGGTGTAAAGTTCCACAATGGAGATGAACTGACGGCGGAAGACGTGGTTTTCTCCATGCAAAGAATGCTTACCCTGGGTGAAGGTTACGGTTATCTCTTCACCGGCGTCGTGAAAGAAGTCAAGGCCCTGGATAATTACACGGTACAATTCACTTTGAAAAAGACGTTTGGCCCGTTCCTTTCCACCCTGGTGAGGCTGTACATCTTAAATAAGGATCAAGTAATGGCCAATATCAAGCCCGGCCCTTACGGGAAGATGGGCGATTACGGCAAGGACTGGCTGATTACCAATGATGCCGGTAGCGGCCCTTATATGGTCAAAGAGTTGAAGAAACAGGAGCACCTTTATGCCGTCAAATTCGACCAGTACTGGGGCGGGTGGGATCAGGACGCACCGGATGCATTTAAGATTATCGGCACCACTGCCCCATCGACAATCCGTACGCTTATGACCCGCAGGGAGTTGGAAATTACGGACCAGTGGCAAACTAAAGAAGCCCTGGAAGCCTTGGACCGGATCCCGGGTGTGAGCGTTAATGCCGCTTTCACCGGTACCATACTTAATATCATGCTCAACACCAAAAAGGCGCCGACCGATGACGTGCATTTCCGGAAGGCCCTGGCCTATGCATTTGACTACGACACCGTGGTCGATAAGCTGTTCCCCGGCTGCCGGAAGGCAAAAGGGCCGGTTTCCTCCGTCCTGCCCGGATTCAATCCCAACCTGACGCCTTATGAACGGAATCTGGAGAAGGCCAGAGCGGAATTGGCCAAATCGAAATATGCCGGCAAGCTGGATGAATATCCTGTTGAACTGGCATGGGTAGCTGAGGTTCCTGATGAAGAAAAAATCGCCCTGCTCTTGCAGTCGAATGCAGCGGAACTTGGCATAAAGGTTAACGTAGTAAAGGTTCCCTGGTTGTCGTTTGTGGATCAGGTGGCGAAGCCTGAGAATACGCCGAATGCCAGCATCGTATTCGTGTCCCCGCATTACAGTGAGGCTGGTTCCATCCTGGAATCACGCTACCACTCCAAATCCACCGGGACCTGGGAGCAGTGTGAGTGGTTGAAGAATCCCGGGATAGACGCGGCCATTGAGGATGCCATCAGCACTCTGGACACCAACAAGCGTTTTGAAAAATACGGGGCTATTCAGGAAAAAATTGTAGACCTGGCTCCGACTATTTGGGCGTTTGATCAGGCCGAGAAAAGAGCTTACCAGGATGAATATGTAGTATGGCCGGCGGCCGATTTAATCAAGCAGGGTAAACCGGTCACTTCTGTGATGGGCTACATGTTCTATTTCCACGATTTCAAGGTTTACCCCAACAAGGTTCCCAAGTAAATTAAGATAACTTGTGCCTGTTCATTATTACAGGCTGTTTTCTGGTGTTAACGGGTGGTGGCGCCCCTTAGCTATCTGGATAAGGAGGGCCACCACACCACACACTATTTGTATTATTGATTGGTGGCTGTAGCCGGCATTTTCAATCCATTGCCTGTCCGGGAAAAACTAGAGCAAAATTTTAGTGGGAAGTACTCATCAAGGACTCCAGGTGCATTATGCATGCTTACACTGGATTGACATAATCTCAGTCACGGATATTGTACTGCCGTTAGGGGGTAATTTATGAAATTGCACTCATATCTTCTGAGAAGGCTCTTGCTTTCCATTTTTGTGCTGGTTGGGCTTTCGATCGTAATATTCATTATTGCCCGCGTCGTGCCCGGCGATCCGGCTAGAATGGCTTTAGGGCCGAGAGCACCCCAGTTTGCGGTGGATGCGTTGCGGGAGGAAATGCACCTGGATAAACCCCTGGTAGCTCAATACTATTACTGGATTAAAGGGGTTGCCACCGGTGACCTGGGCAGGTCACTGGTAACCAAACGCGGGGTACTGGAAGATATCATGGAATTTCTTCCGGCAACCATGGAACTGGTCATGGTATCGGCCATATTTGTGATTGTCTTTTCCATATTGTTCGGCGCCCTGGCGGCCAGGTACAAAGATAAATGGGTAGATAGCGTGATCAGGATTATGGCGTATACGGGGGTTGCCGTGCCGTCATTCGTGCTGGCCGTGCTATTCGTGCTCATATTTGGCTATCTCTGGCCGGTGATACCTGCTCTGGGCCGTCTTAGTGCCGGAGTGCAACCACCCGTGTCCATTACTGGCTTGCTCACTATTGACAGCCTGCTCACCGGTGACTTTCCGGTTTTTTGGGACGCTCTCAAACACCTGTTCCTGCCGGCACTGGCCCTGGCTATCGGTCCTATATTTCAGGAAGCCCGGATTATCAGATCTGCCATGACCGACAACATGGGGAAAGACTACGTGGCGGCGGCGGTGGGATACGGAATTCCAAACCACATCATTATGGGTAAATATCTATTGAAACCATCCCTGATACCGGCTGTTTCCGTAATGGGCCTGGATATCGCTTCCTTGATGGGGAATGCCTTTCTGGTCGAAGTAATCTTCAACTGGCCGGGGATTTCCCGCTATGGCATGGAGGCCATGCTTCGAAAGGATCTAAATGCTATTTCGGCGGTAATTATCGTATTTGGCTTAATCTTTGTCCTGGTAAATATTCTGGTGGACCTTATAGTTGCTTATCTCGATCCACGCATCCGGCTGGGAGGAAAACTTTGATGAATGCCAACTTGCAACCCGCTTCAGATATAAATGTTCCATCTTTTGCAGCCAGGTTTAAAGAGGGGTTTAGAAAAAAATGGTATAAGTTTTCTCGTAATAAATTATCTGTGGCTGGCCTGGTAATCGTGCTGGCCATTGTGATGGCGGCTGTTCTGGCACCTTATATTACTCCTTACCCGGAACATGCCGGAAAATTCGTGGACTATGGCAATGCCAGCCTTGCTCCTTCCGCCACCCACCCGTTTGGCACCGACATTTTCGGGCGTGATATCCTGTCCAGGATCATCTTTGCCTTCCGGGGGGCGTTGTTAATGGCGGTACTGGTGCTGGCCATTGCTGTTCCGGTTGGTGTTTTTTTAGGTTTGCTGGCCGGCTATTACAAGGGAAGTTTACTGGATACCATCATCATGCGCGTCACCGACATTTTCCTATCGGTACCTCCCCTGTTGCTGGCCCTGGCCATTGCTGCAGTTTTAGAGCCGAACCTTACCAATGCCATGATTGCCATTACGATCATGTGGTGGCCGTGGTACACCCGGCTGGTTTACGGCATGGCCACTTCCCTGCGCAACGAATACTTTGTAACGGCGGCCGAACTAATTGGGGCCAGCAAGTTCCACATCCTTTTTCGCGAGATCCTGCCCAACTGTCTTTCACCAATTTTTACCAAGATGGCCCTGGATGTGGGCTGGGTGATTTTAATCGGGGCAGCTTTGAGCTTTGTCGGTTTGGGCGAACAGCCACCTACCCCGGCTCTGGGCCAGATGGTCTCCGATGGAACCCGGTACATGCCCGATCTCTGGTGGATGACTGTTTTCCCATCCCTGGCCATCGCAGTAATGATTTTGGGTTTCAACCTGCTGGGTGACGGAGTCCGGGATATGCTGGCCAAGGGGGAACATGACCATGAGTAACCCTGTTTTAGAAATCAAGAACCTTCATGTTTGGTACCGCACTTACGGCGGTTACTCCAGGGTCCTGGATGGCGTAAACCTGCACGTATACAAAGGGGAAAAAGTGGGACTGGTGGGTGAGGCCGGTTGTGGAAAGACGACTACCATGCGATCAGTATTAAGAATACTTCCCGAGGGACAGGCGCACATACCTGAAGGTCAGATCCTGTACCATGGAAATGACATACTTAAAATGAAACCCCGGGAACTCCAGCAGGTGCGTACCAGAGGCATTTCCATGATTTTCCAGGAACCGGCGGCTGCACTAAATCCGGTTTTTACCGTGGGGACCCAAATGTTTGATGTGATTAAATATTCCGGCTTGAGCAAAGAAGAAAGCAGGAAGGATAACATTAAAAGGCTGGCCATTCAGGCAATAAAGGAGGTGTATATTCCTGATCCCGAGCGGATCCTGAACTGCTACCCCAACCAGTTGAGCGGTGGAATGAAACAGCGAATTTGTATTGCCATGGCCATAGTTACAGCCCGTGAATTACTGATTGCCGATGAACCAGGAACCTCCCTGGATGTAACCATTCAGGACCAGGTGCACAGGCTCCTGAGGGGGCTGGTTGAAAAGAAAGAGATGTCTTTAATTATGATTACCCACTCCCTTGGAGTCGCCCGTGAGTTAACAGACCGCATTTACGTTATGTATGCCGGGAATATTGTCGAAGTGGCTCGAACCAGCGATCTCTTTGCCAACCCCCTTCACCCTTATACCCTTGGCCTGCTGTCGTCCGTGCCCAAGCTTACAGGCGGCGGTGTGGCCGAAGGCATCTATGGGCGTATACCCGATTACCTGCGCCCTCCCGGTGGGTGCCGTTTTCACCCCCGCTGTCCCCGGGCTGTACAGAGGTGCAGGGAAGAAAAGCCCCTTCTTAGAGACCTGGGAGACGGCCACCAGGTAGCCTGTTTTCAGGTATAAGGAGATGAGAAATCATGAATGCACCCATCATGACCATTAACAATTTGAAAATGTACTTTCCGGTGCAAAAATCAAAAGGTAAGCCCGTTTATGTGAAGGCCGTGGACGGGGTTGACTTAACCATCTACAAAGGGGAAATCATGGGCCTGGTGGGAGAATCGGGTTCGGGTAAAAGTACCCTGGCCTACACGGTCATGGGCATGTATAAGCCTACCGGTGGACAGATCATTTTTCAGGGCCGGGATATCAGTATGAGTAGTGACAAACGTCCTCTTTCCTTAAAAAAAGATTTGCAGATAGTTTTCCAGGACCCCGGTTCTTCCTTGAACCCGTCTCATAACATCCGTCAAATTTTGGAGCTGCCCTTGCGGGTACATAAGATTGTCAAGAGAGAAGAGATGGAGAGGAAGATCACGCAAATCTTGCAGATGGTGGAGTTATCGCCTAATTACATGTATAAGTCTCCTGCTTCCATGGGCGGCGGGGAAAGACAGATGGTATCCATTGCCCGTGCCCTCGCTACCGACCCAACGTTCATAATTCTGGACGAACCAACCTCTGCCCTGGATGTTTCCATTCAGGCTAAAATAATTAATATGCTTTTAAAATTACAACAGGAAAAGCAACTAACTTATTTATTTATTACCCATGATTTAAGCTTGATGCGAAACATTGCCACAAGGGTGGCCATTATGTACCTGGGGAAAATTTGCGAAATGGCCGATACCGTTGAATTCTTTAGAAATCCCCTTCACCCCTATACCAGAATGCTTCTTTCCTCTATTCCGGTGGTTTCCGAAGAGGAGGAGGCACTGAAGCCTAAAAAGGTCATCTCTACTGGTGAGATACCTTCCCCGGTAAATGTGCCGCCCGGTTGCAGCTTCCACCTCCGGTGTCCGGAAAAGACTGAGTTGTGTTTCCGGGAAGACCCCGTAATGCTGGAGGTGTCTCCCGGTCACCTGGTGCGCTGTCATGCTTATCAAAAGACTGCCGGTGTTAACGTTGCTTGAAGGTAGTAAGATTTTTCCAGATTTTATCTGGTTTGCATTACCGGGAAACTAATTTTGGGGGGGAATTTAATCCGTGAGTAAGAAACGAATCCTGTTTATTAATCCTGTTGGCCACAATAATTGGGATAGTGCGATAAAAGATTACCTGGAAGAGGCCAGGAGCGAATCCACAATAGTGGACGTTATCTCTCTCCAAAAAGGTCCCCACCACCTGGAGTATCACTACTACGAGGCTTTGATTGGAGTGGATTTGCTTAACACCATTAAACGGGCTGAAAAGGACGGTTACGACGCGGCAGTGATTGGGTGCTTCTATGATCCTTTCCTGGAGGAGGCCCGTGAGATTTGCGAACGGATGGTAGTGACGGCTCCGGCCGAGTCCTCTCTACAACTGGCCAGTGTGCTGGGTGATTCTTTTTCAATTATTGTGGGCAGGAAAAAGTGGATTCCTGCCATGCGGCGCAATGTTTTAAAATACGGCTACGGCGAAAAGCTGGCCTCATTCCGGTCCCTGGAACTGGGGGTGCTGGATTTTCACGCCGATGAATGCCGTACCAGAAACCGGCTGGTGGAGGAAGCACGAAAGGCCGTGGAAGAGGATAGGGCGGAAACGATTGTTTTAGGTTGTACCATGCAGTTTGGTTTCTACAGGGAACTCCAGGAGATGGTGGGAGTGCCCGTTATTGATGTGGTGCTGGCACCATTCAAACATGCCGAGTTTTTGGTTGACTTAAGAGACCGTTTCGGGTGGATGACCAGTAAGGTGGGAGGCTATGAAACACCACCCGCCCGTGAGATAAGGGAGTGGCGGCTGGATGAGCAGTACGCCATGCCAGGGCTCTGGAGCGAAAAGAAGTAGATCCTTTCTTTGCGCTTCAGTTTTAAGCGTTAAAGAGATGGCCCGGTGTTAGTTTGGTTTGCAGCCGGGTGGTGTACTGATTATAGAAGCGTCTGAGTTCCTTCCCGTGAAGGGAGGTTTGAATATGGATGTATTTTCGAAAAGGGTGGCCAGGGTGCAGCAGTTAATGGGCCGCAAAGGCATTGACTACCTGGTTCTGGCTCCCACCGCCAATATGTTTTACCTGACGGGGTTGAAAACAGTAGCCGATGAACGCCTTCAGGTTGCCGTATTGCCGGCGGAAGGTCCCTTAACGTTGGTTTTGCCTGAGATGTATAAAGAATATGCCGCCAAGATCCATGGGCATTACCGCTTGCTTACCTGGCCCGATCACCAGGACCCGGTGGAGCTGGTCATGGCGGCGGTAACCACAAAACAGGGGCGGGTTGCGGTAGATGAAAAAATGTGGGCGGGCCATTTCTTGAGCATTATGCGGGCTTTCTCCGGCTTTCAATTCGTGGCCGCCCGGGATGTCATGTCAGAAGTGCGTGTTTGCAAAGACGAAACAGAGCTGACCCTGCTGGAGCAGGCAGGAAAGCTGGTGGACCGGGTAATGGGTGAAGTGCTGAAAGAAATGAGGGAAGGTGTTACGGAGAAAGAACTGGCCCTATTTATTGAGAACACCATTAAGGCGTTGGGCGCTGAAGATATTTCCTTTAAGCCCATTGTAGCTTCAGGCCCTAACGGTTCTTTGCCGCATCACATCACCGGCGATCGAAAACTGCAAAAGGGTGATTTTATCGTCCTGGATTTCGGTGCGGTGGTGGGGGGGTACTGTTCGGATATTACCCGTACATTTTGCCTGGGTAAGGCCACCCCGGAGGGAAAAGAGGTTTACCGCGTGGTGCAGGAGGCCAATGAGCTGGGCTTTCAGTCGGCCAGGGAAGGTGTTCCCTGCGGGGATGTAGACAGGGCTGCCCGGAGCTTAATCTCCCGTGCAGGCTACGGGGACTACTTCATTCACCGGACCGGTCACGGCATTGGCCTGGATTATCATGAGGATCCCTACCTGGTTGAAGGAAACACCACTCCCCTCCGGCAGGGAATGGTTTTTAGCGTGGAACCGGGGATCTACCTGCCCGGAAAACTGGGCGTGCGCATTGAAGATATTGTGGCCGTAACCAGTGACGGCCCAATCCGCTTGAATAATTTTCCCAGGGAACTGATCGAAATATAGGGTCTGTTCATTGGAAAGGAGGTGGTTCGAGTTGAAGATTGTGAAGAAGAACCAGTTTTGCGCTGTCGTTGATGAAAGCTACCCTTTGAAGCTCTTGATTTCCGGGAGGGAGCACGGCGCAAAAAACTGTCAGGTAGGAATCGCAGTGTTGAAACCGGGCCAAAGGCTCCCGGTTTCGGGTTATTCCCGTCATGCCTCCGAGGAAGTTTCCTATATCCTTACCGGGAAAGTCCGGTTAGATACTGATACCGGCAGTGAAATAGCAGAAGAGGGAGATCTGGTGTTTATGCCTGGGAACAAGCCCCATGCCAGCACCAATATATCTCAGGGAGAAGCAAAAATATTGTGGTTTGTTACTCCGCACACAGTACCCGAAAATTAGAGGCCTGGAGGGTTGTTCATGAGTTTAAGAATCGCAGTTGACATTGGAGGAACCTTCACTGACTTCGTGTGCCTGAATGAAGAAACCGGTCAGGTAATTGATGAAAAAGCCCACACCACTCCGGAAAACTTTGCCAACGGGGTAATTAATGCCATTAAGAAAACCGGTATTGATTTAGCAGAGACCGTGTATTTTGTACATGGTACCACCGTGGTGATTAATGCCGTTACGGAAAGAAAAGGGGCCAAAACGGCTCTGGTCACTACCAAAGGTTTCAGGGACGTACTGGAAATCGGCAGGGCCAACCGGCCTGATTTATATAATTACTTTTATAAGAAACCCCGTTCTTTTGTTCCCAGACACCTGCGGTTTGAGGTGGATGAGCGCCTCAATTATAAAGGCGAGGTGCTGAAAGGTGTCTCGGAAGATGAAGTGGTAGAAATAGCCAGAAAGATCAAGGAAGAGGGTGTCGCAGCGGTTGCAGTATGTCTTTTACATTCCTATGCCAATCCAGAACAAGAACGGATGGTCGGACGCATTCTGGCCAGGGAATTGCCGGGGGTCGAGATTACAATCTCGTCAGACTTGATTAAGGAATGGCGTGAATATGAGCGGACGAGCACGACCGTACTCAATGCCTATGTGAAGCCGGCGGCCACCAGGTACCTTGATACCCTGCAGGAACGTTTGGAGGAAATGGGTCTCAAGGTAGAACCTCACGCCATGCTTTCCAACGGAGGAACGGCCACTTTTGCCCGGTCCAAGGAAGTGCCAATCACCCTGATCGAGTCGGGGCCCGTAGGAGGAGTGATCGGTGCTGCCGCCCTGGGCAAAATTATCGGCGAGGAAAATTTAATAACTTTCGATATTGGTGGTACTACGGCCAAGACCTCTTTAATCAGCAGGGGCGAGGTTAAGATCACTACCGATTACAAGCTGGAATGGACACCCAAATTTGCCGGTTACCCTGTAAAAACTCCTATTGTGGACATTATCGAAATTGGGGCTGGCGGGGGTAGCATTGCCTGGATAGATGATGTAGGTGTGCTGAAAGTAGGTCCTCAAAGTGCTGGAGCGGACCCTGGCCCTGCTTGTTACGGCCTGGGCGGAACTCAGCCCACTCTGACTGACGCCAATTTAATAGCAGGCCGGATTGATCCCGGCAGTTTCCTGGGTGGGGAATTTAAAATCAACCCCGAGCTGGCCAGGAAGGCTATGGAACCAATTGCCAGGCATTTCGGAATCAGCATTGAGGAAGCCGCGCTGGGTGTGATTAAAACGGCCAATAACAATATGCTGAACGCTTTAAAGCTCATTTCCGTGCGCAGGGGTTACGATCCCAGGGATTTTGTCATGGTGGCCATGGGCGGAAACGGGGCTGTTCATGGGCCATTCCTGGCTGCCGAGTTAAAGGTGGGCAAGCTCATTGTTCCAAATATGCCGGCTACCTTCTCAGCCTGGGGAATGTTGATGACCGACCTGAGGCAGGATTTCATCCAGACCCAGATTATGCCTGTGAACGGATGCGATCTGGATAGGGTGAATGCTATTTACCAGGAAATGGAGCAGGAAGCAATGGCCGTTTATGAAAAGCAGGGTATATCCCCCGGTGATATTGTGTTTGTCAGAACAGCAGATCTGCGCTATATTGGCCAGGAACACACGGTCAGGACTCCGGTTGGTAACGGTATTATTCGAGAAGAAGACCTGATTACCATCAGGAAGGCTTTTGATCGCAACCACCATCAACAGTACACTTTTAGCCTGGATTACGCTCCGGCTGAATTTGTCAATTTCAATTTGACTGCTTTTGGAATGGTCAAAAAGCCGGAAATAAAGAAAGTGCCTCCTGCCGGTTCCCTGCATGATGCCATCAAAGGAGAAAGAGTTATCGACTTTGATGAGCACGGGCGGTTGATGAGCAAGGTATACGACAGGGGCATGCTGGGGCCGGGTCATAAAATTCAGGGGCCGGCGGCCATAGAAGAACCGAAGTCGGTAACCATCCTTTACCCCGGTCAAACTCTGGAAGTAGACGATTACGGCAACCTGATCATTTATACGGGGGTGTAAGACTTATGGCAAAAGTAGATCCATTCACTAGAGAAAACATAGCCCAGGGTTTGATTGCAGCAGCGGAAGAAATGTTTCTTACCTGGGGCCGTACCAGCCAGAGTACCATTATCTACGAAGTGCTTGACTATGCCTGCGGCCTGACCGATGCCAGAGGAAATCTCATTGCTCAGGCCAACGGAGTCACCGGCTTTTTGGGAGCAATTACTTATTCGGTTATTTCAACGCTGGAAAAGTTTGGTCCGGAGAATTTAAAGCCGGGGGATATCATTCTCACCAATGATCCCTTTACCGGCAGCGGCACCCACCTGTGCGATGTATCGGCTGTTTTACCCATTTTTTACGACGGGGAACTGGTGGCCTTTGCCGCCAATAAAGGGCACTGGAATGAGATTGGCGGCAAAAACCTGGGCAGCTGGTCTACAAATGCCACCGAGATTTATCAGGAGGGCCTGCAATTCCCGGTAATTAAAATTTATGAGGAAGGAAAATTAAACGAGGCAGTCAGGGATATGATTGCTGCCAATTGCCGTACTCCCGACATGACTCTCGGGGATTTATATGCCCAGACGGCTTCTTTGCGTATCGCGGAAAAAAGGGTGCTTGAGCTCTTCGACAAGTATGGTAAAGACGCTGTCATGGAAAGTATAAAGACATTGCTGGAGAACGGCAGAAAGCTGGCTCTTAAAGAGCTGGCCAAAATGCCCAAGGGCACCTTTGAGGCGGAAAGCTATATTGATGCCAATGCTAATGGTCTGGGCGATGTTTATATCAAAGTTAAGGTGACCATTACAGATGACAGTTTTGTGGTGGACTTATCGGAGTCGGGGAACCAGATTGCCGCTCCCATCAACTGTACAAAATTTGGGGCCTACTCTGCCGGAAGAATTATTTACCATGCCCTGCTGAATCCCGACGCCGAGCCCAACGAGGGTTTTTATTCCCCGTTAAAAGTAATTGTGCGTGAAGGCAGCGTTTTTGCCGCCGTGCGACCGGCCCCGGTTTCCACCAACTGGGAGGCTTTGTCTCATATTACAGACCTGGTGGCGAAGGCGTTGGCCCCGGTGATACCGGAGAGAATAACGGCCGGCCACTTTTTAAGCATTATCGGTACCATCCTGGCCGGAATCGAAGATGAAACCGGGCAACCCTTTGTCCTGTGTGAACCCCAGGCCGGAGGATGGGGTGCCGGATATAACAAAGACGGTGAAAACGGCCTGGTGGCCATCGCCGATGGGGAAACGTATATGATTCCTGTTGAGGTTGCGGAGTACAAGTATCCCATTATAGTCGAACAGTATGCTTTTAACCTCAATACCGGTGCCGGTAAATTTAGAGGGGGCTGCGGGTTGATCAGGGATTACCGCTTGCTCAACTCGAATGCCGAATTGACAACTATTGTCAGCAGGCACAGGATTCCACCGTGGGGATTTGCCGGAGGAAAGGACGGCTCCCCCAACGTGGTGGAAATTCACCCTGCAGATGGTTCAGAACCCATTATTGGTGCCACTTTCTCCAATTATCCCATGCGTAAAGGTGATTTAGTAAGATTTATTAGCGGTTGTGGGGGCGGTTATGGAGATCCCCTGGAGCGTCCGGTGGAAAAAGTATGGCAGGACGTCAAAGACGAATACATTACCATTGAAGCGGCAGCCAGGGAATACGGTGTGATCATCGATCCGGTGACCCTGGAAATCGACCGGGAGAAAACAGAAAAACTGCGGGAAGAAATGAGCAGGCAGAATTAAAGGGTATGAGGTGCGGCCACCGGTGCCGCACTTTTTGTTTTAACTTTTCTATCCATGGGGAGGGGTTAGAATTGTAAATCAAGAATTAATAAGTAGAGGCGGACAGGAGTGAGATTAAATGAAGGGTATAACTGTCAACGAGGCCCTGGAGCTGTTAAAAGGCCACGGTGTTATTTTGAAAGCGGGGCGTAACGGTTTATCCAGGATCATTGAGACAGTGAGCGTGCTGGAAGTAACGCGGTACCAGGACTGGGTACGCGGGGGAGAGCTTTTCCTGACTACACTTGGGGCTTTCCCAGCCCGGGAGCAGGTTTATGATCTCATAAGGGACTTGAGCAGAGCAGGTGTGACCGCCCTGGCGGTGCACCCGGGCCATAACCTGGAAGTAGCCATGGATGATTGTGCCTTCCAGCTGGCGGAAGAACTTAATTTTCCCGTCCTTGTTCTGCCCAGGAGCATTCCCTACAGCACCGTATTTTCCGTTGTGATGGGCGCCATCCTTAATAAGCAAAAGATGTTGCTGGAAAAATCGTTGCAGATAAACACATATTTGACGGATATTCTCCTGGCCGGAGGGAGCTTTGAAAAAATAGCCCTTTCCTTACAGAAACTCATAAACAGGCCGGTTATGATTACGGATAGCTCCTTAAAAGTCTTGGCCGTTGCAGGGACTGATAAGGTTTTAGCAGGCGATTTTACCAGGGAAGCTCTGGATGTTTTGAGACAGCTGCACTCATCTATTCCTGCAGATGATGGGTTTCCTCTGGAAGGAAGCCTGGGAATCAGGACATACAACAGACCGACTTCTATCCCCAATGTGCAGTTGTTATTAACAAGGGTAGCGGTCGGACGGGAACTTTACGGGTATGTGGTTACTCCTGCAGGCACTGGTAGGGATGGGGAATTCGATATATCAGACGTAGCTTTAACTCATGCTGCCACGGCAGTTGCCCTGGAGGAATCGAAACGAAGGGCAATCAAAAGAGCGGAAGACAAGATGAACATTGAGTTCTGGGAGGATTTGCTTTACAATCATTATGATTCTGAAGAAATTATTATCCAGCGCGCTCAACACCTTGGTTTTGAACTGAATGGAAAACGGGCCGTCATGATTGTGGCTATTGACCGTTTTGAAGATTACTATTTGGAGGGAGGGGAAATTCTTTTTCAGGAGCTAAAGAACCAGTTATGCAGAATAGTGAGGGTTTCTGCCCTGTCCCGGAATCAAAAAAATATAGTCATTCCTAAAAGCGACGGCATGATCGTTTTGATGCACATAGCCAGGGAAGTTAAACCAGAGTCAATCAAATCGATGCTCTTTCACCTGGCCCAGGAAATTACTGCTGAAGTGAACAGGATGTTGGGCAAAGTTACGGTGTCCATAGGAATTGGCAGGTGTTGTGACAGATTGACCGGGGTGGCACAGAGTTATCACGAAGCAGAACAGGCATTGAAAATTGGCCGCAGGGTGCAGGGCGGTAACGGTATATTTGACTTTGAACAGCTGGGTATTTATGCTTTACTTTTATCTTTTGGTAATAATGAAGTTAAAGAGTCCTGCCGTCAGAGGTTGGCCAAATTACTGGAATATGATTCCGCCAATAAGGCGGAGTTAATCAAAACCATGGAAGTATACCTGGATTACAATGAAAACATCTCTAGGACTGCCGAAAAGCTCTACATTCACCCCAATTCGGTAAAATACCGCCTGGAGCGCATCAAAGAGATTCTGGGAAAGGACCCTTTTTGCAATGGGGAAGAGAAATTATATTATTATCTTTCTTTGAAAGCGTTAAAAGTATTGTAGGAGAACGGTTGTTCCGTCTATTTTATAATATAAAAGCATAAAAGCCGGTTTTTCCTGCCGAAAAACCGGCTTTTCAAATATTGGACAGCTCAATACCACAACAGTATTCCTGCAAAAACTGCTCCGGTCCTGACTACCTGGTGTTCCACGGCCCTGACCATGTACTTTTTCAGTTCCAGCCTGCGCGTGGCAAAAGCCTCCTCCACCATTTGCCGGATGATCCTTTCCGCTTCCTGGCGGGAGGTGTGGCCAGAATACTCCATAATTACGCCAAAACCTTCCTCGGGGATGCCCACGGCTACGGCAGCGGCAATTCTGTCTCCGGGGGTGGTGGAGGTAGTTGCACCGTAGGCTACAGGTACCAGTGCTCCGGGGGGCAGGGTTAATTCTTCCACATATTCGGCACCGGGCGGTAGGATGCTGCTTACCCGGATCAGGTTTACGTTTCCCGCTCGGGCTTCCAGCAATGCCCGGTCAAAGGCGTTTAAAGGCGTCTGCCCTTCACCGGCTCCTGCCACCAGGGTAAATTTGGTTGGTGTTGGTAGCAAAGTGTTCCCTCCTATCATAGTTAGGCTGCTCTGTCTTGTGCCTCCTTTTTTACCTTAATGACCACAATGGGTGTTTGCTGGTCGTCGTTGCCAAAGGGGTTGTCTACCAGCGATTCTTTAGCTATTTTGACGCTGGCGGGGCTGGTTGCAGCCAGTATATCCACGCATTTGATATCGTTGACGTCGGCAATTACTACATCGGCACCGGTGACTTCCTTGATGGCGGCCACAATCTTGCCCGGTTTTTGGGGGCCGAGAATGATATGCCTTTCATAGGGCCACATGGTGCCGGCAATATCATCGATAAAAGCCAGTTCCCGGCCGGCCACCAGGTAGAAAAAGCCACGCCTGCCTATGAGCCGCCCCAGGGCTGCGGCCATGCAGCCCAAGAGAATTCTGATGGTCCCTGCTTCCCTGATGGCCAGTTCCATGGCCGGTGGGGTAGCCAGGCTACCGTGTTTACCCGGGAAGCGGCACAGAAAGCGGGCCAGCAAGCCCGGCTGAACTTCCTCGGGTAAGATGGCTCTTTTCTGGGTAATGGCTACCACACTCTCGGCAATGGCAATGATATCCCCCGGCTCCACCACCCCTTCGGTGTAACGTTTGGCCAGCTCGATGATGTTATCCTGTTCGGTAATTACATGGGTTCGAATGGGGATGGTATAGCAGGGCATACACATCATCACCTCTCACCGTGCTCCTGGTATTTGCCCGGGCCGGTTAAGGAGCTAATATCAGGTTATACCGGAAGGTTAATTATGTGCCTGTCCCTCTCTCTCCCATTTTTTAACGATCTGGAACGGCAATGATCAGGGCCACATTCCTGATCAGATAGGCAGCCGGTAGAAAAAAGACCTGGGCCAGAATAGTCCCCAGCACCCTGGTTAAACACAGGTAATAAACCATTTGCCGGACATCCCTTTGATCCCTGGTTCCCCGCAGGGCCTGGTCGGTAATCATGGCGGCGGTCGGGTCCACGATCATGGCCGAAAGAATGGTGGCCACGCCGTTCACCACGCCTGAAAGAAGGCTGGCCGTTGAACGGTATTCGGGCAACAACGCGCCGGCATACAGGGCCGATAACACCCCCGTGGTCCAGATGCCGATGACCATGGTATTGGCGATTAAAAAAGCCAAAGGTATGTTTTGTGGACGCCCCGGAAACGATGCTCTCAGGGCGCCGAGGTATCCGGGTCTTTTGCGCATGGTTCTGACCAACAGGTGCGGCGAAAGGAGGATAATAATCAGGCGGGGAATGGAACCGGCTTCTTCAAAGAGAAAAATCACCCGGGTAAAAACATAATTAAAGGCCGGAGTTAGTAGCACTCCCAATACTGTACCCACGGTGGCGGAAAAAATAACCAGGCGTATATCCATGCTTAGCTGGGTGAGCTGGTGGTGATACAAAGGTGACTCGAGCAAAGAACCGGAAGCGTGCTTCAGGCCGGTATTGATGGTTTTTTCCACCACGGATGATAACAGGGGGGCCTGAATAAGGTTGGCCGTGCTGGCCAGTAGAGAAATAATTTGAAATAAGGAAAAGGCCGTAGCCAGCCGGCGCGTGGTCACCCCTGAAAGGCGTACAGCGTAAACTAATGTATCAGTTAAATGAATAATTGCCGTTAAAACGGCAATCAGAAGCACCCGGTCGATTATTCCTCACCTACCCTCCTTAAAATCCCAGCAAACGCCACAGTTCCTCATCCACCACGGGTTTTTCTTCCAGGACGTGTTTTTTTCGAAACAATTCTACGGCTTCGGCCGTCTGAGGGCCAAAGATACCGTCGGGCTTCTGGTTGTAATAACCCAGCCGCTTCAGGGTGCGCTGGACTTCCTGCACTGCCGTACCGCAGCTTCCCTGGTAGAGTACGGGATACTGCGGCAAAAAAGGATTACCCAGGACCAGTACCGGCGTGCCCTCGGAAACCCAATCATAGAGCTCGACCACATGGGCGTTGTGCAAACGCACACAACCGGCACTGGCAAAAGTCCCGATGGACCAGGGGCTGTCTGTGCCGTGGATGCCATAGGTGCCTTTGGGGATGTTCAGTCCCATCCAGCGGGGGCCCATGCCGGGGACGTATTCATCCGATTTGTCTACGATTTTCCAGAGGCCTAAAGGGGTTTCCGAGCCCGGTTTGCCCAGGGCCACCGGGTATTGCCTGATGGGTTGTCCCCGGGAAAAAACGGTCATGGTCAGGGAACGGGTATCAACCAGGATAAAAAGGTCATGCCCGGGGGAGGGGGGCGCTCCCTGGTCAGGCCTGGCCAACATGGCTTGGCTAATAGACTGCCAGGTGGATACGTCAGCCACGCCGGTGGGTGGAAGGCCGTGATCCTTCTGGAAGCGTTCCACGGCTTGTATGGTGGTTTCGTCGTAAAGGCCGCTAGCCGGACCCCGAAAGTAACCCAGGGAAGACAGGCATTGCTGCAGGTTGGCAATATCCCGTCCCTGGTGGAAGGGTGTCGTAAGCCGGGGCTGCTCATAGCTGCCGCACTCATGTGCCCTGACCAGGGCCGGAGTGCAGGCAGGCCGGCAAAGCAAAAGGAAACTTAAGATGATCAGGCAGATGCAACGACGCATGCATATCACCGGGCAGGTCAAAGAGTCGTTTTTTATTTTTCCCCTTTTTTCTCCCCCCATAACCGTAAAAGGCCGTTAAAGATACCCTGGGCGATTTTTTTGTAAAGAGTAGGGTTGCGCAAAAGACCTTCCTCGACCCAGTTGGAAATGGCCACGGGCTCAACCGTAACGCCGGGGAGCCTACCTAGATGGCACAGCTGCGGATCCGGCTCTACCCCCCGTGAGGGGCGTTTAATTTTGCGCACGATTTCTTCCAGGGTAAACAGGGCGAGACGTTCACACCCCGGTGCTCTGGGGTTATATTTTACCGCCGTTCCTTGAATGGAAGTGTCCGTATTATGGTAGGTATGAAAGCTGATAAACACATCCGCGTTCATTTTTAGGGCGAGGTTGCAGCGCATCCACTGGGAAAGGGGATAATCCCCGGTGCGGGTAAGGTAGACTTGACTTTTCAGGGGTTTGAGCAGATCCTGCAGGGCGGTGGCCATGGCCATGGTAACGTTTTTCTCCAGGAGATTAACGGGCCCCCTTCCTCCCGGGTCATTACCCCCGTGCCCCGCGTCTATAACAAATACCTTTGAAGAAAAAAGATTAAAAAGGTGGTCCCGGACAAAGCTGATTACAGTACGGTGAGGTATACCCGGTTCACTTGCTACTTGCCAGGGGGAAGGGTGGTTGGTCTTGATTTCAAAGGTTACGCCCTGTGATTGCTCTTCAACCCTGATCCATTCAATCAACCCGTCATACACTTCAATTGTTTCGCAATACATACTGGCCCGGGCCCCCCGGGCGATGAGGGTGATACCTGAAGGATTTTCCTTTGCATCAAAATGAAAAGGACTGGTGGATTCAATTACTACCCGGGAGACCGGGCGGCTGGGGTTGTAGTGGACTTTGCTCCAGATGTTGGTGATGCGGCTGACTGTCATGCCCTTACCCCCTTCAGGAAATGACGCTTTTCCCTCTTACCTAAGTTGAGCCGGGGGGACTTTTTTCCCTCTCCGGCAAAATATCTGGTGAGGCCGGCATAAAGGCACCAGGCCACCTTGCTCTGGTACAGGGGATCCTGCAACAGGCGGTATTCCCTGGGATTGGTGATGAAACCAATCTCTACAATCACCGTGGGCACCCGGGAATGACGAAGGATGTAATAATCCCCGTATAAGGGCAGCCGGTGGTTGGTTTTAAGCAGGCGGTTGAGTTCGTCCTGGATGGCCCTGGCCAAAGCCTCGCTCTCCGGCGAGCCGGATCTGGTAAAGGTTTGTGCGCCATATTGGGACGGATTGCTAAAACTGTTGATGTGGATGCTTACCATGGCATGGGCCGGTAAGCTATTGGCCAGGGTCACCCGGCGGGCGAGATCCTGGCGCTTTCGTTTATACAGGCCGGTAAGCTCCGGGTCGGCCAGGTCGTGGTCTCCTTCCCGGGTCATGATTACCCTCGCTCCGCCCTGGCGCAAGTAAAGGGCCAGCTTTTGCCCTACGGCCAGGACCAGGTCCTTTTCCAGCACGTTGTTTTTCCCCACCACTCCGGGGTCCACACCCCCGTGCCCCGGATCGACTACGATCACCCGGCCGGCTAAGGCCCAGGAAAGGGCGCTGATGGATGCCTGGTGGCGGGCATTGACGATGGCGCGCAAACCCAGCCAGAGACTGGCTGCAACCAGAGCAGTAACCAGTACAATTTTAATTTTTTTAAAAGTTAAAGGCAGAACAATAAGCATTTAATATTTCCACCCTCCGGGCGACCGGTTTGCCCTGGTCAGGCTGCAGGTGATACAGTAAAATATATGGTAAACCACGGGAAGACTTTCATTATATTGTTTGGCTTGTGCACACGAATTTTGTCTTTCCGGACATGCGGGGGTGTGGGCCCGGGTGAAATTATATAAGGTCAGGGCCGTGGTCCTGAAATCCATAAACATCCAGGAGGCCGACCAGTTGCTAACGCTATTCTCCCGGGAAAAGGGAAAAATCCGGGTGATGGCTTACGGGGCGTGCAAGCCTACCAGCCGTAAGCGGGGGGCCGTGCAACCCTTTTCCCATTCCCGGTTTCTCCTCCGCCGGAGCAACGGGCTGGATGCGGTGAGCCAATGCGAGCTTTTAGAGATGTTTCCGGAACTGCGTTACCGGCTGGATAAACTGGGCTATGCCGTTTATCTGGCCGAGATGGTGGACGGCATGACCGTCGAAGAAGAGCCCAGCGAGGCGGTTTTTGGTCTGCTGCTGGGAACACTGCGTGCCCTGGGCAGCGGAGACGGCGAGTTGCTGGTCCGGGCCTTTGAAATAAAACTGCTGTCCATTCTGGGGTACCGGCCCTGCCTGGAAAGGTGTATCCTGTGCCAGGGTCCTATTAGTGCCGGCGAAGTGGTTTTTCATGCCGGGGCAGGGGGTGTGCTTTGTGCATCATGTGCAGGCAGGAACGAGGGCGGTCTGCTCTGTCGCCGGGGTACGGTGGAACTGCTAAGGCTTCTTTTGCGCTGGGATCCTGGCAAGCTCAACCAGCTGCAGGTGGGGGAGATTGCCCGCAAGGAGTTGAAGGAAGTGCTTCGCCGCCACCTGGAGTACCATCTGGACCGGCGTATGAAATCCACGCGATTTCTGGAACTGCTGGAACATGTATAAATGGCCGGACTCCCGGGTTAAATATGGTTAAATAAAAAGAACCAGGGAGGATGGCTGTATGAACAGCGAGCTGGAAAAAATTGATTTAATCAGATCCCGCCTGGGGGTGGGTTACAAGGAGGCCAAGGAGGCCCTGGATGCAGCCGGAGGAGATGTGGTGCAGGCTCTCATTCGCCTGGAAGAAGAGAGGAAAAACATCACGGAAAAGCTCCAGGACCGGGGACAGGAATTTTTGGAGCACTTGAAGGATTTTTTTCACCGGAGCCAGGAAACTAAAATCAAGGTAAAACAGGGGGAAAGGACGGTCATGGAACTACCGGCTTCCCTGGGGGCTCTAGGTCTGGTGGGGACTCTGGCCAGCAGCCAGCTGGCTGTTTTGGGAGCTCTGGGGGCGGTTACGGCCATGGCCAAGAATTATACCCTGGAAATTGAGCGACCCGGCCGGGGAGAACAGCAAAATGAGGGTCAGGGTGAACAATATGTGGAACCGGCGGGCCCTACGTAAGGGGAGGCCTGAAGAGATTCCGGCCTTCCCGTTGGAGGAGGAACTGGCCGCGGGGAATGGGGCGCTGGGAAAAAGCGTCCCCGTTGACTTTGCCTCGCCAATTTGGTAAATTAACATTGTTCAACAGCATATCCGGCGATGAGGGAAAGAGTAGCCGGGGGAGTTTTTACAGAGAGCCGGGAAGAGGTGGAAGCCCGGTAAAACGAACCCGTGTGAAGGGGGTTCCCGAGCGGCAGGAGGAAAGCCGCCGTGTCAGGTGGCGGTGAGTAAAACCTGCACCAAAGGAGGGGGCCGCTTTTTGTAGCGGCCAAACAGGGTGGAACCGCGGGAAGTACCTCCCGTCCCTGGCCTAGTTTGCCCGGGCGGGGGGTTTAAATTTTTAAAGGGGTGGGATAATGGCCACTATTGAAGATTTTTTGGCGGTTGACATGCGCGTGGGGCGGGTGCTGCAAGCGGAAGAATTTCCTGAAGCGCGTAAGCCCGCCTACAAACTAACTATTGACTTTGGGCCCCTGGGAATAAAAAAGTCCAGTGTCCAGATCACCGCCCTTTATCGTCCGGAGGAACTGGTAGGTCGCCTGGTGGTGGCGGTGGTAAACCTCCCGCCCCGGCGGGTGGCCGGTTTCCCTTCGGAAGTCCTGGTACTGGGAGTGCCCGACGAAAAGGGCGATATAGCCTTGTTGCACCCCGACCGGGAAGTACCCCTGGGAGTAAGGGTGTTCTAATTTTTTCTTAAGTATCACTTTTTTCTCTAGCTCAGGGAGGAATGTATACATGAACTTTCAAGACTTGATCCTGGCTTTAAACCGTTTCTGGGCCGATCAAAACTGCATTATCCAGCAGCCCTACGATGTGGAAAAGGGCGCCGGCACGATGAACCCGGCTACTTTTCTCAGGGTTTTAGGGCCCGAACCCTGGAGGGTGGCCTATGTGGAGCCTTCCCGCCGGCCCACCGACGGCCGCTACGGGGAAAATCCCAACCGGCTGCAGCATTACTATCAGTACCAGGTTATCCTGAAGCCCTCCCCCGATGATGTGGTGGAGGTATACCTGGACAGCCTGGCGGCCATAGGGATCAACCCCCGGGAGCACGATATCCGCTTTGTGGAAGACAACTGGGAGTCCCCCACCCTGGGTGCCTGGGGCCTGGGTTGGGAGGTATGGCTGGACGGGATGGAGATCACCCAGTTCACCTATTTCCAGCAATGCGGGGGCATGGACTGCCGCCCCGTTTCGGCGGAGATCACCTACGGTTTGGAACGGCTGGCCATGTTTATCCAGGGCAAGGACAATGTTTTTGACATCGAATGGGTCAACGGCCTGACTTACGGAGACGTACACCACCGGGGCGAAGTGGAACACTCCCGTTACAATTTTGAAGAGGCCGATACAGAGATGCTTTTTAAGCTATTTGATATGTACGAAAGGGAGGCCCGGCGCATAGTAGAAAAGGGCCTGGTCCTGCCGGCGTACGATTATGTGCTCAAATGCTCCCATACCTTTAACCTCCTGGATGCCCGGGGCGCCATCAGCGTTACCGAACGCACTGCCTTCATTCACCGGGTACGCAGCTTGGCCCGGGCCTGTGCCGAGGCCTATGTGGCCCAGCGGGAAGAAATGGGTTACCCCCTTTTAAAGAAATAACCGTTAAAAACACTAATAACTAATAATCGAGGGAGGACAACCATGCATACCCAGGATTTCTTACTGGAAATTGGTATGGAAGAAATACCGGCCCGGTTTTTAAACCCGGCCCTGGAACAATTGAAGGAACTGGCAGTGAATCTGTTGCGGGAGAACCGGCTGCCCTTTGGTGAAATTAAGACCTGTGGCACCCCACGGCGCCTGGTCCTCTACGTCTACAACCTGGCCGGTGTGCAGGAATCCCTGATCCAGGAGGTAAAAGGGCCGGCAGTTAAAGTGGCCTTCAATCCGGCCGGGGAGCCAACCCGGGCGGCCCTGGGTTTTGCGAAAAGCCAGGGGGTGGATGTTTCCCAGCTGGTGGTGAAAAACCTGGGCCCCGTGGAATATGTATTTGCAGTGAAGCGTCAGGAGGGTCGGCCCGCAACGGAAGTGCTGGCCGGGCTTTGCCCCTCTTTAATTGCTGGTTTGCACTTCCCCAAACCCATGCGCTGGGGAACCCTGGAGGTGCGCTTTGCCCGTCCCATTCGCTGGCTGGTGGCCCTTTACGGTGATCAGGTGATTGATTTCTCCTATGCCGGTCTCCGGTCCGGGCGGATTACCTACGGGCACCGGTTTTTAAGCCAGGGCCCTCTGGAAATCCCCCATGCCAGCAAGTATTTCGAGGTTATGGAGCGGGGCCGGGTAGTGGTAGATCCTGAGCGGCGCCGGGAGATGATCTGGAACCAGGTGAAGGAGCTGGCAGCCGGAGCCGGCGGGCAGGTAGTGCCCGACGAAGAACTGCTGACAGAAGTAACCAATCTGGTGGAATATCCCTTAGCCCTTTGCGGCAGCTTTGACGAGAGCTTTTTGCAGTTGCCCGCCGAGGTGCTGGTAACGCCCATGCGGGAACACCAGCGTTATTTCCCCGTGCGGGATGCCCGGGGTAAACTGCTGCCCCGCTTTATTGCCATCAGCAACGGTAATGAGGACTACCTGGATACGATAAGGGCGGGAAATGAAAAGGTGCTACGGGCCCGTCTGGCCGATGCCGCTTTCTTCTGGAAGGAAGATCTGGCCATACCCCTGGCCCAACGGGTAGAGGCGTTAAAAAAGGTCGTCTGGCAGGAAAGTCTGGGTACGGTCTACGACAAAGTGGAACGCCTTATCGGCTTGTCCCGTTACCTGGCCCGTGTTTTTGCCGTCGGCGAAAAAGAAACGGAACAGGTGCTGCGGGCGGCATACCTGGCCAAGGCCGACCTGGTTACCAACATGGTCTACGAATTTCCCGAATTGCAGGGCGTCATGGGTCGGGAATACGCCCTGGCTTCCGGGGAGGATCCGGCGGTTGCCCGGGCCATTTACGAGCATTACCTGCCCCGTTTCTCCGGCGATGAGCTGCCGGTAAGTACCCCGGGACGGATATTGAGCCTGGCCGATAAAATGGACACCCTGGTTGGTTGTTTTGCCATCGGCATCGAGCCCACCGGTTCCCAGGATCCCTACGGCCTGCGCCGGCAGGCCCTGGGGATATGCCATATCTGCCTGGAGGGGGAACTGGTGCTTTCCTTGCGCGGTTTGATTGAGCAGGCCTACGAACAGTACCGCGGGCGGGTGGAACTGAAGCTGAGAAGGGAACAGGTTATATCCCACCTGATGGACTTCTTCGCCCAGCGCTTGAAAGGAATTTTTGCCGACCGGGGATTATCCTACGACACGGTGGAGGCGGTGTTGGCGGCCGGTTTTGATGATCTCACCGGCGCCTGGCAGCGCGCCCAGGCTGTGGAGGCGTTCCGGGACGAACCCCATTTTGAAGCAGTGCTCACGGCCTTTACCCGCGCCCATAATTTATCCCGCAAGCACGGTTCCACCACGGTGGACCCGGCTGTACTCGTGCACCCGGCAGAAGTAGCCCTGTACAAGAAATTAAAAGAAGTACAGGAAGAGGTTGCCCGCAATCTGGCCGCCCGGGATTACCGGGGTGCGTTGGCGGCCATGGCTTCTTTGCGGCCGGGAGTAGATCAGTTTTTTGATGCCGTCATGGTCATGGTGGATGATGAGAAAATCCGGAACAACCGTCTCAGCCTGCTTAAAGGAGTGGCCACCCTGGCCCTGGGTGTGGCCGATCTGAGCAAACTGGTTGCCGCACCGGGGGACAAATTGTATACATGAATTTTGGGTTTGATGCAGGAGGAAAATCTAAGACGAATATATAATATTATATAACATTGCTTTAAGTGGGCCGATTAGTATAACATAATTGCTCTTTTAAGGGGCGATGAAATTGGAACTTTCCAAACGACAGGAAGCCATTCTGGAGATTGTCAAAAAGGAAGGTCCCATTACCGGTGAGCAGATTGCCGAGCGCCTCTCCCTCACCCGGGCCACTTTGCGTCCCGACATGGCTATTTTGACCATGGCCGGGCTTCTGGAGGCCCGCCCCCGGGTGGGCTACTATTACAGCGGCAAGACCCCGAACAAGGTGATTGCCGAAAAGCTTCACCGCATCAAGGTGGGAGAAGTAAAGTCCGTACCTGTGGTTGTTTCGGAGCATTGTTCGGTATACGATGCGGTGGTCACCATGTTCATTGAGGACGTGGGGACACTGATTGTGGTCCGGGAGGGAGGGATTTTGGAGGGGGTTATCTCGCGGAAGGATCTGTTGAAGATCACCCTGGGGGGGCAGGATATCCATAAATTACCCGTGGGTGTGGTAATGACCCGTATGCCCAATGTTATTACCGTGGGCCCTGATGATTCGGTCTGGTTGGCAGCCAAGAAACTAATTACCCACGAAGTGGATGCCCTGCCCGTGGTACGCCCGGTTGAGGGGGGCGACAAAAACAAGGACCTGGAAGTTATCGGTCGCCTGAGCAAGACTAATATCACTCGCCTCTTTGTTGAGCTGGGAGAAGGAAACTAAGGGGGAGGTAACCATTACCACGACCAGTAATACACACCCGGTGATTTACATCATCTCCGATTCCATTGGTGAAACGGCGGAGTTGGTGGCCCGGGCGGCGGCCAGCCAGTTCAACTCCGGTATAGGGGATATCCACCGGGTGCCCTTTGTGCATGATGTGGAAGAAATTGTCGAAATTGTGCAGGAGGCCAGTACCAGGCCCAGTGTCATAGCTTATACCCTGGTTGTTCCGGAGTTACGGGAAGCTTTGGAAAGGGAAGCGAGTAAATACAACATACCTACTGTGGACATATTGACCCCCATGTTGGACGCCCTGACCCGGGTAGGGGGTCTAAGACCGAAATTGGAACCCGGCCTGGTCCGCCGTGTCGACGATGATTATTTTCGTAAAGTGGAAGCAGTGGAATTTGCTGTAAAGTACGATGACGGAAAAGATCCCCGGGGAATTTTACGGGCGGACGTGGTGGTGATTGGCGTCAGCCGGACTTCTAAAACTCCCTTGTGCATGTACCTGGCCCACAAGGCCATAAAGGCGGCCAATGTTCCCCTGGTGCCGGAGGTGGCGCCACCGGAAGAAATCTTTAAATTGCCGCCTCACCGGGTAATCGGTTTAACCATCCAACCCCAGCAGCTAAATGAAATCCGTCGGGAACGTCTGAAAGCTCTGGGGCTTGCTTCCAAGGCAAATTACGCCAGCATGGAACGCATACTACAGGAACTGGAGTACGCGGAAGAAATCATGCGCCGGGTAAAATGTTCTGTCATTGACGTTACCAACAAGGCAGTAGAGGAAACGGCCAGCCGCGTGCTGGAAATTTATTACAGGGGGGAAAGGCATGTCAAGTAAAAAGTATGTCTACCTGTTTGAAGAGGGCCGCGCGGACATGAAAAATCTGCTCGGCGGCAAAGGGGCGAATCTGGCGGAGATGACCAACATAGGCCTGCCTGTCCCGCCCGGCATGATTATTACCACGGAGGCCTGCAAGGAGTTTTACGTTAATGACCGGCGGTTTCCTCCCGGGATGGAGGAACAGGTGCGGGAAAAGATACGTGTGCTGGAGGAAAAAACGGGCAAGCGGTTTGGCGACCCTGCCAATCCCTTGCTGGTGAGCGTGCGCTCCGGTGCTCCAGTATCCATGCCCGGGATGATGGATACAGTGCTCAATCTGGGATTAAACGATGAAACGGTGGAAGGCCTGGGCCGGGCCGCCGACCGGCGGTTTGCCTTTGACTGCTACCGCCGTTTCCTGAATATGTTTGGCGATGTGGTTCTGGGCATTGAACATGCCAAGTTTGAACGGATCTTGGAAAGATACAAGGAGCGCCGGGGGGTGGCCCTCGACCAGGAATTGCCGGCTGAAGATCTGGAACAGGTGGTCGCGGAGTACAGGGCCTTAATCGAACGGGAGACCGGACAGCCCTTCCCCCAGGACCCCATGGAGCAGCTTTTCATGGCCATTTATGCCGTATTTAACTCCTGGAACAACGACCGGGCTATTGTCTACCGCCGGATCAACAAAATTCCCGATGACCTGGGTACTGCCGTTAACATCCAGGTGATGGTCTTTGGCAACCTGGGGGATGATTGCGGTACCGGGGTAGCCTTTACCCGGGATCCAGCCACCGGTGCCCGGGAGCTTTACGGGGAATATTTGATTAACGCCCAGGGTGAAGATGTGGTGGCGGGCATCCGGACACCGCGGCCAATTTCCGATTTAAAGGTGGAAATGCCCGCTGTTTACCAGCAGTTTGCCTCCATATGCGAGCGTCTGGAGAAACATTACCGGAACATGCAGGACATCGAATTTACCATTGAGCGGAGCAGGCTTTACATTTTGCAGACCCGTACCGGTAAGCGCACTGCCCAGGCGGCCGTAAAAATTGCCGTGGATATGGTCCATGAGGGATTGATCAGCAAAGAAGAGGCCATCATGCGGGTGGAGCCCGCCCAGCTGGATCAGCTGTTGCACCGCCGTATCGATCCCCGGGGCAGCGTAAAGGTTATTGCCAAAGGCTTGCCTGCTTCTCCTGGTGCGGCCAGCGGTAAGGTTGTATTTGACGCCGATGAGGCTGAAGTGCTGGGCAATCAGGGTGAAAAAGTCATCCTTGTCCGTACGGAAACCACTCCCGACGACATCCACGGCATTGTTGCTGCTCAGGGGGTGCTCACCTCCCGGGGTGGAATGACCAGCCATGCGGCAGTAGTGGCCCGCGGTATGGGCAAGCCCTGCGTTTGCGGCTGTGAGGCCATACGCATTGATTACGAGGCCGGCGAGTTTCGCGTCAATGACCTGGTGGTCAAGAAGGAAGATGTCATTTCCATTGACGGATCTACCGGCCAGGTAATTCTCGGGGAGGTGCCGCTGATCGATCCCGAGCTTTCCCCCGAATTTCTTGAGCTGTTGCAGTGGGCCGATGAGATCCGCACCCTGGGCGTAAGGGCCAATGCGGACACTCCGGAAGATGCGGCTAAAGCCCGTGCCTTTGGGGCCGAGGGTATCGGTCTGACCCGCACGGAACACATGTTTATGGCTCCGGACCGGTTGCCCATAGTACAGGACATGATCCTGGCCACCACCACCCAGGAGCGGCAGGACGCCCTGGATAAGCTTTTGCCCATGCAGCAGGGGGATTTTTACGGCATTTTGAAAGCCATGGAGGGTTTGCCGGTGACCATCCGCCTGCTGGATCCCCCCTTGCATGAATTTTTGCCCAACGCGGAAGAACTGGCGGTGGAAATTACCCGCCTGCGCCTCACCGGTGGCGATGAAGAAGAACTGCGGAAGAAAGAGGAGTTGCTGAAAAAAGTAAGGGTGCTGGCGGAATTCAACCCCATGCTGGGTCACCGGGGCTGCCGCCTGGGCATAACTTTCCCGGAGGTTTATGCCATGCAGGCCAGAGCCATTTTCCAGGCTACGGTCCAGCTGGTAAAAGAGGGCGTAAAGGTGTTTCCGGAAGTGGAAATTCCCCTGGTTGGCGAGGTCAGGGAGCTGGCTTTGCTTCGCCAGCTGGTTGACGAAGTAGCTGAACAGGTAATGAAGGAAACGGGCGTGGAATTTGAGTATAGCGTGGGGACGATGATTGAAATACCCCGCGCGGCCCTGCTGGCCGATGAAATTGCCCGGGAAGCGGATTTCTTCTCCTTTGGCACCAATGACCTGACCCAAACCACCTTTGGTTTTTCCCGGGATGATGCCGAGGGCAAATTCTTGCACGAGTATGTGGAGAAGAAGATCCTGCCGGAAAACCCCTTCATCGTTCTGGACCAGGCCGGCGTGGGCAAATTGATGAAAATGTGCGTGGCTTTGGGCCGCCAGACCAAACCCGATTTGGTTATCGGTATTTGCGGCGAACACGGCGGCGAGCCCAGTTCCATTGAGTTTTGCCACCGCATCGGGTTAAACTATGTCAGCTGTTCTCCCTTCCGGGTCCCCATTGCCCGCCTGGCCGCAGCCCAGGCCAGGGTAAAGAACTGTTAAAAGTAGCGCTTGAGAACTGTAGTGAGGAGGGCGGCTGGTGGTCACGGAAGGAACGTGCGTCTTTCCGCGATAAATTAACCGGCCGCCCAGGGTCATTTCTGACGATACTGCGCCCTCCCTTTGGGAGGGTTAATAATTTTAGGGGGTTGGTTACAGGAAAAAGGCGACAAAAAGAGAAACAAAAAGAGAAAGATTATAGCAGTTATCGTTTAAGGGAAAGGGGACCCGGTATGGATGGTGAAGGCGCATCGCTAGACAGGCTGATTTTGGAAGCTTTGCCGTGTCCGGTGCTGGTTATTGATCACGGGGGATTTTTGATTTATCTCAACAGTGCTTCTGAAAGGGAATTGGGGGTAAATAAGGAAGAAGCTATTTCCCATCCCCTAATTGACATTCTTTTTCAGGGAAAGAAATTTGACCGCAAGGGGCGGTATTCCAGTGCTTTAATTGAAACGCTGGAAACGGGCCGCGAGTTTTCTTTGCGTCTGGAAGAAATAAAAACCGCGTTGCATGTTCTGCCGAAAGTTTTCCTGGTGGATACTTCTATCCTGCGGGACCGGGATGGAGGGGTGGTGGGGGCCTGCGCCGTTTACTACAATTTCCTCCGGGACCGGAAGTTGTTAAAGGAAACGGTAATGAACCGCCTGACCACCGTCTCGGAGCAGTTTGAAACCATCTATGCCTTTGCCGAAGCCATTGGGGCCCGGGATCAATACACCATGGGACACAGTGAAAAGGTGGCGGAATATGCTCGCCTAATTGCGGAGGCCCTTGGGCTTGACGAAAAAGAGGTTGATCTGGCTTACATATGCGGTATCGTGCACGACGTGGGTAAAATCGGCGTACCGGAAAATATTCTCAACAAGCCGGGAGCTCTAACAACGGATGAATTTAAGCAGGTTACCCAACATCCGGAAAAGGGAGCCACTATTTTATCCCATATAAGCTGGTTGGAGGATGTAGTTCCGGTAGTGCTGGCCCACCATGAGCGTTATGATGGGCGGGGTTACCCGCGGGGGTTGCGGGGTGAAGAAATTCCCCTGCTCAGCCGGATTCTGGCCGTGGCCGATGCCTTTGATGCCATGACCTCGGATCGCAGCTATCGCAAGGCACTGCCGGTGCCGGTGGCCATCAACGAATTAAAACGTAACGCCGGGGGCCAATTTGACCCTCGGGTAGTCGAGGCTTTTATGCGCATTTTGGGTGAGTATAAGGGCGGGGAAGAGGAGAGAGGGAATGGGTAAAACCATGCGGCTTTTCTGGGCCATAAACCTTCCCGATACAATTAAAGAGCGGCTTTGGAAGATCCAAAATCAGTTACAAGGAACCGGGGCGGATGCCAAGTGGGTGGAAAGGGAAAACCTGCATTTAACTATCCACTTTCTGGGGGAAGTGGAGATTGCCCTGATCAATAACCTTGTTGCCGCGGCCCAAAGGGTCTTGCTTACCCAAAAGACTTTTTCCGTGCAGTTGGGTGGTTTGGGCGTGTTCCCGGATCCCCGGCGTCCCCGGGTTCTCTGGACCGGTGTCACCGGCGGAGGGGACGAGTTGCGGGAAATCCACCGGTTGGTGAGCGAGGCCATGGTGCCTTTCGGGATACCTTTGCCGGGTCGACCCTTTTCTCCCCACTTAACGCTGGCCAGGTTGCGTTCTCCCCGGAAGGTGCCGGAATTGATGGTGCAGGTGCGTGAACTTGGCGATGCCTGCACTCACCTTGGTACGGTCCAAGTTGCTTCGGTGGATTTAATGCAAAGCGAGCTTACCCGCGGCGGCCCTATATATACCTTGATGGCTCAAATTCGTCTAAAAGGCCGTTAAAGGTCTAAATTCGTTTAGCAAGGCATATTTTTTAAAAAATCTCAAGGAAGGAAATTTGTTTTTTCAGGTATAATAATTTAGTTTAAGTTCTTGAAGAGAGGGTATGAAGATGCTGGTTTTGGCTATTAACGGTAGTCCTCGCCGGGCGGGCAGTACCGCCCAGATGTTGCTGGCCACCAGGGAAGTAGTAGAAGCGGCGGGTGCAAAGTTCGTCTTTTGTCAGGTGTCTGAAGTTTTGGCGGAATTAAAAATCCCCTATTGTGTCGTTTGCTCCGATCCCTGTGCGGGGAAGTGCTTTTCCGGAACCCGTCTGGAGGACGTGTTTAATTTGATGCGCCAGGCCGATGGCATTATTATGGGCAGTCCCGTATATTTCAGTACCGTGTCCTCCCACTTGAAGGCCTTTTGGGACCGTACCCGTCCCTTGCGCCGGGAGAAAGCTCTTTTAAATGTTGTCGGTGGGGCATTAACCGTAGGCGGTGCCCGTTTTGGCGGTCAGGAAACCGCCTTACGGGCCATGCACGACATGATGCTTTGCCAGGGGATGACCGTGGTGGGGGACGGCTACCTGGAGGATGATGCTGGGCATCAAGGAGCCTGTGCCCAGGATCCCGCCAGCGAGGATGCTTTGGGATTGCAGCGGGCGCGAATACTGGCCCGGCGGGTGGTGGAAGTCGCCCTGGCCACCCGGGGTCTGCGGGACAGGTCCCGGGTAACGGGCGGATAGAAACTTCATACCCCCGGTTTTGCCCCGTGGCTCCGGGGGTTTTTCATCGGGGTGATAAAGGTGAACATTCGGGAACGCACGGAAAGGTTGGAGGAACAGCAATTATCTCCCTATGCCTGTTGCAGTTCGTCCAGTGCCGGTCGCCTGTACCCCGAGGAACCCTGTCAGGTGCGTACGGCTTTTCAACGGGACCGGGACCGGATCATCCATTCCAAAAGTTTTCGCCGTTTAAAGGGCAAAACCCAGGTTTTTATCATTCCCGAAGGGGATCACTACCGTACCAGGCTTACCCATACCCTCGAAGTGGCTCAAATTTCCCGCACGGTGGCCAAAGCACTGCGTCTGAATGAAGACCTTACCGAGGCCATTGCCCTGGGCCATGACCTGGGGCATACACCTTTTGGTCATATCGGGGAAGAAGCTTTAAATGAAGTCTTCCCTCCCGGGTTTCGTCATAACGAGCAAAGTTTGCGGATTGTGGATGAACTGGAAGGGGGTAGGGGTTTAAACCTTACCCGGGAAGTCCGGGACGGGATTTTAAACCACACCGGCATGGTAAGGCCGCTTACCCTGGAAGGCCAGGTGGTAAAAATTTGTGACCGCGTGGCTTATATTAACCATGATATTGATGACGCCATCCGGGGTGGCATTCTTACCCTGGAGGATCTGCCTAAGCCCTGCCTGGACGTTCTTGGACGCACGCACCGGGAACGTATTAACACCATGGTGCTGGATCTGATCAATAACAGCTGGGAAAGACCGGTGATCTCCATGAGCCCTGAAGTCCAGCAGGCCACAGATGAGTTGCGCTCTTTCCTTTTTGCCCACGTTTACATTGGTTCAGAGGCGAAAAGAGAGGAATCCAAAGCCAAAAACGTGGTTCAGTACCTTTACCTTTACTTCACCAAGCATCCGGAAGCGCTGCCTCCGGAGCAACTCAAGAGGGTTGATGAGGTGGGGGTGGAGAGGGTAGTTTGTGATTACATTGCGGGCATGACCGACCATTTCGCCATTACCCAATTTTCCCGTCTCTTTATTCCCCGGGCCTTTCCCACGCCGGAATAGGTTAACGGCGTAAGGGTAGAAAAATTGTCGAAGGTCTGGGGAGGAAAATCTATAGTGATAGCGAATACCTCATTCACAGAGGGACGTGACGCCCCTGGGATGGGTTTGGGAGGGTGGTTCCCATGGGTGGCCTGATCCCTGCCGATGTCGTGGAATCCGTCCGCCTGGCAACCGATATTGTTCAGCTAATCGGTGAGTATGTTCGCCTGGAGAAGAAAGGCAAAAACTACGTTGGTAGTTGTCCCTTTCACCAGGAGAGAGACCCATCCTTCACAGTAAGCCCCGACAAACAGATCTTTTACTGTTTTGGCTGCGGAATTGGGGGCAACGTCTTTAAATTTTTGATGCTTCAAGAGAACCTGACTTTTCCAGAAGCGGTATACAGGTTGGCGGACCGGGCCGGCATAACAGTACCGCGTCCTGGCGGGCCCCGGGAGGGGTCGCGGGCCTGGCTGGAGGAGCAGGCCTGGGAAATTAACGCCATGGTGCGGGATTTTTATCACCACTTTCTCATCCACCGGCCGGAGGCGAGGGAAGCCCGCAGCTATCTGGAAAGGCGGGGGGTGTCCCGGCATACCCAGGGGATTTTTCAACTGGGTTATGCTCCTCCCGGATGGGATGCCCTGTTGCAGTTTCTTGCCTCCCGCAACTACCCTTCTCACCGGGCGGTGGAATTGGGTCTTTTGATCAGGGGGGAGCGGGGAAAGCTTTACGACCGGTTTAGAAACCGCCTGATCTTTCCCATTTGCAATGCCCAGGGGCGGGTGGTGGGCTTCGGGGGCCGGGTACTGGATGACAGCCAGCCCAAGTACCTCAATACCCCGGAGACCATAGTATTTAATAAGGGGCAACTGCTTTTCGGCCTGCATCTGGCCCGGGCAGCCATCCGGGAACAAGGTTACGCCATCATTATGGAAGGCTATATGGATGTGATTACCGCTCACCAACACGGCATTCACAATGCGGTGGCTTCCCTGGGGACCAGCCTCACTGCAGAGCAGGGCCATCTTTTGTCCCGTTATACCAAAGATGTGGTTATTGCTTATGACGCTGATACGGCAGGCATTGCTGCCACTATCCGGGGGCTGGATCTTCTGCAACAGCTTGGGTTTCGCGTGCGGGTGGTCACCATTCCCGAGGGGAAAGACCCAGATGAATATATCAAGCAGCATGGCGGGGAGAAGTGGCGGCAGTTGGTCGAGACGGCGGCCTCCCTGTTGGATTACAAGCTAAGCCAGGCAGCGAAAAAAGGTGGTGATGCCGCTTCCCTGTTGGCCCAGGTTCTGCCGAATCTGGCTGCCATGCCAGGAGAAGCGGAGCGAGAAGAGGGTATTAAGCGGGTGGCTGCCCGTTTAAGCTTAAGCTGGGAAGCGGTGAGAGATGCTTTACAGCGATTTAGTAGAGACTCGGGAAAAAAATGGCTAAATCCGGATAAAATTGCTAAAAATAAGCATAATATAATAGCAAGCGCCCGAAATAAGGCGGAATTGCTCCTTGTCCAGCTGTTGTTGCATTATCCCGGGTATGTGCGGGAGGTTAGCCGGCAACTGGGCGAATCCTTCCCCCGGGACCCTGGTTTACGCCAGATTTACCAGTTTATCTGCCGTGAGGGGGAAGCGGTTCGGGTTGATCCGGCTGCGTGGATGCATGAATTGGATGAAGAAGAACAACACTTATTAAGCCAATTGCTCATGGAAAAAATACCCGGGGATGACCCGGTTAAAATAATTCCCGATCTTGTTTGTACCATTCAAAGAAATAATATACAGGAAAAAAGGGAAAGACTGGTACAGGAACTGGCTGAAGCCGAAAGGATTGGCGATCAGGGGCGTGTAGCCCGGATTTTAAGTGACCTGCAAAGTCTGTTACAGACCGGCAAACCCTTGTTGGAAAGGGGGAATGAGCAAATTGGGGGACGAATTGAGCAAACTTGAATGTGTCAGGGAATTAATCGAAAAGGGTAAAAAAAGGGGCGTCCTCACCTACAGTGAGATTATGGATACCTTGCAGGGTATTGATTTAACGCCGGAACAAATTGACGATATTTATGAAAAATTAGCCGGTATGGGTATCGAAGTGGTGCCGGAAATCCCGGACCTGGAACCTATAGATGACGCCGTTATGGAGCCGCCAGCAGAAGAGGATGTGGACCTTTCCATTCCCGAGGGGGTCGCCATAGACGATCCCGTAAGGATGTACTTGAAAGAGATCGGGCGCATTCCCCTGTTGACCCCGGAAGAAGAAATCGAATTGGCCAAACGCATGGAGCAGGGAGATGAGGAAGCGAAACGACGTTTGGCGGAAGCCAACCTGCGTTTAGTGGTCAGCATAGCCAAGCGTTACGTAGGCCGGGGTATGCTCTTTTTAGATCTGATCCAGGAAGGCAACCTGGGACTGATCAAGGCGGTAGAAAAATTTGACTATCGCAAGGGATATAAGTTCAGCACTTATGCCACGTGGTGGATCCGGCAGGCCATCACGCGGGCCATCGCCGATCAGGCCAGGACCATCCGGATACCGGTCCACATGGTGGAAACCATCAACAAGCTGATCCGGGTTTCCCGCCAGCTTTTGCAGGAACTGGGCCGGGAGCCAACCCCGGAGGAAATCGCCAAGGAGATGGGCATTTCCGAGGAAAAGGTGCGGGAGATCATGAAAATAGCCCAGGAACCCGTTTCCCTGGAAACGCCTATTGGGGAGGAAGAAGATTCTCACCTGGGGGATTTCATCGAGGACCAGGACGCCCGGGCGCCGGCGGAAGAGGCCTCTTATACTCTCTTGCGGGAGCAACTGGAGGAGGTTCTGAAAACCCTCACCGACCGGGAACAAAAGGTGCTGCGCCTGCGCTTTGGGCTGGACGACGGCCGCGCCCGTACTTTGGAGGAAGTGGGTCAGAAGTTTGGGGTGACCCGGGAACGGATCCGGCAAATTGAGGCGAAAACTCTGCGCAAGCTGCGGCATCCCAGCCGCAGCAAGAAGCTTAAAGACTACTTAGATTAAACCACCAGCCCCGGTATAATTTTTCTCCACAAAGCCATTGACCGGGGCTGTGTTTTTATGTATAATCATTTATGCACCGTTCTCCGGTCTCACATCTCATATTAATTTGTGGGCCTATAGCTCAATTGGTAGAGCATCCGGCTCATAACCGGCTGGTTCCAGGTTCGAGTCCTGGTGGGCCCACCAGGGAGCAATGAGAGGTGAGAAGTGAGAAGTGAGATTAAGAAGGCTTTGGCAAAGCCAAAGCCAACAACAAATCTCACATCCCACTTCTCACATCTCATATCTTAAAACGGCCCCATGGTCAAGTGGTCTAAGACACCGCCCTTTCACGGCGGTAACGCGGGTTCGAATCCCGCTGGGGTCACCATACGGGCGATTAGCTCAGCTGGGAGAGCACATGCCTTACAAGCATGGGGTCGGCGGTTCAAATCCGTCATCGCCCACCAGTGAAATCAAGGGGTACCGGGTTTTGTGGGTTACTGCAAAACCCGGTTTTACTGTAAAATTACTGCAAGGGGAAACGCCAGGGGGCAAACCCCTGGCGTTTCCAGTTGAACACCAGTGCAATAGCTGCCACGCAAGTTTAAGCCGTCACGTAATCGGTTTCCGCCTTGGGTTCCGGCACGGGCAAGCCGTCTTCGGCCAGCCCCTCAAGGTGCATTTTCAAAGCTTCGGCTATATTTACTTTAGCTTCTTCTGCCGTCTTGCCGGTGGCCACGCATCCCGGCACGTCCGGGATGTATGCCGAATAATTGCCGTTGGCCTTCTCAATGACCACAAGGTAACGCCTCACTTTTCATGCCTCCCTTTCAATCCGGCCTGTTTTAAAATACTGTTTAAAGTCCCTGGGGCGATGTCGTCACCGGGGTGCCCGGCTATGGTCACCCGGCCGGGCTTCGTAGGGTGCTTGAACTGGCGGTGGCTGCCTTTCTGCGCCAGCAGGTACCAGCCGTCTTCCTGGAGCATTTTAATCACGCCCCTGACTTTCAACTTTGTTTGCTCCCTTTTCCATCAGGAACATAAACCAGCAAATCACCCGGCTGGCAGTTAAGGGCTTCACAAAGGGCATCGATAGTTTCCGGACTGATACCCTTTGCTTTCCCGTGATAAATTGCCGCCACGGTGTCCCAGGCCAAGCCTGTGCTTCGTGCTACCTCCGCAATCTTAAGCCTTTGCTTGCCATTATCTCGTGCAGTCTCCAAACAACCAAGGAGTATCCCTCCTTTTGCTTAGATTATACCAAATACAATCCTGAAAACAATAAAACATTTTGCAAAACAGGGCGGCCGCTGGTGGTGATCAAGGGAGCAGGCGACATGGGGTGTGATGGTACTTATGGGCTAAATAGGCACACTTCGTAAAAATTTTTGTCATAACAGCAGGAAAACCCAAATGTTCGTCTAAATAATAACTCATCTGTTGGAACCCGTTTTATTATTTGGAACAAGGAGGGGAGACGGCATGGCGGCGGAAAAAAAGGCGAAATTGCCCCTGGAAGGGATCAAGGTGCTGGATATTTCCCGCGTCCTGACGGGGCCTTTCTGCACCATGATTCTGGGTGACCTGGGGGCGGAAGTGATCAAGGTGGAGATGCCAGGGGTCGGCGATGAGACCCGGAGCTGGGGCCCTCCCTTTGTTAACGGGGAAAGCGCCTATTTCTTAAGCGTCAACAGGAACAAGAAAAGCATTACCGTTAACATGAAGTCGCCCAAAGGGCGGGAAATCATCTACAGGCTGGCCAAAGAGGCCGATGTGATGATTGAAAACTTCCTGCCCGGAACGGTGCAGCGCCTGGGTGTAGATTATGAGCGGATTAAAGAAATTAACCCGCAAATTATCTACTGTTCCCTGTCCGGTTATGGGCAGGACGGCCCCTACCGCGATCACCCCGCTTACGACCTGTTGATGCAGGGTGAGGGCGGGCTGATGTCCATCACGGGGGAAAAGGACGGCGAACCCGTACGCATTGGCGTGGCCATTATTGATATTGGAGCGGGCATGTATGCCGTTATTGGGATCTTAAGCGCTCTGATGGCCCGTAAAGAAACCGGCAAAGGCCAGTACATTGACATCTCCCTCTTGGATACGGAGGTTTCCTGGTTGACCTACATGGCCAGCAACTATTTTGCGTCCGGGAAAGATCCCATCCGTATGGGCTCGGGTCATCCTTCCATCGTGCCGTACAGGGCTTTCCGCGCCAGGGACAAGTATTTCATCCTGGCCGTGGGCAACGACGCCATCTGGCAGCGTTTCTGCGCTGCTCTGGGTCTCGAGTTTGTGGACGATCCCCGGTTCATGACCAACGAGATGAGGGTAAAGCACCGGGATGAGCTGGAGAAACTACTGGCTGAGATTTTCATTCAGAAAGAGGCCAGCTACTGGGTAAACCTGCTGCACGAGCACAAGGTTCCCTGCGGGATGATCAACGCCATCTCGGAAGTGGTTTCCCATCCCCAGGTCTTGCACCGGGGCATGGTGGTGGAAATGGATCATGAAAAAGCGGGGAAAGTCAAGGTGCTTGGCAGTCCCTTGAACTTCTCCGGAATGTCCATTGAATACCGTCTACCTCCGCCGCTTCTCGGCCAGCACACCAGCGAGATCCTCTCGAGTTTGGGGTACACTGCGGCCGAAATTGAGGAACTGAAGGCGTGCGGAGCAATCTAAATGGAAGTCGGAGGTCGGAAGTTAGAGGTCAGAAAATTAACTTTAATTTTTATATTTTTGCCGGGTTACAGGGAAACAGAAAGGAATGTCTAAGTAAAAAAATACGTTTAGCTATTTATCGGAATCAATTTCGATATATGGAATGGTCTGATGCTGATGAGCAACACTCTGCGCAAGGGCCTGATTGTTCTTCAGGCTATTTCAGAAAAGGGATCCGAAAACGGCTTGTCCATCAGGGAGCTTTTTCACCTTACAGGCTTTCCACCCAGTACCATCCATCGTTTTTTGCAAACATTTAAAGAATTTGGGATAGTCGAACAGGATCCTGAAACCAAAAATTACCGGTTGGGTCCCCAGCTGTTGAAGATGGGCCTGCAGGTCAGGGGAACGCTAGATTTAAGGAAAGCAGCCCTGCCCGTTTTAAAGGAGCTTACCCTTTGCACCGGCGAAGATTCCTACCTCACCGTTGTTCAAGGTAAGATGGGCATTTTCCTGGAAAGGTTTGAAGGGCCTTATCCGGTGAAAGTAATGGAACTGGTTGGCAAGGAAGTTCCCCTGCACAGGGGTGCGGCTAGGAAGGCCCTGCTTTCCTTCATGGATGACGATTTTATTAACCAGTACATCAAGGAAATGTCAGATAACCAGGAGCACCTGAGCCCGAAAATTTTGTTGGAAGAGATCAAAAAGATCCGGGAACAGGGATACGCCATCACCTATGGCGACTACCTTGACCACGGCGTAGGTATAGCAGCACCGGTTTACGATTTTTCCGGTTCCGTCAGGGCCTCCATAGGGATCATTGGCATAGAAAGCCGCTTTACCGAAGAACGGCTGCCGGTTTTAATCAGGGAGGTGAAGCGCGCTGCGGAAACTTTATCCCAGAAACTGGGTTATTCCAGGCACAGTCGTCCAGGGTTGCTCGGGCTAACTAAAGGCAAAAATGAATTTCCTGCCAGGGAGGAGATCTTATGAACTTCGATTTACCGGAAGAGTTACAGGACATTAGAAGGCTGGCCCGCGATTTTGCTGTGAGCGAAGTGCTGCCCACGGTGGATGCCGACGACAAGGCACACCGCTTTCGCCGGGATCTGGTGGAGAAGATGGGGGAACTGGGCTTTTTAGGCTGCGTTATTCCCGAAGAATACGGCGGGAACGGGCTAGGCTACCTGGCTTTAGCCATTCTGGCCGAAGAAATAGCCCGGGTGCACAGTTCCCTGCGCATCATATTTGCGGCCAACACCCTCGGCCCGGCCATTACCATCTGGCGTCACGGCAGCGAAGAACTGAAGCAAAAGTACCTGCCGGGGCTCACCAGCGGCAAACTGTTAGGTTGTTTTGCCATGACCGAACCCAACGCCGGATCCGACGTGGCGTCCATGAAGGCCCGTGCTGTTTTAGAGGGAGATTATTATATTTTGAACGGCAGCAAGATGTGGATCTCTTTAGCGCCTGTAGCCGACATAGCCCTCGTTTACGCCTATACCGATCCCTCCCAGCGGGCCAAGGGCATGTCCGCCTTCATCGTGGACCTGAAGAGCGAAGGCATTACCGTAGAAGCGATAACTGAAAAACTGGGCAACTGGTCTTCGCCCGTGGGTACCATTACTTTTGAGAACTGCAAGGTGCCCAAAGAAAACCTCCTGGGACGGGAAGGCCAGGGATTTGCCATCTGCATGCAGCAACTGGACAACACCCGCCTGGCTTCAGCTGCGGGAGCAGTGGGAGTGGCCCAGGCCTGCCTTGACGCCGCCATCGAATATGCCAATACCAGGGAGCAGTTTGGCCAGCCCATCGGCAAGTTCCAGATGATCCAGGACATGATTGCCCAAATGTGCGTGGACATTGAGGCGGCCCGCCTTTTAACCTACCGGGCGGCATTCTTGAAGGACAAGGGGGTACCCAGCACCCTGGAAACCTCCATGGCCAAGCTTTTTGCCAGTGAAGCCGCCAATAAGTGCGCTGATTATGCCTTGAGAATATACAGTGCCTACGGCTACTCCGAGGAATACCCCGTGGCCCGGTTCTTCCGTGACGCCAAATATTATCAGATAGTGGAGGGCACCAGCAATATCCACAAGCTCATTATCTCCCAGGATGCTCTGGGTTATCGCAAGGCCAACCGGTCGTCTTGATCACGTCTGGAGGAGGAAGTTCAAATGGATCGCTACCAGGAACTGAAGGAGAAAAAGGAAAAAATCCTGCAAATGGGCGGCCCCAAGGCGGTAGAACAGCAGCACAAAGCCGGCAAATGGACGGCCCGGGAAAGGATAGAATATTTCTTTGACCCCGGCACCTTCACGGAAATCGGTATGTTCGTCAAACACCGTACCACGGCCTTTGGGATGGATAAAAGGGAGGTTCCGGCCGAAGGCGTGGTGGTGGGTTACGGTAAGGTAAACGGCCGGAACGTGATGGTGGCGGCTGAAGATTATACTTCCATGGCCGGTACTTTTGGTGAATACCACGGAAAAAAATTCGCCCAGGCCATTGACATGGCCAAGGAAATGGGCATACCCTTTGTGGGTATGAATGACTCCGGCGGTGCCCGCCTCCAGGAAGGCATGGACACCCTGGAGGCCTATGCCTGGTTGTTTCGTTCCCAAATCCTTGCCTCTGGTATTATCCCCCAGATTGCCCTGTTGATGGGGCCCTGCCTGGGAGGACAGGCCTATCACCCGGTGATGCAGGACTTTGTCTTCCAGTGCAAGAAGACCGGTTTCATGGGGATAGCCGGGCCGGCCTTTGTGAAGACCCAGCTTGGTGAGGAGATTAGCCTGGAGAACTTATGCGGCGTGCATGTCCACGCCACCAGGACCGGACAAACCCACGTGGTGGTGGAAGATGACAAGGACTGTCTGGACAAGACCAAAGAGCTTTTGAGCTACCTGCCGCAAAACAACCGGGAGAAGCCGCCCCGGGTGGATACCGGCGACGAGGCCGAAAGGATCATTCCCGAACTGGACGGATTGGTGCCCGAGGAAGGCCACATACCCTATGACATGCACCAGGTGATCTATAAAATAGTGGACAACGGGGTTTTCTTTGAGATCCTGAAAGATTTTGCGCCCAACGTGATTGTGGGTTTCGGCAGGATTGCCGGCCGGACGGTGGGGCTTGTGGCCAGCCAGCCCCTGTATATGGGTGGGGTGATCAACTGCGATGCTGCCGACAAGGTGGCCAGGTTCGTGCGCTTCTGCGACCTGTTCAACATCCCCCTGGTTAACTTCCACGACACCCCGGGTTACATGATTGGTTCCTATGAAGAACACAGGGGGATCTTAAGGCACGGGGCCAAAATGCTCTACGCCTACATCGACGCCACGGTGCCCAAGGTCACGGTAATTCTGCGCAAATCCTTTGCCGGTGCCTACCTGGGGATGTGCTGCAAGGACACCGGGGCCGATCTGGTCTACGCCTGGCCCATAGCCCAGGTCTCCATTGTGGGTGCGGAAACGGCGGCCAGCGTAATTTTTGCCAAGGAAATTAAAAATGCCGAAGACCCGGCCAAAGTAGCCGCCGAGAGAATCCAGCAATACCGTGAAATGTATGAAAACCCGTACCGCGGCGCAGAGCGCGGCTATATAGACGATATCATCATGCCCAGCGATACCAGGAAGTATATCGCCAGAGCGCTGGATATCCTGGAAAACAAACAGGTGGTTAGACCCTGGCGGAAGTACTCCAACATTAACCTGTAGGTAAAGTTATGACAAGGATGCGGTGCCGTCCTCGCCCAATCCAGTGCTTCGCGTAAGATGCGCACCGCATCCAACCTGATTCACCGAAGATTTACGCCTGCAATATAATTGCGCCGCTCTTACGTTTAAGGAGGGGGAAGATGAAGGTAGTAGTATTCACCAAGCAAACCTTTGACACGGAAGCCAAAATCACCCTCGACGCGCAGGGCAAAATCAACCCGGAAGGCGTCAGCCTGATCATGAACCCCTACGATGAATTTGCCGTAGAAGAAGCCCTGCGCATCAAGGAGAAAACCAAAGGGGAAGTAACCGTGGTCAGCATGGGCGGGCCAAAGGCCCAGGACGTCCTGCGCCAGGCCCTGGCCATGGGCGCCGACCGGGCTGTGCTCATCACCCCCGAATTGGAAGAAATAGACGAATACACCACGGCCACCATCCTGGCCAAAGCCGTATCCCG